>NZ_SSMW01000001.1 GCF_004799405.1 Bradyrhizobium sp.
TGGTGACGGAAGGCGGCAAGACCACGGTCCGGCAAATCAACTTCGTTGGCAATCAGGTTTTCGGCAAGCGTCAGCTCAGCGCCGTGATCAAGACCTCCGCGACCAACGTGCTGAGCTTTCTGACCGGCGGCGATGTCTATGACCCCGATCGCGTGGCAGCCGATCGCGAGCAGCTGCGGCTGTATTATCGCAGCAAGGGCTATGCCGATGCCAGTGTGCCCGCGGCCAAGGCCGAGTACGATCCGGCAACAAAGGGATTTACGCTGACGTTTGCGATTGACGAAGGCCCGCTCTATCGTTTCGGCGACATCAGCGTCGTCAGCAACGTGCCGGGGCTTGATGCCGAAAAGCTTCGTCCCCTGCTCGGCGTCCGTAGCGGCGCCGTGTTCAACGGCAATGCATTGGACAAGACCACCGAAATAGTCTCGACCGAACTGGCGAAGCTCGGCTATCCATTCGCACAGGTCCTCCCCCGCCCCGCGCGCGATCCTGGCGCGCGTCGCATCGGCGTCGCGTTCGTCATCGACCAGGGCCCGAGGACCTATGTCGAGCGCATCGAGATTCATGGCAATATCCGCACCCGCGGCTATGTGATCCGGCGCGAATTCGACATCGCCGAAGGCGATGCCTACAACAAGACGCTGATCGATCGTGCCGAGCGGCACCTCAAGAACCTGAACTATTTCAAGTCGGTCAAGATTTCGCCGCTACCGGGCTCGGCGCCGGATCGTGTCATTCTCGATGTCGAGGTTACCGAGCAGTCGACCGGTGACTTCAATATTGCCGGGGGTTACTCGACGACCGACGGCTGGCTTGGCGAGGTCAAGCTCGGCGACAGCAACTTCCTGGGCACCGGCGTGGCGTTGAAGTCTTCCGTGACCTACGGCCAGTACGCGCGCGGGATCGATCTGTCGGCATCGGAGCCGTATTTCCTCGGCACCCGCGTCTCGGCCGGCATCGAGCTTTACGGCAGGCAGAGTGATGCGAGCCCGTACCAGTCTTACGGTACCCAAACCTATGGCGCGACGATGCAGTTCGGCACGCCGCTGACCGAGCAGATCGGAGTGCAATATCGCTATTCGATCTACAATCAGGACGTAACGCTCGATCCGACTTCGCTGGCCGCCGCTCCTTCGTTGGCGATCCAGCAAGCCGCACTCGCCGGTCCGCAGTGGGTGTCCGCGGTCGGCGATACCGTCACCTACAGCACGCTGGACGACAATAAAAACCCGAGCAGCGGCATCAAATCGCAACTCACTCAGGATCTCGCCGGCCTCGGCGGCGACGTGAAATTCCTGCGCACCACCGAGGATGCGCGGTACTACACACCGATCAACGATGACGTCGTCAGCCTGGTCCGCGCCCAGGGCGGTTACATCACCGGCTGGGGAGGACAGCAGGTGCCGCTGCTCAACAGCTTCTTCGGCGGCCCGACGTTGGTGCGCGGATTTGCGCCCTACGGCTTCGGGCCACGCGACCTCACGCCGGGCACCACCATGGATAATGTCGGCGGCAGCATGTACTGGGCGACGACGGCGGAATTGCAGAGCGCCATTCCCGGCATACCCCAGGAATACGGCCTCAAGGCTTCGGCTTTCGTCGACGCCGGCAGCGTCTTTCACTACGGCGGACCGACGACATTTCCAGGTTCCGCACAATCGTTGCAGGTCGCCAACGCCAACATCGTGCGTTCTTCGGTCGGGGTGGGTTTGACCTGGGCTTCGCCGTTCGGTGCGCTGACCGTCAACTACGCGGTGCCGCTGACGAAAGCCGCCTACGACGTGGTCCAGCCGTTCAGCTTTGGCGCAGGACCGTTCTGAACGCCTTGCCGCCTGCTCCTGCAGCAATTGACGCGTGTATCATGGTATGATACATATCTGAAATGATCAAGAGCTTCCGGGATAGTCAGACCGAGGATGCTTTCAACGGTGTCGTGCGCAAAGGCTTTCCGGCAGATCTGATCAAAATTGTCCGCCGCAAGCTCCGTTACCTGGATGCGGCGGTTTTATTGGGTGATCTCAAGGCCCGGCAATCGTTTGGAAGCACTGAAAGACGACAGGACCGGACAGCACTCGATCCGCGTTAACGACCAATTCCGTATCTGCTTCATCTGGACGAACGAAGGACCGACCAACGTCGAATTTACCGACTATCATTAGCAATGACCGGACGATCAGGGGTTTGAAAAATGGCAAAAAAATCCAGAAGACTCGCTCCACTGCACCCCGGTGAGGTTTTACGGGAGGAATTCCTGATCCCACTGAAAATGTCGGCTGGGGCATTGGCCAGGGTTTGTGGCGTACCGAGAACCCGCATCGAACGGCTGGCTAGCGAAGAAACCAGCGTCACCGCAGATACGGCGCTTCGATTGTCGAAAGCGTTCGGGACTACGGCGGCACTTTGGTTGAACCTGCAAAATGCTTATGACGTTCAAATCGCGGAACGCGAAATCGGAAATCAGCTAAAAAATATAGAGCCCGTGACCGGGCACGCTGCATAAATGCTCCGTTGCATGGCAGCAGAAACGACCGGTAAGTTCATCGTGCCGGTTATTTTAAGCTGCTATTCGCCGATCGAGTATTGTTGCGCCGGGCGGGAAATCCCGCCCGAAACCTGCGAAGCGATCAGGAATGCTGCGATGACGGCCGGTACGCTGATGAACCTTAAGAATTGATCCAGTGAAAGCATGACTGTCGTCCCCCAATGGCCCCGTAAGGGCAACCTCAATCCGCGCCTTGCGCCATCTGCTGACCGTGGGTCAGAACCTGATCGGTCCAGGCCGCTCCGGAAATCGTGAGCAGCGCGAGAATCGTGATGACGGCGAGCGTTTTCATGGAAAGATCGTCGTTTTCGATTGTGGCCGAAAACGTCAGAGCTCGGCGCATTTTCAGGACAAACCAGGGAAAACATCGTGACCACGCGGGCTGGTCCGCGCCGACACGCTGTGTTAGCCGTCACCAGGTCGGCGGTGGTGGGGAACCATGATCGAAGCTGTGATCTGGGATTTCGGCGGTGTGCTCACCAGTTCACCTTTCGAGGCATTTGCCCGATTTGAGATCGAGCGCGGGCTGCCCGCCGACATCATCCGACGCACCAACGCCACCAATCATTGGGAAAATGCCTGGGCCAGGTTCGAGCGCGCCGAAGTGGACCTTGAGGCATTCGATCAGTTGTTCGCGGCGGAATCGCGCGCTCTGGGCGCGGAAGTTCGAGGCAAGGACGTGTTGCCGCTGCTATCGGGGGATTTGCGGCCCGAGATGGTCGAAGCACTCCGGCGTGTGAAGGCCCGGTTCAAGACCGGCTGCATCACCAACAACCTTCCCGCCAACGCCATTGGCAGCATGGCCGGTCGCTCGCTCTATATCGCCGAGGTGATGGCGCTGTTCGATCATGTCATCGAGTCTGCAAAAAACGGTCTCAGGAAACCCGATCCCCGCATCTATCAGATGATGGTCACCGCACTCGGTGTCGATCCCGAACATTGCGTCTATCTGGACGATCTGGGTGTCAACCTGAAGCCGGCGCGCCAGATGGGCATGACCACCATCAAGGTGCTCAGTGCGCCGCAAGCGATAGCCGAACTTGAGACGGCGACGGGATTGTCGCTGAAGCCGTAGGCACAACAGAAAGCTCAAGAGCGGTCATTCACGTCCCGCGGACGCCCCGCAACGCGCGGCGATATGCGCGTGCGTCTCGGTAAAAGAACTCAATCCGGGCGTGCGCCGGACGACGTGAGGACAGTGTCGGCTCAAGTCCGCGGGGGGTTGCCCAGCCCCCGGCAAAGCTAGTTCCGCTCCGTCGCAAATCCATAGATCAGCGCCAGCCGGTCCAGGCATTCGCGAGACCGCTTGGCGAAATAGTCGATCCAGCGCTGGCCGGGCGCGCTGCGGCGCTGGCCGATCTGCTCCATGGTCAGTCCGAGGACCAGCACCTCGTGCACCGGCGCCGAGCCGTCGGCGCCGAGTTCGCGCTCAACGCGGTTAAGCCGCAGCACGGCCTTGCGCTGGCTTTCGGTGATCGGTTCGCGCATCCTTGCGCCATCGACATATTCCCGGGTGGGATCGACCGCCTGCGGACCGCGCTCGGCTCGCTCCCAGTCGTTCTGAAAGGCCCGCCCGCCCTGGTATTGCGCCTCGTCGATGTGACGATGCGCGTGCAGCCTGCCCAAGGGATCGTTACGGATCGAGCGCAGCGTGACGATCTTGTCGCCCGGCTCCAGCCCCAGGGGATCGTCGACCTCGACCGCCGCCACTTCCGCGTTTCGCAGTAAATCGCGGGCGCGACGGTCGTGAACCTTCGCCGGGTTGTGGGGTTTGTTGCGTCTGGCGCGTGCCATGCTGATGTACTCCCTAAAACGACGGATATCCGAAAAAGCATTGCGGCAACGTCGATTCGGTCGACCTTTCATGGCGCTCCACGATCGTCAGCAGGATCCGGTCGGCCGCCCTTTCCGACGCCGTCCCGGGGCCGACGCTGAGGTCAAAATGCGCCGCGCAGTAACTCGAGCCCGGATGCCGCGGATGACCGCAGAAGGTGATGGCTTCACCCTCCTCGTCGCCGCCATAGGGGTAGCGGCAGTCGTCGCATTCGAGCTCCAGCAGCGACAGACGACGCGGGACGACGTCGGCGCAACGAAGCGGGGCGGTCTCGGTGGCTTTGAAGACCGGTGGCGGCCGCCAGGGTTTCGAGTTGGCGCGCTCATGGATTCGATGAAGCCTTGTCGTTTCGGTTATCGAAGCCGACGCGGTCCCGCCCCGCGATTGGCGGGCGCCAGCAAGTGCCATTCGCGTGGCGCGGCCGAGCACTGCGCTGCGGGTATAGGACGTCTTGAATTTCACGTTGATGGCGTAGATGATAGCGGAAAAGGACATTCCCCTCGCGAAATATTCGCACAATGCCTTCGAATGCGCCGGCGCCCAGTTGGATTGCATGCGTTTCCCCGCCTTTTTGCCAAATTCCCAATAATGCGGGCCACCATGGTCCGGGTCGCTCCCGTCATATTTCTTATATTCCGAAAACTAAGTCAAGCGTTATTTACGATAATCGGAATTGCTATTGCTTCTGCAATTCGGAATATAGGTCTTCTGAAATTCGTAAAGGATGCTGCCATGCTGGACGCCAAGATGATCGAACGGGGACTGAAGAAGACGGGCAAGAGCAAGGGCGGCCTGGCAAAGGTCATGGGTGTCCGTCCGGGCGCGGTTTCGGAGATCCTGTCGGGAATCCGCCTGATCAAGGCCAGCGAAATCCAGCCCATCACGGACTATCTGGAGCTGAATTCGGTGCCGATCATGGGTCGGGTCGGCGCAGGCGCGGTGATCGAGCCGGAACACGAGCAGGTTCCCCCCGAAGGTCTGGGCGACGTCGAACTGCCGTTCCCGTTTGCGGAGGAAACCATCGCCTTTGAAGTGGCCGGCGATTCCATGCTGCCGAAATACGAAAGCGGCGACATCATCGTGGTGTACAGGGAGCAGCGTCACCCCTTGGCGAGCTTCTACGGGGAAGAAGCCGCCGTCAGGCTCAAGACCGGCGAGCGTTACCTCAAGACCATCGAGCGGGGGAAATCCTCCAGCCTCGTCAACCTCACCAGCTTCAACGCTAAGCCGATCAACGGGGTTAAGCTGGAATGGATCGGGGAGATTTGCGTTACGCTCCCCAGAGGCCAGATCGCGCGGTTGCGGGCCAAGACCGCCACCCGGTCGCGCAAGGCGGCCAAGGCATCGAAATGAGCGCGTGACGTGATTCGCGCCGGCCCAGGGTCCGAGCTCGGAACGTCGCCCCCTAATTTCTCTTTTTCAGAATTTTGTACTTGATTTGATTCTGATTCCCGGAAATAACTCCATTGGGGCGGCAACCGGCCCCGCGCGATGGAGAGTTCCCATGCAGTACTTCGTTGTGATGATCGATTACGGGCGGCGCGGACGCGAAGCCGTGGTCGATCCCGAGATCACGCGGCGCGAAGTCGTCTCGCGCGTCGCGTCCGGCGAATATAAAAACATCTGCTTCATTCACGAAATCGCGGATTCAGCCGTCGACGATATCACCGTCGAGATTCTGGCCGAGGCCGCCGTTCCCGAAATTCCGGCGAGCGGCACCGATCCGCAAGCCAGCCGTTTCGACCATGTCCGCGATCTCAGAAAACATGAAATGGCGTGATCGACGCCAAGCCGGGCGCCGGTACTATCGATGAAGCGGATTCTCCTCTTAACAGCGCGCCGCGACCCGATTGTGAACCAGATCACATTCGCCCATTCCGGACTGGGCAACAATGCACCTACCGGATGGCGCAAGCCGATTTCAATATCCGGGCACGGCAAGGCCGCTTGAGCGTCATATTCCGCCGGCGGCCTTGTTTTTTTCGCAGGATTGGCCCGCAAGCCCCCGATATCGGCCGGCCTCTCGCAGCCTGGTGATTTGCGGTTCGTCATGGCAGTGTTCGCATCGGCCCAATCCGCCGCGCGCGATTGAACCTGCGGAACTATCTTTGGCCGGCCGGCTTGAATATTGTCGAGGCGCCAGCGCGGGAGACATGACGCGTGCGTAAATTGATCGCCTTCGACGACGACACCTTCGACAAGCTGAAGCAGTTGGGGCGCGACCGGATGGCGACCATCCAGGAGCTGGCGGATGAAGCGTTCGCCGACCTGCTCAGGAAACACGGCATTCCCATCGATCTCAAGGACGCGCTCCGGAAAAGCGCATCCTTGTCGAAAGCCTCGGTCACACCGATCTCATCAAGGAAACCGAAATCATGACCACCGATCCCGATCCATTCGAACAAGGCCAGCAAGCCGCCCGGAAGAACATTCCGGCCGAAGGCAACCCATACCGGGACGGCACCGAACAACATGCATTGTGGGCTGCCGGCCATGAAGAAGCCGCCGGCGAGGCGGAGGCCGAGGAGTCCGAGGGTAGCTGAAGCGCGCGCGTCCTCAGCCGATTTTCTTAAGGCCTTTTTTGAACCGCGGTCCGTTCCGGATATAGGATTTAGCAGCACCTCCCATCTTTTCGACTTGCGCGGGATCGAGCGTGCGGATCACCCGCGCCGGTGCGCCGATGATCATGGAATATTCGGGAAACTGCTTGCCCTCGGTGATGACGGATCCCGCGCCGACGATACTGCCGCGGCCGATCCTGGCGCCATTCATGATGATCGAGCCCATCCCGACCAGCGCGCCGTCCTCGATGGTGCAGCCATGCAGGATGACGTTATGCCCGACGGTGCAGGCGTTGCCGATTTTCAGCGGAAAGCCCATGTCGGTGTGGCAGGTCGAGTTGTCCTGCACGTTGGAGCCTTCGCCGATCTCGATCCATTCGTTGTCGCCGCGCAGCACCGCGCCGAACCAGACGCTGGCTGAACTTAGCAAACGAACCTTGCCGATCACCGTGGCGGTGTCGGCGATGAAATAGTTTCCGTCCCCGGGAAGATCCGGCGCCTGCCCGTCGAGTTCATAGATCGCCATGCCTTATCGTTCTCCGTTTCGCGGAGACTTTGGCATAGACGTGTCGATCAGGCCAGCAGCCCGGCCGCACGCAGCGTCATCAGGAAAAACGTGCCGGACATCAGGCTCCAGAACCCCGCCAGGACCGTCGCCATCATCACGAATTCGAAGCGGCGGCGTTCGATCCGCGCGCCGCGCAGCGTGTTGCGCATGATGATGAAGGGCGCGGCAAACACCAGGAACGGCACGGCGGCGAACGTCTTGGGGGCCGCACCCTCCTGCAGCAATCCGAAACCCGCGGGGCGCTGCACCAGCGCCTGATAGCCACTGGTGAGAGCGCCAGCCAATGCAAAGCCGATGCAAAGGGAAAACAGGGAATTCAACGCATCGGGCGACATCGGCACTCTTCCGCTACAGACAAGGACCAATGCTTGGCAAATTTGGCCGCTGCCCGCCACATCATCCTTAAGGAAGGGTTAACAAGGCGGACCGGAACCGCCGATCGCGCATGGCAAGCCACGTCTTCAGCCGTGCGGAAATCCGTCTGCCCGTGGCATATTCGGACGGTGATTCGACCGAGCCTTTGAAGGCCCACTCGCGGTGCTCCGCTGATGACATTGTTTTCGACGGCCCAGTACAATGGGCGCGGTACGCGCCGGCCTCGCCATGGCCACATGATGCCGCTTCTGCTGGCGAGCACGATCGCTGCCGGCGCCATTGCCCTGGTCGCCTATCTGCTGTGGCCGACCTGGGAACCGGATGCGTCAAGCAGTCCGGCGCGGCTGCCGGTGAGTATCGGCGCGACGCTCTTCAACGTGCCCACCGCGGCGATCCGCATGAAAATCCAGCGCCACTCCGGGCCACAGGAACGCGTCGATCTCAGCTTCGCCTATCCTTCGCTCGAGGCTCCCGACGCACCGAAGCACGTCAGCACGGATACCCTGGACGAAGCGGTACAGCCGATCGACCGGATCTTCCTGTCGATATCGGCGCATCATGACTCGCTGGCGCCGGACACCCGCTTCCGTACGATCTATCCGCGCTACCTCGAACAGGCCTCGATCCCCGGACAAGACGGATTGACGATGCGCGCATTCCGGGACGGCACACCTTACAGCAATGAGGATCTGTTTTTTGCCAACACGCCGAGCCTCAACGCACGCTGCACGCGCGACGCCATGACCCCCGGCATGTGCCTGAGCGAGCGCCGTATCGACGGCGCCGACCTGACCTTCCGCTTTCCGCGAAGCTGGCTCGCGCAATGGCACGACGTAGCCAATGCGATGGACCGGCTGACGGTGCAACTGCATGGATCGGGAGGATAGGCCTCATCCTGACGAGCCGCGCCCCTTGCGCGGCGCCTCGAAGGATGGGCCGCAGTTCATGGTTCTAAGACGCAGCGCAACTGCGCTCCTCGCCATGAGGGGCCGTCAGTCCTGCTCGACCAGATCGTCTTCGAGGATCGCCATCTGGAACTGGAACGAGCGATCGTCATCCTCGTCGTCGACGAACAGCACGCCGATGAATTCATCGCCGATATAGACCTCGGCCGAATCGTCCTTTTTCGGCCTCGGCACTACGCGGATTTTGGGATTGCCGAACAGGCGCTTGAGATAGGCGTCGAGTTTCCTGACTTCCTGAACGTCCACGGCAGTCTCCAATACGATTGTGGTTTCGAAGAAATTTTAGGACGAGACGAAGCGAACTGCCAGCCGTATCCGCAGAAATACTACACCGATTGAAACGGCCGGGAAATCAAAGTCCGATCGCGTTGATCATTTGATCCATGGTGCGTGACGGCTCGGCGCAGCCGGCCTCGCCGACGATCTTGGCCGGAACGCCCGCCACGGTCACGTTATGCGGCACAGGCTTGACCACCACGGAACCGGCGGCGATGCGTGCGCATTGGCCGACCTCGATATTGCCAAGAATCTTGGCACCCGCCCCGATCAGGACGCCGCGGCGGATCTTGGGATGGCGGTCTTCGTTTTCCTTGCCGGTGCCGCCAAGCGTGACCCCGTGCAGGATCGAGACGTCGTCCTCGATTACAGCGGTCTCGCCCACCACAAAGCCGGTAGCGTGATCGAGGAAGATGCCGCGGCCGATCCTGGCCGCGGGATTGATGTCGGTCTGGAATACCGCCGACGACCGGCTCTGCAGATAATACGCGAAGTCCTTGCGGCCCTTTTTATAGAGCCAGTGCGCCAGCCGGTGGGTCTGGATGGCATGGAAGCCCTTGAAGTAGAGCAAGGGATCGATGAAGCGTGAGGTCGCGGGATCGCGGTCGTAGACCGCCACCATGTCGGCGCGGAAGGCGTTGCCGAGATCGGGATCGTCGCGCAGCGCCTCGTCGTAGGCCTGGCGGATCAAATCACCCGACAGCGCGGAATGGTCGAGGCGCTCGGCGAGACGATGCACGACCGCATCCTCCAGCCGTTCGTGATGCAGCACGGTCGAATAGATAAAGGAGGCGAGTTCCGGTTCGCGGCGAACGATGTCTTCCGCCTCGGAGCGCACGCGATCCCAGATCGGATCGAGCGCCGAAAGCTTCGCACCCTGCGGAGTGATCTGATGCATGGCCATGTGCTGCTCTCACCAATTCGGTTGTTCCATCATGCATTATAGCACGAGGGACGGACGGCTGTCCTGGACGGCTTCAGCAAAGGTGAACGCCGGCTTTCGCTTCGAATGCATGCTAAAACATTGAAGCAAAACGGTTCTTCACGCCAGCCGAAACCTCCTTTGCCTTAAAGCTTCGTCTCAAGGTGGTCGGAAATTCGAGGAAATCAAGCCGTCCGGCCTCCAACTATTTGTGGATTTCGGAACGGCGATCAGTCCGGGCATGTTGGCCCAAAACGGGAGGAAGCGACATCAGTACGGAGACATTACGCGCCCGCGTGGCGGAATCGACGTCGGCCTGGATCGCGGTTGCCGCCCTGCCCTTTCTCCTGATCGCGCCGGCGCTATGGAACGGCTATCCGCTGCTCCAGTGGGACACCGGCGGCTATCTGGCCCGGTGGTACGAAGGCTATCTGGTCCCCAGCCGCTCGACGGTGTTCGGCCTTTATCTGCATTTCGGCGAAGGTTCGTACTTCTGGGTCAACCTTGGGATTCAGGCGCTTGCGACGCTGTGGATCCTGCAGTTGACGTTGCGCGTATTCGGCATGGCCGGGCCATTCCGGCTGGTGGCCATCAGCCTGTCATTGATCCTGACCACGGCGCTGCCCTGGCTCGCGAGCATGCTGCTGACCGACATCTTTGCCGGGCTGTCGGTGCTGTCGCTCTATATCCTGGTCCTGCATGACGACAGGATTTCCACCGTCGAAAGATGGTCGCTGTTTGCGTTTACCGCCTTCGCCGCGGCAACCCACAGCGCCACACTCGCGGTGCTGCTTGGGCTGTGCTGCGCCGGCTGGATCGTGCGGCCTTTCCTGGGTGTACGGATTGCCGTCGCGGCGCTGGTGCGGGGCAGCCTGACACTCATCGCCGGCGCCGCGATGCTGTTGGCGGCGAATTTCGCACTGTCGGGACAATTGGCATGGACGCCCGGTGGCTACGGCGTCGCATTCGCCCGGATGCTGCAGGACGGTATCGTCACGCGCTATCTCAGGGATCATTGTCCGCAGCAAAAGCTGAAGCTTTGTCCGTACCGCAACGAATTGCCGGCCACGGCCGATCAGTTCCTGTGGGGCGAGAGCATGTTCAATACGCTCGGCCGCTTTCAGGGCATGAATGACGAGATGGGCTTCATCGTGCAGCATTCGCTCACCGAATATCCGCTTTGGCAGACCGAGGCCGCCATCGTCGCCACCGCGCAACAGCTGGTTCACGTCGCCACCGGAGAAGGCACCAACGGCTGGATTCCCCATAGCTACGGCATCATCGAGCACTATCTGCCGGCACAGCTCGCGCCGATGCGATCGGCGCATCAACAGCACTGGGACATCAATTTTGCGGCGATCAACTGGATCCACATTCCCGTCGCGCTGGCATCGATGCTGCTGGTCGTTGCGATCTTCGCAACCTCCATATGGCGCCGGCGGCTCGACGAACTCGCGCCGCTGGCCGCGACGGTCACGCTGGCCATGCTCGGCAATGCCCTTGTCTGCGGCGTGATATCGGGGCCGCATGATCGATACGGCGCGCGGATAGCCTGGATCGCCACACTAGTGGTCCTGATTGCCGCCGTCAGGCATTTCACCGACGGCGAGCGGGCCGAGAATTCACTTCTGCCGTGAAAGAAAATCCAGCACGCCCGCTTTGTAGACCTTGTCGCCAACCGCCCGCATGTGATCGCGGTTGGGGATGTCGAGTATTTGCGAGCCCGGGATGATCTTGGCAAGCGCCGGGGCCGAGCCTGCGATTTCGTCCGAGGTACCGACCGCTATCAGCACAGGCACCGATATCCCTGCGGCCTCGTCCCGGGTCATCAATCGCCGCGAGCCGCGCAAACAGGCCGCCAGCGCCAGGCGATCGGAACGGGTCTGATCCGCAAAGGCGCGGAACGTGCGTCCTACCGGATCGGTTACATCCTCAAGCGAAGCCGCCTCCAGCGCGGCAGCGACATTTTCGCCAGGACCGCCGCCCTCGATCAGGCCGATCCCGATGCCGCCAAGAATCGCCGCGCGCAACCGCTGCGGCTGGCTCCGCGCCAGCACCGCCGTCATCCGCGATCCCAGCGAATAGCCCATGATATCGGCGCGTTCGATCTTCAAATGATCCATCAGCGCGATGACGTCGCCGGCCATCGTGCCGATCTCATATTCCGCGGGGTCGTAGAGCTTGGCGGAGTCGCCATGACCGCGATTGTCGAGCGCGATGACGCGGCGGCCGTTTTTCCTCAACTCGGAAACCCAGGTCGGATAGACCCAGTTTACGTCCTTGGTCGATGCGAAGCCGTGGACCAGCAGGATCGGGGCGCCCTCGCCTTCGTCGAGATAGGCAATTTCAACAGCGCCGTTGTAAAAACTCGGCATCGGTCGTTCCATATTTTTGGCAAGGAATTGGGTGATCGAGGGCTGATCGCAAAGCTAGCCTTGCGCGACGGGCCCCGCCAGAGGTACGTCGGACGCCAGGGCGGCGGCCGCCAATTGCTTTCGCAACAGCCGCGCCTTCTTGCGCAGCAGCCATGACATGGTCAAGCGTTCGGCGGTGGCCTTGATCGACGACAGAAATCCAAACAGCGCCAGCAGCGCGCCGAATATCCACAGCGTGAGATTGAACGCGCCCGCCACCAGCAGCAATGCACCGCGGCCCAGCACTTTCAGGACAGCGCGGGTTTGGCCGCCCCTGGACTCTGCGAGCCGTGCTGCTCGTGCGACATCCTCCGGGCCTTCCGATATCCTCAGCGTATCGAGCGCGCCGCGCATGCCGGCCTTTTCGCTGACGCGTCCGACGTCCTTGGCCAGGCGGACCAGCCCACCCGCCTTTTCGGCATGGAAGGCAGCCTGTATCGCGCTGATGGTTTCACCCGGCCGCATCACCGAGCCGGACACAACCGCATTTTCCAGCACCGGCGCGTCGACGATATCGCGCGCCGAGCGGCCGGCCCATTCCGTAAGCCCTTCGCCCAGCCGTCCGACCTTGCGGGCATCCTTGACCAGCGTAAGACCGGCCCGCACCGGCGCCACGCCGCCGACCGAGATGTAGGTGGCGGCCGTCACCGCAAGGCCTGCGGTCGCGAGGCCAAGCACCAGCCGATCGGTATCCTCGCCCATGGCGAGGTGCTTGCCTTCCCGCACCACGTCTCGGATGTCGCCGAACACAAAGAGATCACCGGCGACCGTGCCCGACAGGCTGGCGAAATCGTCGGCGTTGCCAGTGACCAGGCCGGTGGCAAAGCGCTTTACGAAATGCGCCGACGATTTTTGCTCGGCGACGGCATCGGCAATGCGCCGCAACAGTTCGTCCTCCAGCGAAATATTTTTCGCCCTGGCCAGATCGACAAAGCTCTCCGCCAGATCGGCGTCTTTTGCAGCCAATGCCGCCTCGATATTCTCCGCGATGACCGTGCGGTCATTCCGCAGAGCAGAATTGAGCTGAAGGTCGGATAGTTCCGCGGGATCGTCCTGCGCCGCCAGGATGGCGGCGGCGTCGCGGGCATGCGGCCACAGCCATGTGCCCGCTACCGCACACACCGCCGTGGCGGCGAGAGCCAAACCAATCTGCGTCCGTTTCATTCGGAAAATCCCAGACGTTTTCGCTTCCAAAAGGTGGTGTGCCGTTTTTAAGACACAACGTCCCCGACGAAAGAAGGGCTTCTCTGGGACGACAAGATTGTGTCGAATTTGCATGAGCAAATGAACGGTCGGGGCTTCTAGGAATCAACTGCACCGGTCAGTATGGTGAGCGGCATTTGCCGCCGCGGCACGTTGTTGATTGCATCCGCCTCATTGCGACCGAGGGTGAAGACTATGTCGGACCATGCCGTTCCCCATTTTCACAATGATGCCGGCGTTTCGGTCATCGAGATCGGCTCTCAGGAATTCATGTGCGTGGGCGCCAATCCGCCTTTCGATCATCCGCATGTTTTTCTCGATCTGGGCAATGATAACGAGATCATCTGCCCCTATTGCTCGACGCTTTATCGTTATGCCGCCGACCTTAAGGCCGGGGAAGCCCGACCGCCAGAATGCGTGCTGAAAGACAAGGTTGCCTGATCGAGCGGTGGCCGCTTCGCGCACCATCGTCGTTGCCGGCGCCGGGATTGGAGGATTGACGGCGTCGCTGGCGCTCGCAGGCCAGGGTTTTCGCGTCATTGTGCTGGAAAGGGCCGAACGTCTCGAGGAAGCCGGCGCCGGTCTGCAGCTATCGCCCAATGCCAGCCGGGTGCTGATCGATCTCGGATTGCAACCGCGGCTGGCCGCCCGTGCCATCACGCCCGACGCCATCAGCATCATGAGCGCGCGCAGCGGCGGTGAAGTCGTCCGCCTGCCGCTCGGAGAAGCCGCGACGTTTAGCGCCGGTGCCCCCTATTGGGTGGTGCATCGCGCCGATTTGCAAACGGCGCTGCAAGCCCATGTCAGTGACAATCCCGATATCGAATTGCGATTGGGCTGCCAGTTCGAAGACGTGGTGGCCCATGCAAAGGGCCTCACCGTGGTCCAGCGCAGCGGGATGACGCGCCAGCAGGAACTGGCGGTGGCGCTGATCGGCGCCGACGGGATCTGGTCCACGGTCCGGCACCATTTATTTCCGGAAGTGCAGCCGCAGTTCTCAGGGCTGATCGCCTGGCGCGGGACACTCGACGCAACGCGTTTGCCGCGCGAACATACTTCGCGGCGGGTCCAGCTCTGGATGGGACCGAACGCGCATCTTGTCGCCTATCCGATCTCGGGCGCACGCCAGATCAACGTCGTCGCCGTTGTGCCGGGAACCTGGAACCGGCCGGGCTGGAGCGCCGCCAGCGATGCCTACGAAATCAAGAATGCATTCGCGTCATCACAATGGCCCGGGACGGTGCGGATGATGGTCGGCGCCGTCGACGACTGGCGGAAATGGGCACTGTTCACGGTCCCCGATCGCGGCGAGTGGACCAATGGTCCGATCGCGCTATTGGGGGACGCAGCTCACGCCATGCTGCCGTTCGCCGCGCAGGGAGCGGGCATGGCGATCGAGGATGCGGCGGTGCTGGCCAAATGCCTTGGCCAATCGCGAAATGAAGGCGGCCCGACCGTTGCGGCCGCGCTGCAACGCTACGCCCGGATGCGCCGCTCGCGGGTGATGCGAGTTCAGCGCACCGCACAGAAATCGGGACAAATCTATCATCTCAGGGGCGTTGCGGCCTATGCACGGGACCTTGCGATCAAGGCGATGGGCGGAAAGCGCATGCTGGCGCGGCAGAACTGGATTTACGGCTGGCGTTCGTGAAGCGATCCGGCGGGTGAGCCCGCGATCCCTTTGGAGGTTTGCCTCTAATAGACCGCGCCGCCGGACCGCATCCGTGGATGCTCGCCTTTGGCATTTTCAGGCGGCGCAGGTCCGGCCGAAGCCGGGCCGGTAGCGACGCACTTGTTGCGCCGCCAGACTTCGTCGGCAACCTGGGTCTGGCCGCGGACTGCAATGTACTCGTTGCGATAGGCCAGTTCGGTGACCACGGGACCGGCGAAGCCGGTTTCGGCTTTCGCCATCAGGCGCTGCAATTCAGCCGAGCGGGTGGCGAGCTTCGTACGCTCGACTTCCAGTTGCTTGCAGTCGTACAGATCGAACTTGGCCGGATCGGCAAACGCCGACGTCAGGCTGTCGCTCATGTTCGCGCAACCTGCCAGCCCAAACCCAGGCCCGAGCAGCGCCGCCGCCAAGGCCGCGCGCAGCAACAGCCTGAACGAGGAAATACGAGCGAGCATGCGACCTTGGTAACCCGACATCATTGAGGTTGGGTAAAGCGGGCAGATGTCGGCATTGAGGCTTTGCCTTGCAATGCGGGCTCCACTATTGATAGGCGCGTTTCCGGCAGCAAGGTTAATTCCACTTGGCCAGGAAACGCGCTAAGCCTCTGATCTCGTGACCAAAAGCGGACGTGGCGGAACTGGTAGACGCAAGGGACTTAAAATGCGTTGCCGCCATTGAAGTTGTTCAACTTCTTTCGCAAACAAACCCTTTAAACCTAATGGAAACCGATAGGACAAAACGAGATTTGCAAAACATTTGGTGCTGGCCTGTTTTGACCCTCAGTGGCTTAATTTGAAATCAGTAGTGGCCTAATTCCGATTTGACTCGCTGCCGGAACCCATCGGGTATAGGGATGGTTCCATCACCGCCCGCTTCGGCATCTACCGGTGACTGAGAGTTTTGCGCTCCCGCCTGATCCAAGGTGGAATGCAATGCCCGATTTAAACTACACAGCCACAATCCCACCGATCGCGATTGAGAGCGATGTCTGCCCAAAGTGCCAAGGCACGATGATGCTTTCGCGCATCATGCCGGGACGCCTGAACTTCGACTCACGCACGTTTGAGTGCGTTAAGTGCAATCATGTTGAAAAAGTCCTGGCGACCGACCCGATGCATTCCGATGTGCTCGGATGGTTTTTGGGTGAACTTAGGTCGCCTAAGTAAGGCCACCAACTGAGGCGGTCTGGGCGGCGCGTTTGTTGTCCTGCATCTTGCCGCCCAACTCGGCGTGAAGCTGGGTCAGTGTAAAGATGGCCTGCTTTGATAGGATTTCGGCTCGGGGCATGTGTCGTCATCCACTCCTAGGAGACTCGCGATTTCCGAGCGAAGTTCATCCGTTTCGGTGGCATCCATCAACAGGCGGCTAAGGTACTCTAAATCGTCGTCTGGAATGTCTGACATGGTGACGCCAGCTTAAACTGCTTGTGGCGTTTGCGCCATAATACCGGAAATAAAGATAGGCGACGTGATTGTTTGCGAGCGGGACGACCCTGCTGGAATGACGGTACGTTATCTGCTGCCGCGTGTAGCCGCAGTCTGAGTTTCAAAACGGACCACTCCAAAAATCAAAAGGGACCATTTAACCTCGCAGGGACAGAAAGAGGCCAGTACCAAACATTTCATCGTTTGTTTTTGCTCTCGAATGCCCTGATAACTTTGGCCTCGTTTTCGACGTGTCGGGTGTAGTGCTCCCCCATCCGGTTTGATCGGTCCCCAAGGGCAGCAGCCACGTCGCCAGTGCTCGCGCCTTCACGGGACAACCCGGCGGCATAGGAGACGCGGACGCCATGCAGGGTTGTAGGGACGTTGACATGCGCCGGGTTCCTTTACTTCCGAGAAGAAGCGTTATCGGAAGTTAACACCATTTCTTGATACTGTGCAAGCACAACAGCACGGGTGCTGTCCGTATTTGAACCCAGTGTCCTAATTTGAATCTGGTGGGTGTCCTAATTCGTTAAATTTCCAAGAATGAGCAATTTTGACCACTATGTCGGGAACCCGACATGCCAAAAGTTCCATCGGGGAACTGCATCCATGGTCCATTCAAACCGCGCTCCATTCGCATGTCGCATTGCGGCCGTTACCGGCGTCTGTTCGCAAGATGAGTTCTGCGCCTTTGAGTTCCCCTGGTGTGAAGGCTGTCCAAAGTCACAAGTCGGCAAAGTCCGAGCACCGGATGACCCGATTAAGTCCGCCATCTGGAGGGGTTGGATCGACGGCATACCAAGCATCAAGAAGTAAGCACCACATGGAACGCTATATTCACAACGAGAATATCCGCCGCTACCAAAAGCTCCTTGAAGTGGAGCAAGATGAGGAAAAGCGGAACATCATTCGCAAGCTGCTGGCCGAAGAAGAGGCCAGAGAAATACCGGCCAAGCCAGGCGGCCCGCGAGAGAATCCGAAACGGCCGTGAGGCCCGATTGCTTTGGATCACGCCGCGAGCGCCAAAGTACGATACCGGCCTTTCGGGCTGTCATGTTGCATATTTGATTCAGTCGGTCTCCCCGCATAGGCTCGTCCGGCAATCCATCAGGGGGGGCTTATGGGCCGCAAGCCAAAGACCACCGGACCGACCGCCCGCGACCCCGGGTCGTTCAAATCTGTATTGACCCGCATAAATACCGATGGCTGGCGCGCCCTGAGGCTTCTGGCGGTGGAAAAGGACACCACGCTAAACGCCCTGGCAGTCGAGGCTTTCAATGATCTGTTGAAGAAGCATGGCAAGCGGCAATCGGTCGAAAACCCGCTTCTCGACTAGTGACGCATTGGCCGCGTCAAAACGCTCTTGCCGTTGCCCCGGCCTGCCGACTGGGACCCGCCGGATCGCCGCCGCAGGCGTCATCATCGCAACGCACCACGGACAATCCTTGCCATGGGTCCCGGGGTGCTCAATGATCATTTTTCCGGAGGCTGATCGATGCACAATCCGAAAATGGCGGTCCTGGCATACGGTCTTGCGGTCGCCTTCATTCTGGTGGTCGCATTCCACACGCCCTCGAAGCTGCTGATCGCTGCCAGCGCTCAGGTCGAGGTGCCCCTTGCTGCTCCGAAGTGAGCCGCCTGGTCGAGACTCGGGCTGAGGGTGAAGGGCACGAAAATAAATGGCTCCGACGATGAATAAGGGCGCGGCTTGGTCAATGAAGCACGACCGTGAGTTGATCGAGCTTTCAAAATCGTCGCTAACCCTCGAAGTCATTGCTGAGCGTTTGCATCGTCAACCCGATAAAATCTTAAAGTCGGCAACCCGGCTCGGCCTGACGCTTAACCGCCGAGCATTGTCGGGGCTGAAGGCAACAGGCAAATGATGCGGCTGCTCGATATAGGCAATGCGATCTCCGCAATCGTTGCCGCCGTATTTTGGTTTCTGTCCGGAAAGATTTCGGACTGGCACCGCAAGTTCACTGCAGTCAAGGGCGCAAGATGGTAGGGGCTTTCCAGCAATGCCCTAGTCCCGTCCCCTCGAGAGCGAGGGAGAAAATGTCCAAAAAACCGGTACTGGCCTGTTTTTGACCCTAGGTGGCCTAATTTGAAAATCGCAGTGGCCTATTTTGAATTGGAGCATTTTTGAATAGTCTGAAGATAACCAAGTGACGTTGGCTTCCCCCGCTCGCTTGGTTAGGCACGGCGGGTACTTACGGCCCCGCCGGGCCGCCTCAGTTGGCGGAACTTGTTCAAGATCAATATGGCCGCCGATTTGATCGACTAGTTATTTACCTAGTGTCCGCCGAACGAACCCGAGGGGGTGCAGTTCCGGTGGGTGTTAGGGGTTCGGAGATTACCCTCATCCGGACCCCGCTTTGCGGGCGCGATCAACTCATGCGAACATTACTTGGCGGGGTTATTGGCAGTTCGTCGAGGACATGCACCCGCCCATTGCCATGGTGGTGCAGTTCATGGCCGGCCGGGAATAACTCTGTTGGGGCTGCTGGGCTCGGGCGCACCGTTTATCCAACTATTTAGCGTCTAGGAGACTGCGGCGGGACACATTGGAAACCAATTTCCGCTCTCGGGTAATTGCCGAGCACATAATGGAGGCTGAGTTTCCGTCTCATTGGTCAAAAGAAACTCGCGGCCCTGGCTCTGGCAATATTGATTGGCCTCCGCCATCGCTTCGGCTTTGAGATTGCCGAGCCCAGGAAGGCCCGTCGCCGCCTGCTTCGCGATCAAGTAGCCGCCCGGACCGTTTGGGACTACGCCGGTTTGAGAGGCGCACCCAGCCACCATAAGCGTAGATAAAGCGCAGAAAACACCCGCCAATTGTAGACGCATGACCGACAACCCCCCGGTGAGGGGATCATGCACGAAAGCTAAATGCCTGACAAACGCAGCCCGCGCGGGCGATCTGAAATAGCGCGCGATACCGCCGGGCGGCTAAATGCCGACGATACCTATGGCTGTCGGTTTCATGATGCGGTTGGCGACGTCCATCGTGGCGATTACGCCGTCCTTCCCAAGCAAAACCTTCACCTGATCTTGCGCCGACTGCCATGCTGGCACTGCCTTGTGCAGCAGGTCCCTACCCGCGCTTGTTAATACAATCGGCCTGCTTCGACCGTCTGCTCCCTCCTTAGTTTCTTCTGCCCAGCCCGCACAAAGCATCTCCTTAAGGCTTCGCGTCAGGGTGGATGGATCCAGATGAAGAATGCGCCCAATTTCCGCGCGGGTAGCAGGCTCTATTTGGTAGATCACGACGAGCACGGCGAACGGAGTTGAACCGATCTTAAAAGGGCGAAGCTTTTTGTCGTAAATGCCGGTGATGGTCCTCGCGATCAGGCGCGTTCGTATGAACATACACGTGCTGGCCATCTCGGCAATCACGTCTTTGCCCACCACGCTATCGAGTTTCTGACTGTTCGATTGAATAAATCAAATCTATTGCACGGGTTCCCTATCAGCATTGCGGTAAATCAATCGAGATGGTCCGGCAGGCAAGCCGGCTAACCGATTGATCTCCAGCCCGCTAAGCGCAAGCTCATTGGCGCGCCGGTCGAGAACCCCGAGGGCAAAAGCAATTAGTCGCATCAGGCGATGACACCCCGCAGCAGCGGTATGGCTACACACTCCATGCGCCGACGCTAAACATCTTCGCCAGCAGATCGCGGTCGGACAATTTCATAAGGGCTTGTGCCGTGCGCTCATCGGTTGGTTGGGCCGGCTTAGATTCAGCCACGTCCCTTATCCTGGCAAACAGAACGTTTAGTTCGTCTCGGGGGATATCGCGATACCGCGACCACCGCGGCGGTGGCATTTCCTCCTTGCTGGTCCACTCAGCGCAGATAACACCATCGAGCGACGCGGGTAATCCGAGTGCGTTTATTTCATCAAATCTAACGCCGTCGCTGCAAGGCGAAGCGACGGCCGCATTCGATTCTTGATCTCGCGTCAAGGCTGGGGGGCTTTTCATTCCCCTTACGCCACCATTGATGCGCCGGCATCGATACCGTCCGCCTTCAAGCGTTCAAACACGCTGCGGCGGATGTATTCGGCAGGGGACATACACTGCCGTTGCGCGGCCCTCTCGATAAGGGGCGGCAACGCTTCTGGGCAGCGGGCTTGCAATAGGTCTGGAAACGGCGCGCCGCAGTTTTGTCCGTCATGGAGCTTTCTCGCAATCCAATCCACCGCGAACCCATCCGCGATCTGGGGGAGGACTGCCGAGAAAAGCCGGACCGAAATTCACACGGGTGGCAAATCAGGAGTAACGCCTATATACACCCTGACATTACAGCTGTCAAGCTATAGTGATAGCACGCAACTATGCATAGGCGCGTCGGCGGATGAAGCGTCATCTAGATGGAGCCATGGTCGCCTTCGGCCCGTCTTTTGCTCTAACTCTGAAATAGTGGGTGTGGGCGGCGTCTTGTAGCTTCATCGATGGGGATTTGGCGCAGATCAGCGCGATCTCGGCTAGAATGGCCGGGGGGGTCCGTATCGATGCCAACGAAGTTGGCCTTGTCAGCGGCGGCGTTCAATCCTGACCAAAAGCCTAGTATCCACGTCTTTCCTTCGAAGTCCCTGGTGGCATTCAACTTCCAGGTAGCGCAACTGGCGCTTCCGATTCCGAAACTTAGCGTCTGCGCGTGAGCCGATAGAGAAAACATCGATGCAGTCGCAAACATCAGAATCCAAAAACGCATCATTTCTATCCCCCCAAGTGAGAATCGGTTGCGAATTGTCACGAGCCTTGCGGAATTTGGTTTTCGTCCTAACAATGGCTCTGATCTTACGACAAGTTAAACGATCTAGGGCCGCGGCTGCGGATGATCTCCCATTCCCGCTCTAGTCGCTTCCCCCGCAATTGCTCACATCCCGTCGCCTATGGGCGCCGGGGAAAGTTTTCTCCACAGCGGGGAATTGTCAAATCGGCAAATCAGGAGGTTGGAAACAGCCGGTCCGTGGCTTTGTCCAGATGCCTCTCGGCGCCTTTTGAGTCCGACAAATGGCCAACTAGGTCGCCGTTCAATTTATAAATGTTAAGGCCCCGAAGATCGTAAAGCTTGCGGCCCCTGCAATCGAAAATTGCGGGACCCGTAACCACGGCGACGAGGACGCCGTTGGTGTTGAATATATTGCCGTCCATGATCGATCTCCCGTGCCGCCGCAAAGGCTGCGCCTGTTGGGAGGCGAAAGCGAGATAATTCGCGCGCTCGTCATTTCCCCTTCGCCTTCAGCCGGATCCCAAGGGTCTGCGCGCGATTGCGTACGGCCCCTGTGGTGCGCTTCAACCGTTCGGCGATCACAGCAGTGCTTCGACCCTCCTGCGCCAAACGCCTAAGCCGAGCATCTTCATCTGGCGCCCAACGGAGCGGATGCTTGCTCACCTCTTCGCCTTCAGCCCGATCTCGACCCGATGGTCGCATAGGGATGGCGGCTCAATACTCGCGCCGCCACTCGAAATTCGTCGAGAGGGGCGCCTACGGCGAGGCTGGGCGCGTCGTTCACTTTGATATCCCGCCTTTCACCTCTGGGGATATTGCTACCAAGCCGCTACGTTCTTCCGCCCTTAACAACAGTGAACTTGCGGCGTCGATCCGAAATCGTTGCGGAAAGAAACCAAAACGCGGCCGCCGCGATTGCGCAGATCGCATTGGCTATATCGAGAAGCCGCATCATTTGGCCTTCGCCTTCAGCCCGCCGAATCTCGGCTTCGGCGGAATAGTCGCACCCGCTCAATTCTGCTGCACAGGTCACAACGATATTGAATGATGTCCCTACCTTCAGCGTCGGGAGCGCTTTTCTCCAGATTCATCGTCCGCTTACATATGATGCAGGTCAACAGATCGATCAGGGGGCTTTTGTCGTCATTCAAATGACGTCCGCTCTCTTTGTCGGCGGACTGCAGGAAAACCTTTTGCGCCCGCCCCAGCTCGGCGAGGGCTTCGTGCGCGCGAAGTTTCCGCGCTCTCTGAGCAATCCTAGTCGCTACGTTGTTCCCTCGGTTCTTCATTTCTTTGCCTTCAGCCCTAGCTGCAGGAGTTGCCGGACGGCGGATGACCGCGTCGTTCCATTTTTTGCCGCCCAAGTGTCGACTGCATCGATGATCTCTAGCGGGGCCCTGACGGTCAAAAGCGGGTCTTTGCCGGTTGCGGGGCGGCCGGGACGTTTCTGTTGTCGTTTCTGTTGTACCTTTATTGACTTCGCCATGGTTTCTGTTGTACCTTAAAAGCAAGCCGAGGGGAAGGGTCCAATCTTCCGCCCCGGCTCTAACCCGAGCCACGAGGGGATAACCAATGGCCCAAGCTAAACGGAAGCATATCACAGGATACGCCAAAACAGTAGATGCGGACCTATTCAAACTCCATGACAGGTTCTGCGATGCTTACGCGGCAATGAAGAAGCACGACACGCCAACTTCGAGCGAAGGAAGCGGCGGCAATGCGACGAAGGAACAGAAAGCGGCCTTTCGTAAATGGGAAAGCGCAGCGGGCGAAGCCTTCAAGAGAGCTAAGGCCGTGATTGACGCGCCTGCTCTCACGCTTGAAGGGATGCTTATGAAGTTCCACGTCGCGGGCTTTGTCATCACCGACAGTAAGCCCGGCACCTTCACAGGCCCTTATCAAAGCGGCATCCGGCGTTGGGCGCCAAATAGGCTCGCAGGCGACAACGTTGAGATCATCGTTTCTCTGCGGGACGATTTACACCGGCTTGTTGGGACGACACGATGACCGCTCGATACAATGAGTGGCTGACAAACGTCATGGCTAGCCACCGATGAGTCCGGGTGGACGGTCACAGATGCCGAGGTCGATAGTACCTTGTGAAGTCGCAGAACTGCAGTCACACTGACGAGCCGGCGGGGTCATAGATCGTCGGCCACTTCTCAGAGATCGGGCATTCCACATTGCGCCCGGTCTCTTTTTTTTGGCAGGGAACGATTCCCGCCAGGCGGCGATTTTGCACCGCGGCCGGATGCCTCGAAAAGCAGCAAAACCCGGGCCCTATCGCGTTTGATAGACCGTGGAACCGATTGGCACCGGCCGTGTTTGTTTCAGGGGGGAATAGAGCGGAAAAGATGACTTTTGGATATATCCAGCTATTTTCATTCAAGATCGCGGCGGCGCCGGCGATCCGCGTGGCATCCGTTCGGCATGGCGTAACTGAAATCACTCTGAGCGATGGGCGGCTCGTCCGCGCCACCCTTCACGTCAAAGATGTGAAGCTCAACGCTCAAGGTGGTGTCCACATTTCCTATGATGTTATTCCCGAAGTCATGGCCACCCCGTCTGTGCCGATCCTAGACGTGCACGAGACGATTCAGTAAAGCTGCCGCCGCCGCGATCAAGCAGCGCTGGCTAGGCTGCGCTGGCACCGATCGACCGGCACTCTGCGGCCCGCATACCTGGCGACCATTTTCGGTGAATCTAACGCTTGCACTCATCCTATGATCCTTCTGTGTCACGCCGCCTCAGTTCAGTTTTGCAACGGCGATCCCACCGCGAACCAAATCGCGAGACCGATCAAAATGAGGGCGACAATGCGGTGCGCAGGACACTAATTCGTAAAAAACAGCGACGCCATGCCCGTGCCTGGAACTAGGGCGGTTGGAAACCGTTTTCCTGGAGTGGCAGGGACGGCGCGGTATTCCAGCGGAATTAGGAGCTGGGCACGCGCGCACCTCTTGAGGCGGACCATGCTTCAGTATGAACCATTTTTGACCAAGTGCCCGCGTTGTGGATCCTGGCCTATGGCAATCAACCTTTCCAAGGGAACATTCGACGAGGGGCAAAAGATCAGGTTTCTTTGCTCAAACTGCGGACACCACTTTTCCGGACGTAACATTCCGCGCGGCAAACGCCGCCCAAGGCCGTTAGCGAGTCAGCGGTTCGATATTCCTACTTCGAATTGGGATGGGCGCGGACATAAGCCAAAACGCACCAGCGGCCATTTCTGAGTCACCCGGAAGCAAGTCAATGCTCAAGTTCGCCACGCGCTGGACAATGCAAGAACCTGTTTTGCAAAACACGAGGGATTCCTTGCAAAACATTCGTTGACCAAACCACGAAAAGCCTTGAGAAACAAAGGGCGCGGACGTGGCGGAACTGGTAGACGCAAGGGACTTAAAATCCCTCGATGGCAACGTCGTGTGGGTTCGAGTCCCACCGCCCGCACCAAAGGTCTGCATACCGGAAAATCAACGTGATGGCCTCCCTCGAAAAAATCACGATCGGGCCTGGACTCACCTTCGACATCCTCACCGCCGGCAAGGCCGATGCACCGCTGGTATTGCTGCTGCACGGCTTTGCGGAATCGATGCATTGCTGGCGCGCGCAGGTCAAAGCGCTTGCGGTCGCCGGCTATCGCGCGCTGGCGCCGAGTCAGCGTGGTTATTCGCCGGGCGCGCGGCCGGACACCGGCGATACCGCCAGCTATCATATCGACCGGCTGATGGACGATGCGATGGCGATTGTCGCCGCTGCAGGCCATGGCGAGCGCCGCTTCCATCTTGTCGGCCATGACTGGGGCGGCAGCATCGCCTGGGCGCTCGCCGATCGCTTTCCGCAGCTGGTAGCATCGCTCGCCGTGCTGTCGCGGCCGCACCCCAACGCCTTCAACCGCGCCCTGCAAGTAACCGACAGCGATCAGGCGCATCGATCGCGGCACCACAAGGCATTTCTCGAACCCGGCGCTGCCGACGTGGTGCTGTCCGACAACGCCAAATGGCTGCGCGAGCGTTGGGCCGCGAACGGGGTTCCGGCCGCCGCGATGACCAAGCATCTGGGCGTACTCGGCAACAAGCCGGCGATGGAAGCAGCGCTGGCCTGGTATCGCGCGCGCGGCGCGATCCGCTCGCCGCTCGGTCCGATCCGCGTGCCCACGCTCTCGATCTGGGGCGATGCCGACGACACCGTCGGGCGGATTGCGGCCGAAGGCACCCGGGATTTCGTCTCGGCACCCTATCGTTTCGAAGCGCTACCGGGCGTCGGCCATTTTGCCGCCGACCAGGTGCGGGATCGCGTCAGCGAGCTATTGCTTGGGCACGTTGCGACCTATCCGGTGTGACTCCCTCTCACTCCGACTTGTCGATGTTCCAGAAGATCGGCGTCGCCGGACCGTCGAGCACGCCGGTGAGCGATTTCCGCCACGCGCTCGGCTGCGTGAACTGCCCGAGCGGGACATAGATCACCTGGTCATAGGCTTCCTGCTGGATTTCGGTGGCGATCTTCTTCTGCTCCTCCGCTGAGGATGCACGCACGAAGACGTCTTTCAGCTGCTCGATCTTGGGGTCGTCGGCCCAGCCGAACCAGCCACTCTTGCCTTTACCGCCAATGGCGAAGTTGACGATCGGGTTCATCAAGTCGGCTGCGGCCCAGTTGGTAAAGAACATGTTCCAGCCGCCTTCTTTCGGCGACTTCTGGTTGGTGCGACGGCTGACCACGGTCTGCCAGTCGGTGGCCTGCACATCCACCTTGAAGCCGGCTTCGCGCATCAATTGCGCCGCGACGATCGGCTGCGCCTTCAGCACGACGACATCGCCGGGAGCCATGATCACGATCGGCGTGCCGTCATATCCGGACTCGGCGAGCAGCTTTTTCGCCTCCGCCATCCCGCTGCCCTTCACCACCGCTTCCGAGCCGACATCCGTCGCAAGCGGCGTACCGCAAACGAAAAGCGCGCCGCAGGTCTTGTAATATTCGGGGTTGCCGATCAGCGCGTCCAGCACGTCCTTCTGGTTCATCGCCAGCAAGGCCGCACGGCGTACCTTGACGTTGTCGAACGGGGGCCATAGGAAATTCATTCGCCCCATCGTCTGAAAGCCAAGCTTGTTCGAGGTCTCGATCGTGATGTTCTTGTCGGCGGCGAGCACCGGAAGAATATCGTAAGAGGGAACCTCCAGGAAATCGATATCGCCGGACTGCAGCGCGTTAACCGCGGTCTGGGCGTCCGCCATCGTGACCCACACGACGCGATCGACCTTCACCACCTTGCCGCCGGAGGTCCAGCTCGGCGGCTCCTTGCGCGGCACATAGTCCGTGTTCTTCTCAAACACCGCCTTCACGCCGGGCTGGAACTCGGCCTTCACGAATTTGAAGGGACCGGATCCGATCTGCTCCGGAAGGGATTTGCCGGGCGGCGTTTCCGCCAGCCGCTTGGGCATCATGAAAGCCACGATCGACGATGGTTTCCCGATCGACTCCAGCACCAGGCCGTAGGGCTCCTTCAATTTCAGCGTGATGGTCTTGGCATCGGTGGCTTCGATACTGGCGGTATAGTCCATCAGCTTCTGGCCCATGCCATCGACCTTGCCCCAGCGCTGCAGCGACGCCACGCAATCTTCCGCCGTGACCGGCGTGCCGTCATGCCACTTCAGGCCGTCGCGCAGGGTAAAGGTGTAGGTGAGCTTGTCGTCGGAGACCTTCCATTCCGCCATCTGCGGCTGGATCTTGAAGTTGGAATCCGTCGCCACCAGCGTGTCGTAGATCATGTACCCGAAGTCGCGCGTGATATACGCCGTGGTCATCATGCCGGGATCGCGCAGATCGGAGTGCATCACCGCGGTAATGGTCTTGGTTGCGGCCAACGCCGGTGACGCCAGCGCCAACGATACCGCAATGGCCGGAAGCGTGAGTTTCGACGCAATCGCTGAACGCTGCCAACGCAAAGTGTGGAACATTCGATCTCTCCTGACGTCAAACCGGTCAAACGCCGGTGATTGTTTATGCACGCGGTGGGTTATTTGGGCGCACTAACACGCTGTAAATCTTCGATATTTGAGACTTGCACCAAGCGCGCGGCGCGTCAATCGGGTTTTCGCGGGCGCCAAGATGCGCCATGATGAGCGGGACAACAGGCCGGAAAACACGAGGAAAACTCCCATGAACCCCGCCAACCTTCCGTTCGATTCCGAGGCCATGCTCCAGGGACTGCGCACCTGGGTGGAATGCGAAAGCCCGACCTGGGACGCCGGCGCGGTCGACCGCATGCTCGACATCGCTGCCCGCGACATGGCGATCATGGGCGCCTCCATCGAGCGCATCTCCGGACGGCAAGGGTTTGGCGGCTGCGTCCGCGCACGCTTTCCACATCCAAAACAAGGCGAACCCGGCATCCTGATCGCGGGGCATCTCGATACCGTTCATCCGGTGGGCACGCTGGAAAAACTCCAGTGGCGGCGTGAAGGCAACAAGTGCTTCGGCCCCGGGATTTTCGACATGAAGGGCGGCGGCTACCTTGCACTGGAAGCAATCCGGCAGCTGGCACGGGCTTCCTTTACCACGCCGCTGCCGATTACGGTCCTGTTCACGCCGGATGAGGAAGTCGGTACGCCCTCCACCCGCGACATCATCGAGGCGGAAGCCGCGCGCAACAAGTATGTGCTGGTGCCGGAGCCGGGCCGCAGCAATAACGGGGTCGTCACCGGGCGCTACGCGATTGCGCGGTTCAATCTTGAAGCCATTGGCAAACCGAGTCATGCCGGCGCCGCGCTGTTCGCGGGCCGCTCCGCCATCCGCGAAATGGCGCGCCAGATCATCGCCATCGACGGCATGACAACGGAAGATTGCACCTTCAGCGTCGGCATCGTGCATGGCGGCCAATGGGTCAATTGTGTAGCCACAACCTGCACGGGCGAAGCCTTGAGCATGGCCAAGCGCCAGCCCGATCTCGATCGCGGCGTCGAGCGGATGCTGGCGCTGTCAGGTACTGCCAATGACGTCACCTTCAAGGTGACGCGCGGCGTGACACGGCCGGTGTGGGAGCCCGACGCGCGCACCATGGCGCTGTATGAAAAGGCGCGCGGTTTGGCCAAAGCGATGGGCAAGGAGCTTCCCCATGCCAGCGCTGCCGGCGGCTCCGACGCCAATTTCACCGGTGCGATGGGCATTCCCACCCTCGATGGTTTGGGCGTTCGCGGCGCCGATCCGCACACCCTCAACGAGCATATCGAAGTCGATAGCCTCGCCGAACGCGGCCGCCTGATGGCGGGATTGCTGGCGACGCTGGAGTGAGGCAATCGGGACTTTGACGGATCGCGCATGCAGGCAGAAGATGGATGACGATGGCACAGGATTTGCTGAACAATAGGCACCCACGGAGAACCGGATAGCGATGCTCGGATATCTGTTCCGCCGCGTGCTGGCTGCTATTCCCGTGATGGGCGTGGTGGCATTGTTCGTTTTCTTCCTGCTGCGGCTGACACCGGGCGATCCGGCCGCGATCCTCGCCGGCGACAACGCAACGCCCGAGCAACTTGAGCGCATCCGCACCTCGCTCGGACTGAACGAGCCGCTCTACACCCAGCTCATCACCTGGATCGGCAAGCTGCTGCATGGCGATCTCGGCGTGTCCCTGATCTCGAACGTGCCGGTGCTGACAATGATCGGCCAGCGCGTCGAGCCGTCGATCTCGATCGCCCTGTCGACCATCATCCTGACGATCCTGGTCGCGGTGCCGCTCGGCGTTATCGCGGCGTGGAAACATGGCACCTGGATCGACCGCTTCGTGATGGCATTGTCGGTGGTCGGCTTCTCGGTCCCGGTATTCGTGATCGGTTATGTCCTGATCCAGATCTTCGCGATCGACCTGCGCTGGCTGCCGGTGCAGGGCTTTGCGCGCATCTCCGCAGGCCTCGGTCCGTTTCTCGAACGCATCATCCTGCCGACCTGCACGCTGTCGTTCATCTATGTCGCGCTGATCGCCCGTATGACCCGTGCGTCGATGCTGGACGTCCTCAACGAGGATTACGTGCGCACCGCACGCGCCAAGGGCATCAGTGAAAGTGGTGTGTTGCTGCGCCACGCGCTGCGCAACGCCGCGGTACCCGTCATCACCGTAATCGGCTCCGGCTTCGCACTCCTGATATCGGGCGTCGTTGTTACCGAGAGCGTGTTCAACCTGCCCGGCATCGGACGCCTCACCGTCGATGCCGTGCTGGCGCGCGACTATCCCGTCATTCAGGCCATGATCCTTCTGACATCGGGTATCTATGTCACGGTCAATCTCCTGATCGACGTCGCCTACACCCTGCTCGATCCCAGAATCCGCTATTGAGGTAAGGTATGGCGATCGAAACCCTTCCCGAGCCGTCAATTCCCATCACCACGCCATTGCGGCCGGGGCTCGGGTTTCTCACGGCGACGCCGATCATCGCCGCCGCCACCATCTGCCTCGCGCTGGTGGTCGCCTCTGCCATCCTGGCGCCCTGGCTTTCGCCGCATGATCCCCTGCTGCTGGTGCCGGCGCAGCGGCTGAAGCCTGCCAGCGCGCAGTTCCTGCTCGGCACCGACGGCTATGGCCGCGACGTGCTGTCGCGGATTCTCTACGGCGGACGGATCTCGCTGCTGATCGGCCTTGGCGCCGCCGTCGTCAGCGTCGGCGTCGGGCTCGTGATCGGCCTCGTCTCCGGTTTCTTCAAATGGGTCGACGCGATCATGATGCGCGTGATGGACGGGTTGATGGCGATCCCAAGCATCCTGCTCGCCATCGCCGTGGTGTCGTTGTCGGGCGCGAGCCTGATGACGGTCCTGATCGCGATCACGATCCCCGAAATTCCGCGGGTCGCGCGTCTGGTGCGCTCGGTGGTGCTGTCGGCGCGCGAAGAGCCTTATGTGGAAGCTGCGATCTCCGTCGGCTCCAGCCTGCCGAAGATCATGTGGCGGCACTTGATGCCCAACACCATCGCGCCATTGATCGTGCAAGGCACCTATGTCTGCGCTTCCGCGATTCTCACCGAGGCGATCCTGTCGTTCCTCGGGGCCGGCATCAGCCCGGAGACGCCGACCTGGGGCAACATCATGGCCGAGGGCCGCGCCTATTTCCAGATCAAGCCGTCGCTGATCTTCTGGCCCGGATTGCTGCTGTCGATCGCGATCCTCAGCGTCAATCTGATCGGTGACGCCGCGCGCGACGCGCTCGACCCCCGCATGAAGCGGCGCGAGGGCGGCAAGTGACCGCGGCGCCCAACACCGACGCCGTCGTTCTCGACATCAACGATCTCGTGGTCGACCTCGGCAGGAATCCGCGTCGCGATCGCATCATCGACGGGGTCTCGCTCAGGGTGAGCGAAGGCGAAACCCTTTGCCTGGTCGGCGAAAGCGGATCGGGGAAATCCGTCACGTCGCTGACAGTGATGGGATTATTGCAGAAGGGTTCGCTGGTTCCCTCCGCCGGCAGCGTCAAGCTGGTTGGCGAAGAACTTCTCGGCGCCAGCGACCGGCGCCTCCGCCAGTTGCGCGCCACCACCATGGCGATGATTTTTCAGGAGCCGATGACCGCGCTCAATCCGGTGGTCCCGGTCGGCCGCCAGATCGACGAGGTGCTGCGCGTCCATACCAGTCTCGACGCCCGTACGCGGCGCAAGCGCATCCTGGCCATGATGGAACAAGTGCGGCTGCCGGAAGTCGAGCGCATCTTCGCGTCCTATCCGCATCGCCTCTCGGGCGGCCAGCGCCAGCGCATCATGATCGCGATGGCGCTGGTGCTGGAGCCGAAACTGTTGATCGCAGACGAGCCCACCACCGCGCTCGACGTCACGACCCAAAAGCAGATTCTCACCCTGATCCGCGACCTGCAAAGGGACCATGGCACCGCCGTGCTCTTCATCACCCATGACATGGGCGTGGTCGCGGAAATCGCCGATCGCGTTGCAGTGATGCGTTACGGCCGGCTGGTCGAGACCGGAACGCTCGATTCCATCCTGCGCACGCCCTCGATGGAATACACCCGCAACCTTCTTTCGGCGGTGCCGAGCCTGGTCCCCCGCGCGCCGCGCGAGGAGTCAACCGAACCAGTGGTGCTGGAGGCCAACGAACTCGGCAAGATCTATCGCGAGCGTTCCTTCTTCGGGAGCGTCCGCGAAGTGGCGGCGGCCCAGAATGTCACGCTGACATTGCGCAAGGGACGCACGCTTGGCATCGTCGGCGAAAGCGGTTCCGGCAAATCGACGGTGGCGCGCTGTATCGTCCGGCTGATCGATCCGACCTCGGGCGGTATCAGGCTTTCGGGCCGTGAAATTTCCTCGCTGTCGCGCCGGCTGCTGCAGCCGCACCGCAAGCGCATCCAGATTATCTTTCAGGACCCCTATCGCTCCCTCAATCCACGCATCACGGTCGGTGAGACCATCGCCGAGGGGCCGGTCAATTACGGCATGCCGAAGGCGGAAGCGCTGGCCAAAGCGGGCGAACTGCTCGAACTGGTCGATCTGCCTGTCGACGCCATATCGCGTTATCCGCACCAGTTTTCCGGCGGCCAGCGCCAGCGCATCGCCATCGCGCGCGCGCTGGCGCTCGACCCGGACGTGCTGGTGGCGGACGAAGCCGTCTCGGCGCTCGATGTCTCGGTGCAGGCGCAAGTGCTGGAACTGCTCGACGAAATCCAGACCCGGCTCGGCATCGCCCTGTTGTTTATCACCCACGACCTGCGTGTTGCGGCGCAAATCTGCGACCATGTCGCCGTGATGCAGCACGGCCGCATCGTCGAGCAGGGGGCGGCGGCGCAAGTCCTGACAAATCCGCAACAGGCCTATACGAGACAACTGCTTGACGCCGCTCCCGGACGGGGGTGGGATTTCGCGAACTTCCGCCCGGTTGCGCCCGGACCCAAGGCTGCCGCCTCGCCGCTTTGACTTCTCTTGCGAAATTCAGTTGAGATGCGATCCATGACCCGTATCGCCGTTGGCGGCTTCCTGCACGAGACCAACACCTTCGCGCCCACGAAGGCGACTTACGGCGATTTCGTGCATGGCGGTGGCTGGCCTGCGATGGCGCAGGGCGCCGACGTGCTCAGGGTCATGCGCAACATAAATGTCGGATTGGCCGGTTTTGTCGGACAGGCCGAGATCAATGGCTGGGAAATAGTGCCGACCATTTCCTGCGCCGCCAGCCCTTCCGCGCACGTGACCAGGGATGCCTACGAACGCGTCGTCAGGGTCATGATCGACGGCATTGCGGCCGCCGGACCATTGGATGCGGTCTATCTCGATTTGCACGGCGCGATGGTGGCGGAACATCTCGACGACGGCGAAGGCGAACTTCTCAAGCGCGTGCGCCGGGTGATCGGCAAGGACCTGCCGCTCGTGGTCAGTCTGGACCTGCATGCCAACGTGACAACGGAGATGGTGGAACACGCCGACGCGCTGATCGCCTATCGAACCTATCCGCATGTCGACATGGCCGATACCGGCCGCGCCGCCGCCAAGCATCTGGCGTTGCTGCTCAACACCAAGCAGCGCTTCGCAAAGGCATTCCGGCAATTGCCGTTTCTGATTCCGATCAGTTGGCAATGCACCAATGATGAGCCGACCAGGCGCATTTACCGCAAGCTCGCTGCGCTGGAGAGCGATCGGGTGCCGACGCTGTCGTTTGCGCCGGGCTTTCCGGCAGCGGATTTTCCGGGATGCGGGCCGAGCGTATTCGCCTATGGCAGGACGCAAGCCGATGCCGATGCCGCGGCGGATACGATGGCCGCGCTGGTCGAAAGCCACGAGAACGATTTCGATGGCCGCATCTACACGCCCGACGAAGGCGTGCGCTACGCGATGGAGTTGGCGAAGCACGCCAGCAAGCCCGTCATCATCGCCGACACCCAGGACAATCCCGGCGCCGGTGGCGATTCCGACACCACGGGCATGCTGCGGGCTCTGGTACGTAATAAAGCAACCAAAGCTGCGATCGGCGTGATCTATGATCCGCAATCGGCAAAGGCCGCGCATGCCGCCGGCGTCGGCGCGACCGTCGCGCTCGCACTCGGTGGCAAGTCCGGCATCCCGGGTGATGCGCCCTACCAGGAAACCTTCATCGTTGAAAAATTGTCCGACGGACAATTCGTGGCACCCGGCCCCTATTACGGCGGTCGGGACATGGACATGGGACCGTCGGCAGCCTTGCGGATCGGCGATGTCAGGGTGGTCGTAAGCTCGCACAAGGCGCAGCTCGCGGATCAGTCGATGTACCGCTATGTCGGCATCGAGCCGACGGAGCAGTCGATCCTTGTCAACAAGAGCTCGGTGCATTTCCGCGCCGACTTCGAGCCGATCGCCGAAAAGCTCTTGATCTGCGCCGCACCCGGCGCGATGCCTGCGGACGCCGCCGCATTGCCGTGGACGCGGTTGCGTCCGGGCCTGCGCATCAAGCCGAACGGACCCGCCTTCAATCCCGCCGTCGGATCTCGCCCCCCCTCTCCTGCCATCGGATAACAGACATGCCCAATATCGACCGTATCGAAGGCTTTGCCGACGAACTGACTGCGATCCGGCGGGATCTTCACGCCCATCCCGAGATCGGCTTTCAGGAAATCCGGACCTCGGGGATCGTTGCCGACAAGCTCGCGCAATGGGGCATCGAGGTACACCGCGGCGTTGGGGGCACCGGCGTGGTCGGGGTGCTCAAGGGCAAGGGCAGCGGCGGCAGGCGCATTGGCCTGCGCGCCGACATGGACGCGCTGCCGATGGAAGAGAACACCAACCTGAACTGGCGCTCGACCGTTCCCGGCGCCTTTCATGGCTGCGGCCATGACGGCCATACCACGATGCTGCTCGGCAGCGCGCGTTATCTCGCCGAGACCCGCAATTTCGACGGCACCGTGCATTTCATCTTCCAGCCGGCCGAGGAAGGCCTCGGCGGCGCGCGCGCCATGATCAAGGACGGGCTGTTCGAAAAATTTCCCTGTGACGAGATCTATGGGCTGCACAATGCTCCCAACCTGAACCTCGGCGAGGTGGCGATCCTTCCCGGACCGGCAATGGCCGGCGCCGATTTCTTCGACATCACCATCACGGGCTATGGCGGACACGGCGCGCGGCCGGAGTTCTCGAAGGACCCCGTGGTGATCGCGATGACGCTCGGGCAGGCGCTGCAGACCATTGTCAGCCGCAATGTCGCCCCTGCCGATCCGGCGGTGCTGTCGATCACGCAAATTCATGCCGGCTCCGCCTACAACGTGATCCCTGGCGACGCCAAACTCTGCGGCACCGTCCGCGCTTTTTCCGACGAGGTCCGGGTGTTGATCCGCGAGCGGATGCGCGCGATCTGCGCCGGCATAGCCAGCGCGTTCCAGGTCGAGATCGCGGTCGATATCCGCGATCTCTTCAGCGTGCTGGTGAACCAGGAAGAACACTCCAATGTGGTGGCGGAAGTGGCGCGCACCGTGGTCAAGCCTGACAAGGTCACCACCTTGCCGCAGCGGAGGATGGGCAGCGAGGATTTCGCCGATATGCTGCAGGCGGTGCCCGGCGCCTATTTCTGGATCGGCCACGACGGCTCGGTGCCGGTGCACAATCCCGGCTACATCTTCGACGACAAGGTTCTCCCGATCGGGGCCAGCGTGTTCGCGCGGATCATCGAAACCCGCCTGCCGGTGAATGCCCATGCATAAATCCGCACCGGAGCAGGCGGTCACGCCGCTACACGACCTTAGCGCCGTCGACCTGGTCGCCGGCTTTCGCGCCCGGCAATTTTCGCCGTCCGAAGTGCTGGAGGACGTGCTGGCACATGTCGCGACGTGGGAGCCGCATCTCAAGGCGCTGTATGCCCTAGATCGGGATGGCGCGCGGGCGGTCGCCAAGGCATCGACCGAACGCTGGCAGAACGGCGAGCCGACGGGTCTGCTGGACGGCGTCCCGGTAACGATCAAGGACAACATCGCCACCAGGGGCGTGCCAGTGCCGCTCGGCGCTGCCAGCACGCCACTGGTGCCGGCGACGGCGGATGCGCCGCCGGCGGCGCGGCTGCGCGAAGCGGGAGCCGTGATCTTCTCCAAAACCACCATGCCGGATTACGGCATGCTGTCGTCAGGCCTCTCCAGTTTTCACCCCCTCACCCGCAATCCCTGGGATCTCAGCAAGAATCCCGGCGGCTCCAGCTCCGGCGCGGGCGCGGCAGGCGCGGCAGGTTACGGCCCGTTGCATCTCGGCACCGACATCGGTGGTTCGGTGCGGCTGCCGGCGTGCTGGTGCGGTCTCGTCGCGCTGAAGCCGAGTCTCGGGCGAATTCCGATCGACCCGCCCTATGTCGGCCGCGTCGCGGGCCCAATGACCCGGACCGTCGACGACGCCGCACTGATGATGGCCGTGCTGTCGAAGCCCGATCGCCGCGACGGCATGAGCCTTCCGCCAAACGACATCAACTGGAAGGCGCTCGACAAATCCCCGCGCAAATTGCGCATCGGCCTGATGCTCGACCTCGGCGTCGGCCAGGCGCTGGAGCGGGACGTGCGCGAGGTTGCTGTCAAGGCCGCGAAGGCGTTCGAAGCGGCCGGCGCCGTCGTTACGGAGGTATCCGGCGTGCTGACGCGCGAGATGCTCGACGGGCTCGACAATTTCTGGCGCGCGCGGATGTGGGACGATCTTTCCAAGCTGACACCGGCCGTGCGCGTCAAGGCGCTGCCCTATATCCACAGCTGGGCGGAGCGCGGCGCGAAATTGAGTGGCGTCGACGTGGTCAGGGGCTTCAACGCCACCATGGCGATCCGCGCGGCCGCGGCGAAACTGTTCGCCGATATCGACTATGTGGTCTCGCCGGTCTCGCCGGTGGTGAAGTTCGCCGCCGAACTGGCAGCACCGATCAACGATCCCGACCGGCCGTTCGAGCACATCTGCTACACCGTGCCCTGGAACATGGCGGAAAATCCGGCCATCTCGATCAACGGCGGCTACGACAAAACGGGTTTCCCGATCGGCGTGCAAATTGTCGGCCGCCGCTTCGACGACATCGGGGTGCTCGGAATGGCCAAAGCATTCGAGGGCCTGCGTGTTCCGCAAAAGCCGTGGCCGAAGCCGCCGAAGTAATAGAACGGCGCGGCATAAACCAGCGGTTCATGCGCGGGGCCTGACCCGCGCATCCATCTTCTTCGCAAGGATGGATTGCCGGGCCAGGCCCGGCAATGACGGGCATCAACCAAGAAACAACGACGGAGGGATCGCCATGGCCTACGAGACCATCAAATACGAGGTCGAAGAACAAATCCTGACCATCACACTGAACCGACCCGACAAGCTCAACGCCTTCAACGCCGCGATGCAGAGGGAAATGATCGACGCGTTCGATCAGGCCGACAAGGACGACGACGTCAGGGCCATCATCGTCACCGGTGCCGGACGCGGGTTCTGCGCCGGCGCCGATCTTTCCTCCGGCGCCGACACCTTCGACCGCGACGCCCGGCGCGGACCGGTGAAACGATTGGCCAATGGCAAGGTCGACTACAGCGACCCGAACGTGCGCGACGGCGGCGGCCAGGTGACGCTGCGCATCTTCAAATGCCTGAAGCCTGTGATCGCCGCGGTGAACGGTCCGGCCGTCGGCATCGGCGTCACCATGCAGCTCGCGATGGATATCCGCATCGCATCCGAAAATGCCCGGTTCGGTTTTGTGTTCTCGCAGCGCGGCATTGTGCCGGAGGCAGCCTCGAGCTGGTTCCTGCCGCGCATCGTCGGCATCTCCCAGGCCCTGGAGTGGTGCTACACCGGGCGGGTATTTCCGGCGCTGGAAGCGCTGGCCGGCCGTCTCGTCAGCAAGGTGGTGCCGGCGGACGAACTGCTGCCGGCCGCCCGCGCGCTGGCCCGCGAAATCACCGCCAAGACCGCGCCGGTGTCGGTGGCGCTAATCCGGCAGATGATGTGGCGCATGCTGGGTGCGGACGATCCGATGGAAGCGCACAAGGTCGACAGCCGCGGCATCTATGCCCGCGGGCGTTCCGAAGACGTGAAAGAGGGCGTGGTGTCGTTTCTGGAAAAACGCCCGGCGAATTTCAGGAACAAGGTGTCGGCGGATATGCCGGACTATTTCCCGTGGTGGGATGAGCGGGAGTACAAGTAGGATTCGGCTTTCCGCCTTCAGCGCGCCATCAGCGCCACGCGTCCGATCGCCTTGCGATCGACCAATAGCCGCATCGCCTTGGCATAGTCTTCAAGCGGCAGCCGATGCGAGACGTTGGGCCGGACCTTTCCGGCTTCCGCCCATTCCATCAGCGCTCTCATGCGCTCTTGACCGAGTGCCGGGTTTTTCCGCACCGCTTCGCCCGCGCGAACGCCGAGCACGCTGGAGCCCTTCATCAGCAATAGGTTGGTGCGGGCGAGCCCAATGCCGCCGGTAAAGCCGATCACGAGAAGGCGCGCGCCCCACGCGATGCAGCGCAGGCTGTTCTCGAAAATCTCGCCACCGACGGGATCGAACACCACATCCGCGCCGCGGCCGTCGGTGATGCGCTTGACGGCGTCGCGAAACGGCTCGCGTCCATACAGCACCAGATGATCGGCGCCCTTCGCCTGCGCCACCGCGAGCTTGTCTTCCGACGATGCCGCCGCGATCACGATCGCACCGAGCAGCTTGCCGATTTCGACCGCGGCAAGACCGACGCCGCCGCCGGAACCGTGCACCAGCAGCACCTCGCCGCGCCGAACCTGGCCGCGGTCGATCAACGCGTGATACGCGGTGCCGTGGGCGGCGAGAAACGTGGCGCCTTCGGCATAGTCGAAGGTCGACGGCAGCGCGTGGAGTTGTGAGGGCATAACGACGGCTTCATCGGCGTAAGCGCCGTGACGCAGCTTGACGATCACCCTGTCGCCGATCGCGATATCTTTTGCCGCAGCGTCGACCTCGGTCACGTCGCCGGCCGCTTCCACCCCGGGCGTGAATGGCAGCGGCGGCTTGAACTGATACTGGCCGGACGCCATCAGAATATCGGGAAAGTTGATCCCGGCGGCATGAATGGCGACCCGCACCTGGCCCTGCGCCAGCGGCGCGGAGGTAAACGTTTCCAGACGCAAACTCTCGGGCGGCCCGAGTTCGCAGCAGACGACGGCCTTCGGCATCAGGCCGCGCTCGCCCGTCGCCGTTGCAGCGCTTCTCGGATCAGCGGCAGCCGGTCGTTGCCGAAATACATATCGGTCTTGTCGAGGAAAATGGTGGGAGAACCGAACCCGCCGCGCGCCATCACCTCGTCGGTGTTGGCCTTGAGTTGATCCTTGACCGCCTGTTCGGCGATCCCCGCAAAGAATTTTTGCGAGTCCACGCCGACGCGCTTGCAGACTTCCGCCAGCACCGGATCCTGCGAAATGTCCTTGTCCTCGCCCCAATAGATCTCGAACACCGCGCGCGCGAACGGCACCACCTTCTCCTTGCCAAGCCAGATGCAGCCGCGCATCGCCTTCACGCTGTTCACTGGAAATACCGTCGGCCGCATCTTGATCGCAAGCCCGGCGGAGCGCGCCCAGTCCGCCATGTCCTTTTTCTGGTAGTTCAGCTTGGCCGGCACCGGATTGTCGCGCTGGGCATAAACCTGGGGATTGATGGTGTTGAAGATGCCGCCGACCAGGATCGGCCGCCATGAAATCTCGGCGCCAAACTCCTTTGCCAGCGGCTGGATGTTGTGAAAGGCGAGATAGGTCCAGGGACTGGAGCAGTCGAAGAAGAATTCGATCATGGCGTTTCCTTTTGTTGCCTTGTCTTTCTTGCTCCCTCTCCCCGTCCTTTACGGGGAGAGGGTTGGGGTGAGGGGCTGTCTCAACAGGCGTACTCGTCGAGAGTCCCCCTCACCCGAAATTCGCTCCGCGAATTCCGACCTCTCCCCGCACGCGGGGAGAGATTAGGATCTCAGTTCCTTCGCTCTCTGCCCGAACATGTTCTTTCGAGCCTCCTCGTCGAACGGCTTCTTCTCGAATTTTCCGATCGCCAGCCCCGCCTGCACCTGAGGGCGGGCGCGCACCTCGGCATACCAGCGCTTGACGTTCGGGTAGTCGTCGAGGGTAAAACCCTGCGCCTTGTGGGTCATGGTCCACGGAAAGCAGGCGATATCGGCAATCGAATAGTCGCCGGCGACATAGCGCCGGGTTTTGCCCAGTTGCACATCGAGCACGCGATACAGGCGGGCGGCCTCGTCGCGGTAGCGTTCGATGGCGTAGGGGATCTTCTCCTGCGCGTAGAGCGCGAAATGCCCGTGCTGGCCGAGCATGGGACCGAGCCCGCCCATCTGCCACATCAGCCATTGCATGACGTTGGACCGCGCGCGCGTTTCCTTTGGCAGGAAACGGCCGGTCTTGTCGGCCAGATAAATCAGGATCGCGCCGGTCTCGAATACCGAAAACGGCTCACCGCCATCGGCAGGCGCCTGGTCTACGATCGCCGGAATCCGGTTGTTCGGGCTGATGGCGAGAAACTCCGGCTTGAATTGCTCGCCGGCCCGGATGTCGACGGGAAACACTTTATAGGGAAGCCCGAGTTCCTCCAGCATGATCGAGATTTTCCAGCCATTGGGCGTCGGCGCGTAATAGAGGTCGATCATGGGATCATCCGCGGAGGGAGGCTGGGTAATCCTATCCCCTGCTTTCGTCGCATTCTACCCCATGCCATCGCCTGTACGCGGTGCTCGGGACATGGCAGATAGACCGTCCAATCAAGAAAACCCGGGGATACGCGCATGCTGTTTCCAACCACGATCGCCGGCTCGCTGCCGAAGCCGGAATGGCTGGCCGAACCCAATACGCTGTGGGCACCCTGGAAATCCAGGGGCGACGAGTTGGCCCGCGCCAAGCGCGACGCCACCATCCTGGCGGTGAAGCTGCAGGAGGATGCCGGCATCGATATCGTCACCGACGGCGAGCAGGCGCGCCAGCATTTCGTTCACGGCTTCCTGGAGAAGGTCGAAGGCATCGACTTCGCCCACAAGGTCGAGATGGGAATCCGCAAAGACCGCTACAAGGCGATGGTGCCGCAGGTGGTGGCGCCGCTGCGGCTAAAGGGCCGGGTCCATACCGACGAGGCCCGCGTCGCCCGCATCCACACCGCGAGACAGTTGAAATTCACCCTTCCCGGCCCGATGACCATCATCGACACCATCGCCGACAAATACTATGGCGACCGCGTCAAGATGGCGTTCGTCTTTGCCGGGCTTCTCAACGAGGAGGCCAAGGCGTTGCAGGCCGATGGCGTCGATGTGATCCAGTTCGACGAGCCCGCCTTCAATGTCTACATGGACGAGGTCAGCGACTGGGGAATCAAGGCGCTGGAGCGCGCCGCCGAAGGGCTGACCTGCGCCACGGCCGTGCACATCTGCTACGGCTACGGCATCAAGGCCAATGCCGACTGGAAACAGACGCTGGGCAGCGAGTGGCGGCAGTATGAGGAAATCTTCCCGGCGATTGCGGCGAGCCCGATCCAGCAGGTTGCGATCGAATGCCGCAATTCGCGGGTGCCGCTGGAATTGCTCGGCCTGCTCAAGGGCAAGATCGTTCAGGCCGGCGTGATCGACGTCGCCAGCGACACCGTCGAGACCGCGGAAGATGTCGTCAGGGTGATCGACGAGGTCTCGAAATTCGTGCCGAAGAGCAGTATCGTCGCCACCACCAATTGCGGCATGGCGCCGATGCATCGCGATATCGCCGAAGCGAAACTGATGGCGCTTGGGGCGGGGGCGAAGCTGGCGCGGCAGAAGTTGGGGTGAGGTTAAGCCACCGCGCTGGGATGTAGCACCGGCCGATACCCATCATCCAGCGCGCGCAGCGTCGAGGGCGGTGTCAGCAGCATGGCATCTTCGATCGGGTTCTGCGCTTTGCGATAACCCGCCGGCGACCACAGCAACGCCTGGCCTTGCGCGATCAGGTAGCTCTCCGCTCCCTGCTGCACCATCGCGCCATCAGGCAATTTACCAAGCGGCGTCGGAAGCGCATGCAGCCGTTTCTTTCTGCCTGCGAGCCGCTCGCGATGAAGCACGGCATCGATGTCCGGCGCGCTGACATGCGTGACGCCGTTGCCCCGTTCCCACGCGGCGCGAAACCGGTTGGCGTCATCGCGGCGGCAGAAAAAGCATGGGCGATGCCCCGCCGCGAACGCGGTCGCCTCATCGAGAAAAAACAGCTCGGTCCAGCTTCGCCCGCCCATCACCTCGCGCCGACGTCCCCTGAATTCGCAGACGCATGTCAGCCACGCCGGGCTCGACCAGCGCTTGCTCAGCAGGGTTTTGGTCGCGGGATCGTGGATGATGCCGCGATTGCCGGTGAACAACCCACGATGCGGGGTCGCAATAATCTCGCCCAAAGGCGTGACCCGATTTTGCAGCGGCATGCGCTATACTCTGCTCCTTCGCCCCGCGCTTGCGGGGAGAGGGTCGGGGTGAGAGGCTTTCTCAGCACGCCGACTCGCGGAGGCTCCCCCTCACCCGGAATTCACGCCGCGCCGTCGCGGATCGGCGGCTGGAACGACAACGCGGTATCCCACGGAAAGAAGATCCAGGTGTCCTGCGACACCTCGGTGATGAAGGTATTGACCAGCGGACGCCCCATCGGCTTGGCGTAGACGGTCGCGAAATGCGCGTCGGGGAGCATCTCGCGCACCAGCCGCCCGGTCTTGCCGGTGTCCACGAGATCGTCGACGATCAACAGTCCCTTGCCGGTGCCGCCACCGAGTTTGGCGGTGTCCGCTGAAACGCCTTTCAGGACCTTCAGCTCGCCCTGCTTGGTATGATCGTAACTGGCGATGCACACGGTATCGATGACGCGAACGCCGAGTTCACGCGCCACGATTGCCGCCGGTACCAGTCCGCCGCGGGTGATCGCGATCACCGCGTGAAACGGGCCGACCTCGTTCAGCCGCCAGGTCAGCGCGCGGCAGTCGCGATGAAACTGATCCCACGACACCGGAAAGGCCTTGCCCGCCCGCTCCTGCGCACTTAGTTCCGGAACCTCCGCTGCCATATCTCTCTCCTGGTCCTGCATCCCTAGTCTTGCATCTTGCGAATGACGAATGTGCCGGTGGCGGTCGCGACGATCTTGTCGTTTTGCCAGAGTTCGGCGCTGCCATGACACATCTCACGGCCTCGCATCACCACGCGGCCAAGGCCCTTCAGCGGACCGAGCACCGCCGGCCGGTGAAATTGCACATTGAGATTGACGGTCGGCGCGAACTGGCCGAGGTCGAGCGTCGCCGATAGTGCCGTTCCCATGGTATCGTCGAGCATGGCCGCGAGAAATCCGCCTTGCACGTTGCCGGCCGGATTGAGCAGGATCTCGACCGCTTCAAACCGGGTTTCAATGGTGCCGCGCTCGCCGTCGATTTCGACAAACTCGAGGCCAAGCGTCTTGGCGCATGGCGGAGGCGGTATCCGGCCGTCGGCCATTTTCCAGAAAAAAGAATTCTTGTCCACGATGCTGCTCTCGCTTTGCTTCGACGATCGATCCGCTAGCGGACCACGTTCAATCCCGCCAGCATTTCCTTCACCGCATTCATCGCGGCATTGAGCTTGTCGGGATCGCGCGAACGGACCACGAGATTGGTGTTGGGCTTCTTGTCCTCGTCCTGAAACGGGTAGCTGCCGATGACGGTGTCCGGGTGAGCCTTGGCGATTTCGCGCAAGGGGCCGCCGATATCGCCTTCCCTCGCGTTGGCGCGAACCGATTCCGACAACATCCGCACCCCGGATTTCAACTTCGGCGCAACGATATCCATCATCGCCTGCATGATCGACGGCACGCCGGCCATGACGATGACATTGCCGATCTTGAAGCCGGGCGCGAGGATGGTCGCGCTTTGGATCAGTTCGGCGCCATCGGGAATCCGCGCCATCCGCAGCCGCGCCTCGTTCAATTCACCGGCGCCCTGGAAGCGCTCGCGAAACCGCGCCACCACTTCGGGATGATGATCGATACCGACGCCGAACGCCTTGGCGACACTGTCGGCGGTGATGTCGTCATGGGTCGGGCCGATGCCGCCGGTAGTAAAGACATAGGTGTAGCGATGACGCAGCGCGTCCAGCGCGGCAATGATCTCGGCTTCCTCGTCGGCGACGACGCGCACTTCCTTGAGATCGATCCCGATATTGGTGAGGTATTCCGCGATAAAGCCGATGTTCTTGTCCTTGGTCCGCCCGGACAGGATCTCGTCGCCGATCACCAGGATTCCCGCCGTGACGATATCGCTCATAGACCTCTCCCCGCCGAATAAGTCCGTTTGGCGCGGTTAACCGGATTCCATTTCGCCGGAAAACGCGCAGGCGCAGCCTTGCCCGGGCAACACATTGAAGTCACGGGGTTTTGCTGCCGAAATAAGCACCTGGCCGCCGTTTTTTCGGGCACCACCCCCGTCGTCCCATAGCAAATGCTCCCGGCGAATGCATATCGCGCTGGCCCGGCCCTTGCTACCATCCCTTTTGGTCATGCACTGTCCTGCGTGGCTTCGAAAAGCAGTCGGGATATATGGCAGTTGCGTTCGACGAAATGAATGGGCCAAACGGCGATCTCCGTCCGGCCTATCAGGAGCTCTCCCGGTGGCTGAAGGAGACGCCTCCGGACGCCCTTGAACATCGCCGTCAGGAAGCCGAACTGCTGTTCCGCCGGATCGGCATCACCTTTGCGGTCTACGGCGACGCCGAAGCCCAGGAACGGCTGATTCCTTTCGACGTGATCCCCCGGATCATATCGGCAAAAGAGTGGGCCATCCTCGAAAAAGGCTTAAAACAGCGGGTACGCGCGCTCAACATGTTCCTGCGCGACATCTATCACGGCCGCGACATCCTGCGCGCCGGCATCATTCCCGACGACCTGATCTTCCAGAATCCGATATTCCGCCCGGAGATGAACGGCCAGGCCGTGCCGCACGATGTCTATGTGCACATCGCCGGCATCGATATCGTCCGCGTCAATCCGGAAGATTTTTTCGTGCTGGAAGACAATGCACGGACCCCGTCCGGGGTGTCCTACATGCTGGAAAACCGCGAAATCATGATGCGGCTGTTTCCGGACCTGTTTGCCCGCCACCGCATCTCGCCTGTGGAAAAATATCCGAACGAATTGCTGTCGGCGTTGCGCTCGGTGGCGCCGCTCAGCGCCTCCGCCGAGCCGACGGTGGCGCTGATGACGCCCGGAGTCTACAATTCCGCCTATTACGAGCATTCGTTTCTCGCCGACAAGCTCGGCATCGAACTGGTCGAAGGCCGCGACCTCATCGTCAAGAACGACGAGGTGTTCATGCGCACCACCGAGGGCCTCAAGCGCGTCGATGTGATCTATCGCCGGGTCGATGACGATTTCCTTGATCCCCTCACCTTCCGTCCCGACTCCGCGCTTGGCGTACCCGGGCTGATGTCGGCCTATGCGGCCGGCAACATCACCCTGGCCAACGCGGTCGGGACCGGAATCGCCGACGACAAGGCGGTCTACTCCTACATGCCGGAGATCGTGAAGTTCTATCTCGGCGAAGAGCCGGTCCTGAAAAACGTCCCGACCTGGCGCTGCCGCGAGCCGAAGGATCTGGCCTACGTTCTGGATAATCTCGCTGAGCTCGTGGTGAAGGAAGTCCACGGCTCCGGCGGCTACGGCATGCTGATTGGTCCCGCCGCCACCAAGGCGACGATCGAGGCTTTCCGCGACAAGTTAAAGCGCGAGCCCGAAGGCTTCATCGCGCAACCGACGCTGGCGCTATCGACCTGCCCGACTTGCACCGAAGCCGGCCTTGCGCCGCGCCACGTCGACCTCAGGCCGTTCGTGCTGACCGGAAGCAATCATGTCACCATCGTGCCGGGCGGGTTGACGCGCGTAGCGCTGAAAGAGGGATCGCTGGTGGTGAATTCAAGCCAGGGCGGCGGCACCAAGGACACGTGGATTCTGGACGAATAACTTTGGACGACGCACAAGCAGATTAGGCCTCAAGAGAGCACCACCCCCGCATGTTGTCGCGCACCGCCGAAAACCTTTATTGGCTGGCCCGCTATGTCGAACGCGCCGAATATCTCGCGCGCACGATCGAGGCGACGCTGCGCGTCACCGCGCTGCCGAATACCTATATCGGCAAGACCAACGAATGGGATTCGGCGCTTATGACCGCCGGCGTCAGCGCAAGCTTCTATGAAATTTACGAGGAAGCCGACGAGCGCAACGTTGTCGATTACCTGTCGTTTTCGTCGGCCAATCCGTCCTCGATCCGCAACTGCATCGAAAACGCGAGGCTTAACTCGCGCTCGGTCCGCACCGCATTGACCAGCGAGATGTGGGACACCATCAACTCGGCCTGGATCGATCTGCAGGAAACCTGGGGCAAGGGCACCACGACCCGCGAGGAGTTGACGAGATTCCTGCGCTTCGTGCAGGAGACCTCGCTGCGGTTCGACGGCTCGGCCTACCGGACCATGCTGCGCAACGACACTTACTGGTTTTCGCGGCTGGGACTGCATCTGGAACGCGCCGACAACACAGCCCGCATTCTCGACGTGAAGTATCACGTGCTGTTGCCCGAGGACGAGCATGTCGGCGGCCCGCTCGATTATTATCAGTGGACCTCGATCCTGCGCTCGGTCTCGGCGCTGACCGCCTATCACTGGGTTTATCGCGAAACCCTGAAACCCTGGCTGATCGCCGACCTTCTGATCCTCAACGATTCCCTGCCGCGGTCGCTGGCCAGTTGTTACGGCAACCTCGTGCGCAATCTCGATCAGATCGGCGTCGCCTATGGTCGCCAGGGCGCCGCGCAGCGCCACGCCCGCGGCGTCCGCAATCGCCTCGAGCACAGCCACATGGATGACATCTTCCAGCACGGCGTGCATGAATTCATCCAGGAATTCATTGCGGATAACTCAAGGCTCGGCGAAATCATCACCAAACAATATCTGATTTAAAGCTAGCCTTCGCCCATATCGGATTCGGAAACTCCATGCGCCTGCGAATCGCCCATTCCACCAACTATCGCTACGAACCGCCGGCTTCCGGCGTCATTCAAATCCTGCGGATGACGCCCGGCAGCCATGACGGGCAATACGTCGTCGAGTGGCAGATCGATGTCTCGACCGATTCGCGGCTCGACGTGCACCAGGACGCCTTCGGCAATGTCACGCATGTCCTGACCTACGGGCCGATCGCCGACCTCACCATCAATGTCGAAGGCCTGATCGAGACCCATGACACCGGCGGCGTGCTCAAGGGCACCGACGAGCGCTTTCCGCCGAGCCTGTTCCTGCGCTCGACGCCGTTGACCGAGGTCAACCCGGCGATGGCGACATTTTCGCGCGAGCTGAGTTCGGAATCCGAAGGCGACGTGCTCGGGTTCCTGCATGCGCTGATGATGCAGATCAACGAACACATGATGTTCGACGAAGACCCCACCAACAGCGGCACCTCGGCGGTGGAAGCCTTCGGATTGAAGCGCGGCGTGTGTCAGGACTACGCGCATATCTTTATCGCCTGCGCGCGCAGTGGCGGCGTTCCCGCCCGCTTCGTCGCCGGGCATTTCCTGCGCGCCGACGGCATGGTCAACCAGCAGGCCGGTCACGCCTGGGCGGAGGCTTTTGTGCCCGATCTCGGCTGGGTCGGGTTCGATCCGGCCAACGCCATCTGCACCACCGATGCGCATGCCCGTGTCGCCATCGGTCTCGATTATCTCGGCGCGGCACCGGTGCGTGGCACCCGCTACGGCGGCGGCATGGAAACCCTGTCGGTAGCGGTCAAGGTCGATCAGGCCGGACGCCAGATCCAGTCGCAGTCGTAAAGCGCCGAAAGGCATCGCCTTTCGGTGGCGGATTTTCAACAGGACGCAATCTACCTGTCCAGCCAGACATCCTCGAACCGTAGATTGTTGTACTGGCTGTTATCGTGCGGGGTGAAGTTCCTGACATAGGGTTGCCAGCAGTTACCCGCCGCACCGAACAGGATGCTCGGACGCGCCGCGTCGTCCACCAGCAGCCGCTCGATGTCCCAGACGATTTTCTTGCGTTTTTCCCTGTCCAGTTCGCTCGATTGCACGGCAAGCAGTCTATCGACCTCCGCATTGCAGTACTGGGTATAATTGCGCTCCGATTTGCAGGAATAGTTCTCGACCAGATTGCCGTCGGGATCGTCGACGCTGACGCCGGTCACGTTTAACCCGATCGTATAATCCTTCTTGGCCAGCCTGGCATACCATCGCGGCGTATCGAGAATGTCCAGTTCGCTGATGATGTAGATCTTCTTGAGTTGATCGGTCAGAATCACGGCGGGATCGCGATAGGTTGGAAGATTTCTGGTTTGAATCTTGATCTGCAGCGGGCTGGCATCGCTATAGCCAAGCTTCTGCATGATGGCCTGAGCTTCCGCAATGTTTTTCTCGATGTCGGAG
>NZ_SSMW01000010.1 GCF_004799405.1 Bradyrhizobium sp.
TGCCCATCGAGCAGGCCGACAAGTTCACACTCATCTTAAACCTGAAAACGGCGAAGCAGCTTGGCATCACGGTGCCGTCAGCGCTACTGGCGCAGGCCGACGAGGTGATCGAGTAACATCCTTTTTTTGCAGCGCGAAGTGACGCAATTGGCACCTTTCGGACATGCCGTGATGTCCGACTAGAGTCCGCTCTCGGGGGCAAAGCGGAAAACACATGCTCGATCTGAGTTCTTCCGCTTTTGACCCCAAGCGGTCATGGGCAGCCTCGGATATTGCAGTAGCAAAACGGCTTGTTGACCCTATTCAAGTTCTGGCTTGAGCCGCTACGATGCCTGCTCCTTAGGGCGGGGGGCCATGCGGCGACGTGAGTTCATCAGTCTGGTAGGCGGCGCAGCAGCGTGGCCGTTCGCGGCACGAGCGCAACAGCCCGCCATGCCGGTTATCCTACCGACCTTGAATCACGACTCACGATCTAAGAAGTGGGTGCTCGCCGGAGTAAGGAAGGCAGGGTAAGGCACTATATTCAACGAGCGTTACGGAGGTAAGTTCGTATGGCCGACCACGATCACGACGACGACCACCAGCACGATCATGACCATCACCATCATCACGGCGAGGGGCATGCGTCCGAACTTTCGGAGATGCAAATCAGGGTCCGAGCGCTCGAAACCATTCTTGCGCAGAAGGGATACGTTGATCCCGCCGCGCTGGACGAGATCGTCGAGACCTACGAAAAGCGCATTGGGCCGCACATCGGCGCGAAGCTGGTCGCGAGGGCATGGGTCGACGAAGACTTCAAAAAGGAATTGCTCAAGGACGTCGCAATTGCATCGGAACGCATCGGTCTTACCGAGATCGGATCGCACGTCATCGCGCTCGAAAACAAGCCGTCGGTACATCACGTGGTCGTTTGCACGCTCTGTTCCTGCTACCCTTGGGCGGTGCTCGGGCTCCCGCCGACCTGGTACAAATCGTATGCCTATCGGTCGCGCGTGGTGAAAGAGCCGCGGAAGGTGCTCGCCGATTTCGGCACGACGCTTCCTGATACGACGGAGATCCGCGTCTGGGACTCCACCGCTGAGACCCGCTTCATCGTGATACCGCAGCGGCCGGTTGGGACGGAGGGATGGTCCGAGGAGCGGCTCGCATCGATCGTCTCGCGCGACGCCATGGTGGGCGTGACTGTGCTGCAGCCCGTGATACAGGAGGCTTGAGTGAACGGCGTGCACGACATGGGCGGCATGGACGGTTTCGGCACCGTGCCAGTGGAGGCAAACGAGCCGCTGTTTCACGCGCGATGGGAAAGCCGTACCTTTGCTTTGATGCGCGCACTCGGATTCACAGGCGCCTGGTCGATCGACGAATTCCGCTATGTGACCGAGGGATTGCCGCCGCATGTTTATCTATCATCGAGCTACTACGAACGCTGGGTGCTGACGCTGGAACTGCTGGTGTTGAAATACGGGCTGGCCTCCAAGGAAGAACTGGAGTCGCTGACCGCAAACGATCGAGCCGTCGAGGTGAAGCGCGTATTAAAGCCGGATTCCGTCAAATCGCTGATCCCGCGGCCAAACTATGAGCGCGATCCACAGGCGCCTGCCGTCTTTTCGGTCGGCGACCTGGTCCGGACAAAGAACATCCATCCAGTCGGGGCGACGCGCCTGCCGCGCTACACGCGCGGTAAAGTAGGACGCGTCGAGCGGATCCAGGGATGTCACGCCTTCCCCGACACGGTGGTGTCCAGAGACGATGAGGATCCGCAGTGGCTCTACACGGTCACCTTCGACGGCAGGGAGTTGTGGGGGCCGGATGCGGACCCGACCTCGAAGATATCGATCGAGGCCTTCGAGCCGTACCTCGAACCCGAGGGCACGCACGGAGGGGCAAGCTGACTTCGTTGGACGGACTGCCCGGCCTGGTGCAGGACGAAGAGGGACCGCACTTCAAGGCACCATGGGAGGCGGAAGCCTTCGCGATCGCCGTCGCGCTGGAGAAGATGGGAATTTTCACCTGGTCCGAGTGGGCGCGCACGATCGGTGACGAGATCGCCAAGGCCAATGCGGAAGGCGACCCCGACGACGGGTCCACCTACTACTCGCATTGGATGAGCGCGCTCGAACGCCTCGTCCGCGAGAAGAACATAGCATCCGCGGAGACGATATCGCGCTATCAGAGCGGATGGAGACGCGCCGCGCAGCGGACGCCTCACGGCAAGCCGATCGAACTGACCGAGGACGATCTCGCCGTGACGCAATGACGTCGAATGGCGAGACGAGCAGATGGATCCTACCGACCCGAAATGAGCGATCATCGCTCTTGACTGGTTTCCTATCAGGCCGCAACGGACGCGTTTCGCGCGGGCAAGGACTCGCCGAGGGAGCAGCTGACCCCAACTTCCTTGGCGATCGACCGAGTGCTGCACCCATCCGCCGCCAACAGAACTATCCGCGCCCGCTTCAAATCGCGCTGAATCGTCATCGGCGAGCGCCTCGAGAACCTTGCGATCTTTCCTCGAAAGGTGGACTTCTCTTGCTTCGGGTAGCATCCCCAACATCTCTACTCGTGACCGCCGACGAGCCGATCGAATAGAGCGCCGTTTGTCGCATTGCGAAGTGACGTAATTGGCACTTAACGGACATCGCGCAATGTCCGACTTGAGTCCGCTATGCGACCAGAAGCGGACATGGAATATCTGCAGGCAGTCCCGGCGGGAGTTTAATTCTCCCCTCGAGCAACCTCACGTGATGCACATGGATCAATGACAAGCATCTGTCACGTGGGAACCACCGAAGACGAAGGCTGAGCTGCGCGATGGATAGTAAATCAGCTCACCGATCCGCGGCCAAATTCACCTGCGAGATACGACCGACTACATTCTCCACCGTAGCGGTCCGATTCACATCTTCAACCCGCTTCAGTGTTTTTTCATGTTCGGCTCGCAGGATCGGAGGCCACAGCTCGACAGGCACCTTGCGGCGTTTGAATTCTTCCAGGAGGTCAGCAACCGTTTCGTATTTCACGTTAACCGCGCTGCGGTTTTCATGTTTGACGTTGGCTTCCATCGGCAGCAGGCGACCCATCATCGCCATCGTGAGATCCTTGCGCGTGAGTGCGACTTCGTAGAAATAGGCTTCTAGGCCTTCCTTGTATTGTTTCTTCGTCTTGCAATTGCCAGCGCGCTTCACCGCTTCGATGAAAGCTTCCTTGATTTCGGCCGAGAGCTTGTTGGGCACGCCTCGGGGACGGCCCTTGCCGCCCGTGATGTAACCGTTCTCATCCCTCGGCAAGTTCTTTACCTGCGCAATCAGCCGTTTTGGTTCGCGCTTCAGCTTCAGCGGCGGTCTTGCCTTTTGGGTTTTTGTGGGTTGTTTAACCAAGACCGACCCGCTCCTTTCCAGACCAGCCAACCTTGACGACAGGCCTTGAGACGATCTCAAGAGCTACACGGATGGCGCACAGGCCCGCCACTCGCGATCACGTCGCAGCAATGGTCGATCGCCCGTTCGTCGTGGCGCTTCGTTGCCGGAGCGGCCATGAGATGGTTGGCGTTCGATTTTCAGTCTGTGCCATCAGTTACTCAACGCTCAGGCTGCGGGTCGTCAGATTCGGGCTGTTCGGGGGCCCGGTTTGCAGACTGATATTAGGCTACAACCCGTCTTACGACAAACATAGCTCCACGTTTGCAATAGGTTGCCGGCGTCTGCGACTGCCTTGTGAGAGCGTTGCAGGATTAAAAATGCCCGTTTTTGGCATGGTTTTGGACGGACCCTTGCAGCAGAAATAGCGCTAGGGTTGTAGGGATGATGATCATGGGCTGGGGTCAGGAAAATAGGGAAGGGGGCATTCGCAAAAATGGGTTATTCTTTCTAGAATTGCATCGAGGGCTGTCCCATGCTCGTCGGAGCGCTTCTCACGACATTGTTTGGTCTTTGCTTGCTCGGCTTCGGCCTGCGGGGTGGGTTTACGTGCAAATACTGTGGAGAGTTGTCTCTGATAGCCGTCAGAAGCCGATGGGCTCTCTGCTGAATGGTCTCATTTGTTGAATCAGCCATGTTTGCGTCAGACAGGAGGAAGGCAGAACGAAATAAGAAATGCCGTGTACCGTCCGTGTACCACGGACCCAGCGGTACTAAACGGGAAGGGCTGATATTAAAGGGTTTTCTTCGTTAGGTGATGGTACATGAATTTGATATAGAAAGAACGCCTATCTATTTGAAATCGTTGGCGATCCCAGCAGGATTCGAACCTGCAACCCACGGAGTAGAAATCCGTTACTCTATCCAGTTGAGCTATGGGACCGTCGCAACATCCATAACATTGCCAATATGAAAAATCCGCTGCCCGGCCAAGCCCGTTCGCAACCATTTTGCCGGGCCGGACGACCAACCCCCGGGCTGGCGGAGGTCTTCCGGGGCTTTTTGGGTCGACACGGACAGTACCGCTCGGCCGGCTTTGTTCGTACACTGACTGACGGCGCCGGCTCCCGGGCAGGCGTCTCGCAACTGGGTCTGAACCATGAAATTCCGGCCAAGCAGCCTGATGATCGGATCGTTGACCCTGGGTTTGATCGCCGGGGCGTTCGGCGCTTTTCTCGGTCTCAAGAAGTTCGCTGTCATCCGGCAGGAAGTCCCGCTGAGGGTTATTTTCGAGGGCTCCGCCTCCGGTCTTCATAAGGGCGGCGGCGTGAATTTCGGCGGTATCAGGGTCGGCGAGGTGATCTCCCTGAAACTCGACAAGACCCGTCGCGTGGTCGCACTGGCCAGGATCGATAAGAACGCCCCGATCCGGAAAGACACGCTGGCGGGGCTTGAATTTCAGGGGCTCACCGGCGTGGCGGCGATATCGCTCACGGGCGGGTCGATCGAGGCGGAGCCGGTTCCCCTGGATCAGGACGGCATTCCGGTTCTGACGGCCGATCCGGACGCGCTATTGGATACCCAGGCGAAGATACGGGTGGCGTTGCGCAACGTCGACAAGGTGATTGCCGATAACCAGGACGCGCTGAAAGATACGCTGCTGAGTTTTGAGACGTTTACCGCGTCGCTTGCGAGCAGCACCGAACGGATCGACAGCGTGGTGCGCAGTGCCGACAACGGCGTTGGCGCGGTCGACAGCGCGCTCTCCAAGACGCAGGACTTCTTGAACAGCCTGGCGAGCAGCAAGAACGGCGAACTGCTTCCGACCGTGATGTCGTTCCGTGAGTTGATTGAAAGTTTCAACAAGCGCTCGGGCGCACTGATGTCTGAAGGCCGCCGGATGCTCGGCGACGTCAGCCAGTCCCTCAACAAAGGCCGCGGCCGCTAGCTTCGTCCCGATGCGATCAGGGCTTGCCGGCCGCGCCGCTCTTGCGCTTCGCCGGAGCCTGAGGCATGGCGAAGATTCCGAATTCTTCCGTCAACACGGTCGCCAGCCACGACCGGTACTCGTCATGGCTGCGATGATTTTCAGCGATGATGCCAAGCTCGGGCTCCTCGGCCTTGCGGAGCTTGCGAAGCACCATGGGGGCGGCAACGGGAATGTAGACCGAGCCCTTGGGATTGCTGAGCGTAGAGATGATGCCCCGCATCATGCCGTCGGAATCCGGTAGCGACAGCAGGATGGTCCGCACGTTGCCCGCGCTTGAACTGACCAGATTCATGTAGGCCGTCCCGAACGGAATGTGGACCGTGCCGTGCTGGCGGTATTTTCCGTCGAAGCGCGACTTTTCCTCGAACACCAGGCACTTCCGCTCGTTGCTCCAGGATATCGTGACCAGGTAGGCGTTGAAGTTGGCGGGGTTGGCGAACATCGGACGAACGCAGAGATAGTCGCCCTGCAGATCCTGGACGGCGTCGAAGACATAGCCGCCGACGGATCGGTCGGCGACTTCTTCCCTGCTGGCGGATGGCGCCCGAAAACTGGTCTTGAGAATGCCCTCGACCTTGTTGAGTGTCCGCTCGGTGAAGTCACCCTGAAACAGCTTCTCGATCGACGACTTGGACAGATGCTCCCGAATGAGGTCCTTGCGCGCGAGGCCGTTGGCATCGAGATAGCGCTGGATGGCGTGGGCGATGGCTTTCTTGTCCGGCTTCGAGCCGAGCGCCGTCTCGTGCTTCATGCTGTGCAATCCCAAAATTCAGCAAAATCTAGCACGAACTTTCAGAATTTGACCATGCCGCAGCCACCGCGCTCCGGTTTTTGCGAATTCACCCCGCCTTCATCCGAACAATGGCGAGGAGCGATATTCTCTGAGGTCGCAGGGTCCAGCATGGTTAACTTATATTGCGGCGGGGACGACGAGATGCCGTGCAACGCGAGCGATCAGGTGGCGACCCATGTTCAATCGAAGCCAACAGGCAAACCCGGCGGCCGGCGATCCGGGCCGGATTCGAACCCGCAGCCTGGCGCTGAGAAGCCCGCCATGCGATCCGGCTGAACGAACCGGTAGCGATGGGGTCGCCAATGAACCCTTTCTGGAGATCGATCGACGAAACCAGGCGGTCGGCCGTTGCGTCACGGCCGCGCTCAAAGCAAAGCTGCGCCGGGGCCGGTTGCCGGCCTGGCAAGGACCAGATCGGACCATGTCGCTGCGACTTTTTCGCCTGTCTAGCCGCCATGAGTCTGTCACCTTTTCGCGCACTTCTGTTCGACATGCGGCGTTCGTCCGCTCAAGGAGCTCCATCATGATTGGTTTGGTTCGCGCCACAGCACTGTGCGCCACGCTGGCGCTTGGCCTTGTCGCGGCGCAGGCGGCCGACAAGGCCTTCAAACGCGACGATCTGGTGGATTCGGCGATCAAGCTGGAAGCCCAGATCAAGAGCGAAGCCGGACCGGTCGCCAAATCCGGAGCGAGCTTGCGAACCGATGCCGACGCGGCCTTCAAGCGGGGCGATTTCCGCACCGGTCTGCAAGTCCTCGGGCAAATCGCCGCCACGACACCCGACGACAGCGGCAACTGGCTGCGGCTGGCCCGCACCATTTTCCAGATCCGCCCGGCCAGCACCAGCGAACAGACCTTCCTGATGGAACGGGCATCCACTGCCGCCTACATAGCCTATCAGCGCGCCGGCAACCCCGGCGACGAGGCGGACGCCCTTGCCGTGCTCGGCCGTGCCCTGTCCGAGCGCAAGCTGTGGCGTCCGGCGCTGGACAGCTTACGGCTGTCGCTCGATATGCGCGAGGTCGCCGAGGTGCGCGGCCAATACGAGAGGATGCGCGACGAGCATGGCTTCCGGCTGCTGGATTATACCGTCGATTCCGACGGGGCCTCGCCGCGGGCCTGTTTCCAGTTTTCGGAGGACCTCGCCAAGCGCACCGACTTTGCGCCGTTCCTGGCGCTGGCCGGCAACGACAAACCGGCCCTGTCGTCGGAAGGCAAGCAGCTTTGCGTCGATGGCCTGAAGCACGGCGAGCGCTACAACATCAATTTGCGCGCCGGACTGCCGTCCACCGTCAAGGAAACCCTGCCGAAATCGGCTGAATTCAACATCTATGTGCGCGACCGCAAGCCGCTCGTGCGCTTCACCGGGCGAGCCTACGTGCTGCCGCGCACCGGCCAGCGCGGCATTCCGCTGGTCAGCGTCAACACCCCGGCGGTAACGGTGAATGTATTCCGGATTGGCGACCGCAACCTGATCAACACCGTGATCGGCAGCGATTTTCAGCGCCTGCTGAGCAAATACGAGCTTTCCGATCTCGGCAACGAACGCGGCGTCAAGGTCTGGTCGGGTGAACTGGTGACCGCGACCACGCTCAACCAGGACGTCACCACCGCGTTCCCGGTCGATCAGGCGCTGGGCGATCTGCAGCCGGGCATCTACGTCATGACCGCGGCGGCCAAGGGTCCGGCCAGCGACGACGAATACCAGCTGGCGACGCAATGGTTCATCGTTTCGGATTTGGGTCTGACCGCATTCTCCGGCAATGACGGCATCCATGTGTTCGTCGACTCGCTGGCGTCCACCAATGCGATCGGCAGCGCCGAGGTGCGGCTGGTCGCGCGCAACAACGAAATCCTGGCTACCCGCAAGACCGATGATTCCGGTCATGTGCTGTTCGAGGCAGGATTGGCGCGCGGCGAGGGCGGCCTGTCGCCGGCGATGGTAACCGTCACCAGCGACAAAGCCGACTATGCGTTTCTCAGCCTGAAAACCGATGCCTTCGACCTCACGGATCGCGGCGTCGCCGGCCGCGCGGTGCCGGCCGGCGCCGATGCATTCGTCTATGCCGAACGCGGGGTCTATCGCTCCAACGAGACGGTGTATCTGACCGCGCTGCTGCGCGACGGGCAGGGTAACGCCGTGACCGGCGGTCCGCTGACGCTGCTGATCGAGCGTCCCGACGGCGTCGAATTCCGCCGTGCCATCCTGACCGATGAGGGCGCGGGCGGGCGCAGCATGTCCCTGGCGCTCAATTCCGCGGTTCCGACCGGGACCTGGCGGGTGCGGGCGTTCACCGATCCCAAAGGGTCGCCGGTGGGCGAAACCACCTTCATGGTCGAGGACTACGTCCCCGAACGCGTCGAATTCGATTTATCGAGCAAAGACAAGCAGATCAGAGCTGATGCTCCGGTAGAACTCAAGGTCGACGGCCATTTCCTCTACGGTGCGCCGGCGTCGGGCCTGCAGCTCGAAGGCGACATGCTGGTTGCGCCTGCCGCGGCACGGCCGGGTTTCGCCGGCTATCAGTTCGGCATCGCCGACGAGGAGACCACCAGCAACGAGCGCATGCCGATCGAAAACCTGCCCGAGGCCGACGCCAATGGTGTGGCGACCTTCCCGGTCAGCCTCGCCAAGCCCCCGGCGTCGACGCGTCCGCAGGAAGCCCAGATATTCATTCGAATGGCGGAAGCCGGCGGACGGGCGGTCGAGCGCAAGCTGGTGCTGCCGGTCGCGCCCGCAACCGCGATGATCGGCGTCAGGCCGCTGTTCGGCGACAAGAGCGTCGCGGAAGGCGACAAGGCCGAGTTCGACGTGGTGTTCGTCGCTCCCGACGGCAAGCCGCTGGCGCGTAGTGGCCTGCGCTATGAACTGATGAAGCTGGAATCCCGCTATCAGTGGTACCGTCAGGATTCGTCCTGGGAATTCGAGCCGGTCAAATCGACCACCCGCGTCGCCGATGGCGATCTGACCATTGCCGCCGACAAGCCGTCGCGGGTGACGCTGTCGCCGCAACCCGGCCGCTATCGCCTCGATGTCAAATCGACCGAAGCCGACGGGCCGCTCACCTCGGTGCAGTTCGATGTCGGCTGGTATTCCGATGGCAGCGCCGATACGCCCGATTTGCTGGAAACCTCGATCGACAAGCCTGAATATCAGTCCGGCGATACCATGGTGGTGTCGGTCAACGCGCGCGGGGCGGGCAAGCTGACCGTCAACGTGCTGGGCGACCGGCTGCTGACGACCCAATCGACCGACGTCAAGGAAGGCACCTCGCAGGTCAGGATTCCCGTCGGCAAGGATTGGGGCACCGGCGCCTATGTGGTGGCGACGCTGCGGCGTCCGCTCGATGCCACAGCCCAGCGGATGCCGGGGCGGGCGATCGGCCTGAAATGGTTCGGCATCGACAAGAAGACCCGAACGCTTCAGGTCAACCTGTCGCCGCCGGCGCTGGTGCGTCCGAACAACACGCTGAAGATACCGGTCAAGCTCGGCGGATTGAATCCCGGCGAAGACGCCAAGGTCGTCGTTGCCGCCGTCGATGTCGGCATTCTCAATTTGACCAACTACAAGCCGCCGGCGCCGGACGATTATTATCTCGGCCAGCGCCGCATGACTTCGGAAATCCGCGACCTCTACGGGCAACTGATCGACGGCATGCAGGGCACCCGCGGCCAGATCAAGACCGGGGGCGATGCCGGTGCGGAACTGCAGGGCAGTCCGCCGACGCAGAAGCCGCTGGCGCTGTATTCCGGAATTGTCACGGTCGCCGCCGACGGCACCGCCGAAATCAGTTTCGATATTCCCGAGTTCGCCGGCACCGCGCGGGTGATGGCGGTGGCATGGACCGCCACCAAGCTTGGCCGGGCCACGATCGATGTCACGGTGCGCGATCCCGTGGTGCTGACGGCGACGCTGCCGCGCTTCCTGCTCAATGGCGATCACGGCACCATGAGCTTCGATCTCGACAATGTCGAAGGCGCTGCCGGCGACTACACCATCAACGTCAAGACCTCGGGACCCGTGAAGCTGACCGGCAATCCCGCGACCACGGTGAAGCTGGCCGCCAGGCAGCGCACCTCGCTGGCGCTGGCGCTCGATGCCGGCGGCGCCGGAACGGCGAACCTCGATGTCGACATCAGGGGGCCGGATGGCCTGACCCTGGCGCGGCATTATGCGCTCGACGTCAAGGCGGCGACGCAGATCCTCGCGCGCCGCTCGATCCGCACATTGGCCAAGGGCGAAAGCCTGACCCTGACGTCCGACATGTTCTCGGATCTGGTGCCGGGCACCGGCGGCGTCTCGCTGTCGGTCAGCCTTTCCACCGCGCTGGATGCGGCGACCATCCTCAAGGCGCTGGACCGCTATCCCTATGGATGCTCCGAGCAGATCACCAGCCGGGCGATGCCGCTATTGTACGTCAATGATCTTGCCGCGGGCGCCCATCTTGCGATGGACACCGCGGTCGATCAGCGCATCAAGGATGCCATTGATCGGTTGCTGGCGCGGCAAGGGTCGAACGGGTCGTTCGGGCTGTGGTCGGCCGGCGGCGATGACGCCTGGCTCGATGCCTATGTCATGGACTTCCTGACCCGGGCTCGTGAAAAGGGATTCGCGGTGCCGGATGTGCTGTTCAAAACCGGGCTCGATCGCATCAGGAACTCGGTCGTGAACGCCAGCGAGCCGGAAAAGGACGGCGGGCGCGATCTTGCTTACGGGCTCTACGTGCTGGCGCGAAATGGCGCCGCACCGATCGGCGATCTGCGTTATCTCGCCGACACCAAGCTCGGCAACCTCGCGACCTCAATTGCGAAGTCGCAACTGGCGGCCGCATTGGCGCTGGTCGGCGACAAGGGCAGGGCGGAGCGGGTCTATGCCGCGGCACTCGACAGTCTTGCGCCAAAACCAGTCCTGGAGTTCGGCCGGGCCGACTACGGCTCCGCGTTACGCGATGCCGCAGCCTTGGTGTCGCTTGCCAGCGAAGGCAACGCACCGCAGGCGACACTGACGCAGGCGGTGCAGCGCGTCGAAGTGGCGCGCGGACTGACGCCGTACACCTCGACCCAGGAAAATGCCTGGCTGGTGCTGGCGTCGCGCGCTTTGGCGAAGGAAAGCCTGACGCTGGATGTCGATGGCGCGCCGGTCAAGACCGCACTTTATCGCAGCTACAAGGCCGCCGCGATGGAAGGCAAGCCGATCAAGATCACCAACACCGGCGATACGCCGGTGCAGGCGGTGATTTCGGTCAGCGGTTCGCCTGTCACGCCGGAGCCTGCGGCATCGAACGGCTTCAAGATCGAGCGCAATTACTTCACGCTCGACGGCAAGCCTGCTGACGTGTCGAAGGCCACGCAGAACGATCGCTTCGCCGTCGTATTGAAGATCACCGAAGCCAAGCCGGAATACGGCCACATCATGGTGTCGGATTATCTCCCGGCCGGCCTGGAAATCGATAATCCGCACCTGGTCTCGTCCGGCGACACCGGCACACTCGACTGGATCGAGGACGGCGAGGAGCCCGAAGACACCGAATTCCGCGATGACCGTTTCACCGCCGCCATCGACCGTGCCGCCGATGATAAGGCGGTGTTTACCGTCGCCTATGTGGTGCGCGCGGTGTCGCCGGGCAAATACGTGCTGCCGCAGGCCTATGTCGAGGACATGTACAATCCCTCGCGCTATGGCCGCACCGGCACCGGATCAGTCGAGGTGCGTTCGGCCAAATGAGTGAAGCGGGAAGGACCTCTCCGTCGTCATGGCCGGGCTTGTCCCGGCCATCCACGACGTTGGTTGCGACAAAGGAAAACGTGGATGCCCGGGACAAGCCCGGCCATCACGGCGTCAGGAAGCGGCGCGCTATTCGTTTCGCCGGTATGGCGTTCGCAATCGCAGCCGTCGCCGCGCTTGCCTTCGCGGCATGGGTCGTCTCGCTCGGGCCGTTGCCGCTGGCGCAGGCCCGGCAGGTCTCTACGACCGTGGTCGATCGCAACGGCAAGCTGTTGCGCGCCTACGCGATGGCGGACGGCCGCTGGCGGTTGCCGGTCGACGCCAAAACCGGCGTCGATCCGGTCTACCTCAAACTGCTGCTCGCTTACGAAGACCGGCGCTTTCGTTCCCATGCCGGCGTCGATCCGCTGGCGCTGGGCCGCGCCGCGTTTCAGCTCCTCACGCGCGGCCACATCGTATCCGGCGGCTCCACCATCACGATGCAGCTGGCCCGGCTGATGGAGCCGCGGCGCGAGCGCTCGGTCTATGCCAAGTTGCGCCAGATGGTCCGCGCCATCGAGATCGAGCGGCAACTGACAAAGGACCAGATCCTCGACCTCTATCTGGCGCTGGCGCCATTCGGCGGCAATCTGGAAGGCGTTCGCGCCGCCTCGATTGCCTATTTCGGCAAGGAGCCGAAGCGGTTGTCGCTCGCCGAAGCCGCGCTGCTGGTGGCGTTGCCGCAGTCGCCGGAAACCCGCCGCATCGATCGCTACCCGGATGCAGGGCGGGCGGCGCGCGACCACGTGCTCGATCGCATGGTCGAAGACGGCCGCCTGCAGGCTGAGGATGCCGCGTTGGCGAAGCAGACGCCGGTGCCGCGGTTGCGCAAGCCGATGCCGATACTGGCGCCGCACTCCGCCGATCAGGCCATTGCCACCGAGAAGGATGCGCCTGTCATCGAACTGACGCTGGATTCCGGTTTGCAGAAGGTCCTGGAAACGCTGGCGCACGACCGTGCCCTCGCCTTGGGCCCGAATATCTCCGTTGCCATCATCGCCGTGGACAATGAAAGCGGCGACGTGCTGGCCCGGGTCGGCTCGCCGGATTATTTCGATGACCGGCGCGCAGGGCAGGTCGATATGACCCGCGCGGTACGTTCGCCCGGCTCGACCCTGAAACCCTTTATCTACGGCCTGGCGTTCGAGGATGGCTTCGTTCACCCCGAAAGCCTGATCGACGACCGGCCGATCCGGTTCGGCTCTTATGCGCCCGAAAATTTCGACATGACCTTTCAGGGCACGGTATCGGTGCGCAGGGCGCTGCAACAATCCCTCAACGTGCCGGCGGTCGCACTGCTGGACCGCGTCGGCGCCAGCCGCCTGTCGTCGCGGCTGAGGCAGGCCGGCGCCAATCTGGTGCTGCCGAAAGACGAGGTGCCGGGCCTGGCGATGGGGCTCGGCGGTGTCGGCATTACGCTGCAGGATCTGGTGCAGATCTATTCCGGGCTGGCGCGGCTCGGCACCACGCGGCCGCTGCGTGAGATCGTAAGAGCATCGGACAATCTGCGCGATCCCATGCGGCTGATGGACAAGGTCGCGGCCTGGCAGGTTGGCAATGTGCTATTGGGCTCGCCGCCGCCGGAAAACGGCGTGCGCAACCGGATCGCGTTCAAGACCGGCACCAGCTACGGCTACCGTGACGCCTGGTCGGTCGGATTTGACGGCCGCATCACCATCGGTGTCTGGGTCGGTCGCCCCGACGGCGCACCGGCGCCGGGCATTGTCGGCCGAACTGCGGCGGCACCGATCCTGTTCGACGCCTTCGCCCGCACCGGCAAACTGCCGATGCCGCTGCCGAAACCGCCCCGGGGCGTGCTGCTGGCCAGCAATGCCAAACTGCCGCTGCCGCTGCGGCGGTTCCGGCCGGTGGGAGAATTGGTCCGGACCGGCGGCGAGCAGGCGCCGCACATCCAGTTTCCATTGAACGGTTCGCGGATTGACGTCGATCGCTCGGGCGGCGCGCAATCGGCCGCGATGCCGGTCAAGGTCGCCGGCGGCGTGCTGCCGATCACCATGCTCGTGAATGGCGTGTCGATGGGCGAGATCGACGGCCGGCGCCAGCGTCTGGTGGATCCGCCGGGGCCGGGCTTTGCCCGGTTGACCGTGATCGACGCCACGGGCGCCACCGATACGATTGTCGTCAGGATTCAGTAAACGCCCGGCTGATGCGGAAAGAATGGCGAGCGTGGTTCGCGGACGCGGCGCAGGTCAGCCGCCTTGCGGCTTTCGCTCAACCAGCGTCCAGTTGCTCAAGCTGATCAGTTTGATTTTCTTTGCCACATAGCTCTCGAGTGTGCACACCGCGGCCATGACGCCCGGGAACGGCGACGGGCGCAGAATATCGATATACATGCAATAGCGTGGCCGATCGGTCTCGTTGGCTGACAGATGCAGCAGCGTGTCGTCGAAGATAAAAAGCTTGCCGTCACACCAGCGATGCGTGGTGTTCCCCACCACGATATAGGCGGAACCGTCCGTGATGTCGTTGATATTGTACAAAACTCGCAATGATGCGCGCATCCATCCGAAGTGAAGAGAGGTCGATATCTTCTTGTTGAAAACCGAAAGTGCGATGGTCTGGATGTATTTCCATGGTCCATTGAAGGCGGGGACGTCCACGATTGCTTCGGTCGGAACCCCATAATAACGCCAAAGGATCAGCGCGCGTTTGTGCTCTTTCGACTTCTCCTCGACCTGGCCGACGAGATCGGCGTCGTTCGCGGCCTTGATCAGGCGATTGATTTCATCCTGATGGCCAGGCGGCAAGTCTTCGAGGCGGTAAACGCCCTTGTTGATATAGGGTAGCGAAAGCAGATC
>NZ_SSMW01000100.1 GCF_004799405.1 Bradyrhizobium sp.
GGCGCTGGCACATGTACGACACCGTCAAGGGGTCGGACTGGCTCGGCGATCAGGATTCCATCGAGTACATGGTGCGCCATGCCCCCGCGGCGGTCTACGAACTGGAACACTGGGGCGTGCCGTTCTCGCGCACCGAGAACGGACGGATCTATCAGCGGCCGTTCGGCGGCATGACGCTGGACTACGGCAAGGGCCAGGCGCAGCGCACCTGCGCCGCCGCCGATCGCACCGGCCACGCCATGCTGCACACCATGTACGGCCAGGCCCTGCGCCACTCGGCGGAGTTCTATATCGAGTTCTTCGCCATCGACCTGATCATGGACGACCAGGGTACCTGCCGTGGCGTGATCGCGCTGAAGCTTGACGACGGCACGCTGCATCGCTTCCGCGCCCAAACCACGATCCTGGCCACCGGAGGCTATGGGCGCATCTATCATTCCTGCACCGGCGCCCACACTCAGACCGGTGATGGCAGCGCCATGGCGCTACGCGCCGGCCTGCCGTTGCAGGACATGGAATTCGTCCAGTTCCACCCCACCGGCATCTATGGCGCCGGCTGCCTCGTCACCGAGGGCGCGCGCGGCGAAGGCGGCTATCTCGTCAATTCGGAAGGCGAGCGGTTCATGGAGCGCTATGCGCCGTCGGCGAAAGACCTCGCCTCGCGCGACGTGGTGTCGCGCGCGATGACCATCGAGATCCGCGAAGGCCGCGGCGTCGGCAAGAAGAAAGACCACATCTACCTGCACCTCGACCATCTCGATCCCAAGGTGCTGCACGAACGGCTGCCGGGCATCTCGGAATCGGTGCGGATTTTCGCCGGCGTCGACGTGACGCGCGAGCCGATCCCGATCGTGCCGACCGCGCATTACAACATGGGCGGCATTCCAACCAATTATCACGGCGAAGTGCTGACCAAGAAGAACGGCGACGACAATTTCGTGGTGCCGGGCCTGATGGCGATCGGCGAAGCCGCCTGCGTTTCGGTGCATGGCGCCAACCGCCTCGGCTCCAACTCGCTGATCGACCTTGTGGTGTTCGGCCGCGCCGCGGCGTTGCGCTGCGCCGAAAAGCTGACGCCGAACGGCACGCAGCCGGAACTGCCGGCGGATTCGGCCGACAAGTCGCTCGGCCGGCTCGATCACTATCGTTACGCCGCCGGCGGCACCCCGACCGCGAAGCTGCGCGACAGCATGCAGCACGTAATGCAGAACAATTGCGCGGTGTTCCGCACCGGCGAGGTGCTGAACGAAGGGCACAATTTGATTCACAAGGTGCACGGCGGCATTGGCGACATCTCGGTCAGCGACCGCTCGCTGACCTGGAATTCCGATCTGGTCGAGACGCTGGAGTTCGACAATCTGATTGTGCAGGCGGTGGTGACGATGGATTCGGCCGCCAACCGCACCGAGAGCCGCGGCGCCCATGCCCGCGAGGACTTCCCCGACCGCGACGACAAGAACTGGATGAAGCACACGCTGGCCTGGATCGGCGACAGCGGCGACACCACGATCGATTACCGCCCGGTGCACGACTACACGATGACCAACGACGTACAGTACATCCCGCCAAAGGCGCGGGTGTATTGAGCGGCAATCACCACAGCCCGTCATTCCGGGACGCGAACCAAACGAGCGAGCCCGGAATCCATAACCACGACGGGGAGTATGGATTCCGGGCCTGCGCCGGGTGGCGCATCTCCGATGCGCAATTGCGCATCGGAGAATGACGAAAGGCAAGACAGATGGTTGAATTCGCACTGCCGAAAAATTCAAGGATCAGCGGCGGCAAGACCTGGCCGAAGCCGGCGGGTGCCACCGAGACGCGCGAATTCAGTATCTATCGCTGGAACCCGGACGACGGCAAGAATCCCAGTACCGACACCTATTACATCGACATCCACGATTGCGGCCCGATGGTTCTCGACGGCCTGATCTGGATCAAGAACAAGATCGATCCGACGCTGACCTTCCGCCGCTCCTGCCGCGAAGGCGTCTGCGGCTCCTGCGCCATGAACATCGACGGCCAGAACACGCTGGCCTGCACCAAGTCGATGCACGACGTCAAGGACGGCGCGGTGAAGGTCAATCCATTGCCGCATCAGCCTGTCGTGAAAGACCTGGTGCCCGACCTGACCAACTTCTACGCGCAATACGCCTCGATCGAACCGTGGCTGAAGACCACAACGCCGACGCCGCAAAAGGAATGGCGGCAGAGCCACGAGGACCGCGAAAAGCTCGACGGGCTTTATGAGTGTATTCTGTGCGCCTGCTGCTCGACCTCGTGCCCGAGCTACTGGTGGAACAGCGACCGTTATCTCGGCCCGGCCGCATTGCTGCAGGCCAACCGATGGGTCAAGGACAGCCGCGATGAAGCCACCGGCGAACGGCTCGACAATCTCGAAGACCCGTTCCGGCTCTATCGCTGCCACACCATCATGAACTGCGCCAAGGCCTGCCCGAAGGGCCTTAATCCCGCCGAGGCGATCGCCGAACTCAAGCTGAAGATGGTCGAGCGGCAGATCTGAGTTCGCAGATCTGAGTTCAATGGGCCGTCGCGGCCGGGCGAAACGCGAGCAGGGACGACGGGAGGGACGCCTGCTTGACTCCTGACAACGACCCTTCGCCGCCGCCGTTCGGGACGTTCGCGCCAACCGGCGCGCAGCGCGCCATCCTGGCGCTGGCGCGACGCTCGCGGTTGAGGCGCGGCGCGTTCCGCCCGATGCTGTCGCGGCTGGTCAACCTGTTGCGGGCGGGGCCGCTCGACGTCCAGTATCAGGACACGCCGTTTCGTTTCTATCATCAGAACAGCGCCACCGAGCGCGGCGCCACGTTCAATCCCGATTACGACCGCGAGGAAATGGATTTTTTGCGCGCGCACCTGCCGGCCGGCGGCGTGTTCGTCGATGTCGGCGCCAATGTCGGCATCTACGCCGTGGTGATGGCGCGGCATGTCGGCGAACGCGGCACGGTGATCGCGGTCGAGCCGCATCCGGTGACGCTGGCGCGGCTTACCTTCAACGCCGCGGCCAGTCTCGCGCAAGTGACGCTGGTGGCGGCGGCGTCCGGCGCTGCCGACGGCGAGTTGCTGTTCGAGACCGACAGCATCAATCTCGGCGCCAGCCACGTCGTGCCGGACCAATCCGGCGGCAACGCCATCAAGGTGCGGGCGTTGCGGCTGCAACGCATTCTCGGCGAGGCCGGCGTGTCCCGTGTCGATGCCTTGAAGATCGATGTCGAAGGCTATGAGGACCGCGTCATGACCTGCTTCTTCAGGGAAGCGCCGCCGTCGCTATGGCCGGGCGCGGTGGTGATCGAGCATCTGTCGCGCAACGAATGGCTGGAAGACTGCATCGCCGACATGCGCGCGCGCGGCTACGCCGAGGCCGGCAAGACCCGCAGCAACACGCTGTTGGTGCGCACCTAGCGCGGTTGCGGCGGAACCTTGCCGCCACGGGACCGTTGATGCTCCAGAATAATTTCCGGAGCGGACAGAATGCCGATCGATCCGCAGGAAGATCCGCCGATCCAGCCGGGGCGGCCATCGGAGCCGCCGCAAGAGAGTCCTCCGGGCAATCCGCGGCCTGAAGTACCTACGCCGATGCGCGAGCCAGGCGAGCCCGCACCGCCGGAGGAATTGCCGGGCGAGATGCCCGACGAACTGCCGGTGCGGGGCCCGCCGGGACCCGATATGCCCGGTCCCACCGCTGCGGCGATGCCGCAGGGGACAATGTGAAACTACGGTTTGAAACCATCGCCTGAATGCGCAATGAACAAGGGCACATGGGAACTCCTTGTTTTCAGAAATAAAAACACGGCCGTCTTTGAGGCCTGCCACAATCCGGCCTAACGCTTATTTGTTGATCGCCTGAACCAGCCGTTTGTCCAGCCAGTTGGTCCGACCAGGACGCGCGTCATTGCCAATTGTTTTTCCGGGGATCCAGATCATCATGACCAAACTTCGTCTCGTGCTGCTTGCCACGACAGCCCTCGCCACGATGCAATTCGCCGGTTCGCCATCGCATGCCCAGACCGCCCCGATGGTGATGGCGCAGGCCGCCGGCGAAACCCACGATGGAAAATCCAAGCAGCAGCAGCCACCGCCAAAAGGAGCCCCGCCACCGCACGCCGCACCTCCACCCCCGCCGCCGCCACCCCCGACGCCGCACGCCCCGCCTCCCGGGATAGCGCCCGCGCCGCATCCGACTCCGGTTGCACCGCAGCCGCCGCATGGTGTCGTCGCGCCCATGCAGCATCCCGCACCGCCCGCTCCTCCGGCGCCACCGCCGCCTGCGGCGCCCAAGCCGCCGGCTACCCCCGGCATTGCACCGGGCGTGCAGCCTTTGCAGAAAAGCGCGCCGACGACGGGTCCGCATCCCGTTGAAGGTACGGGGCTGCAACCGCAGCGGACGGGACCGCCCGCGAATAATCCGGTCCCGAGCATCGCTCCCGGACCCGGTGGCGGACAGACCACGCTGCCGCCCGGAACCGGGCCGCTGGCGCATCGCCCGCCGCCGCCAGCCGTCACCGCGCCGCTTCCAACACTGCCACCGCGCACGCAAGCCCTGACGCCGATCGCTCCGGGCGCGGTGATCCAGGGACCGCGCCGCATGGATGATTTCCGTAGCGCGCGACGGGAAACCCAGGAGGGCGGCCGCACGGTCTTTACCGAGCCCGGCCGGCTCATCGTTGTCGATCCCAGCGGTCATTCGTTCATCCGCCACGACGAGGAAGATCGCTTCCGCTACGGCGCGCGCGATATCCAGACCCGGCAAGTCGGCAACGACATGCAAACCATCGTGGTCCGTCCCGACGGCTCGCAGATCATCACGGTCACCGGCCGCGACGGCCGGTTGCTGCGCCGGATTCGCCGGGATCAGCAGGGCCGCGAGATCATCATCATCGACAACAGTTATATCGATCCCAACGCGGTCGGCGGTTTCTATGTCGACCTGCCGCCGCCGGTGATCCGCATTCCCTACGACCGCTACATCGTCGACGCCGATGGCGCGCCGCCGGAACTGTTGTACGACACCATGGAGGCACCCCCGGTGGAACGGATCGAGCGGCGCTATTCGCTCGACGAGATTCGCTACAGCCCGTCGTTGCGCATGTTGATGCCGAGCATCGATCTCAACACCATCAACTTCGAAACCGGATCGTGGGAGATTCCGCCCGATCAGGCGGCGAAGCTGCAGGGGATCGCCGACGGACTCAACCGGGCGATCGCGCGCAACCCGCGCGAGGTGTTCCTGATCGAGGGTCACACCGATGCGGTGGGGTCGGATGTCGACAATCTGTCGCTGTCGGACCGCCGCGCGGAATCCGCGGCCGAGCTGCTGACCCAGCAATTCGGCGTGCCCGCGGAAAACCTGACCTCGCAAGGCTACGGCAAGCAATACCTGAAGGAGCAGACCGACGGGCCGAGCCGGATCAACCGCCGCGTCACCATCCGCCGCATCACGCCATTGCTCGACGGCGGCACCGCCTCGCTGCCGCCGCCGCCGCCGGGCACCGCCCCGCCGCGCTAAAGCCAAGCATTCCGCGAAATAAAATGGCCGGGAGAAATCCCGGCCATTTTTTTAGCTAGCGTCGTTTCAAGACGTCGTCCCGGCGAACGCCGGAACAACGTTGAGAGGTTTGTCAGCTTTTGTCGCTATCGAGCTTCGGGATGTGTGAGCCCGGCTCGGCCGACAGCAAGCCCGTCCTGGCGTAGAGATCGAGCTTGGCGCGGCTATCGGCGATATCGAGGTTGCGCATGGTGAGCTGGCCGATGCGATCGCCTGGCGTGAACGCCGCATCCTCGACCTTCTCCATGCTCAGCCGCTCCGGCTGGTAGGTCAAATTGGGACTCGCGGTGTTCAGGATCGAGTAGTCATTGCCGCGGCGCAGCTCGAGCGTCACCTCGCCGGTGACGGCGCGCGCCACCCATCGCTGCGCGGTCTCGCGCAGCATCAGGGCCTGGGAATCGAACCACCGCCCCTGGTAGAGCAATCGGCCGAGCCGCATGCCGCTGATCCGGTATTGCTCGATGGTGTCTTCGTTGTGGATGCCGGTGACCAGGCGTTCGTAGGCGATATGCATCAGCGCCATCCCCGGCGCTTCGTAGATGCCGCGGCTCTTGGCCTCGATGATCCGGTTCTCGATCTGGTCGCTCATGCCAAGGCCGTGCCGGCCGCCGATGGCGTTGGCCTCAAGGAACAGCGCGACGGGGTCGGCGAAGGTCCGGCCGTTCAGCGCGGCGGGCCGGCCCTCCACGAACCGCACGGTGACCGTTTCGGCCTTGACGACACAGTCGTCGCGCCAGAACGGCACGCCCATGATGGGCCGCACGATCTTGATGCCGCTATCGAGGTGCTCGAGATCCTTGGCCTCATGGGTGGCACCGAGGATATTGCTGTCGGTCGAATAGGCCTTTTCCGCGCTCATCTTGTAGGCGAATCCGTTGGCGCTCATGAACGCCGACATTTCCGCCCGGCCGCCCAGCTCGTCGATGAACTGCTGATCGAGCCAGGGCTTGTAGATCCGCAAGGCCGGATTGGTCAGCAGTCCGTAGCGGTAGAACCGCTCGATATCGTTGCCCTTGTAGGTGGAGCCGTCGCCCCAGATGTTGACGCCATCCTCCTTCATTGCCGATACCAGCATGGTGCCGGTCACGGCACGGCCGAGCGGTGTGGTGTTGAAATACGCAATGCCGCCGGTTGAGACATGGAAGGCGCCCGCCTGGATGGCGGCAATGCCTTCGTGGACCAGCTGCGTGCGGCAATCCACCAGCCGGGCTTTCTCGGCGCCGAATTCCAGCGCTTTGCGCGGAATCTCGTCGTAGTCGGCCTCGTCGGGCTGGCCGAGGTTCGCGGTATAGGCAAAGACGCGGGCGCCTTTTTGCTTCATCCACAACAGCGCCGCACTGGTGTCGAGGCCGCCCGAGAAAGCGATACCGACGCTTTCTCCTTTGGGCAGGCTGTTCAGGATCGTACTCATAAAACTTCCAATCGGCTGATCTGGTTTGCGGCTTGAGTGCGCGAATATCAAATTTCGCGGCGACGAGCACGCGTTTAATGGCGCTCGATGTGGCGAATGTTGCCTACACCGGCGGATTTGGCGCGACATCGCGGCCGCGCCAGCGTTGCCGCAAGCGGTAAAAGGGCCACGCCAGCCGCGTCAACGCGGCGTCGATGCTCTCATCCGACGGGCGGGTCGATGGCCAGCGGTAGATCCAGCCGTAGGTCAGCCAGATCATCAGAAACGTCGCCAATCCGGCCGCCGCGATGTCGGTAAAGAAATGCCCTCCGAATGCCATCCGCAGGCCGCCGGTAAACACGCCGAACAGGGTGGCCGCGGCATAGGCCAGCGGCCGCCACGCCGGCGGCGTCAGCGCCGCGGGCGCATAGGTCCAGAATGCGGTAGCGCCTTCGCCGGAGAAGAACGAGCAGTTGCGCGGGCACGCTCCGCGCGGATCCCACCACGGCATGAACTGCTTGTCGCCGTTGAACTCGGTGACCGTCACCGGGCGCGGCCGGCCCCAAAAGCTCTTGAACCCGAGATTGGTGAGGACGCCGGCCGAAAGAAGCATGGTTACCAGCAGAAAGGCCATCGCGCGGCCGGACATCCGCAGCGGCCGGTCCGGCCGCCACAGCTTGATCACAAACGCGATGATCGCCGGCAGCGCCAGGCCCCAGGCAATCCACATCATGGCCCTGCGCACGAGCTCGGCCGACGCGCTGGATTTCAGCGGAAAGGACTTGATCGCGGCATCGTAGAACAGCGCGGAGAGCTTGAGGTCGAGCCCGGGATAAATCCCGAACAGCAACCCAGTGACCAGCGTCAGCCCCAGCGCGATGAAAAGTCCGGTCCGGTTCATGGCGCGGGGTTTAGCCGAGGACGTCGGGGATGAAAAGGCTTGACGAAGCGCGCTTTCGCTACCCGCAGCACGTTCTCATCCTGTTGATGGCGGCGGCGATTGCGGCGGCGGCGAATGCGACGGCAGCGGCGGCAAGGACGGCAACGGCCGCGGCGGCTCGCGCCAGGCGCCGGCGTTGCGGCCCGCGATCATCCAGTAGATGAAGCCGGCAACGATGCCGGCGCCGGTCATGATTTCGAGATGACGCCGGACGATGCCGTCGAAGCAAAGCGTGTCGGGGTCGAACGGGATGAGGCCGAGATAACACGCCAGACCGACCAGGCCGCCGCCGATCGCGTAGGTCAGCACACTCCTGATATAAAACGCTTCGGTGACCAGGACCACGATCAGCGCCGGCAGCAGCGCAAAGCCGCTGATGAAGATGAAGCCGAAACCGAGCACGATGTTCAGCGCGCCCGGATCGATCGGGCCGCTGCCGAGATCGCTGAATTCCGGAAACAGCACCGCGCCGACCACGATCATCCCGGCCACCATGCATGCGACTAGGAATGCGAAGAAGACGACGAAGAGGCGGCCGATCAGCGCCATCCGGTTGTTCTCTGGCTAGTCACGGGTTAGTCCGTCATCGCCATTGCGCGCAGCGCCTGCCGCTCGCGCACCGACAATTTTTCGGTTTCGGACTTGAGCTGGCCGCAGGCGGCAAGGATATCGCGGCCGCGCGGCGTGCGCACCGGCGAGGAGTAGCCGGCGTTGAAAATATATTCCGAGAACTTTTCGATCTGGTCCCAGTCCGAACATTCGTAGCGCGTGCCGGGCCACGGATTGAACGGAATGAGATTGATCTTGGCCGGAATCCCCTTCAGCATCCGGACCAGCAGTTTGGCGTCATCGAGCGAATCGTTGACGCCTTTGAGCATCACATATTCGAAGGTGATGCGCCGGGCGTTGGACGAGCCCGGATAGTCGCGGCAGGCCTGCAGCAATTCGGCGATCGGATATTTCCGATTCAGCGGCACCAACTCGTTGCGCAACTCGTCGCGCACCGCGTGCAGCGAGATCGCCAGCATCACGCCGATCTCCTCACCGGTGCGGATGATGTTTGGCACCACGCCGGAGGTCGACAGCGTGATGCGGCGGCGGGAAATGCCGATGCCTTCATTGTCGGCGACGATCAAGAGCGCATCGCGCACCGCCTCGAAATTGTAGAGCGGCTCGCCCATGCCCATCATCACCACATTGGTGACGAGACGGCTGCCGGTCGGGGTGACGCGGTCGGCCCAGTCATTGAGGCGGTCGCGCGCCACCATGACCTGGCCGACGATTTCACCTGCGGTGAGATTGCGCACCAGCCGTTGCGTGCCGGTATGGCAGAACGAGCAACTCAGCGTGCAGCCCACTTGCGAGGAAACGCACAGCGTGCCGCGATCGGTTTCCGGAATATAGACGCATTCGACTTCATGCGCCTTTTCGATTGCATCGCCGCTCGGCAATCGCAGCAGCCACTTGCGGGTGCCGTCGCTGGAAACCTGTTCGGCGACCACTTCGGGACGCGCCACCGTGAAGTTTGCCGAAAGATCGTCGCGCATCGCTTTCGAGATACTGGTCATCTCGTCGAAGCTTTTTGCGCCGCGGACATAGATCCAGTGCCAGAGCTGCTGCACGCGCATCTTGCGCTGTGCCGGCGCGACGCCGATGGCGCCGAGCCGCTCGGCGATTTCCGCGCGCGACAGCCCGACCAGCGACGGCTTTGCCGGCGGCACGTAGGTTTCGAGCGCGATTTTCTCCAGGGGTGCCAGCGCCCCGGAATCCGCTCCGGTTGAAGAGGTGATGGTGTCAGTCATGGAGCATCAGATAGGCTTTCCATCGCCCGCTGGAAAGGCGCTAAATCAGTCAGTATTGACAGTGGAAGCGGTCTAGCGCCTGCAATCCTGCGCCAGCCGGTCGAGTGCCTGGGAAAGCCCCTTGGTCGAGAACGTATCGGTGGTCTCGGTGCCCTTGGCGGAGACGCCCTTGACCACGACGTCGGCGGCCTTGCGCATGGCGTCGACCATCCGTTCTTCCTCGGCGGCGTTCTTGATCCAGAGGCCGTCGCCCTGGGTGTACATCGCGTAGGAAGCGCCGCCGACTTCCAGCGTCGATTCCGATCCCGGCTTCAACGTGTAGCCGATCATGACCGAAACTTCGTTGGTGACTTTTTCGGCCGGGCGCGTCGAGACAAAGGCATAGGCCGGGTCGCGCGGGCGATTCGGCGGATTGGTTTTCGACGACGAGGGTTTCGCGAGCGCGAAACACACTTTCTTGCCGTTCGGCGTCGCGGTGTAAGCGCCCCAGGTGCCGAACTGGCCGATCAGCGTCGGCTCGGCGCCACCGGCCACCGCGGCAGCGGGCCTGGCTTCCGGTTTTGCCACCGCCGGTTTGGCTGCGGCCTTCGGCGGTGCGCTCTGCGCCTGCGCCGGGACGGCGACCCCGCACATCAGCACACCAGCCGCCAGAGCTGTCAGCATTCGCCGCACGGACATCAGGTCTCGTCCCTTATTATTGTGACTGGAAGATGGCCCGGCATTTCCGTCACGGCGCCGATGGATAGCCGGGAAAAGTTTGTTTGGGAAGGCAGTCAGCGGTCATCGAACGGGACGTTCGCCGCTCGCCGCGGCATGCTTGCGGCGCGGCTTGGCGCTTCACGTTTTAGGCCGCGCCGTCCGCTGCTTCTCCCACTGCGCATCGCTCCATTGCAACAGGTCCTCGGCGCCGGAACCACGCAGATGCGCCCCGCCGTCCTGCACCACCATCTCGCCGTTGATGTAACCGGCCCGATCCGAAATCAGGAAGCTTGCAAGATCGGCCAATTCGCTGTGTTCGCCGGTGCGGCCGAGCGGATTTCTGGTTGCCCAGCCCTGGTCGCGGCCTTCGGGCCGAAGCTGGCCCGATGCGCCGGCGGTCGGAAACGCGCCGGGTGCAATCGCGACGGTGCGGACGCCCTTCGGTCCCCATTCCACCGCAAGGCTTTTGGTCATTGCGAGAATCGCGGACTTGGCCATCGCCGAAGGCACCGTGAAGGCGCGGCCGGTAATGGTCGAGGTGGAGAGGATGCTCAGCACCACGCCGTTGTGTCCGCCTTCGATCCAGCGCTTGCCGGCCGCCAGCGTGCAGTACATCGTGCCGTGCAGCGTCGGGGCCAGGATCGCGTCCGCGGCGCGGAACGACAAATGCTCGGTCTGCGCGATGAAGGTGGCGGCGGCATTGTTGACCAGCACGTCGAGCGGCGCCTCGCGCCAGACCGCGTCCATCATGGCGTCGACGGCCCCGCCGTCGCGTATGTCGCATCTGATGGCGCTGACCTTGCCGCCGAGATCGCTGCGCATCTTGCCGGCGGTCGCCTCCAGCAATTCAAGCCGGCGGCCGCAGATGATCAGTTCGGCACCCAACTCGACGAAGCGGCGTCCCATCGCCGCCCCGAGTCCGGAGCCGCCGCCGGTGACCAAGATGCGCTTCCCCCCAAGCATGCCTTTTTCGAACATCGGTTTGTTCCTTGTCTGCAAAGCACAACAGGTCCGAATCAGATTGTAGCCCGGCTACAAATCCGGCATGAAGCCTGCCAGCGTCCTTTGTGCGTCCCAAAGCCAGGTGTGTCCATGAAAGCTGTCCTCTGCTCGCAATATTGCGGCCCCGACGACCTCGTGCTGGCCGATCTGCCCGATCCCGTGGCGGAGGCCGGCCAGGCCGTGATCGCGATCAAATCCGCGGCGCTGAATTTCTTCGACCTGTTGATGATCCAGGGCAAATACCAGATCAAGCCGCCATTTCCGTTTTCGCCGGCGGCCGAAGTCGCGGGCGTCATCGAAAGCGTGGGCGTCGGCGTGACCGGCCTCAAGGTCGGCGATCGCGTGGTGGCCTCGTGCGGCCACAATGGCGCGCGCGAAAAGATCGCGCTGCCGGCCAGCTCCATCGTCAAAATTCCCGACAATCTGGATTTCGACCGCGCCGCCGGAATCATCATCATCTACGGCACCGCACTGCATGCGCTGGAAGACCGCGCCAGCCTCAAGCCCGGCGAGACCATGGCGGTGCTTGGCGCCGCCGGCGGCACCGGCCTTGCGGCATGCGAACTCGGCAAACTGATGGGCCTGAAGGTGATCGCTTGCGCGTCCTCGGAGGAGAAGATCGAATTTGCCAAGGCACACGGCGCCGAACTCGGGCTGAACTACGCCAAGGAAGACCTGAAGGAAGGCTTGCGGCGGCTGACCGGCGGCAAGGGCGCCGACATCATTTTCGATCCGGTCGGCGGCGCTTACGCGGAAGCCTCATTGCGCTCGATCGCGTGGGAAGGCCGCTTCCTGGTGATCGGGTTCGCCGCCGGCGAGATTCCGAAAATGCCGCTCAATCTCGCGCTCCTGAAAGGCTGCGACATCCGAGGCGTGTTCTGGGGCCACTGGGCGCGGCTCAACCCGGAGAAGAACCGCGCCAATCTCGAGAAGCTGGTGAAGTGGACCGCGGAAGGCAAAATCTCTTCCCACGTCGATCGCACCTTCCCGCTGGCGCAGACCGCCGACGCGCTGAAAGTGCTGGCGGGGCGCAAGGCGATGGGCAAGGTGATCCTGCATCCGTGATTTGCAGGTAAGCCTTCTCGCGTCATGAAGGCCGTCGCCGCCCGGCATAGCCGTCGAAGCACGGCGTCGCTTCCGCTCGCCCATGATCCGGCGGTCCGGCATTCCGCAACGTCAGCGGCAGAACCGCAATGCCGCGGCGCGCCGGTCCTTTGTGTTCGCGAAATGGCATTGCACGCGTTGCCGCACGCGCGAATAACCGGCCAAACAGCGAACATTTTACAGCAATTTTATCTGTGAACGACCGTTCTGCGCCCCAATCAAACCTAAATATCTCCCAATTCGCGCCCGCCGCAGTCGTTTTTTGGGCCGATTCAAACCGCGAGTTAAGAGCTTCAGTAGCGGGGCGCTTCTGGGCAACAAGAAAACTGAATTCCGCAAGACGCCCCATAGTTGCGTAACAGTAACTGGGAGCATCGCCATGGTGGAGCAGGCAACACGCTATCGATCATACGATCCTGACATCGAGCCGTATCGTGAAAGGGATAACGATCATCAAGGACCGTCCTACAGGTTCGGATCGGCGCGCGCGGGTTCCGACTGGGAAAGTCACGTCCCGCTGTTTCTTTCCGACGCCGACGGCGAACCGGATCCAAGCGAATACATGCCCCCCTTGCTGAAGACCCGGAAGTCTTCGATTTCGTCCCGAATCCTCGCCGGTGCTTTGGCGGCCGCGGCCGTGGCAATCCTGCTGGCGTGGTTTTCTTCAGACGCCACCCGCGACATCATCGTCAGCGCCAAGGCTTCAATCGCGGGCGTCATTCCGGCTTCCCCGGCGGCGGCGCAACCGGACCCCTCACGGCTGACGGCAAGCGACGTACAGTTGAAGGATCCGACCCGGCTTTCAGCGCCGGCAAATCAGACGCCTGGCGCTCAGAGCACCATGACGGTCGCGATGGCGCCGACGCGCGCGGAGATCGTGACAGCTTATCAGAGCGCGCTGCAGGGCCGCATTCCAGCCACGGCGGCGCCCGTCGCGCCCGTCGCCACCCCGCCGACAAGAAAACTCGATCCCGACGAACTCGCGACGCTGCTGAACCGGGCCAAAGGCCTGCTTACGGAAGGTGACATTCCACCTGCCCGGCTGCTGCTCGAACGGGCAGCGGATGCGCAAGAGGCCAGCGCGGCGCTGCTGCTGGCGCAGACCTACGATCCCGATGTGCTGGGCACGCAAGACGCCCGCAACATCATTCCCGATCCTGCGGCGGCGCGCGCCTGGTACCAGAGGGCCGCCCAGCTCGGCTCAGCCGACGCGCAACGCCGCCTCAGCCAACTGCAAAACTGACTTCTAGCGGGGACAACATGCGACGTTTAATAGGATTGGCACTCGTTGCCACAATGATGGCTTGCGGCTTCGCGGCACGGGCCGAAGAAGGCGAATATGATCCGGCCAAGGTCAGCGAAAGCCTCAAGGCCATCTTTCAATTCGGCTCGGCGGCTACCAAGCAGGCCCTGAACGCCAACACGGTGACGCTGATATCCGGCACCATCGGCGGCACCTATGTTCAATTCGGCGCCGACCTTGCTTCCGTGCTCGACGACGGAAACAAGCTGCGGGTGCTTCCCATCGTCGGGCGCGGCTCGGTGCAGAGCGTCGCCGACATCCTGTTCCTGCAGGGCGTCGATCTCGGCATCGTGCGATCCGACACGCTCGACTACCTCGAGAGGAAAGGCTTCGCCAAGGACATCAAGAAGCAGTTCACCTACGTGACCAAGCTTTACAATGAGGAGATGCACGTCATCGCGCCGAGGTCGATCCACAACCTCAAAGAGCTCGAAGGCAAGACCGTCAGCGTCGATCTTCCCAATGGCGGCACTTTCATCACCGCGCTGACCGTGTTCGAGCGGCTCGGCATCAAGCCGAAGGTGGTCTACATCGAGCAGCGGATCGCGCTGGAAAAACTGCGCAACGGCGACATCGATGCCGTGATCGTTGTCGGCGGCAAGCCGTACAAGGCCGTAAGCGGTTTCAAGGACGACCGCTTTCACCTCGTGACGGTCGATTACGACAAGCCGCTGCAAGGCGACTACCTGCCGGCAACCCTGAGCGCAAAGGACTATCCGAACCTGATCGCGGACCAGGAAAAGGTCGACACCATTGCGGTGCCGGCGGTGCTGGCTGCCTATAACTGGGCGCCCAATTCCGACCGTTACCGAAAGCTCTCGCAGTTTGTGGATGCCTTTTTCACCAAGTTTCCGGCGTTCCAGAACCCGCCGTTCCATCCGAAATGGAAGGAAGTCTCATTGGCGGCGCCGCTCGCCGACTGGAACCGCTTTCCCGCTGCAAAGCAATGGCTCGACCAGCACGGAGTCCAGCCGATTGCGCGCGACAGGTTCCAGGCATTCCTGAAACAGAACCCGGCTTCGGCCGAACTCAAATCGGATGCCGACAAGGAAGCGCTGTTCCAGCAGTACCGGGCCTGGGAGGCCGAGCAGAATGCCAAAGCGCAGCTTCGCCCGGCATCGCAGCCGCGCTGATTCCCGGCGCACCTGACTAATCATCGCCCGGCTTGTGGCCGGGCGATCCAGCCTGCCGGAGCCGCCGTGATCGCGCGAACTACTCGCCCGGTTCGCCGTTGCTGACCCGCTTCAACGCGGCGCGAGCGGCGTCGCGATGGTCCGGGGTGATGTGGGTCGAGACCAGGCGGATTGCGGTCGCAAGTACCGCGGCATCGTCGGTGAAACCCAGCACCGGCAGCATGTCCGGAATAAAATCGAACGGCAGGATGAAATAGGCGATGGCGCCGAGCAGTGCCGCCTGCACGTGGCGCGGCGTCTGCTTGTCGAACGCGCAATAATACGCCGCAAGCAAGTCCTCGGCGAACGGAAGCTGTGCCACCACCCGCTTCAGCTTGATCCAGAAACGCCGGCGCACGCTTTCACGGTCTTGCGCCAGCCGGTCGGCCGGCTCAAAGCCCGCGGTATGTTCGGTTGCCATCGCGAGGCTCCCTCAAGCCGCGGACAGATCGCCGCGGCGGACATTTCACAATACGCGCTTCAATTGGGGACGTTGCGCCAGAATCGCAAGATTGCGCGAGGATCAGGTCACGCCAAGCTGGCCGGCGATCGCGTTCATGGCTTTGGCAAGTTCGATATCGAGCGAAGTGACGCCGCCGGCGTCATGGGTCGCCAGGACCACTTCCACCGTCTTGTAAACGTTGCGCCATTCCGGATGGTGGTCATGCTTTTCCGCCACCAGCGCGGCCCGGGACATGAACCCGAATGCCTCATTGAAATCCTTGAAAATAAAGGTCCGCGCAATCGCCTCGCGGCCCGCTGTTTCGGTCCATCCGGGCAACCCCTTCAGGGCCGATTTCCGTGCCTCCATCGATAGCCGCTCCGCCATGACCGCCTCCCGTTTCACACCGACCTTACCCTAACGCCGGACCTTACAGTCGGGATCCATGACCCGACAGACGGCAAAGCGGCCGAAGCGCCCAGTAACCATGACGCAGATGTAACCCTGAACTGGCAGGAAATTTGCTAGAATGTCGCTCTAACGGCGTTGCACGATGAAATTGAACCTCAAACGATTGTTTGCCAGGTCGATGACTGCGGACCCCGATACAGAGACAGCGCTGGTGCCGCCGACAGCCCGCTCCGCGAGGCGGAAGGTGATGTTCGTCGTGCTGGCGGGCCTCCTCGCCATCGTCGGCACAGGCGCGAGCGCGTATTACTTTGCGATGCGCCCGGTGACCTTGCGGATCGCGGTCGGTCCGGTGAACAGCGATGACGTCAAGGTGGTTCAGGCGCTGACGCAAGCCTTTGCCCACACCCACAGCCATATCCGCTTGCGGCCCATTCAAACCGAGGGCGCTGCCGCGAGCGCCCAGGCGCTTGCCGACGGCAAGGCCGATCTCGCCATCATCCGGGGCGATCTCGAAGTGCCGAAAGACGCGCAGGCGGTGGCGACGCTGCGCAAAAATGTCGCGGTGCTGTGGGTCCCATCACCGGCAAAAGGCAAGGGCAAGAAAACCGCTGCGAAGATCACGAAGATTCCGCAACTCGCCGGACGCCGCGTCGGCGTCGTCGGCCGCACCCAGGCCAATGTCAATCTGCTCAAGGTGATCCTGCAGCAATACGGGGTGGATTCAGGCAAGGTCGACATCGTTCAGTTTCCAGCCGGCGAATCAGTAGAGGCGATCCGCAAGCAGCGGGCGGATGCGTATTTCGCCGCCGGACCGGTCAACAGCAAGATAACCGCCGATGCGATCACGGCATCGACGCGCGACGGCGGCACGCCGACCTTCCTCGCGATCGATTCGGCCGAGGCAATCGCGCAAAATCACCCGGTGTACGAGGCGTCCGAGATTCCCGCCGGCGCCTTCGGCGGCTCGCCCGACCGACCCGAGGAAGAGGTCAAGACGATCAGCTTCTCGCACCACATCGTCGCGGCAAAGACGCTTTCCGATACGACCGTCGCCGCTTTTACCCGGCAGCTGTTCGCAATCCGGCAATCGGTGATGGCGGAATTCCCGCTGGCGGCGAAAATCGAGACCCCGGACACCGACAAGGACGCCGCGATCCCCGTGCATCCCGGTGCCGCGGCCTTTGTCGACGGCGAGGAGAAAACCTTCCTCGATCGCTACAGCGATTACATCTGGTGGGGGCTGATGGGCCTGTCCGCCATGGGCTCGGCCGGCGCATGGTTCGCGGGCTACCTGAAAAAGGACGAGCGCAGCAGCAACACCTCATTGCGCGAGCGCCTGCTGGACATGCTGGCGGCGGCGCGACGCTGCGATTCCATCGAAGAGCTCGACCGGATGCAGGCCGAGGCCGACGCCATCATGCGCAATACCCTGCGGTGCTTCGATCATGGCGCCATCGAGGAAGGGGCGTTGAGCGCCTTCAATATCGCGCTGGACCAGTTCCACGGCGCGGTGGCCGACCGCAAGGCGTTGCTCATCAGCATGCCGCAAAACCTGCAACGCGCCAGCGCGCAGTTCCGGGCCAGCGGCATTTTGTAGCTATCGGCGGATCAGCCGTCGGCGCGGTCCAAGCGGTGTTTCAACGCCGCTTGCAGCGCATCGAGCGAACAGGGTTTCGGCAGCCGCGGTTTGTGGGCGAATGCTGCCGGAAAACCGACATCGGCGCCGTAACCGGTGACGAAGGCAAAGGGAACCTGCAGGGCCTCCAGCCGCTCGGCGATCGCAAAGCTCTTTTCACGGACCAGCCCGACATCGAGCAGCGCAAAATCCGGCGCGCGGTCGGCGATCATGTCCAGCGCACGGGCGACGCTTGCCGCGGTCCGCACCGTTTTCACGCCAAAACCGAGGATGGTATCCTCGAGGCCGAGCGCGATGATCGGGTCATCCTCGACGATCAGCACGTCGCCCGGCATGCCGTCGTAAAGCGCGGGTTTCATGGTCGTACCGGGTGAGAGGCTTAAGATTTATTCGAGTACCTGGGAGCGCACCGGGCGCGGCCTGCCGGCGACGCCCCATCCAGGCGCATAGCCGGTTTCCATATTGGAACCCATCACACCCCAGTTCCGTTGTCTGTGCACTTGTGGACACATGAATCCGGCAAAGGCAGTTATTGTCGGCTGCGGACGGGGATACTGAATGCCAAGCGGAGACGCGCAAAGCAACGGCGAGCGGCCGTCGAATAATTTATTGCGGCGGCTCAACGCCAGCGACTTCGCTCTGATTGCGCCGCATCTTGCGCACGAAGAGGCCGCGCCCGACGACCTGCTCTACAATCCCGGCGACGATGTCGAAATCGTCCACTTCCCCTGCGGGCCCAGCCTTGCGTCCTATCTCGTTCCCAACGAAGACGGCCGCGACGTCGAAACCATCCTGGTCGGCCGCGAGGGCGCCGTCGGCGGCATTGTCAGCGAGGGATATCTGCCGGCCTATACCCGCATCACGGTCAAGTTCGGCGGCCCGTTCGTGCGCCTGCATGTCGTGAAACTGAATGCGGCCAAGGCAAAATCGGCCACGCTGCGCAACATTTTCGCGCGCTATGCCGATTGCATGATGGCACAGATGTTCCAGTCGACCGCCTGCAATGCGATCCATTCGATCGAACAGCGCACCGCCAAATGGATCGTCTCGGCAATGGAACGCGCCGATGGCGACAACGTCGTGCCGCTGACCCACGAGCAGTTGGCGACCCTGCTCGGAGTCGGCCGCAGCTACACCAGCCGCGTGATCCAGACCTTCAAGGCGGAGGGTGTTCTCGAAACCCGCCGCGGCTCGTTCCTGGTGCAAAACCCCGAGGCCCTGAAGATCCGGGCCTGCCTGTGCAACGAAGCCGTCAAAAACCACTTCGAGGAGGTGCTGCGCGGGGTCTATCCGACCGAAGAGCCCCCTGCCCGTTAAAAGCGAGGCGATCGGAAGCGAAAATCGGCTAACCAATCCACAAACAACGCATTGTTTTTCGGCAATTTCTGACTATATTGCGCTGCAACGAGTAAGGCGTGCCCGGTCTTTTGGCCGGGCTTCCTTTTTGAGGGCGATGCGCCCTTTCGTAATCCAGGTTTTTGAGCGTGATCCGGAAAAGTGGGTCCCGGTTTTCCGGCGAGATCGTGCTCCAGCCATTGTCCGGTCCAGAAAAAACG
>NZ_SSMW01000101.1 GCF_004799405.1 Bradyrhizobium sp.
CGCAAGCTGGTCGAAGCCGAGCAAAAAAAGCTCGATCAGCGCCTGCGCGACCAGCAATTCTACACCCGCTCGCTGATCGAATCCAACATCGACGCGATCATGACCACCGATCCCTCCGGTATCATTACCGACGTCAATAAGCAGATGGAGGCGCTCACCGATTGCACGCGTGACGAACTGATCGGCGCGCCGTTTAAGGATTACTTCACCGATCCAGAGCGGGCCGAGGCGGCGATCAAGCTCGTGCTAAGCGAAAAGTCGGTCACCGACTACGAGCTGACGGCGCGTGCTCGCGACGGCAAGCAAACGGTGGTGTCCTACAACGCGACCACCTTTTACGACCGAAACCGTACGCTGCAGGGCGTGTTCGCTGCGGCGCGCGACGTCACGGAGCGCAAGCGGGTGGAGGCGGAATTGCAGCAGGCCAAGGCCACTGCTGAGAGCGCAAGCCAGACGAAGTCGGATTTTCTGGCGAGCATGAGCCATGAGATCCGAACGCCGATGAATGCGATCATGGGGATCGCGGATCTGCTGGCGAAGACCGATCTCTCCCCGGAGCAAGACAAGTATGTGCAGATCTTCCGCCGCGCCGGCGACAACCTGCTGAATCTCATCAACGACATCCTCGATCTCTCCAAGGTCGAAGCGTCGCAGCTCGAGCTGGAACGGACCGGGTTCTCGTTGAACGACCTGCTGGAGAAAGTGATGGAGATGGTGGCGGCTCGGGTCCATGAAAAAGGGCTGGCCCTGGTGTGCAAGATCGCGCCGAACGTCCCCACCGACCTGGTCGGCGACCCGACACGGCTGCGGCAGGTGCTGCTTAATTTGCTTGGCAACGCGATTAAGTTCACGCAATCGGGCGAAGTGTCCTTGCGAGTCGAGCCGGATGCGGACTCCCCCATTCCAACCGCATTGCGGTTCACAATTTCGGACACCGGCATCGGCATTTCGGACGAGAAATTGGGCCAGGTGTTTGAACGCTTCACACAAGCCGACTCATCCACAACACGCAGGTTTGGGGGCTCGGGGCTGGGGCTCACGATTTCGAAGCGTCTGGTGGAACTGATGGGCGGACGCATCTGGGTCGAAAGCGAGGTCGGGGCGGGCAGCGTGTTTGCCTTCGCCGTGCCATTCGAGATCTGGGCCACGGCCGATCGGCCGGTGGCCGTGCCGGTCGGTACGGATCCGGAGCTGCCGCTGCCGGCGCTACGAATTCTTCTGGCGGAGGACTCTCCCGACAACTGCATAATCACGATGGCCTATCTGGAGGACACGCCGTACCAGGTCGAAATCGCCGAGACCGGGGCCATCGCCTGTGAAAAGTTTACAGCCGGACACTACGACCTTGTCCTGATGGACCGGCAAATGCCGGTCATGGACGGCTTGACCGCGACACGAACGATTCGAGCGTGGGAACAGGCGAACGATCGGCCGCCCACACCAATCATTGCACTGACGGCCTCTGCCTTGAAGGGGGATCGAGAAATGTGTCTAGCGGCGGGGTGCACGGCTTTTTTGACGAAACCAATCAAACAAGAGGTGCTGCTGCAAGCGATCAGGGAGCACTCCAGAGTCGCTCCTTCGTCATCAAAAGAAGAAAGCAGCCGGATGGACCCGATCCTTTTGCGAGTGAAGTCCAAATCCGCAGACCGGATCCCCGCGTATCTGCAGAACTGCAGGCAAAATGTTAACGTGATGCTGGAGGCCTTGGATCGAGTTGACTTTGCGACCGTCACAAGTCTGGGGCACCAGATGAGGGGCTCCGGGGCCATGTTTGGATTCCAGACCATCACTAACATCGGCGGCGCCCTTCAGCAGGCGGCCGAGAGCGCCGATACCGACGCGTCGCGGAAGTGGGTGGGCGAATTGTCCAACTACCTGGATGGTGTTGAGACCATTTCCAACCAGCCCTTCACTCAATCCCCGAAATCCAGTCCGCCTTATGCGCAATAAAGGGATATAAAATCCAGATACTAATATTGGATCAAAGAAGAATTGGGACTTGTTTCGTAAAATGGATCATCCGCTTGAGCGAAAAGGAATACCGCTTCATTGGCAGAGAGTTCTGCTTTTCCAGAGGGAAACCTAGAAATGAAAATCGCTCAAATAGCTCCTTTGATGGAAAGCGTTCCACCGCGGTTTTACGGTGGCACCGAACGCGTGGTATCTTATCTCACGGAGGAACTCGTCAAGCTCGGGCACAATGTCACGCTGTTTGCTAGTGGTGATTCCATAACGTCCGCGCGCCTGGTAAGCTGCGCGGCCACTGCATTGCGTCTCGACCCCCATGTTGTAGATCCAATTCCCTATTATATGCTGATGCTTGATCGCGTTCGCCAGCATGCAGCCGCTTTTGATATTCTTCACTTTCACATCGACTACTTGCACTTCCCGCTATTTCGTTACCTGGCTGCACGGACGGTGACGACGCTCCATGGTCGCCAGGACCTGCCGGACATCAAACCGATTTTTTTTGGGTTTGATGACATGCCGCTGGTTTCGATTTCGAGCGACCAGCGGCGTCCGGTAGCAAGCGCCAATTTTGCAGCCACAATCCATCATGGTCTGCCGCTAAACTTGATGCAGCCAATCTTACAACCCCGCGGAGGCTATCTCGCATTCATCGGGCGAATATCGCCGGAGAAGCGGCCGGACCGCGCGATCGCTATCGCTCGTAGTCTTGGCATCCCCATTAAGATTGCCGCGAAGGTCGACCCCGTCGATGAAGCCTACTTCCGGGAGACAATCGCGCCCTTGCTTGAAGTTCCGGGCGTACAATTCATCGGTGAGATCAGCGAGCAAAACAAAGGCGCCTTCCTTGGCGAAGCGCTGGGGCTGTTGTTTCCGATCGAGTGGCCTGAACCGTTTGGCCTCGTAATGATCGAGGCGATGGCATGCGGCACACCGGTGCTGGCATTCCGTTGCGGCTCAGTTCCAGAAATTGTTGATGAAGGTGTCACCGGCATGATTGTCGAACATATGGACGAAGCCATTGCCGCCATCCCAAGATTGTTGGCGATGGATCGGCGCGCCGTCCGTAGGCGTTTCGAAGAGCGATTTTCGTCGGCGCGGATGGCGCGCGACTATGTCCATCTTTATCGCAAGATGCTGCAAGATACGCTCCACGACACGACTGAAACGCAAGCAACAGAGCCGCCGGCGTTCAACATTGTTGAAACCGAGACGATGAATTGACGGTTCCAGCGCTGTGTCTATCGCAAAACAAATCCGAGCATATGGGTGATGCAAACCGGGCAGAATTGCGAGGGGGAATGATGCGTCCAGCTTTCGCGGCAGCACGTGTGGTTGGCTGTCCCTGTCGTAAATCAAACCCGGACATATTGGTGATGTAGCCCGCCGAGAATTGGGCGACAAAGAATACGCCCTATCCTCTCAACGGCGCGCGAAACCGACGTCGAATTGGCCGCACAGTTGCCGAGGGGGCGGCAAATGATGTTCAAACGGTGTCACTACCACCGCCCAGAAGCTATTTCTTTTGGAACCTCCAATCGAGAAGCCCGTTGCCTTACATGCCCAGGTATCATTTCGACGTAATCGGAAAGAACACCATCGCAGACCGCAGGGGGCTGCTGTTGCCTGATGACATCCATGCGTCTGACGCAGCCGACCGTCTTGCGAGTGAACTGTACGAGATCCGGCCGGAGCTAAGAGTTCGCGAGTGTGCGGTCTTAGTGACCGATGATGATGGCGAAGAAGTGCACCGCGCCCCAATAGTCAAAGTTCATTAGCGTCATTTCAAGATATGCGCGCCGTTGCCATTCCTTCCGCGACAACCCACTCGTCTTGGCCCGTGACTCCCGTTTTTGACATTTAGACGGCCCCCGCATTGCGAACTAGCCCCGGCGCGAACCGGCGGTCGATGGTGTATCAGGCCATGTTTGGGAAGCCATGGCCTGCGAAACGCGGGCTCGCGTCGTCCCAATCATTTCCGCAAGCGTCTCCTGATCGAGAATGACCGGAACGATGGGCGGGCTGCCTTCCTTCCCATAGTTCGCGAGAAGCAACAGCAAGCGAGCAAGCCGCTTCTCGCTCGAATTGAACAGCTGATCGACCACGTCTTCCTGAATCCGACTGTTGCGGCTCAATAAATGGTCCATGAACAGTTTGGAGAATTGCGGCTGATCGCGGATCGCGGAAAGCATTGCATCTTTTGTAATTGAGGTAATACGGCAGTCGCTTAACGTTATCGCTGTGGCACCCCGCAGCGGTTGATCTTGGAGGCACCCCTCACCAAAAAACTGCCCTTCCTCCATGATCCCGATGATCGCTTCTTTGCCGTACTCGGACGTGACGATGAGCTTTACGCGACCCTTTTGAATGAACAAAACAAAGTCCGCGATTTCACCTTGGAAAAATACATTCTGATTGTTCCGATAGTCTTGGGTGGCTCTACCGGCGCCAGTTTGTGCGAGCAGCTTGTGGGGACCGTTCTGGTGGGGCCAAAAAATGTCAATTGAGCTTTTTTCCACGGCGCTTCCCTTGAGGCGGGAGCGCAACACTCTCAGTCACCTATTAGTGCCTGGTGATTCGGCGGTGATGACCTCGAGAAGATCAGTTTGATACGCGGTTGATCAAAATTATACACGCAACTAAATAATGACGCTCCCTTGATCCCGCTCCAAACGACCCATGATGGCCCGCTCCTGCCGAGGCCTGACGTGGTTCTGAGCCACATCGTATGGTTTGAATCAAATATGCCGCGACTTACGGGTAAACATTAATTCCGTTGGCCTAACGTCATCGCCAATCCGAACAAATTCACTCCGAACGCTTTGTTCGGGAAATTTTCGCGGGCCTCCTTTGACTCAGGATAGAGAGCTTGATCTCGCTGATTACCTCGTCGCGGAAATCGCGGTCGTCGACCGCGCTGGCGCTGTTGTGCACTGCAATCGAAAGTGGAAAGAAACCGCGAAGTCCGGCGGCCTTTTGGCCAAACAGACGGGTTGGAACTATATCGCAGAATGCGAGGCGGCGATCCAACGTGGCTGCGACGTGGCGGAGATTCTCGCCGGATTGCGCGCGGTCTTGCAGGGCGAGTTACCTTCTTTTGTCGCGACCTACGCCTGTCCATTCAATGGACTGTACCACTGGTTTCAGGTGTTGATTTCGGTAGTCGAAATCAAGAGAGAACGACATGCCATACTGATGCATGTTGACGTTTCGGCGATGCAACGTGATGCGCTCACAGGACTGCCAAACCGCGCGATGTTCGATGCGCAGTTGCATTTGGCCTTGTCGCTAGCGCAAGAAACCGGCAGCCGCACGGGAATCATTATTGTCGATATGAACAATCTAAAATTTCTTAACGATAAGCACGGGCACTACATCGGAGATGAAGCCTTGAAGGGGCTCGCACTAGAGCTCAAGAACAAGGCCGGTCCGGACTGTGTGGTGACAAGGATCGGCGGCGACGAATTCGGAGTGGTCCTTCCGGTCAATTACGATACGCTATTCGCCCGCCGTGTGCGTGCGCATTTCGAATCAGGGATCAACTGCTCAATCGGACCTGCGCAGCATCCAATATTTGTATCAGCCAGCGTCGGATTCGCGCTTTTTCCGGACGACGGCACATCTTCCGGCGATCTTTTCAAAGCAGCCGACAAATCGATGTACGCGCACAAGCGCGGCGCGTCGGTCGCTTAGCCAGTATGTTCGGCTCAGTGTCCGAACCACGGCCGCCTGTCGGCTGTTCCCCTCGGGTGAGGCCCTTCCCTCCACGACTTCCGCATAAAGTTGCCCTCCTTTGTTCGGTCGCTTCCTCGGTGCTACGACCTCACCCTGGCAAGGGGCATTTCGTAAATGAACGCGATTATCTCGTTGATTATCCCGGGTTTGCGTCGGCCTATGGGTTGCCGCTCGAAGTCCCCCAACCAGGTGTTGCCGGATGGTTTGTATGCCCTGAACCAAGTTCCTCCGATCCACAAACGAGCGCCCTTGAAATCGCGGTGAATATCAACAAAGGCATTGAAACCTTACAGTCATCCTATGCGCCGCACGTCGTCATGGTCTTTTATCCTTCAAGATGGCGTGACTTTCGCGGCATGCCGCAATTCGGGCTTGAGCAGCAGGAAGAATGCGGCATTCCTCACCTCTAATTAGAGGAATGAGGAAGGGTTTGGCGGCATCCTCGATCTGCGTGCGCATCCATCCGTTATTGCAACGGGTTCCACAAACGCATTGCACGGTCCAATGCCGAATGTCGCCTGGACGAATAATCTCATAGTGAGTGCTGGTGTGAGGATTCCGGATTCCTCGAAGAGAATCGTAGTTCTTGCGTGTTTCTGGCGGCAAATACCTATGAGACCACCTAGGGAATATGTGTTCTCCGGTCAATTTGGGTGGCGGACTGTCGCTACAAAAAATGCATCTAGGGATGGCGGGAGGTCTAATGTATTTTAGCTTATCCTTGTGATCGGCCATAAGGACACCGAGGGATGGGCGTTATCTATCTGCGGTAAACACTGATACTGTTCGGCGACGTGCTGAAAGTCCTCCCGCGAACGGGCATATTGCGCCCGTTTCAACTTGTGAGACAATAGATAAATTCGGAGTGCTAGGTACTCAGACAATTCACCAACACCATCTCTGCGCGATATAAATAAGTGTCATTCCTATGTTGGTCTCAAAACTCCGTCGGAGAACCGCTTTTGGTCTTGTGAGGCAGAGTGTTGAAACGCCTAACAGATGCAAGTTGCGCGAGAGTCGTTGTAATCTTGGCGATATGGGTCGCCTTGGGTGCCGACATTGTGCATTCCCAATCATCTGAGATCGCCGCGATCGAACAGCGCTACTATTCGCTGTACGCTGTAGGTAACTACTCTGAGGCAATTTTGGACGCCGATCCCCCGGCTTAGGGGGTCAATATTGCAGGCCGAATGACACCCCTCGCGAGCGACCCATATCCTGATGATTGTTGTCCGCGATACAGGCCCCGTGCTGGTGCACGCGCACAACCGAGGTATCAATCATCTTCACCGCCGCGTCATGACCGGCAGCAAGCGCATTCATGATCTGGTCCCAGACGCCAGCCCGCCGCCACCGAACGAAGCGATTGTAACACGTGGTACGAGGACCGTAGGTCTCCGGCAGATCGCGCCATGGGGCACCAGAGCGCAGGATCCAAAAGATGCCATTGAGCACGCGACGGTCATTTACCCGTCGAACGCCGCGCGGCTTGTTCGGCAGCATCGGCTTTATGGCGGTCCACTCATAGTCGCTGAGTTCGTAGCGCATGATTCGGGGCTCCGGTTTCGGAGCTTGAATCACGTCTCTGGCAGGGCCATCAACCTGTACCGGGCTATAGCGAAGCCCCTAATCTTCTGAATTACTTCCGCTTTCGGCGGTATAGCCGACATTGCCGGACTTGCCGCTGGGTCGCCCGTGTAGCGATTGACCCTGAACAGACTTCGGTCTGTCGAACAACTATGCTGGCCAAAGAATATTACTTGAAGGTCACCTCCTGTTCGATGCATTTGTTGGGTCCAATAGGGTGGGAATCATGTGGTTGAAGTCTGCGACGGTTGCGGTGTTCGTTGTGGTGGCGTCGGTGAGCGGCGCTCTCCAGGGAAAGCCTGTGAAGGCAGACGGCTTGTACCGGGCGACTATCATGCGCACGGCCTATGGCGCACCGCACATCACCGCAGCTGATTACGGCAGCCTGGGCTTCGGCTCCGGTTACGCCGCGGCGCAAGACAATTTCTGCGACTTCGCCGACCGCATGTTGACGGTCACTGCCCAGCGCGCCCGCTTCCTCGGCCTGGGCGAGAAGAACGCCAATTTGGTGAGCGACCTCTACCATCAGCGCCTGATCCAGACCGGGCGGCTGGAGCTGCTGCTGAACGCTGATCCCAAGTCGTTGGATCGCCCGTCGGCCAATGCGCGGGCGCTGTACCGGGGCTATGTCGCCGGCGTCAACCGCTATGTGCGCGACACCGGCATCGGAAACCTGCCGTCGGCCTGCAAGGGTGCAGCGTGGGTACGGCCCTATACTGAGATCGATATGTGGCGCATCACGCTTGCCGGCCAGACTCCGGTCCAGCTCGCCGGCGTCGCCGCCGCCACCCCGCCCGGAGGAGCGGAGCCGATCAGAGCAGGCGCCTTCGACGCGCCCACCAACATTCCTCAGGGCCAGGGCAGTAACGCCTACGCCCTGGGCCGCGAGGTGACCAAGACCGGTCACGGCGTGCTGCTGGCCAATCCACACTACCCCTGGGACGGCCTGAACCGCTTCACACGACTTCACCTGATCATTCCGGGCAAGCTTAACATCGTGGGCGCCGGACTGGAGAACTCCCCACTGGTTGCCATCGGCCACAATCAATGGATCGCATGGACCCACACGGTCTCTACCGCCCGCCGCTTCGGTATGTTCGAGCTGACGCTCGATCCGAAAGATCCCACGGCCTACCTCTATGAGGGCAAGTCGGTCCCGATGAGCCGCGTGTCGGTGACAGTACAAGTGAAGACCGACAAAGGCCTGACGCCGATCACGCGGACCTACTATACGACCAGCTACGGCCCGATGGTCGAGACACCGCAACTCCCTTGGACTAGGGAGCGGGCCTACGCGCTGCGCACCGCGCCAGTGAATTTGCGTGCGGTCGATCAGTATCTCGCCATGTGGCAGACCCACGACATACACGAACTGGCCGCAGCGCTCAGCCGCTATCAGGGCACAAGCTTCAACACCACGGCGGTCGACGCGGGCGGCGAGGCCTTCTACGGCGACATGGGCTCGCTCCCCTACGTCACCGACGCCAAGGCCAAAGCCTGCGCGACCTCGCCCACTGCTCAGGCGGCCTGGGACAGGGAGCGCATGCTGATCCTGGACGGCTCGAAGGCCGCCTGCGACTGGGACAGCGATCCGAAGGCGGCAACCAGCGGCATCTTCCCGGCGTCGGCGCTGCCGCAAATCTACCGCGACGACTTCACCGAGAACTCCAACGACAGCTACTGGCTGAGCAATCCGAACCAGCCGCTCACAGGCTATGGCCGCATCTTCGGCGACGAGAGGACGGCCCGGTCGCTGCGCACCCGGCTGGGCCTGGCTATGATCGCCGATCGGGTAGCTGGCGTCGACGGGCTGGGCGCACCGAAATTCGATCTCGCAACCGTCGAGGGCGTCCTCTTCAACGACCGCAACCTGGGCGCCGAGATGACCCGCGACGACTTGTTAGGCTTGTGCCGGCGCGAGGCTGCCGGTTCACATCCCGAGCTGGCTCGCGCCTGCATGTCGCTGGCCGGCTGGGACCTGCACGTCAACCTCGACAGTCGCGGCGCCCAAGTCTTCCGCTTGTTCGTCGAGAAGGGTGGCCTGAAGTTCAAGGTCGCCTTCGATCCCAAAGACCCGGTGAACACGCCTAACACCCTTGATACGGCCAATCCGGTGGTGCTGAAGGCCTTGATTGACGCCGTGGCGGAGCTCGACCGCCTGCACACATCGGCGGATGCGCCCCTAGGCCAGGTCCAGTCGGAGCCGCGTAATGCCGAAGCTATTCCGATCCACGGAGGTCCCGCATCGGAAGGTATCTTCAACGTGATTACTCCTGCGCCACCCATCGACGGCGGCTGGCGTAAGATTGACGCAGGCTCCAGCTGGATCATGGCGGTGGAATTCACGGATCACGGGCCGGTCAGCCAGGGGGTGCTGAGCTATTCTCAGTCGACGAATCCCGCCTCACCGCACTTCGGCGACCAGACCAAGCTCTATTCGCAGAAGGGCTGGGACGACCTCCGCTTCACGCCCGAAGCGGTGAAGGCAAGCGCAGTCTCGACGCTCACCCTCACGGAGAAGATCACGAAGCCATAAGCGTCCCCCTTTGTCGGCGACCGAGCAAGTCCTTGGGGCGCTCTTGGCCGGTGTTCGAACGCAGCGGGCGCGGCGCAACACGCCATGTCCCCTTTGCCCCCCAGAAACGGACATCGTCAGCGCGGTCGGGCATGTCCGTTATGTGCCGATATTGTTGCAAAAGTCTTTTTGGGGTGTCGAAGGAAAATTCCTAGAGCCGGTGGTGCGTTTTACGCGCGGCGACGTGAGGGACCATATCGCTTCATCCAAAATCGATCATGGACCTCCGTAGGGGCATTGAAAACCGAAACGGCAGCAGAGAAGTCCAAAGATCGACTTTCGCGAGATTTTTAGGGTTGTTCGAATTTCGACTTTTGCAACAATATCTGCCAGGAACGGACATTCAAGCACCGGTCGATTATGTAGTGCCCAACGCACATAGTGGTCAATTTTATACAGAACGTGCCTGGTATCGGGGTGTATGTTCGATATCTGGGATGTGATGGGCCGCAACGAAGCGGATCCACCAATGATGCCGATTGGGCAGTCTCAACTTTAAAATACTTGTATTCGTTAGATTCGAGTCGCGGACGTTCACCCGCGGCTGAGATGCGCGCGTAGTCGCTGCGCCTCTCAAGTGGCAGCTTCTGAAATAATGGGAATTCAACATGCACCGATGGGGTCCACGGCTCGATTGGGAGCATTTGCAAAACTGGGTACCCGGGTTTCTTGGAGTCGCGGCGGCTGTTTTGTTGGTGGTTGTCGCCGCGAATTCCCCGACGCAGAGCAATTCAAAGCTGGCTGACTTGCCGCCATCGCAATCTGCCGCACTGCCAACCAACGGCCAAACAGGCACCAACCCAACTCCTTCGCAGCCGGCTGCGCCTCAAACCTCCGCGATCAGAGAAGATGCCGCGAAAGCCCCGGCGGCGCCGACGACCGCTGCCGTCGTCACCACCGGTGAAGCTGCCAAGCCGGTGCCGATGCACCATCCTATGGTCGAGGCTCAGGCCGTTGCTGCGCCTGCCGCCGTTCAAGGCTCTTCAAAGCCGGACAAGGAACCGCCAAAAGCCGCCGCCGCGACCGATGCCGCAAACCCGCCGGGCGACGTCATCGCGGGTCGCCAGGTCTTCAAGAAGTGTCAGGCGTGCCACTCTCTGGAGCCAGGAAAAGTCATCTTGGGTCCAAGCCTGGCCGGGATCGTCGGCCGCAAGTCGGGCGCCGAACCTGGTTTTAGCTATTCGCCGGCGCTCAAACAGGCTGCGTTGACGTGGGATGCGGCCACACTCGACGCCTATTTGATGGATCCCCAGAAGATCGTGCCAGGCAACCGAATGCCGTTTCCCGGCCTCAAGACTGATCACGACCGCAAAGACGTGATCGTGTTTTTGGCGGCGCCCGTCGCCCCCGCGGGTGCGCCGACCGCAGCGAAAGCTGACGCACCGTCCACTTCCACGGCGGCAGCGCCGCAAGCCGGATCAGGCAGCGCCGCTGCCTATTTAACGGACGCGAAGTACACGTTGCGCACAGGGATCGCCGAAGGAAAAATGGTCTTTCTGGGTGTTGGCGGTTCTATCGACGGCAAGGCAAATCCCGTTCTGACCGCGGCCGAAGGACAAATCGTGCAACTCACCCTGATCAATGGAGAGGGCACCGAACATGACATCGTGTTTCCCGATCAGGCCGCGAAATCGCCGCGGGTGAATGGCAAGGGCGCCAGCACGACGATCGTTTTCCGTGCGACGAAATCCGGAGACTTCATCTATTTCTGCAGCGTTCCCGGTCACCAATTGGCGGGTATGCAGGGCCAGTTTCTGGTAACGCCCATGGTTGCGCCGCAGACGCTGGTCGAGGCCGACATTTCGCGCGAGCCCACCGACCTTCCTCCGCCGATCGGCAAGCGGGATCCACAGACCGTCAGGCTGGATCTATTCACCGTTGAACAAGAAGGCCGGCTCGCGGAAGCGACGACATTCGGCTACTGGACGTTTAATGGCAAAGTACCGGGACCGTTCGTCCGCGTTCGCGTTGGCGACACCGTCGACGTTCATCTCAAGAATTCCGCCGACAGCAACATGATCCACTCGGTGGATTTTCATGCGGCAACGGGCCCCGGCGGAGGTGCCGCAGCATTGCAAGTCGATCCGGGGGGCGAGAAATCGATGACCTTCAAGGCCCTTATTCCCGGCCTTTACGTTTACCATTGTGCGACGCCGATGGTCGCCGAACACATTGCCAACGGCATGTACGGGATGATTTTGGTCGAACCTGAAGCGGGTCTCCCGCCGGTCGATCACGAATTTTACGTCATGCAAGGTGAAATTTATACGGAAGCCGCGTTCGGCCAGCATGGAAGTCAGGAGTTCAGCGTCGAAAAGCTGTTGAACGAGCGGCCGGAGTATTTCGTCTTCAACGGCTCTGTCGGCGCGATTTCGAAATTACATCCTTTGCATGCCAAGGTTGGAGAAACGGTGAGGCTTTTCTTCGGCGTGGGCGGACCGAACTTCACATCATCTTTTCATGTGATCGGTGAGATTTTTGACAAGGTCTATAATCTGGGCGGTCTGACAAACCCGCCGCTGGAAGGTATTCAGACCGTTACGGTGGCACCCGGTGGCGCTGTGATTACCGAGTTCAAGCTTCATGTGCCGGGAAATTACACGATCGTGGATCACGCACTGGCCCGTATGGAGCGAGGGCTCGCCGGTCTCTTGATCGTCGAGGGCGCTCCTAATCCTGATATCTATAACGGCACGGTGATGCCCGGCATGGGACATTGAGATGCGCCGTTACGCAGCCGCTTCCTGCTTGTTCGGTCGCCCTTTTTCGTAGCTGATCAATACCGGTCCGAAGGATATCGCAAACCCAACGAAGGCCGCAGCCCAGGCAAAAGCCGCGAGATGAAGAAGCGGCACGCCATAAACCGGTTCGATCACCGCGCAAATGCGGGCCACGACCGCGACAATTGCCGCGGCATATATGGCCTGGGTCGAAGCGGACGCGGTCAGTTTCTGGCCGGTATGGCCCAGCGTCGCCCGGGTCATCACTGCCAGCGTCATGACACCTGCGGCTCCTGCCATCCAGGCGTGGATTCCGGCGCTCGCAGGGACCAGGCCGAAAGCGGATGCCGCATTCAGCAGAAATCCAATCGGCACGAAGGCGTAGCCGATGTGCAGAATGAGCACCAGACGCTCTCGCCAGGTTCGACCGCCGGCCCAACGGCCGAGACGAACGAGATGCAGACAGCCAATCAGCCCAAGAGCAACGGCTGTCGCTGCGCCGTTTGGCCAGACGACCCAAAACAGCAGTACCAGTGCGCTGGTCGCTACGACCATCATGTCGAACCGCCCGAAAGGCGCCGGCAAACGACCTGGATTCTCCCGCGCGAGCCAATTGCGGGTGAAGCTTGGAATGATGCGACCGCCGATCAGCGAGATCAGCATCACGACAATTGCGATGCCAATACGGATGCTGATGTCGGCGGCGCCATGGAAATGAGCCTCCAGGTGGAATGCGATGTTGCCCGCAAGAAGCAGCAGGACCAGAACGACAACGTTGAGGTTGTTCCACTTGCGTCCTGCGATGATTTCGCGGGCAGCCGCCGCCGCGACGAGCAACAGGAAGCTTGCATCGACCAGCATCGCCGCCAGCCATCCAGTCTCGGCCGAAAACGTCACGCAGACCCGGCCTGCAAGCCAGAGGACGACAAGGCCAAGGAGCGGCGTGCCCCGAATGGGCAAGCGCCCGGTCCAATTCGGAATCGCGGTGAACAGAAAACCCGTGATTACCGCTGGAAGATAGCCGTAGAGCATCTCATGGACATGCCAGTCGCACGGCGTGAAGGTCGTGGTCAGATCGAGCTCGCCTGTAAAGACCGGGAGCCAGATCAGGATCGCGAGACCCGCATAGATGGATCCCAACAGGAAGAAGGGTCGGAAGCCGCTCGACAGAAGCGTCCATCTGTCGCGGAGCCGAAGTCGGGGAATCGGGATCATGATCGTGCTTTCAGCAACGTGATGCGGTTCATTTACATCCGGCCCGTCCAGTTCATGACGAACGTTCAAAGCTTTCTCTGGCTCAAACCCCTGGAGAACAAACCTGCCGGCAGCGACACCATCTATCTTCCAAACAAGCTTAGCATAAACCGCTACATGTCTATTGGAGATGCTTCATGAGAACGGCTCCGAAAGCGACGAACTGAAACGCAGGCAGTGGGGTCGTCCAGTTCTGTTAAGGGTCAAAAGGCGACCTGACGGCACTAAAATGCGACTTCCGCTTTGCCCCCGATAGCTGACATCACCAAACCCGACCGCCATGTCCGAAAAGTGCCATGAAGAGACATGTGCGAGGTAGTGAGTTGCCAAAGGGGATTGTTGATTTTTGTGCCGCTTAGTCCGTCTATTGCGACTATGTTGACACTGATGTTAAAAGTAAATTCTACGCTGATCGAGCTTGCAAAAACAAAGGCAAGCCGAAGAAGGCGCTGTTACGGGAGTGGTAGGGGCATTGACTAACAAAGGCTTCTCATCAGCCGCACCAAAGCACAACGTGTGTCATGACTCTCGGTGACCCGAACCGCGGTTGGAGTGATCCGATAGGAACGTTCCATCGATTGCAAATAGCGGTTAGAATATTGGCTTCACATGAAGGCCCACGAAAGATGCGCATCGATGAGGCGACTTCTGCTCTCATGGATTTAATCCCTCAGTACTTTCCCAAAGCCATAAGAGAAAAAGCCGAGAGGGTTCTCAGCGTTCGTGAGAAACTACGGCGCGATCATGATTCTAACGTCGGGCCCTTTCCCTTCGATCTCCTGAAACCAAAGGAATGCGCGGCGTTAATCCGAGACATTCTGAGTCTATACGAAGCATGCATTTTCGATATGTCGAAGGAAATTAAGGAAATTGTTCATCCCGACGAACGGTAACTTGTTGCAGTACTGAACCACCAACCAGCAATTCGGTCTTCTGAGGTCCGTTAATGTGGGGGGATCACGCCGGTTTAACGCTCCGCCCGTCACTTCCAGTCTACCCCGATCAGCAGACATCGTCAGCATCGGCTTGTGCGCCTCGTGGCGACACTTATTTCATTGAAGCGCTTCCCCGTGCTGGCTGACGTCGAGCCCAATCATTTCATCTTCACCGTTCACGCGCAGCCGCACCATGGCGCCGATGAGCTTGAGAATAATAAACGTCATGATGCCCGACCAAGCCAGAGTGACGGCAACGCCGTAGATTTGGGCCAGCAATTGCTGCGGGTTTCCTTCGAGCAGGCCCGACACGCCGCGCGGAATTTCGGGACTAGCAGATACCGCGCCGACAGCCAGCACGCCGGCAAGCAATGTGCCGGTCAGGCCGCCGATGCCGTGCACACCGAACACGTCAAGCGAATCGCATTATGCGCGGCCGGTACAAGAAATCAGGAATTGTCAGCATTCCGCAGCAAGGTTAGTCTTCGAGCTATCGCTGATCGCATTCAGTTGATGGGATTTCCAGTCGAAGTCCATTTGGTGGAAAAAGTGTGAGGTGGTGGACCGGCCTGATGATTCCTCGGCCGGTCACACTGATCTGGTCGGGCGGCAGTCGTGATCAACCCAGTCTCTGCCGATAGTCTCCGCAAAACGGGAATATCCGCGGACGAGGCCGGAGACTTCCGGCGATTTCCATCCCAAGATCTGCGAACTGGGAGTCTGGAGACGAAATCGAACACGCGAAAAGCCGCGATTTGCGGCCCATTCCCGCATTTCTTGGGGAGCCCGGCCGAACGCATGAATGCGTGGCTGGCGACGCAGTGCCGATCGCACCCGTCTCCAGGCAAATTCTCTGCTAACAGGGAATTTTACAGGGAATTTTGCGATTTTGGGGCTCCCCGAACCGATTTCCTGGCAAGAAGCTGCTGTGTTGCAGCGACTTTTCGCACAATTCCCTATGCAAATTAACAGGGAAAATATTTCGAGGAACAGGGATTTTTTTGAGGGGAACAGGGAATTTCACCTGCAAACATCGTCGGACGAGGTTTTCGGTACATACAGCAGTCGAGCGCACCATCAACAAGGCGCTTGCTCCCAAAAAGCGACGGCTGACGCCGCCTCAGCGGAACGAATCTACCTGACCGCGTTTGAGTCCTTGGGTCCGGTCGCGCAACAGGCTATCCGCTCGCTAGAGAGATCAAAATGGCGAACAGGTACTATACAGCCAGCCGTGGGCGATATTTGCTTCTCATTGCCGTCGCGCTGCCAATTTTTGGCGGCTTGTACTATGCGCTTCTAGACTTTTTACTGTTCGGATGAAACATGAGGCCGATCAGCCGCAGTAACGCGTCGACCAGACGTTTGAACGAGCGTCTACCGAACGGTTCCGAGGGTGGCTCTGCTCCGGTTTAGTCAGGGCTGAGTTCCCTTTTCGGTACATACAAATCTGACTTGCTGGCTCCATAACCTCTGGTCAATATTGCTCACTCCCAAAGATTTGAC
>NZ_SSMW01000102.1 GCF_004799405.1 Bradyrhizobium sp.
CGCGGGACTGTGATGGGCCTCACTCAAGATTGGGCGTGCCGAAATGAGCCCCGCGAAACACTCCGGCAACACGAAAGACCGCACTCAAGCAGGGACGACGCATCATCGGCGATTCGATTTTCAAACAGCAGCGTCGTTCGCGCGCTTTTTGTCGCGGTTCGATCTATGCCACGGAGCCACCAAAAAAGACGCGACGGGATTTCCCCGTCGCGTCCCAACTTTTGTAACTCGCTGGTCCAGGCGCTGAGAGCGCCCTGTTGCCGAGCCTTTAAGGGCCTAGCGGGCGATCCCAGCGAGGTGACAGCGCTTGGTAAAAGACACTGGATCACCTCCCTTCGTTGTGTTGATGGAAACCGCAGTATAGGCGGCGAATCGAGCCCTGTTAAGGGCAGGGCGCGGGCGCATGGAGGTTGAGGCCACCAGCGGAGCGTGATAGTGGATCGGCCGCGCGCGGGTGTAGCTCAATGGTAGAGCAGCAGCCTTCCAAGCTGAATACGAGGGTTCGATTCCCTTCACCCGCTCCATGCGCATTTCGTAGGAGTGGAGTAAGCGCGCGGCCAGGACCTAGCGCTAGGTCGATTTGCGCAGCAAATCGGGTGAGGGGGCGCAGCTCTCACGAGAGACCCTAATCCCTCACCCGGCACTACGCGCCGACCTCTCCCTATGGGAGAGGTGGCCGGGCCAGCGGGACAAATCGATCGAACCAAAACTCATCTTGCTTTAGTTGAGGGCAAGTTTCTGCAGCTCGCGGCTCAATTCGTGCAACTGGTAGGGCTTGCGCAGGATCGGAAACTGCAAGCCAATCTCTTTTGTCGACGCGCTGTATCCCGTCACCAGCAGGATGGGGATCTCGGGTTTTTTCCTGCGAATGGTTTTGGCGAGCGCAATCCCGTCCATCTTCCCGGGCATCACGACGTCGCTGAACACGATATCGATGCCGTCCTTTTCCAGTTCGGCGAGCGCGGCCGATGCATTGGTCGCCCAGCGCACGGCGTAGCCGAGTTGCTCAAGCAGGCCCGTGCTGACATTCGCGACCTCGGGATTGTCTTCGACCAGCAGGACGGTCCCGCTGCCCTTCAAGGACACCTGGCCCTTTCCATTCATAGCTTGCGTGGTCGCTTTCGGCAGGCACATGGTGATCGTGGTGCCGCTGCCCAGCACGCTCTTGAGCGCGATGGTTCCTCCGGCCTGGTGCGCAAAGCCATGCACCTGGGACAGGCCCAAACCTGTCCCTTTGCCGACCGCCTTGGTGGTGAAGAACGGATCGAACACCTTTGCGGCGATGTCGTCGGGGATTCCCACGCCGGTATCTTCCACCGATATCGCGACCTGATTTTTGTCCGGCAGGTTTTTCGCAGCTATGGTCAGCGTGCCTCCGTCGGGCATCGCATCGCGGGCGTTGATGACGAGGTTCAGGAGCGCCGTCTCGAATTCGCCGGGATCCACCACGATGTTCCAGACATCGTCGGCGACATCGATCGTCAGCGACACCGCGCTGCCGAGCCCGCTGCTCAGTACATCCCGGAGCGACTCGAGCCGCTCGGACAGCTTGATAGATTGCGGTTGCACGCTTTGCCGCCGGGCGAAGGTGAGCAACTGGCGGGTCAGCGACGCCGCACGCTGGGAAGCGCGGTCGATGGATTGCAGGGCCCGCAGCGCCTTTTCGCCCGCGACCTCTTTGCGGATCGCGTGGATGCTGCCGGAAATGATCATCAGGAGATTGTTGAAGTCGTGGGCGACGCCGCCCGTCAACTGGCCGAGCGCGTCGAATTTCTGCGACTCGGCGAGTTGCCGCTGCATCGCGGACAGCCTCTCTTCGGCCGCTTTGCGTTCGCTGATGTCGCGGGTGATCTTGGCAAAGCCGATCAGCTCGCCGGCGTCGTTGCGGATGGGATCGATGACGACGCTCGCCCAGAAAAACGAGCCGTCCTTGCGAACGCGCCAGCCTTCTTCCTCGTAGTGGCCGGTTTCCACGGCAATGCCGAGGGCCCTGGCGGGCTTTCCCGCGGCCTGGTCGACCGGGGTGTAGAACCGCGAAAAATGCTGGCCGACGATCTCCGCGGCTGAATAGCCCTTGATGCGTTCGCCACCGGCGTTCCAGTTCGCCACAATGCCGTTTGGATCGAGCATGTAGAGGGCATAATCGGTGACGCCGCCGACCAGCGTCTTGAACTGGCTCTCGCTTTTCAAAAGCTCCGTCAGCGCGTTCTGGCGTTCGGTAATGTCGCGGGTGATCTTGGCAAAGCCCACCAGCCTGCGCTTCTCGTAGATGGGATCGATGACCACCGAGGCAAAAAAACGCGTGCCGTCCTTGCGGACGCGCCAGCCCTCGGCAAGGAAATGCTTTTCCTTTCGGGCCGTTTCCAGTGCCTTGCGCGGGCGACCGGCCGCCCGATCCTCGGGCGTGTAGAACCGCGAAAAATGCTGGCCGACGATTTCTTTGGCTTTATAGCCCTTGATGCGTTCGGCGCCCTTGTTCCAGTTGGCGACGTGGCCTTCGGGGTCCAGCATGTAGATCGCGTAATCGGTGATGCCCTCGACGAGGAGACGAAAATTACGCTCGCTCTCATAAAGGTTTCGCTCGAGTTTCTTGCTGCCGGCCATACGCACTCCCGCCCTAACCGGCACAAACGGCTTTGGCGCCAAATGGTTCCAACAGGAGGGGGTTATAAACGATGCAAGCCGGCACGGCCTGGGGTTATCTGGCGTCCCGCGCTGCCAGTCTGGCCGGCGCCTTGTGCTGCGCCTCGCCGCCGGTCAGCGCCAGCACCGACACCGCGACGATGCGCTCGATAATCGCCGGAACGTCGTTGAGATCGCACGATCCTTCCGACAGCTTGGTCAGCCGTTCGCTGTCGCGGATGGTCTGGTGCGCCATCGCGAGGGCAAAATGCAGGCCCCAATAGAGTTCGACCTGGTCGCGGCCGGGCAGCGAGCGGCGCATCGCGGCGGCGAATTTCCGCAAATGGTCGATTTCGCGGTTCTTGATGCGGCGGATCGGCGGCACCGATTCAATCGAGGCGCGGATCATGAAGCGCGCCGCGGCCGAGCGCTCGCGGTCGGGGCCGAGGCAGCCGCGCAGCGTGGGTCCAACCAGCGCGCGCAGGATATCGTCGATGTCGGCGCGGCCGCCGCCGGCCGCTTCCGCCGCCTTCAGTTCGTTGAGCCGCTCGCGGTTGGTCGCAAGGCTGCGGGTGACGAACAATTCGGCGATCAATTCGTCCTTGGAGCCGAAATGGTAATTCACCGCCGCCAGATTGACGCCGGCGGCGGCGACGATGTCGCGCAGCGTGACGTCGGCGAAACCGCGATCGGCATACAACCGTTCGGCGGCGTTGAGGATCGCGGTCCTGGTGTGGTCTGATGGCATTTTGGCCTGCGCGGCATCGTATTGCATTTCAAACGCTTGTATGAAACTATCGTTTGAGCCGGGAAAGTCAATGCGCGGATGCGCGGGGATCCCCGGCCTGGAGCGTGCAGGAGAGGCAGGAACAGTCTCAAAGATTGGCCTTGCGGCCGACCGGCGGCGGGGAGACAGTGCCGCCAAAGATCTATCTCAACACAAAGCGAGGAAAGCCCGATGGACTTCACCATGTCTGACCGTCAGCGCGAATGGCTCAACCGCGTGGAATCGTTCATGCACAAGCATGTCCGGCCCGCGGTGCCGATCTACCAGCAGCAGGACGCCGAGGGCGCGCGCTGGAAGACCATCCCGATCCTGGAAGACCTCAAGAAGAAGGCGCGGGCCGAAGGCCTCTGGAACATGTTCATGCCGCCCTCGTCGCACGAGGACGATGAATTCCGCGGCGCGGGATTGACCAACCTGGAATATGCCCCGCTCGCCGAGCAGATGGGCCACATCGGCTGGGCCTCGGAAGTGTTCAACTGCTCCGCGCCCGATACCGGCAACATGGAAGTGCTGATGCGCTACGGCACCAAGGAGCACAAGAAGAAGTGGCTGCGGCCGCTGATGGACGGCGAAATCCGTTCCGCCTTCCTGATGACCGAGCCCGCGGTGGCGTCATCGGATGCCACCAACATCGAGACCTCGATCACGCGCGACGGCGATCACTACGTGATCAACGGCCGCAAGTGGTGGTCGTCGGGCGTCGGCGATCCCCGCTGCCAGATCCTGATCGTGATGGGCAAGACCGACAAGAGCGCGCCGCGCCACCAGCAGCAGTCGCAGATCCTGGTGCCGCGCGACACCAAGGGCATCACGGTCGAAAAGATGCTGCCGGTGTTCGGCTTCGACGACGCGCCGCACGGCCACGCCCAGGTGTTGCTGGAGAACGTCCGCGTTCCCGCTGGCAACATCCTGCTCGGCGAGGGCAGGGGCTTCGAGATCGCGCAGGGGCGTCTCGGCCCCGGCCGCATCCATCACTGCATGCGCACCATCGGCAAGGCCGAAGAGGCGCTGGAGAAGATGGTCAAGCGGCTGTCGTCGCGCACCGCGTTCGGCAAGAAGATCATCGAATATTCGATCTGGGAGCAGCGTATCGCAGAGGCCCGCACCGACATCGAGATGAACCGGCTGTTGTGCCTCAAGGCCGCCGACATGATGGACAAGGTCGGCAACAAGACCGCGCAGCTCGAGATCGCCATGATCAAGGTGGCCGCACCCAACATGGCGCTGAAGATCATCGATAACGCCATCCAGGCGTTCGGCGCCGCCGGGGTTTCCGACGATGCCGGTCTGGCGCGGGACTATGCCTCGATGCGCACCATGCGTCTGGCCGACGGTCCCGACGAGGTCCACAACCGCGCCATTGCCAGACTTGAACTTCGGAAGTATGCCAACGCTCCCACATCGCATTAAAGGGAGCGTCGAAGGCGCTCCCCAGCAAATCCGAGGGAGCGTCATCGTGGCCGACGGCGTCAGGCGAGACGAGGAATTTTCGGGCACCAAGCCGGTCGAGGAGCGCCATCGCATCGATGAGATGCGCCTCGACGGCTGGATGCGCGATCATGTCGAAGGATACCAGGGACCGCTGACCGTCCTGCAATTCAAGGGCGGCCAGTCGAACCCGACCTACCGGCTCGATACTCCCGGCCGCTCCTATGTGATGCGCCGCAAGCCGTTCGGAAAATTGCTGCCGTCGGCCCATGCGGTCGATCGCGAATTCAAGGTCATCGCTGCCCTCGGCAAGCAGGGCTTTCCGGTTGCGAAGGCCTATGCGCTATGCACCGACGACACGGTGATCGGTGCTGCCTTCTACATCATGTCGATGGAAGAGGGCCGGGTGTTCTGGGACCCGCTGCTTCCGAGCCAGACCCCGGATGCGCGGCGCAAGATTTTCACCAGCAAGATCGAGACGCTGGCGAAGCTCCATCAATTCGATCCGCAGGCCATCGGGCTCGGCGATTTCGGCAGGCCGGGCAATTATTTCGCCCGCCAGGTCGACCGCTGGACCAAGCAATACCGGGCGTCCGAGACCGAGCACATTCCCGAGGTCGAGAAGTTGATCGAGTGGCTGCCGAAGACGGTGCCGCACCAGGAGCGCGTCTCGATCGTGCACGGCGACTACCGGCTCGACAACATGATCTTCCATCCAACCGAGCCGCGGGTGCGGGCGGTGCTCGACTGGGAGCTGTCGACGCTCGGCGATCCGATGGCGGATTTCACCTATCTGTTGATGCAATGGACCATGCCTGGCCTAGCCAACGCCGACCTCAAGGCGCTCAACATTCCGAGCATGGAGGAAGCCGCCAAAATCTATTGCGACGCCACCGGCAGCGCGGTGCCGGATTTGAACTGGTATTTTGCCTACAACCTGTTCCGGCTCGCCGGCATCACGCAAGGAATCGCCGGCCGTATCCGCGACGGCACCGCGGCGAGCGCCAAAGCGATGGAGTCGGCCAAACGCACCGTGCCGCTGGCGCGGGATTCGTGGGCCTATGCGCAGAAGGCCGGGGCGAAGTAAGGGAAGAAGCGCGTATGGTCGCGCCTGCTCATTTTCTCGTCATTCCGGGGCGCGCGCAGCGCGAGCCCGGAATCCGTAACCACGATCGGGAGTATGGATTCCGGGCTCGATGCTTCGCATCGCCCCGGAATGACGGGCGGTAGGCAAACCTTAAATCGGCTTCCCCGCATACGGCATCGACGCCGTCAGGCCGCCATCCACCGGGATCGCCTGGCCGTTGACGTAGGACGCCTCGTCGCTGGCGAGGAACAATCCCATCGCGGCGAGTTCGTGCGGCTGTCCAGCGCGCTTCAAGGGGTTGAGCTGGCCGATCTTGCCGTCGGTGCCGCGCTGTCTGGCGTTGTCGAAGATCGGCTTGGTCATGCCGGTCTCGATCAGGCCGGGACACACCGCATTGATGCGCACGCCGGTGCCGGACAGCGAATAGGCGGTGGTCTGCACCAGGCTGATGACGCCGGCCTTGCTCGCCGCATAAGGATGGCCGCTGGCGCCGGATTTCAGGCCTGCGACCGACGCGGTGCAGACGATCGAGCCGTACTTCTGCCTGGTCATGTGCGGCATCGCGTATTTGATCGCCAGGAACGGTCCGATCAGGTTGATGCGCAGGATCTCCTGCCAGTGTTCGACGGTCTGTTCGGCGATCGGCACCAGGCCGCCGCTGATGCCGGCATTGGCCCAGATCGCATCCAGCCTTCCGTAGGCGGCAACGGCTTTGTCGATGAAAGCGATCACGTCTTTTTCGGAACCCGCATCGGCCATCACGGCCTGCGCGGTGCCCCCGGCCTTCTTCACCTGCTCGACGGTTTCCTTGACGCCCACGGCGCGGTCGACCGCGATCAGCCGGGCGCCTTCCTTGGTGAACAGCAGCGACGCCGCGCGCCCGATGCCGCTGCCCGCGCCGGTGATGATGACGGATTTGCCTTCGAGGCGGCCCATGGGTTTCTCCCTGTTGTCTTATGATTTTAATTCAAGCGCGCGGTTCAAGCGTTTGCCGTCATGCGGAATTCGAGATGTGACTTGAGACGGCGCGCGCTCTCACGTACAGCGACATCGAACAGTATTGAAGGGTCCCTGCGATGTCCAATCCAGTCAAGTCATCCGGCCGCGCCGTGACCACGCGCTGGTGGTGGGTGCGACACGCGCCGGTGCGCGAGGACAATGGCTGCATCTACGGCCAGAAAGACCTCGGCTGCGACACCAGCGACCGCGTGGTGTTCGAGGCGGTCGGGAAGATCCTGCCGCGCGATGCGGTGTGGTACGCAAGCAGCCTGAAGCGGACGCACCAGACCGCGGATGCGATCTGGGCCGCCGGATTTCCCAGGCCACTAGCGATGCTGCGCGAGGCCGCGCTGGCCGAACAGCATCTCGGCGAATGGCAGGGGATGAATCGCGCGGCCTTTCTCGCCACCCGGCCGATCGGCAGCCACTGGTTCGCCGCCATCGACGAACCTGCGCCGGGCGGCGAAAGTTTCATGGACCTCTATAATCGCGTGCGCGGCGCGATCGAACGCATCAACAGCGAACATGCGGGCAAGGACGTGATCGCGGTCGCGCATGGCGGCACCATCAAGGCGGCGATCGGGCTGGCGCTCGGCGACCTGCCGGAGCAGGGCCTTGCCTTCGACATCGACAACTGCTCGGTGACGCGGCTCGATCATTTCGCAAGCCCCGATCGCAGCGTCTGGCGGCTGCCGATGGTCAACCAGCAACCGTGGATGGCCGATGTGTCGCACGCCGCGATGTATCAGCCGGCCGGGCCGGAAGTGGCGACTGCGACCAAACTTGCGTAGGCTGAACCCGAAAATGCAACCGGCGCGTCAGCCGGATCACAGGGGAGTGAGACATGAGCTTGTTCGACATGACCGGGAAAGTCGCCGTCATCACCGGCTCCTCGCGCGGCATCGGCCGCGCCATCGCCGAGCGGATGGCCGAGCATGGCGCCAAGGTGGTGATTTCCTCGCGCAAGCAGCAGGTCTGCGACGAGGTGGCCAAGGCGATCAACGACAAGGCCGGCAAGAAAGTGGCGCTTTCGGTCGCCGCCAACATCTCGACCAAGGACGATCTGAAAAACCTGGTCGAGGAAACCAACCGCGCCTTCGGCAAGATCGACACGCTGGTCTGCAACGCCGCGTCCAATCCGTATTACGGCCCGCAGGCCGGAATTTCCGACGACCAGTTTCGCAAAATCCTCGACAACAACATCGTCGCCAATCACTGGCTGATCGCGCTGGTGGCGCCGCAGATGGTCGAGCGCAAGGACGGCTCGATCACCATCATCTCGTCGATCGGGGGCCTGAAGGGCTCGACCGTGCTCGGCGCCTATGCGATCTCAAAGGCCGCCGACATGCAGCTCGCGCGCAATCTCGCCTGCGAGTACGGCAAGCACAACATCCGCGTCAACTGCATCGCGCCCGGCCTGATCAAGACCGATTTTGCCAAGGCCTTGTGGGACAATCCCGAGACCTTGAAAGCCTCCACCGCGCGCTCGCCGCTGTTGCGGATCGGCGAGCCGGACGAAATCGCGGGTGCGGCGGTGTTCCTGGCCTCGCCCGCCGGCACGTTCATGACGGGGCAGACCATCGTGATCGATGGCGGCGCGACGATCAGTTGAGAGCAAGTCTTTGTCATCGTCCGCCACCGGGTCGGCGCAATGCGCCGCCCGAGGCTCCGGCGGACGATCCAGTAAACGCAGCCGTCTCGATTCCAGGAGATGTCACGGCGTACTCGATGCCCCGCCTTCGCGGAGCATGACGGCGGAACTATGCGCCGCGCTTCACTCCACCGCGGCGTAGACCAGGCTCCGCAGCAGCGAGCGGATATATTGGCGCTGGCCGGGGCCCTGCATCATGAACACGGCGAACATCTCTTCGGCGGGATCGATCCAGAAGAACGTGCCGGCCATTCCGCTCCAGAAGAACTGACCGACCGAGCCGGGGAAGGGCGCGATGCCCGGATCGGTGCGGACCGCAAAGCCGAGGCCGAAGCCGTGACCGGGCGGCATCAGGGGGGATTCCACCTTGACCCCGGGGCCGAGATGGTTGGACGCCATCAACTGCAGGGTCTTGCGGCCGATCAGCCTGACGCCGTCGAGCGTGCCGCCGTTGAGCAGCATCTGGCAGAACCGCGCGTAGTCCATCGTGGTCGAGACCAGGCCGCCGCCGCCGGATTCCATCACCGGCTTTTCCAGCATGTTGAAGAGCTGCACCTTGGCGCCGGTCCACGGATCGGTTGCGAACGGCTCGGCGAGCCGGCCGGCGTTCTCTTCGCCCGTGTGAAACGCGGTCTCGGCCATCTGCAGCGGCGCCAGGATGCGCTCGGTCAGGAACGCGCCCAGGGTCTTGCCGGAGACGACTTCGATGATGCGGCCGAGGATGTCGGTGGAGCGGCTGTAGTTCCATTCCGCGCCGGGCTGGCACTTCAGCGGCAGGCTCGCGACCATCGCGGCGTGCTCGGCATTGCTAATCTTGCGGCTGCGCAGCCGCGACTGCTGATAGAGCTGCTGCACCAGGCCGTTACCGGTATGATCGTAGGTGATGCCTGAGGTGTGCCGCAACAAATCCTGAACCGTCATCGGACGCTGCAGCGGCACCAGGTCAAGCTTGCCGTTGTTCTCGACGCCAACTTTCTGGTCGGCGAATTCCGGAATGAATTTGGCGACGGGCTCGTCGAGCGTGAAATGACCGTCTTCCAGCAGCATCATGATGCCGACCGAGACGATCGGCTTGGTCATCGAGAAGATGCGGAAGACGGTGTCGCGCGCCATCGGCGCGGAGGCTTCCGGGCTCTGCCTTCCCAGCGCCTCGAACCAGCCGATCTGGCCGCGCCGGGCCACCATCACGGTAGCACCAGGCAGGGTTCCCTTGTCGATCTCGCGCTTGAACGCGTCCGACAGGCGCTGCAATCGCAAAGGCGCGAGCCCGAGTGTTTCAGGCCTGGCTTGCGGAAGCGGCGGGGTTTGCGGGGCGGCGGGGTGCCTGGCGGCGGCCTGCGGGGTCATGATCTCTCCCTTGCTCTTGTTGCTGGCTGGTTTGACGGCAAGTCTGACCCAGAATGCCCCGATTGAACAGGCCGTTAATGGCTTCGCCCTTGCAGTTGACGGCTTCGCCCTTGCAATCCGGACGCCCCCTATGCTTGAAACGGCGCGGATCGGCGGCGACGCCGGGGTCCCACAGGAGTGTAGCTCAATTGGTAGAGCACCGGTCTCCAAAACCGGGGGTCGCAGGTTCGAGCCCTGCCACTCCTGCCAGCTAAAGTGCTGAAACTACTTGAAATGTTCGTTCGCGCCCCACAGCGGACCTTGGCCGCGCCAGCCGCTCGTAGTCGTCTCCACCCTTATCGTCGCTAGCCAATAGCCTTAAATCGCAGTTTAATGCTTGCATGAGAAGCTCAATCGCGATTGTTGGAGTCAACGACGGCCTAGTGCGCGGTAAGATAGAGGCCAGGTATTTTTTGCCGCCGTTTCAGAACGAGCTCCTGGCCCGCGGCATCGCCGTAAGCCATTGCTCATTTCGCGACTTCATTTTGTCCGATCGGCGTCCAGACGCTGCCGTGTTTCTTTATAGCGAGGGCCACGCTGAGCGGACATCAACTTGGGAAATGATCGACGTCGCGGCCAAGACGGCTCAGTCGCGAAAGGTCCCGGTCGTGCAGGACCCTTCGATAGGACGTATTGTGGCAAACAAGAAGCGGACGAATCGCGCCTTCGTCGAATGTGGCGTCGCGACACCGCGCATGGTCTCACAAAGCGTCGCGGCGTTCAGGGTTTTTTCAAACGAAATTGCAGGCACCCAGGCTCCGACGAGCGTCGTCGAAGCTGGTCGTTCCCTCGATCAAAAACGATACAATACCGAGTTAATCGATACGGTTCATGAGCACCGAGGCCAGCGCTATTTCGTCGTGTTGCGCGTCATGGCTGTCGGCCCGCATTGCATTTCCATCTACTTGCGCCTGCGGCCGGTCGAACAAGGAAGCGCCTCGGTTCACAGCACCGATACGCCGCTCGATGCCGGACTGTGGAATACGATGTACGAACGGCTTGTCACCCCACAAGCCGAGAAAATCCGCGTCATTTGCAGGCAGATATCAGACGGCTTGGGCTTTGCGTTCTATTCGCACGATATTCTGCCGGAGCGAGATACGGGGCGACTGCTGGTCTGCGAAACCGGATTCAAATTCAACGATAGTTCGACCCGGTCCCATATGATGCCGCTACGCGGTCAACTCGTGTTCGACGACTTCCTTTCTGACATCCTTCCAAGGAAGTCGGCGGAAGCCTTTGCTATCGAGTTGCCTAAGATCATACGGCGAAGGGCCGAACACAACAGAGGGTCAGCGGGCCACATTTGAGGCCACATCAATCCCAGGATATCCGCCGTGATGTCCTGCCGGTCCGACTGAAAAGGCGCGGCAAGGCGCAGGTGCGCTACTTGCCGGCTGCACCGGCAGCCGTGGTAAGCTGAACCTCCGCGACCAGGCAGTCCTTTGCACCACGACACTTCTGCATACCGCAAGGGCCTTGTGCAGCAATGCCTTTTCCGAATCTGAGAGCGAAGAATAGGTATTCTGCAATCAGTATGGGTCGATTGATAGCGCGTGATATTCCTTTTCGTCGCTGGAATACTCGACATATGTTGAACGATTTCCAGTCGCATGTTCGTGGTGGAACGTTGGGCTCAAAGAACAAGGTGATGCAGTTGGGACTATCCATCGCAGTCGTTGGCGCAGTCGACGGAAAAGGTCGCGGCAAGATGACTTACGATTATTTCTTGCCGCCCTTCGAACGCACTCTTGCGGCCCTTGATTGCAAGGTTCGACATTATTCTTATGGCGAATTTATCTTTTCGCGCCACAGGGACGATGCTGCAATTCTGCTTTATAGCGAGGTGCGTTCCCAAAAGAATCCGGCATTTCTGCAAACTATCGAAGATGCTGAGGTCGCCGCTCGCGCGCGGAATACACTTTTGGTCAACGCTCCCGCAATTGGGAGATTGATTGCCGACAAGTCATCAACAAACGGAGTTCTGGCAGCCGGCGGCATTGATGTACCCGTTCGCGTGCCGACTGCTACTTTGCATGCACCCTTCAAGGTGTTTTCAAACGAAAACATCGGCTCCAGCGCTCCCGTGCAGGTTCTGGATCCGGGCGCCCCGCTTGACGCCAGCAGATACAACACAGAGTGGATTGATACCCGGCACGACCACAACGGACGACTTTATTACGTCTCGTTGCGGGTGATGGCGGCGGGAAGCCAATGCGTTTCGGTCTGGGTCAGAATGCGTCCCGTGGAGGATGGAAATCCGGCGGTGCACAACACGGATACTACGCTCGATGCGTCCCTCTGGAACAGTCTGTATCGACGCATTGTAGTGCCCCAGTTGGGCGCGATCCAAAACCTATGCGAGAAAATTGCGAATGTTCTGGGGCTCGGTTTTTTTTCACACGATATCCTGCCGGAGCAACACAGTTCTCGCCTGCTTGTCTGCGAGACCGGCTTCAAATTCGACGCTGGTGCCTATCGGCCACATCTAATGCCCCTGTTCCGACAACTGATTGTAAATGATTTTTTGTCTGATTCCCTCCCAAAGCGATCTGCCGAGTGCTTTGTCAACGAGTTAGTCAAGCACTTGAACAAGGCGCGCCAAGAGCGTCGGTGAATTGGCACATGGGAATATCTATAGCGTTCGTTGGCGTAAGCGACCGTTTAGGTCGCGGCAAGATGACCTATAATTATTTTTTGCCGCCATTTGAAAAAAAACCTCGCGGGGTTAGACGTCCAGCTTCGTCACTACTCCTAATCGCGATTTCATACTTTTTGGTCGGGAACACGATGCTGCTATCTTGCTGTATGGGTGAGGTGCAGGCCAGAAAAGACCTGCAGTGGTGGAATACGTTGGTCGAGGCGGAACGCGCCGCGAAAAAACGCGGCACCGCCATCGCGGTTCATTCCCCTGAGATCGGTCGCATCATCGCCGACAAGACCTTGACCAACGACGCTCTAAGAGTCCGTTCGGAGACTTCAGGCCGGATTGCATAGTTTTCATGAGGCGGATTGATGCGAGGCGCAAGAACGCGAGCGCCTTTCGGTTGAGATTCTCCCAATCCCTGGCGAGCCTTCGGCAGCGATTGAGCCACGCAATAGTGCGTTCAACGATCCAGCGTTTGGGCAACACCACAAATCCGCTGACCTGATCGGAACGTTTGACGATTTCAATGTCGAGATGCGGCAGAACTTTTGCAAGCGCTTTCGCAAATTTCGGTCCTTAATATCCGCTGTCGGCGAAGAGCGTCTTCAAAAAGGGAAACATCCCGAACAGTGTCGCCATGACGAGAACGCCTCCGTCGCGATCTTGAATGTCGGGCCGGATGAACGATGGCATGGAGCAGGAGGCCTAATGTGTCGACAAGAATGTGCCGCTTCTTGCCCGCATCGTACCCGTGCGGATCAATGCACGCCCCCCTTTTTCCGAGCTTTTCACGCTCTGGCTGTCGATGATGGCGGCGGTCGGACTGGCTTCCCGCTGCGCTCGTTCGCGACACTGCTCATAAAGCGCGTAGTGGATTCGTTCCAATGTGCCGTCATATGTCCACAGATCGAAGTAGTCGTAGACCGAGCTTTTCGGCGGCAGGTCTTTCGGGATCGCGCGCCACTGACAGCCGGTCGAGAGAA
>NZ_SSMW01000103.1 GCF_004799405.1 Bradyrhizobium sp.
ATCGATCTCGTGCCGCAAAAGCCGCGCAAACGCGAGATCAATGTCGTACTATCGAATTCGTTCGGGTTCGGGGGCACCAACGCATCGATGATCATGCAGCGCGTGACCAACTGACGTATCGTATCGACAAGAGTCCACCGTTTCGCCGCATTCGGTGATAAATCCTAGCCATGGACGCAGACTATCGGCCGCCGCGTGCATTTCGCGAGGCCGCGATTGAACCGACAGGATTCAGGTTGCATCGATGAGTGAGAGGCCGCCCATTTCACCGAGGAGTCCGCGCGCCGCGCTGGAGCCCGAGCAGGTTCCGCCGCCGCCGAAACGGTCCGACCGCGCCCGCAATCCGTTTGTCGTGTTCGGCAATGCCGTCATTACCATTGTGCTGGTCCTGATGATCGGCGCCGGCGGAGGCTATTTCTACGGCAAGCAGAAGATCGAGGCTCCGGGCCCGCTGCAGGAGGACAAGATCGTCAACATCCCGGCGCGCGCGGGCATGACCGACATCGCCGATATCCTGCAGCGCGAAGGCGTGATCGACAATAATCGCTGGGCCTTCATCGGGAGCGTGTTTGCGCTTAAGGCGCGATCCGAACTCAAGCCCGGCGAATACGCGTTTCAGAAGAACGCCAGCCTGCGTGACGTCATCGGCACCATGGTCGAAGGCAAGGTGGTCCAGCATGCCGTCACTATTCCCGAAGGGTTGACCTCCCAACAGATCGTGGCCCGCCTTTCCGAGAACGATATCTTTACTGGCGATATCCACGAGGTGCCGCGCGAAGGCACCTTGCTGCCGGAGACCTATAAATTCCCCCGCGGCACCACGCGCGACCAGGTGATTGCGCGCATGCAGCAGACTCAGAAGCGCGTGCTCGCGGAAATCTGGGAACGCCGCAGTCCGGATATTCCGGTCAAGACGCCGGAACAACTGGTGACATTGGCCTCGATCGTCGAGAAGGAAACCAGCAAGGCGGACGAGCGCAGCCGCGTTGCGGCGGTATTCGTCAATCGCCTGCGGCAAAAACTCAAGCTGCAGTCCGACCCGACCATTATCTACGGTATCGTCGGCGGCAAGGGGACACTGGGGCGGCCGATCAAGCGCAGCGAAATCCTGCAGCCTTCGCTTTACAATACCTATGTGGTGGACGGCCTTCCGCCGGGGCCGATCTCCAATCCCGGGCGCGCCTCGCTGGAAGCTGCGGCCAATCCGGCGCGCACGCGTGACCTGTTCTTTGTGGCGGACGGTACCGGCGGCCATGCCTTTACCGAAACTTACGACCAGCATCAGAAGAACGTCGCCAAACTGCGCGCGATAGAAAAGCAGGTTCCGAACGATACGGTTGAACCGGCGGACGATCCCCAGCCGGCTGCGGCGGCGGCGCCCACCGATGCTGCTCCGGCAACGCCAGCGGCGACCAAACCGGCCCCCGCGAAAAGGCCCGCTCGCGTCGCTCCAGCCCGGCAGGGGGCTGCGCAAACCACGGCATCGCCGCCGGTGGTTCAGCGATAACGGGACGCCGGCAACCGGCCGGAACCGAATTCCACTTTGCCTGAAAACGTCCTAAACTCGCGCCGTCCTTCAGCGAGTCTCAAGTCCGCCCTTTGTTAGGAGAATCTCACGCGATGGCGTTGTCGAGCATGACCGGCTTTGCCCGAAGCCACGGCGCCAGCGGACCCTATGCGTTCGAATGGGAATTGAAGTCGGTCAACGCCAAAGGCTTCGACCTGCGGATGCGATTGCCGCCCGGATGGGACGATCTGGAGGCTGTGGCGCGCAAGCGCGCCGGAGAACTGCTGTCGCGTGGCACGGTCTATGCCAATTTGAACGTCAAGCGCACAAGTTCGGTCTCGACCGTCCGTATCAATGAAGAGGTGCTGGCGTCGATCGTGAAGGTCGCAGGCGTGCTCGCCGGCAAGATCGATGCGGTGGCGCCGAGCATCGACGGGCTGCTCGGGATCAAGGGTGTCATTGAGGTCGTCGAGCCCGAAAGCAATGAGGCCGAAGACAAGGCCGCCAGAGCCGCCGCCGCAGCGGCGTTCGAGCAGGCGCTCACGGACCTCGTCGAGATGCGTCGGCGCGAGGGCGCGACGCTCGGGCAGATCCTGATCCAGCGAATGGACGAGATCGAGCGGCTGGCGAAAAAGGCCGAGGGCGCCCCGGGCCGCAAGCCCGAGGCGATCAGAGCGCGGCTTGCCGAGCAAATCGCGGCATTGCTTGAGTCCTCCGAACGCTTCGATCCCGACCGGCTCAATCAGGAAGCGATCATGATCGCGGCCAAGGCCGACATTCGTGAAGAACTCGACCGCATCGCCTCCCACATCTCGCAGGCCCGCGAGATGATCGGCAAGGGCGGGCCGATCGGACGGCGGCTCGATTTTCTGGCGCAGGAATTCAACCGCGAGGTCAATACCTGCTGTTCCAAATCGAACGATCTCGAACTAACCAATGCCGGCCTCGAAATGAAGAACGTGGTCGAGCAATTCCGCGAACAGGTTCAGAACCTGGAGTGAACCATGACGGCTGGCGGCCACGGGTTTGATGGGGTTGAGCGGCGCGGGCTGATGTTCGTGCTGTCGTCGCCGTCGGGCGCGGGCAAGACCACGCTGTCGCGCCTTTTGATCGAACGAATGCCGGGCCTGAAGATGTCGGTATCCGCGACCACGCGGCCGATGCGGCCGGGCGAAATCGACGGCCGCGATTATTTGTTTGTCGACAAATCCAGGTTCGAGGCGATGGTGAAGCGGGACGAGTTGCTCGAATGGGCGACCGTGTTCGACAATCGCTATGGCACGCCGCGCGAACCGGTCGAAACAGCCCTGTCGGCGGGGCAGGACGTGCTGTTCGATATCGACTGGCAGGGCACCCAGCAATTGCGCGAAAAAGCCCGCGCCGACGTCGTCAGCGTGTTCATCCTGCCGCCGTCGGCAGCCGACCTCGAGAAACGGCTGCATACCCGCGCGCAGGATGCGGACGCGGTGATACGCGGCCGAATGAGTCGCGCCACCCATGAATTGAGCCACTGGGCTGAATACGACTACATCGTGATCAACCACGATATCGACGAAGCCTTTGCCGAGGTGCAATCGATCCTGAAAGCCGAGCGGCTCAAACGCGAACGCCGTACCGGTTTGACGACGTTCGTGCGGGAGCTGCAACGGCAACTGGAGAAATAGCCGAAGCGCTCAGGCTGCGGCACTTCGCGACAGCCGCTCCAGCATTTCGGCGATCCTGCGGTTCGGATCATCCGCAGCGCGCGGATCGCGCGGGGCTCTCGGGATGGGCGAGTCCGGCATCGCATGGGCCGGCCGCGGTGGACGATCGGTGACGATCGAATCCCAGATCGCGCGTCGATCGCCTCGTACCACGCGCTGCCTCGCCCGTCGTCGTCGCAGGTTGAATCTGAAAATCGCGCGTCCCATCAGTCCGGCAAATGACAGCGCCCCGACAACGGCGATCAGCAGCATCAGGATCGAACGCGACTGCTTTTCGGAAGAAGATGAGTCGGCGGCGGCGAGTGAGACGGCAGCGGCCGCGACGGGCGGCCTCGTCGTCGGTGAATTTGACGGCGCGGTCACGCCGGGATTTTCGACCGCAAGTGCTGGGCTGGCCGATGATTCGACGCTCGACGGCTCAGGCCAGCGCGAAGCGACTACGGACGGCCGCGCGTTCGCATCCGGCGGGTTGGCAAGCGGGCTATTTTCGGGACCGGCCGCGCTGGCAGGCGCTGCCGGAACCGGTGGCCAGACGCTGGCCTCGGTTTTGTGCTCGACACGCGTCTGCGGCGGCAGTTCAGCGCGGGCATCCGCGATTGAATCTCGCACCGACGGTTCTGCTTTCGACGGCGCCGGCCTGGCCGTGAGCTGCGAAGACTTCTCGCCCTCGCGCCGCAGGTACCAGCAGTGCCGGTTGCTTGGATGATCGATGCGATAATACCAATGGCTGCCCTCAGGCACCTGGTCCTTTGGTTCGGAAAGACAATCGGCCGCCGCGCCATAGGATATCGTCGTGAGAGGGAGCCCTGCGAACAGGCTGGCGAAGATTGCTGACGCGAATTTCGCGGTTCGGTTTGGCATGTGCATCTCCGGTGATGATACGCAATACTTTCACGCGCCAAATCTCCGCAAAGACTTGGGTCGCAATGCGCCGCAATTCCGGACACGGCAGGGCTTAATTCAGGCTCGGATTCATGAGGCGAAAAAGTGGCGCTCTCGAAAGAGCGTCCCAACACCTTTTCGAATGTGAGGTTACTCGCTCGCGAGCACGTCGCTGAACAGCACGTAACGCTGTCCATCGAAACGCACCAGCCGCATCTGCTTGATCGGGCGCAGATCGGTCGGGCTGGTCCTCAGGCGGATACCAGGCAGCAGCAACGGCAACTCCATGTCCAGATGGGAGGCCTGCTTCATGATATTCTCGCGGGTGAGATCGTCGCCGCATTGCTTGAGAATCTGAACCACTGCAAAACCGATATTGTAGCCATAGGGGGCGTAATAGTCGCTTTTGTCGACGCGCGGATTGTATTTGTCCATCCATACGTTCCAGGCCTGCATGGCCGGATCGTCTTTCCACTGCGGGTCGGCCGGATCCTTTTGATAGGCCGCGGAGATGATACCCTTGGCTGCTTCAAACCCGGCCGGCCGAATTGCGCCCGCGATCGAGGAGCCGATGCTGACCACGAATTCCTGCGGGTGCCAGTCGATGTCGTAGGCCTTGCGAATCGCCTGCGCGGAGAATTTGGGCACCGTGACGATGAAGAATACGTCGGCACCGGATGACTTCAGCGAAACCACCTGGGAATCAACCGTGGGATCGCTGGTGTTATAGGTCTGCGACGACACGATCATCGTCGAGGCCTTGTCGCCGAGCCCGCGCTTGAATCCCAAAAGATAGTCGCGGCCGAGGTCGTCATTCTGCGACAGGATGGCGATCTTCGCGTCGGGTTTCACCGAAAGAATGTATTTGGCGTAGATCTCGCCCTCCGACGCATAGTGCGGCGTCCAGCTCATGGTCCACGGATAATGCGCGGGGTCGTTGAAGACCGTGGCGCCGGAGCCGACGAAAAGATGCGGCACCTTTTGCTGGTTGATGTACTTGACCACGGCCATATTGGTGGCGGTGCCGACGGGATTGACAAGAAACAGCACCTCGTCGCTTTCGATCAGGCGCCGGATCTGCTCGACCGTCTTGGGCGGGCTATAGGCGTCGTCGAGGCTGATGAAATTGATCTTGCGGCCATTGACGCCGCCCTGGTCGTTGATCATCGCGAAATAAGCCGTGGCGGAGACCGCGCCCGCCGAATAGGCCGATGCCGGCCCGCTGTAGGGCGTCGTGGTCCCGATCTTGATTTCGGTGTCGGAGGCGCCCGGCCCGTATTGTTTCTGCGCCAGCGCCGGCGTTGCGGCAAAAACAAATGTCAGTGCAGCCAAAACGCCCCGTACCAAGGCGCCCGGCGTCGCATGATTTCCCTGGGCCATTGGAGTCCTCCCTGTTGGCGAGGCTTACATGGCACTCTGCCTCCTTTGACGAGGCTTAAGAGGGCTCTGCCTCAGTTTTTCAATATGATGCGTCCGACGACTTTTCCAGCCCGCAATTGGTCTATCCATTTCTGGACGTCGCCCATCGGCTCTTCCTTCATCGGCGTCGGCTTGATCTTGCCGGCGCGCGCAAGCGCCATCAATTCCTGTCCCTCGGCCAGGGTTCCGACCATGAAGCCCTCGATGGTCATGCGCTTGTAGATCCATTGCACCATCGGCAGGCTGAAATTGCCGCCCATCAGTCCGGAGACCACGATCTTGCCGCCGCGCGCGATCGCGGCGACCGCAAAGGCCATCGATTTTTCGTTGCCGGCAAAATCGACGATCGCGTCGAATCCGCCCTCGGTCTCCTTGATGATGCGCTTGACCACGTCGGTCTCGCCGGGATCGTAGGCGACCGCGGCGCCGTTTTTCAGCGCGGTCTCGCGCGCGGCCGGGCTCAAATCCGCCACCGAGATCTTCTGCTTGAACATGGCTTGTGCGAAAGCCAGCCCCATCATGCCGACGCCGCCAAGACCGATCAGCAGCAAGTTGCGCTGTCGCGGCCGATCGACCAGGCGCTTCAGCGCGCCGTAGGCGGTCACGCCGGAGCACATCAAGGTCGCCGCCTGATTGACCGGCAGAGGGTCGTAATCCAGCAGATACCTGGCATCGGGTACCAGCACGTGGCTGGCGAAGCCGCCATCGATGGCGACTCCCAGAAAGCGCTGCTTGGCGCAGAGATTTTCATCGCCATTGAGACAGTCACGGCACTGGCCGCAACCGATCCAGGGGAATACCGCCTTGCTGGCGCCGATCAGGCTTTTTGGAACATCGGGGCCGACTTCCTCCACGATCCCGGCGATCTCGTGCCCCAGCGTGAACGGCAGCACCATGCCGCGTGTGGTGTCGAGTTTCTTGCCGCCGCCAAGATCGGCGTAACCGTCCTGGATATGCAGGTCCGAATGACACAGCCCGCAGCGCTCAACGCGCACCAGCACTTCCTTGCCCTGCGGCTTAGGTGTCTCGACAATGGTTTCGCACAGCGGCGCATCGAATTTGACCAGTGATTGGCGTCGCATCAGCGCCATGGCGTTTTCTCCTCAGGAAATCTTCAATTTGGTGTTTCGTATATCGGTCAATTCGCGGGCCATGGCAACAAAGCCGCTCACCGGAATGGTTTCGGCGCGCCGCGTCAAATCGACATCGGCTGCGGCGGCGAGCCGCGCCGGATCGACCGCCAGTGATTTGAGGCTTTGCCGCAGCATTTTCCGCCGCTGGCCGAAGGCCGCCGCCGCGACCTGCTCCAGCGCCTTGCGGTCGCACGCTTCCGGCGTGGTGCGAGGCACCAGGCGCACCACTGATGAGGTGACCTTGGGCTGCGGCACGAATGCCGCAGGCGAAATGTCGAACAGGATTTTGGTCTCGGCGCGCCAGTTCGCAAGCACGCCCAGCCGTCCATAAGCTTCGTCATCCTCGCGCGCCACGATGCGCTCGGCCACCTCGCGCTGAAACATCAGCACCATCATGTCGTACCATGGCGGCCACGGCTCGATCGACAGCCAGTCGATCAGAAGCGCGGTTGCGATATTATAGGGCAGGTTGGCGACGATTTTAGCGCGCACGCTTCCGAGCAATGGCCGCGGATCGAAAGCCTGCGCATCGGCACAAACAATCTCCAGCCGGCCCGGATATCGCCTCGAAATCTCTTCAAGTGCCGTCAAGGCCCGCTCGTCGCGCTCGATCGCGATGACGCGCCGCGCGCCCAAGGCCAATAGCGCGCGCGTCAACCCGCCCGGACCGGGACCAATCTCGACAATCGTTGCGTCTTCGAGCGGGCCCGCCGCGCGCGCGATTCGTGCGGTGAGGTTGAGGTCCAGCAGGAAATTCTGCCCGAGCGATTTGCGCGCCGATAGAGCATGCCGGCGAATAACGTCGCGAAGCGGCGGAAGGTCGTCGATCGCACTCATCACCGCTGGGCGGCCGACATGCGGGCGGCGAGCCGCAATGCCGCGATCAGGCTCGATGGGTTGGCCCTGCCAGTGCCGGCAATGTCAAATGCGGTGCCGTGATCGGGCGAGGTGCGTATGAAGGGCAGGCCCAGCGTCACGTTGACGGCGTCCTCGAACGCCAGCGTCTTGACCGGAATCAGCGCCTGGTCGTGATACATGCAGATCGCGCAGTCGTAGGTTTTGCGCGCGGCCTCGTGGAACATGGTATCGGCGGGCAGCGGTCCCCTGATCTCAATACCGTCGCCGCGCAGGATTTCCACGGCGGGCGCCACGATCGCCTGATCCTCGGTGCCGAGCGTACCGTCTTCGCCGGCGTGAGGATTGAGGCCGGACATTGCGATCCGTGGACGGGCGATGCCGAAGCGGGTCTTCAATTCCGCGACCACGATGCGGGCGGTCGAGACGATCAACTCACGCGACAGCCGCGCAACGGCGTCGCGCAGCGACAGGTGGATCGTCACGGGCACAACAACAAGGGCAGGGGACCACAGCATCATGACCGGTTGCGGCGGTTGGCCGCCGCTCGCCGCGAGTTCGGCGAGAAACTCGGTATGACCGGGATGCCTGAAGCCGGCGCGGTAGAGCACGTTCTTGGCAATGGGATTGGTGACGACCGCGCCGGCGCGGCCGGCTGTCACGTCGCTGACCGCCTGACGTATGGACGCCATGGCCGCATCCGCACTGGTGTCGTCCGGCCGGCCGGGTTCCGCAGTCGCCTTGTGGCCGGTGGATACCACCGGCAGCGCGTCCGCGAATGCATCGAGTGCATCCTCGGCGCGAACGTCGGCGAGCTTGACCTTCAGGCCGAGCGCGCCGGCGCGGCCGGCGAGCAAGTCGCGATCGCCGAGCAGGTAGAACGGCGGAAGGTTCAGTTCATCGCGGCGCAGCCACGCCTTGATCGTGATATCGGGCCCGATACCCGCAGGTTCGCCTGTTGTCAGCGCGAGGGGTTTTGCCATGCATCAACGATATTCGATCATCGCGGCTTTGCGGACTTCCTGCAGGTAGGATTTCGACTTTGCCTCGTATTTTGCCGCAAACATCTTGTCCCGGACTTCCTTTTTTTTCGGCGTATCGATGGTGGTCGGCTTTCTTCCGCACAACGCAACCATCTCGACGCCTTGTTTGGTCACCTCCGGCTCGGTCAAATGGCCGATCGGGGTCTTGTCGAGCATTTCACGAAGCGGCGCCGGCAAATCGGCCGAGGTCTTGGTCACCGCGTCGCGAATCGCGGCATTTTGCATCGTCTTGAAAAAACCGTTGGCCTCCGCGCAGGTTTGCACGCGGTTGCGCAAGGCTTCGGCCTCCTTGCGTCTTGCCTCGACCACAGCCGGCGCGGATCCCCGCTGGACGATCAAAACGATCGGCTGCATCTTGTATTCGAAACTCTCGGTGTCCGATTTCTCGTCTTCCTTGGCGGCCGCTACCACTTCCTTCTCGCCGACCTGCAGGCTCTCCTTGAAACGTCCGCGCACCAAACTGCCCCAGACCATGTCGGCTTTTATGCGCTCCTTCAGCGTTTCGGGCCGAACACCCTGAGCTTCCAGGGCTTTGGTCAGTTGGTCGGAGGTGATCCGCATCCTCGTGCTCATCTCGGCGTACGCCTGGTCGATATCGGAGGATGTGGGATCGACGCCAAATTTCTTGGCTTCCTTGATTTTCACCTTTTCATCGATCAATTCGTCGACCACTTCCTGTCGGGCGGGAGCCTTGTGGGTGGTCATGAATACCAGCTTGGTGCGCTGCTCGATATCGTAGTTGGTAATGGGGTCGCCGTTGACCATGACGGCGACGGTTTGCGCGTGCAAAGCCGAGCCATAACCCGCCAACGTCAGCGCAGCGGCACAACCCAGGATCAGAAGCGAAAGCCGGCGAGAGAATGTAGTCGTTGTGGTCATCTTCGCTATATCAACCTGCTTGAACTGGATTCGCACGGCGCGCGGAACTGGTCCCCCGACAACGTGACGACGCCGGTTCTATTGGATACCCGTCGCGACCCCGGTCGGACTGGGTGTCGAATTGGCAATGGTTCGCAGGCCGAGCTGCAGCATAAAGGCATGACCGAGCACCGGCGGCGAAGTCGTAGAGGCGTAGGAGTAGGACGTGACGTAGTTGGCGGCCAGCACGAAGCAGTCGTCGACATATCCGGCGCCGACGACATACTGGTTGATCTGGTTTGCTACAAGATCCCAACGCGCGGCTCCCGTCAGCACCCAGTTCGCTGCTACCTTGACCGACCCGCTGGCCAATATTCCTTCGCGGCGGTTCAGGTACCCCAGCTCCGGTTGTGGGGCATAGTTGCCGTACATCAGGCTAACCGACCAGCGGTCGAAATTGGCGCGGCCCTCGGCCTCGAAGCGCTGAACGTTCAGCGTTGCCTCGTCGAGGCGCGAGCGAACGCTGAACGAATAGGTCTTGTTGGGCGAATATTCGGCGCTGGCGACATAATCGGACCGCGCGGTCGCAAGGCCGGAGTCGACGGCGGTGTTGGTCACATCCTGGACCGCGAATGAATTGAGACCGAACAGCTGGTAGGACTGCCCGAACATTACCTTGACGGCGCCGCCCTGATCGAATTGCGTGGTCGCCTGCACACCGACATTGGCGCGACCGCCGCCCTCGACGCGGTCATAGCCTGAGAATTTGTCGACGCTGAACAGATTGCTGGTATCGAAGGTCATGCTCTGCGCGTCTTCGTTGGGAAGCTTGCCGGCATCGGGTTCGTTGGGGCGAATGATGACTTGTGCGATCGGTTCGATCGTCGTGGTGCCCCAGGGCTGGACGTTGATGAAGGGATAGCGATATTCGAGTCCGACCGTCGGCATCAAACGCAGGGCCTGGGTATCGCCGGTGGGGAGGAAGTTCGAAGTGCCCGGCTGGTTTGCGACCGAGGTGTCGATCGCATCGGCGCGGAGACTTGCAAACGGTGTCCAGATTTCGCCCAAGGGATCGGTGTATGACCGCCGCCAATCCACCTCACCTGTCAATCGCGTATAGGTGCCGGGCATGCCCCGAAGCAGGCAGTACTTGGGGATGGTCATGGCCGAATCGGCTGAGGTCGGCAGGCAGTAGCCGTTGGCGGCCGCCATCGGCGTGATCGGATCGAAAACCGCGGTGTCGCGTGTCAGGCTGGTGAAGTTGCCCTTGTAACTGAACTCTCCACCGAACACCGAGTGGTTGATCACGTTGGAATAGTCGATCACCGGCGCCACGACCGGCACCTGGGACTGATTGCCCGAAAGACTGAGATAGTAAATCGCGCGCGCGTCGAAATAACTTCGATTGCCGACGCCGGTCAGATAAAGCTGGGAAACGGCTTCGGTTGGCAGCGTGAGAAACGAGGCCATCGGGTCTTTGTAGACGGCCAGCCTGTAGTTCGACAGCAACATATAGTCGCTGAGCAAGACGCCATCCCAACCCCAAACCCATTTGTCATTGAGCGCGAACTGGCCCTTTGTTTCGACGCCGCCGCGGAAGGTGCGATCGCCGGGCTGGCCGGCGAAAGCTCCGGGATCCAGCTGATCGATGCCATAGGCGCGGATCTGGTACGCTCCATCCATCGTGCGTTGGCGGAATTCACCCTGGAACAACACGCCCTGCTTGGTGGTGAAACGCGGGTTGATGGTCACATCATAGTCGGGAGCGATCGCCCAGTAGAACGGCACCTCGAGGCCGAACCCGTAACCCGAGCCTTCCGTATAGAATGGCATCAAAAACCCGGTCTTGCGCTTTACCGTCGGATCGGGTGTCGAAAGATATGGCAGATACGCCATCGGAACGCCGAAGAACTCCAACTGCGCGTTCTCGAAGTACAGCATCTTCTCATTCGTGTCGTGAATGATGCGCGCGGCCTTGACCTGCCACAATGGCGGCTTCTTCGGGTCGTCCCTGCACGGCGCGCATGCGGTGTAAACGCCGTTCTCGAACACCTCGTAGCTGCCGCTGGAGCGGTCGGCGCGGGTCGCAGCCATTCGGGTGTGATCGGCGGTGTCGACGCGCAACGAGTCGACGAAACCGTCGCGGTAGTCGTCGCTCAAATCCATGATGTTCGCGTAGGTAATCTTGCCGTCCGCGTCGGTCATGCGGACGTTGCCTTCGGCATGGAGCCGTTTGGTCTTCTGGTCGTAAATAACCTTGTCCGCCTCGAGGTTGGTTCCGTTGTAAAACAACTGCACGTTGCCAACCGCCGATACCCGCGAGTTGTTGTAATCGTAGTCCACCTCGGTTGCCTGGACGAGCATCTGTCCGTCTTTCACGGCAGGAGCCGGCTTCGGCTTGGGAGGCATCGGATTGAAGGTGTAGGTTTGCGAAGAGGCCGGGGTTGTCGTCACAACACCGAATGCGCCGGCAAGGATGAACCCGAAAACCATTGCGAGCACGGGTCCGCGGGCGGCGGCCAAACGAGTCCGAGGACGGCGCACAGGGGTGCGCCGCCTGAACGCAGGCGACATACACTGGCGGGCGGCGACAACGGCCACTACCCGTCCTCCTGGTACAGCAAGGCCAAAAAGCCGGTGAGGCCGCCCACGCACACAGGCAGCCACGCCGAAGCGATCGGATGCATCAACTCAGCCTTGCTCAAATCATCGGTTACTTTCGACAGAACATAGAGCAGAAAGCCCGCTCCCACACCACTCAAAACCATTTTTTGGACTCCGCCGAAGCGGAAGAATCGCAGGCTGACGGACGCTGCCAGCAACACCATCGCGGCCAGCAAAAACGGCTGTGCGATAAGCTTGTGGTACTGCAACCGGTACCCGGCGGTCGCAAATCCGGAGCTTTCCGAGGATCGGATATAGCTCGGGAGTTGCCAAAAAGACACAGTCTCCGGCGTGGAGAAACTGTTGCGAACCTGAGCTGGCGTCAGAGTGGTCGGGAGGAAGAAACTGTCCTGGTCGACGGGAGGTGCGTCGAGGGAGTAGCGGCGGACGGATTTGAGCAGCCAGCGCCCCTTTTCAAGCGTCGCCTCCCGCGCTTCGATTCGTTCCCTGAACTGGTAGTTGGTATCGAACCTGAACAACGTCAGCCCGGTCAGCCGCACCCCCTGCTGCTCGCTGCGGGCCGCGTTGATGATGACCTGGCCATCGTTGTTCACCTGATTGATCCAGAAGCCAAAGGCGTCTTGTAGTCCTCCGCCGGGAGCGGAGCCGAACAATTCATCCTCCATGTGCTTGGCGAGTTCGCGCAGGTTGGCGGACATCGGGTTGTAGAGGGCCGTGGCGAGGACGCCTAGCATGAGCGCGCTCGCCAGCGCCGGCGCGATGAACTGCCATGCCGAAACCCCGGCGGCGCGCGCGACCACAAGCTCCAAACTCCGCGAAAGCGCCAGATAGCAGACCATCGCTCCGATCAGGATGCAAAACGGCATCAGCTTCTCGAGCAATTGCGGCACGCGGAACAACGACGTCTCCGCGACCATGATCGGAGACACCGAAGCAAGCCCCGACGTCTTCCGGACCATTTCGATGTAATCGACCAGCACGAGCAGGACGAAGATGCCGACGAACACGCCCAGTGCCGCGACCACGAAGCGGCCGGCAAAATATCGTCCAAGCGTGTTGGTCATTATGCTCATGCTGTGGCCGGCCGCCTGAAAAGCCGCCGGAACCGTGCGTTCGACCTTTCGGCCGCTTCCATTAGCCTGGCCGGCGGTTCCACCACGATGCTTCGGATGACGATCCAAAGGCTCACGGCGATAGTCGCCGCCAGCAACAGATACTGAACGAGGGCGGCCAGCGGCGAGGTTGCCGTCATCACGGAGCAGACGAATCCCGCCATGCGCACCGTGAACACCGCCAGGATCGAGCTGGTAATCGAAAAGTTCCGGCTCTGACGTGTGGTGCGCGGCGCACCGAGAAACGCGAAGGTCAGGATTGCAAATGCAAAGGGATAGATCGGCGCCAGGAAACGGTCATGCAATTCGGCGCGAAACTGTCCGGGCAATTGCACGTAAACCGGATCGGCCGGCGCCGGCCAAATCAACTCCGATAAATAGCGCTCGCGAATCCCCAGCGTGACGTCATGGCCCTGATTGGAGAATTTCGACATGTCGAACGCATAACGACGGAACGCCACCAGCGCGGGATCGCGCTTGCCGGCTTCGAAACGTTCGAGATTTCCGTCCTCCATGATCAGAAACGAACTGCCCTCGTTCTGCAGCACCGTCCCGTGATCGGCGATGATGCTGACGCGTTCCTTGGGATCGCGGCGGTCATCGATAAAGAGGCCGACAAGCACGCCGCCGGGCTGCCGCTCTCGAACACGGATGGTCAGGTTCTGGTCGAGCTGAGTGAAGCGGCCCGGTTGAAGGATGTTGGCAAGCACGTCCGCGGTGATTTCGGCGTTCCATTGTTTGAGGCGGCGCATTCCCTCTGGCGCGAGATAGGCCGCGATAAAGGCGACCATCAACGCTACCACGCAGGTGGCATAGAAGAACGGACGAAACAGCCGGACCGGCGAGAAGCCGGCCGCATTCATCACGATGATTTCGGAGTCGGTTGCGAGCTTGTTGAGGGTATGGGAGACCGCGATCATCAGCGCGATCGGTGCGATGATCAGTACCAGCGACGGAATGATCAGGCTGGTGATGCCGAGAAAGGTAAGGATTGTTTGACCCTGGCTCGTCATCAGGTCGATGCCGCGCAACGCCTGCGTAATCCAGATCACCCCCGTCAGGCTGATCAAGACCACCACAAACGACGCAAGCGTCGTGCGAAAAATATACTTGTCGATCGACCCCATCGTTACCGCACGATCCCCGCCCGCGAACCGGACCTGCTGCTTGCGACCAAATCCCCAAATCGGGATCCCTCTGGCCGTGCCGCGGTCGTCCAGCCGCTCACCCTCTCACTACCATCCCTTTGATCCGTCAACAAAATGGCTGCGCGATGGCGCTCTTCAGATATGGTTAATAATTCAGGGTTTGTGGCCTTCCGACCACGGGAACGCTTGGCATCGCGGTCGCTGACAGGTCATAGTGCCATGGACCAACCTCTTGACGGACGCAAAGCGGGCCGAAGAGAACACTCACAGAACGCCCCCCGGCGGGTTCCCGACCCAGCGAAAGCCCTGATTTTTGGAGGATTACCCATGCCCGACGCCGTCAAGGTCGGCTTTGTTCCGCTTTCCAGCGCCCCCCGCGGTAGCCTGGTAGTATTCTGCGATGACGGGCTGAAATTCGGTGCGGCGACCGATCGAGCGCTCGGTGCGACGGCCAATATCGTCAAGCGCGCCGCTGAAACCAACCAGTTCAAGGGAAAAAACGGCGCGACGCTGGATATCCTGGCGCCACAGGGCCTCAAGATCTCACGCCTGATCGTGGTCGGCGCCGGCAAGCTCTCGACCCTCAAGGACAATGATTTTCTCAAGCTTGGCGGCGTGGTCGCCGGCAAATTGCGCCCCGGCAACAACGCGGTGACGGTCATCGCCGAACTATCGACCGGAGCCATGAAGCCCGATCAGGCGGCCGCGGTTGCATCGGGCATCCGGCTGCGCGCCTATAAATTCGACCGCTACAAGACCAAGAAGAAGGACGGTGAGGACGCCGCGTTGCGCGCCGATGTTTCGCTGGCCGTCGGTGACGTCGCGGCTGCGCGAAAGGCCTTCGCTCCCGGCGCTCACATCGTCGATGGCGTCATCACCGCGCGCGATCTCGTCAATGAGCCGCCCAACGTGCTGTTTCCGGTGGAATTCGCCCGCCGCGCCAGCCAGTTGCGCAAGCTCGGCGTCGAGGTCGAAATTCTCGACGTTAAAGCGATGATGAAACTCGGCATGGGAGCGCTGCTTGGCGTCGCCCAGGGCTCGACGCAGCCGGGCAGGACAGTGATCATGCGCTGGAATGGCGGCAAGCGCGGCGGTCAGCCCGTCGCCTTTATCGGCAAGGGCGTTTGTTTCGATACCGGCGGCATTTCCATCAAGCCCGCCGCCAGCATGGAGGACATGAAGGGCGACATGGGCGGAGCCGCCTGCGTGGTCGGATTGATGCATGCGCTGGCGGCGCGAAAGGCGAAGGTCAACGCGGTCGGCGCCATCGGGCTGGTCGAGAACATGCCCGACGGCAACGCGCAACGCCCCGGCGATATCGTAACCTCGATGTCCGGCCAGACCATCGAGATCATCAACACCGACGCCGAAGGCCGGCTGGTGCTGGCCGACGTGCTCTGGTACGTGGCCAAGAAGTTCAAGCCGAAATTCATGGTCGATCTGGCGACGCTCACGGGCGCCATCATGGTGGCGCTCGGCACCGAATACGCCGGAATGTTCTCCAACAACGACCAATTGGCGGGACGGTTGACCGAGGTCGGGCTTGCGACCGGAGAACGGGTCTGGCGCATGCCGCTTGGCCCGGAATACGACAAGCAGATCGACTCGCAATTCGCCGACATGAAGAACACCGGTAGCCGCAACGGCGGTTCGATCACCGCCGCGCAATTTCTGCAGCGCTTTGTCGACGACACACCGTGGGCGCATCTCGATATCGCGGGGACGGCGATGGGCGCCCCGAAAACCGAGATCAACCAAAGCTGGGGTTCAGGGTATGGCGTTCGCCTGCTTGAGCGGCTGGTTGCGGAGTACTATGAAGCCAAGAAATAGTTGAGAACCGGATGACGGAAGTTCTGTTCTACCATCTGCAGGACATGTCGCTCGAAAGCGTCTTGCCGCCCTTGCTCGAAAAATCGCTGGAACGGGGCTGGCGGGTTGTCGTGCAGTCGACGTCGGAAGAGCGCGCCGAAGCGCTCGACGCCCATCTGTGGACCTATCGCGAGGACTCATTTTTGCCGCACGCCACCTGGCGCGCCGGCGATGCGCAGGATCATCCGATCGTGCTGGCGGTGGCAGAGGCCAACCCGAACGGGGCCAATGTCAGGTTTTTGATCGACAACGCCGCCTTGCCCGCCGATACCGACAGCTACGATCGGGTGGTTCTGGTTTTTAACGGCGAGGACGGCGACGCGCTCGCAGCCGCCCGCGGCGCCTGGACGGATTGCAAGGCGCGGGGGTTCGAGGTCACATACTGGCAGGCCGACGAGCGGGGCCGGTGGCAGCGGCGGGAATAGCGATATCGGGCGATTAATGATAATCTGCGGTTTCGGCTCCAGCGCTTGCGCATAGCCATGGTCGTGCCGCAAAGTGATGTTGGGACAACCGCTTAGAGCGGACGGGGATTGAGTTCATCGTGCGAGACAAATACCGTCATCGAAATCGGCTGTTGGCGTTACTGTTGCTCGCCCCCCTGATGGAGGGCTGCGGTGGCGGCGTATCCGATATGTTTCAGTCCGATCTGTTGTCGAAAGACGCGGAATGGTTCTCGCGTCCGAGCAGGCTGTTCATCAGGGCCGTTTCGATTGAAACCCCGCCGCTCACTCCGAACAAGCCGGTTACGGCAGACGATCTGGTCAACGCCGACGGGATCTGTTCGGGAATGGCGCCCTCGGACGCTAACGCCCTGACCGAGGGAGCGGCCGGCGCGCCCCCGGCTCCCTCAACAACGGGAACGGTGGCGCTTGGTCATACCGAATGCGATGTCGTGCGCGGCATTGGTGCACCTGACAGCGTCAATCTCTCGAAGAACGAGCGTGGCGATCGGCTGATGGTGATCAATTATTCGCGCGGGCAACGCGCCGGGATCTACACCTTCACCTCTGGACGGCTGTCATCGATCGAGCGCTGGCCCGAGCCGGCGGCGCCGCCGAAGGCGGTGAAATCCAAGGTGAAGAAGAAGCCGGCGGCGACCTGATCGTTTTCCCGGTGTGATCTCGATCGGGCGGCGTGGCTTAGCCCGCTGCTTCGTCATATTGCGAACTTGCCGCCAGCCATTCTTCCTCGGCCCGCAGCAGCGCGGTTGCCGCACCGGCGCGCGCCTTGCTGAGCTGGGTTGCCTGCTTCGGATCGCGCCTGAACAGATCCGGCAGCGCCAGTGCGGCATCGATCTTGGAAATGATGCCGTTGATGCGCGCGATTTCCGCCTCGGCCTCGGAAATTTTCTGCTTGAGCGGTATGCGCTTTTCACTCCGGTTGCGCTGGGACTTTTCGCGGCTGTTGCTGCGTTCATTGTCATTGCGCTCGCGCGAATTGGTGCGCATGCCGCGCGCCGACAGCACCATGCGGCGATAATCGTCGAGGTCACCGTCATAGGTCGTCACGGTGCGGTCGGCGACCACCCATAGCTGATCGGCGCAGGCTTCGATCAGATAGCGGTCATGGGAAACCATGATGACCGCGCCGGGAAAGTCGTTGATCGCCTCGGCAAGCGCGGCGCGGCTGTCGATGTCCAGATGGTTGGTCGGCTCGTCGAGGATGATCATGTTGGGGCCGAAGAAGGTCGCGAGCCCAAGCAACAGCCGTGCTTTCTCGCCGCCCGACAGGCTTTTCACCAGGGTGTCGCCAGCCTTGCCGGAGAAACCGATCGCGCCGGTGCGTCCGCGCACTTTGGTTTCGGGAGCGTCCGGCATCAGCTTGCGGACATGATCGTAAGCCGAGCCGTCGAGATTGAGTTCATCGACCTGATGCTGCGCGAAATATCCGACCGAGAGTTTTTCCGCACGCGTGACGTGGCCGGAAAACGGCCGCAGCTTGTTGGCGAGCAGCTTGACCAGGGTGGACTTGCCGTTGCCATTGGCGCCGAGCAAGGCGATGCGGTCATCGGTGTCGATACGCAAGGTAACCCGATTGAGCACTGGCTGTTTCGGATCGTAGCCGACCGAGACGTCGTCGACGGCGATGATCGGCGGTGACAACATCTTCTCGGGTATGGGGAATGAAATCTCGCGCACGTCCTGTGTCACCAGCGCGGTGACCGGCTTCATCCGTTCCAGCATCTTGACGCGCGACTGGGCCTGACGAGCCTTCGAGGCCTTGGCCTTGAAGCGATCGACAAAGGCCTGCAGCCGCTTGCGCTCGTCGGCCTGCCGCTTGGCGTGCTTGGCGTCCAGCATTTCGCGGGTGGCGCGCTGTTCCTCGAATGACGAATAGGTGCCCTTGTAGAGCGTCAGTTTGCCGCGATCGAGATGCAGGATCTGATCGACCGAGGTGTCGAGCAGGTCGCGGTCGTGGCTGATGACGATCACGGTGCGCGGATAGTTGGCCAGGTGATCTTCAAGCCACAGCGTGCCCTCGAGATCGAGATAGTTGGTGGGCTCGTCCAGCAGCAATAGATCGGGGGCGGCGAACAATGTTGCGGCAAGGGCGACGCGCATCCGCCAGCCGCCGGAAAATTCCGAACAGGAGCGAGCTTGATCGGCGGTGGAAAATCCGAGGCCGGAAAGGATCGCGGCGGCGCGGGCAGGGGCGGAATGGGCCTGGATGTCCACCAGCCGGGTTTGAATGTCGGCAATTCGAACGGGATCGTGCGCGGTTTCGGCCTCGCGCAACAGCGCCTCGCGCTCAAGATCGGCTTTCAGCACCACGGCGATGAGGCTTTCCGGGCCATCCGGCGCTTCCTGGGCGAGACTGCCGACACGCCAACGTGGAGGAATCGCGATGGTGCCGGCCTCAAGGGGCAATTCGCCGCGGATCGCGCTGAACAGCGTGGATTTGCCGACACCGTTGCGGCCGACGAAACCAACCCGCGCGCCGGGGACGATTTGCGCCGAGCTATTGTCGATCAGGAGCCGTCCGGCAATCCGGACTGAAATGTCGGTGATTGAAAGCATGGGGGCTTTTCACCGGAGCCGTCCAAAAACGCAACCGGTTTATCGGCGGACATCGCTCGGGTGTCCCCGATATGCCGAAAATATGCTCAGTTGGTTCGAGAACCTCGGGGGTCCTCGCTATCGCGCTTGCTCAATTCATCCATCAGATGCTGCAGGTGAGACGACAGACGCGAGGACTCGGGGCGAAGATTCTGCTGCAGCCGTTCGCCCACAGCGTCGCAGATCGATCGGCTGGTTTTGCGATCGATTGGTTCGCTGGTTTCGGTGATTCGGCTATTCATGGGACGAGTTCCGCTTCCTTAGGCCATTCCGATAATCCAATAAGGTGACGCCAAACCAATTCACCCGACACGAAATGGTTGCCCGTCGCGGGCCGGTCGTGTCTCTTTTTCGTAAATATCGAGTGAACGCCTGGCGGTTCCATCCGGCCGGAATCGTGCAAAAGGCCCCGGCCGCGACCGGCTGGGGCCTTCAACGACGGGTCGGGAAGATCAATAGCAGCGATTAATCAGGCGCCAGCGGGGTCCCCACGGTGTCGGGACCAGTCGCCGCGCGTAGCAGCCGCCGTAGCCATAGCCATAATAGGCCGGGCCTCCGACATAGAAACGGGGACCACCCCATCCCCAGCCGCCGCCGCGCCAGCCACCGTGCCAACCGTGGCCGCCAAAGGCGGAGGCGGAAGTCGGCGCCAAGGCGGCCACACCGAGCGCAGCCGCGGCAACTGCAACAAGCGAGAGTTTGCGTAACATGGTCGTCTCCTCAGGTTCGGCGCGAGCGGCGCCATCGGTGAAAATGCCGTCCCGAACGCTCCCGGCTTTTCGAGGCGTTCGATCGAGCAAATCCTAAGCCTGAGAACCTGAATGAAACCGGGACGTTCGTTTCAGAGTGGGTTCACCTTCGTGAAATTGTTGTAATTTCAGGCTGCGGTTGCCGGCGCGGGTGAGCCTGCGCATTCCGCCAGATCGCTTGCCGTTCTCCGGCGGCGTCGATATAAGCGCGGCAACTCCCATCAGCGCTTTTCAAGGACGAAATCATGGCGATTGAACGCACCTTTTCGATCATCAAGCCCGACGCGACCGAGCGTAATCTGACCGGCGCGATCAACGCGCTGATTGAGAAGGCCGGACTTCGGATCGTTGCCCAAAAACGCATTCACATGACGCGCAAACAGGCCGAGACCTTCTACGCCGTCCACAAGGCGCGGCCTTTTTTCGGCGAACTGGTGGATTTCATGATTTCGGCGCCGGTCGTGGTTCAGGTCCTTGAGGGTGAAAACGCCGTCCTCAAGTATCGCGACGTCATGGGCGCCACCGATCCGTCGAAGGCGGCCGAGGGCACGATCCGCAAGCTGCATGCAAGGTCGATCGGTGAAAACTCGGTGCACGGCTCCGACGCCGCCGAGACCGCCGCGCTCGAGATCGCCCAGTTTTTCTCGGGCAACGAAATCGTCGGCTGAGCGACCGACGTTGCCGCGCAACCGGCCGGCAATGGCTTGCGCAGGCGCGCGCCCGCGCCAAAGGGGTAGGCTGTGAATTTTCTATCGCAGGTCTTTGATCCCGCAAATATCAGCGCCCTGTTTTCGCAGCTTCAAACCGACGTGCACACGCCGGCGTTCTGGCTGGCGGTCGGCAAGATCATCTGGATCAACGTCCTGTTATCGGGCGACAACGCGCTGGTAATCGCGATGGCGTGCCGTGGCCTGCGGCCCGGTCAACGGCTGTGGGGCATGGTGATCGGCGCCGGCATCGCGGTGATCCTGTTGATCGCATTCACCGGGGTCGTCGCGACCTTGATGGTGCTGCCTTACCTGAAGCTGGTTGGCGGATTGGCGCTTCTGGTCGTCGCCGCCAGGCTTCTGGTGCCGGAAGATCAAGGCGACGACGTTACCGCGGGCACCAGTCTTTGGCACGCGGTGCGGATTGTCGTGATCGCCGATATCGTCATGAGTCTGGACAACGTCATTGCGGTGGCGGCTGCCGCGAACGGTCAGCTTTCGCTGTTGATCCTCGGCCTTGCCATCAGCATCCCCATGATTGTCGCCGGAGCGGCATTGATCATGATGGTGCTCGACCGGTTTCCAATTCTGGTCTGGCTGGGCGCAACCTTGCTGGGCTGGATCGCGGGCGATGTGATCGTGACCGATCCAGCCGTGCAACCCATCCTGCACCGGCTGCTCGACGGCCAGATCGCACTCCATCTCGACGCGAACTCGGCGGTTTTCGACGTGTCGCCGCATGTCAGTCTCGACGGCGATCTCGTCGAGACCATCTGCTCGGTGCTTGGCGCAACCATCGTATTGGTGGCGGGATCAATCTGGCGACGGCGCAAGCTCCGACGCGCCGGACATTCCGCGGACGTTGCCGCAAGCGAGACAGTTTAGCGGATCGACCAGCGGTGGCGCGAGGAAGGGGTCGAGACCGCAGACCAGCTGGAATTCCTCAGGCGGGAGCGCTGCGACGAAGTGCAAGGCTATCTGATCGGTCGGCCGCAACCGATCGAAAGCTATGCGGCAACGGTCGGGCAGGAAGCTTCGATGCCATACCGGGTGGAAATGGGGCGCTGAGATCCTAGCGCCGCATGATCGATCCGGAGCGGCCGACCAGCCTTGCCAATTGCTTGAAGCGGCTGCCGACGCGATCGGCGACGAGATCGACCATCCTGTGCTCGAACACCAGCAACAGCTTGCGGCCCTGGCTTCGAAAATGGGTTGCCGGCAACACGCCCGGCCGCGCCGCCGAGATCAGGTGGGCGACGCGAAATGCCGCGCCGAGCACGCGCGCCCGCTCGTCCATCGCCGGCGGCACCAGTTCCCGAATCAGCGCCGGCGGTTCGTTTTCTTCGCTCAGGCCCGCATAGCGGTAGAACACAGACAGCGCGACAAAGGCCTTGCCTTGGTGGCTGATCGAGCCGAAATTTCCATTGGTGATGAGATTGAGCGTCTGCTCGCCGCGATAGTCGGGATGCACCCGCCATCCGATGTCCGACAGCAGGCAAGCCGCATGGCGCAGGCGGCGTTCCTCCTCGGTTTCGCGCAGCTTGACGACCCGGACAAAGCGGTCGGTCCATCCGATCAATTCCTCGGCGTGGCGCGCGGATCGCGACAATAATTCGTTGAGGGCTTGTGCGGCGCAGATCAACCCGTCCTTGGCGCGCTCGGCCTGCGGCAGCATCCCATAGAGCAGACCTTCGCGAACCCCAAAGGTCGAAAACACGATGGTCTTCGGCTTGGCGACCCGAATGATGTATTCGAGGACCAGCGCCGCATAGGTCAGGAGCGGCCGTCTTGCGTCGGCCACGACTTCGATATTGGCCAGCATATTTGCGGACGCCAGACGACGCAGGCGCCGCACGAAATCGAGCGCGTCCGGCGCCGGTATCGAATAGTCGTGCATCACTCGCAGCGGATAACCGCTCTGGATGATGTGGATGCGCGCCAGCGCCCTCCAGGTGCCTCCGACCGCATAAAAGGTTCGGCCGCGGCCCGCCTTGAGCGGCGCGATACCGGACAAATCGGTCTTGACGATGCGTTCGGCGCGTTTCAGCGATTTATGCGACATATCCTGCAGCGCCAGGCTCCCGAGCGGGAGTGTCACGCCGTGGCGAACGCGGTTGCCGCGCACGTCGATCAGTTCCAGCGAACCGCCGCCGAGATCGCCGACGATGCCGTCCGGGTTGTGGATGCCGGAAACAACCCCCAGCGCGGACAATCTTGCTTCGCGCGGACCCGACAGGATTTCGATGCCGACGCCACAGATGCGTTCCGCCTTGGCGATGAAATCGGGGCCGTTGCTGGCGTCGCGGCAGGCGGCGGTGGCGACCGCGTACACGCGGCCGACCTTCATCACCCGGCATAGCGCGCGAAAACGCCGCAGCGACGTCAGGGCCTTGGCGACGGCATCCGGCGCCAACAGGCCGGTGCTCTGAACCTCCCGCCCGAGACCGCAAAGCGTTTTCTCGTTGAAGATAGAGACAAGGCTGCGTGTCATCGATTCATAGACGACGAGACGCACCGAATTCGAGCCGATGTCGATGACCGCGACGCTGGATGCGCGCTTGCGCGGCCGCTTCACCGTTTGTACCCCTTATGAAGATTGCTGACGTTCGTTACGGCGCGTGAGGCGGCGCGGCGAAGATTCCTTAAGCGACTTTCCACGGCCAGACAGACTCGGATTCGTCATGAAATAATTATGCAGATTGAAGGGCTCTTCGCCTTTCGCGGCCTTCATACGCGTTGACGATCCATCCGGCAACAACCGCCAGCTTTGCTCGGTATCCTTGAGGTTGGCGACCATGATCTGCTCGAGAACCTGCTGATGCACCGTGGGATTTTGCAGCGGACAGAGGATTTCGACACGCCGGTCGAGGTTGCGCGGCATCATGTCGGCGGACGAGATATACACAGCAGCTTTTGCGCCGGGCAGGCCTTGTCCCATCCCGAAGCAATAGATTCGGCCATGTTCGAGGAAACGGCCGATGATCGACTTGACGCGAATATTCTCCGAAAGTCCCGATATGCCCGGCCGCAGGCAGCAAATTCCGCGCACCACGAGCTCGATCGCGACCCCGGCCTGCGACGCCTCATAGAGGGCGTCGATGATGTCGGGATCGACCAGCGAGTTCATCTTCATCCAGATCGCGCCCGGCTTGCCGTGACGCGCATGGCTGGTCTCGCCGTGAATATGTTCGAGGATGCGCTTGCGCAACGTCAGGGGGGATACCGCCATCTTCTCGATGTCGCTCGGCTCGGCATAGCCGGTGATGTAGTTGAAGACGCGCGCGGCGTCGCGTCCGATGATGGGATCGGATGTGAAGTAGGATAGGTCCGTATAGATTCGCGCCGTCACCGGATGATAGTTCCCGGTGCCGGTATGGACGTAGGTCGTCAGACTGCCGCCCTCGCGACGCACGATCAGCGACAGCTTGGCGTGGGTTTTCAGCTCGATGAATCCGTACACCACCTGCACGCCGGCGCGTTCGAGGTCGCGGGCCCAGCGGATATTGGCTTCCTCGTCGAACCGGGCCTTGAGTTCGACCAGCGCGGTCACGGATTTTCCGGCTTCCGCGGCCTCCGCGAGCGCCCGCACGATGGGGGAGTTGTTCGAGGTACGATAGAGTGTCTGCTTGATGGCGACGACGTCGGGGTCGCGGGCGGCCTGTTGCAGGAACTGCACCACGACGTCGAACGATTCATAGGGGTGATGGACGATCAAATCCTTCTGCCGGATCGCGGCAAAGATATCGCCGCCATGATCGCGCACGCGCTCGGGATGACGCGGCACATAAGGCACGAATTCGAGGTCGGGCCGGTCGAGCCGGGTCAGTTGCGACAGCTCGTTCATCGCCAGCACGCCGTCGACCAGCAAAACCTCGTCGTCGGCGGTGGATAAAGCCCGCTGAACGAAAGCCCGCAGTTCTTCCGGCATCTTGGCCTCGATCTCGAGCCGGATCACCGATCCACGCCGCCGCCGTTTCAGCGCGGTTTCGAACAGGCGGACCAGGTCCTCCGCCTCTTCCTCGATTTCGAGTTCGGAATCCCTGATGATGCGGAACGCGCCTTGACCCTTGACGACATAACCGGGAAACAAGCGGCCGATGAACAGGCCGGTGGCTTGCTCCAGCGTAATCAGCCGTACCGCGCCATCCTTGCTCGCGGACATGCGGATGAAGCGATCGATCTTGCCGGGCATGCGAATGAGCGCATTCATCGGCTTGCCGTCGGAAACCCGTGCCAGATGCAGCGCTACGGTAAATCCGAGGCTCGGGATGAATGGAAACGGATGCGCCGGGTCGATTGCCAGCGGTGTCAGCAGCGGGAAAATATTATGGAGGAAGTGATCCTCGATCCAGGTCCGCTCGGCCTTGGTTACGTCGCGGCCATCGACGAGAACGATGCCGACTTCGGCCAGCGTGCCGCGCAGATCGCGCCAGATGGACTGCTGGTCGTTGGCAAGCTTTGAAACCGTTTCGTTGATCAGGACGAGTTGCTCCGACGGGGTCAAACCGTCGGGACTACGCTCGGTGATGCCCTCGCGGACCTGGGCCTTGATGCCGGCGACGCGGACCATGAAGAATTCATCAAGGTTATTGGCGGAAATCGACAGAAATCGCACCCGTTCAAGCGCGGGGTGGCTGGGATTGACCGACTCCTCCAGCACCCGGCGATTGAAGTGCAGCCAGGATAATTCGCGGTTGATGAAGCGTTCCGGGCTGGCGCCCATCGCTGGACGGGTCTCGGAATCTGCTTCTTTTTCTTTTATTACAATAACTTGTGCGGATTCCATAAAGTTCTGGTCCATCCCCGAGCAGGTGGTAACGCGACCGCGGACGATGCCGGCCAAAGCATCGGTTACAGCGATGACGTTTCAAAGACATTGACGTTCCCGGCGCATCCGCCGTCAAGGTGTGGATGTGCCCCTGGATCAGGTATTCCGCAGCAATTCGGCCGCCAGCGCCCTAGTCACCGGCCGGCCCAGCCGCAGGGCTTCGGCGTCCAAAAGCTCGACCGCCTGCCGCGCGGCGGCGTAGGACCGCTCGATCCGGGTCGTGAGATAGCTCACCACGGTTTCGTCGACGGCCAGTTGACGGTCGGCACAAAATTTGACGATCAGCGCGCGAAACAACTGATCGTCCGGCGACAGCAGCGACACGACAGGCACGGCGCGCAGACGCGACCGCAGGTCGCGCAGCTCGATGACAAAAGCCGACGGCGGCGTGCGGGCGGTGATCAGAACAAACGCCTGGTCCTCCCGCGCCAGATTCATCAGGTGAAACAGCGCGCGTTCATCGAAGTCGGATGATTTCAAGTCTTCGACCACCAGCGCCCCGGTCGCCAATGCGCCAGGCACCGAGGCTGCGGTCAGCACATGCGCCGATGTCGAACGAGCGCCGGCCTGTTCGGCCCAGATGGCGGCAAGGTGGCTCTTGCCGGAGCCTTCCGGTCCGACCAGCAACATAATCCGGTTCGGCCAGTCGGGCCAGCTATCGATCAGCGCCAGCCCCGCCTCATTGGCAGGTCCTTCGAGAAAATCGTCGCGGGTGAGGCTTTCTGCGTGCGGCAGCGCAAACGCAAGCTGACGGGGTTGGACGCGGCCGGCCACGCAAGTCTCCATGCCGGGATAGCCCGGCGCATGATGGTCTCTGGTTAACCTAGCCTGCTTCGATGGTGCTCATATGGCGCACCCACTCGACGAGATAGAGCGACACGGAAACCAAAGTAAAGACCGTCACAAAACCCATCAGGATCAGGTCGTACGGCGTCGACTTGAAGCCGAAGCCGAGGGCTGCCAGCACCAACGCCGCGAATGCCACCTGGGCCACCGTATTGAGTTTCGATACCATCAACGGCTTCATCGGGATTGGTTTGCCGAACAACCATGACACAATCACGGCGGCGACGATCATGATGTCGCGGGAGACCACCAGGATAACGATCCAGCGCGGCACCGCGCCCCAGATACCAAGCGCCACATAGATCGAGACCAGCAATGCCTTGTCGGCGAGGGGATCGAGCAGCGCGCCCAGTTCGCTGGCCATGTTGAAGCGCTTGGCGAGAAAGCCGTCGACCGCGTCGCTGACGCCGGCAATGATAAAGATCGCAAATGCGATCTCCATCTGGCTGGAGGCGATCGCCCACACGATGAACGGCACTAGCAGGATGCGGCCGAGGGTAATGATGTTCGGAATACTCACGCGGCGCTTCCCGGCTACCGGCCTGATTTCGCGAAAGATCCGGCCCTTTGCAGCCCGAACCGGTTCCTGTCTACATAGTATATGCGCGGCCCTGTTGCGAGCCATTGCGCATCGGCGGATTCCGACGTAACCAGCCGCCATCATCTGGAATTGGGCATGATCGACCGCAAGAACGGGCTCACTTACGCGGATTCGGGCGTCGATATCGATGCGGGCAATCGGCTGGTCGATCTCATCAAACCGATGGTTCTCGCCACCGCCCGCGCCGGGGCCGACGCCGAAATCGGCGGGTTTGGCGGCTTGTTCGATCTGAAGGCGGCGGGTTTCAAGGACGCGGTCCTGGTCGCGGCCACCGATGGCGTCGGTACCAAGGTCAAGATTGCCATCGAGACCGGCCTGCATGGCAGCATCGGGATCGATCTGGTCGCGATGTCGGTCAACGACCTGGTGGTGCAGGGCGCCGAACCGCTGTTCTTTCTGGACTATTTTGCCTGCGGAAAACTCGATCCGGAGGCCGCCGCCGCCATCGTCGCAGGGGTGGCCGAAGGCTGCCGTGAATCCGGCTGTGCGCTGATCGGCGGCGAAACCGCCGAGATGCCCGGCCTTTACAGGGACGGCGATTACGACCTGGCAGGCTTCGCGGTCGGTGCTGCCGAACGCGGCACGCTGCTGCCGCGTCCCGATATCGCGGCGGGCGACGCGGTGATCGGTCTGGCTTCGTCGGGCGTGCACTCCAACGGCTTTTCGCTGGTTCGCAAGATCGTCGAGACTTCGGGCGTAGGCTTCGAGGCGCCGGCGCCGTTTTCACCGGTGATGACGCTGGGTGGTGCGCTGCTGACCCCGACGCGGCTTTATGTCAGGTCTTGCCTGCGTGCGGTCCGCGAGACCGGTGCGGTCAAGGGCCTGGCCCATATCACCGGCGGCGGTTTCACCGACAATATTCCCCGGGTGCTGCCGAAGCACCTCGGCGTCGGCATCGACCTTGCGCGCCTTCCGGTCTTGCCGGTGTTCAAATGGCTGGCAGAGCAGGGCGGCATCGCCGAACTCGAACTGCTGCGCACCTTCAACTGCGGCATCGGCATGATCGCCATCGTGAAACAGGACGCGATCGACGAGGTTACCGACATTCTCGTCGAGAGCGGCGAGGGCGTTGTCCTTCTCGGCGAGGTGATCCCGGCGGCGGGCGAACACCGTGTGGTCTATAATGGTCATCTCGATCTGGCATGGTGAATGAGGCCATGAAGCGTCGCGTCGCAATCCTGATTTCCGGACGCGGATCGAACATGTCCGCGCTGACCGAGGCGGCAAAGGCCGCGGATTTTCCGGCTGAGATAGTCGTGGTGATTTCCAACAAAGCCGACGCCGGCGGCCTTGCGAAAGCCAGGCAAAGCGGCATTCCTGCCGTCACCATCGAAAGCAAACCCTATGGCGCGGATCGCGCCGCCTTCGAGGCGGCTTTGCAATCGGTGCTGGACCGGAACAAGGTCGATCTGATCTGTCTCGGTGGTTTCATGCGATTGTTCACCGCCGAATTCGTGCAGCGCTGGTACGGCCGGATGCTCAACATTCATCCCTCGTTGCTGCCGTCGTTTTCCGGTCTCGATCCCCACGGCCAAGCGCTGCGCGCCGGCGTGAAGATTTCCGGCGCAACCGTCCATTTCGTTATCCCGGAAACCGACGCCGGCCCGATCGTGATGCAGGGCGCGGTCGCGGTCCGCGACGACGACACGCCGGATAGCCTGGCCGGGCGGATCCTCGGCGTCGAACACCGCATCTACCCGGATGCCTTGCGGCTGGTCGCCAGCGGCCGAACCCGTCTGGAGGGTGGTGTCTGCAGAACGATGGCAGGTCCCGCTGCCGACGCCCTTCTGATTTCGCCTGACGCGAGCTAGGTAGAAAATAAAATCCCCCGGCGAGGCCGGGGGCGCATCATGATTGCTCGCGCGGATCGTGACGACGTTTAGGAGACCTTCAGGTTTTCCGCGGAGCTCTTGCCGCGATTTTCCACAAGGTCGTATTCGACAACCTGATTTTCATTGAGGGTTGTGAGCCCGGCGCGCTCGACCGCCGAGATATGGACGAACACGTCCTTATCGCCGGCCATCGGCTTGATGAACCCATAACCCTTGGTCGGGTTGAACCACTTGACGGTGCCTTTGTGCATCGCCTGTCTCCTGGTCTAGTCATAAAAAAGACGCGGCCACGCTTGTTGCGTGCCACGCCACAAGCGGGCTTCCGGATGTCTGTTGAATCTCCTAGTCGCGAAACGCACAGTCGAACGGCCTAAATCCGATTGTGCCGGATATTGCAACACGAAATTTGTACGTTAGCAAGCCTCGGGCCAGCGGCGGCAAGCCTCGGGCCAGCGAGTTGTGCCTGTGGCCGCAGAACAACAATGCTTGGCAATCGCGGTCCGCAGCCGGTTGCTGCCGATTGACGCTCCGCCGCAAGTCAGCGCAAATCAAACGGTTGATGGGATCTGGCATTTTGTTGGCGTCGTTTTTTCCGGGAATTTGCAGTCATGCGCGATCCGTCGCGGCTATCGCGAGCAGATGATACCCGGTTCGGCGCCAAGTTTTGCCTGGTGTTGGCGCTGGTCGTTGCCTTGGGCGTCATCGTCGCGCCGTCGCCCGCCCGGGCACAGCTTCCGGCGCCATACGCAACGCCGGTGCCGACGGAAATCAATTCCGATATTTCGGCCGGCAGCACCGTTGCGAACCTCGGCAGCAGTTTCCTGGAGCGCCTGGGAAACCAGGCGACAAGCGGTTTTGGCAATGCGCTGCGGCGTAATCCGGGCGGCGGTGGCGCCTCCGAAGCCACCGATGAGCCGCGTTTCCGGACCTGGGGGGAAGCTTACGGAATCTCGGCCACCACCGGCGCGCAGGGCCCGTTCTTCGGCGATCACCGTCAAACCTGGGGTGGTGTCGCCGGTTTCGGCGCGCGTCTGGCGCCCGGCGTCAACGTCGGCGTTTCGGTCGACCAGAGTCATACGGGCATCGACGTCCCCCTGGCGTTTCAGTCAGCCTCGCTCGATCTGACGCAGATCGGCGTCAACGCCTCGGTGGACAAGGGACCGTGGACATGGGCCGCCGCGCTGGTCCACGGCTTTGGAAAAATCAATTCGAGCCGGGACACCGGATTTGGCTTTGCCATGGCCGGCTACGACGCCCAGATCGACGGGGCGCTGACAGAACTCAGCTATTACTGGACCAGCGACCAGAGCCGCATCGTGCCGAAGGCCGCGTTCGAATATGTCCGCGCTACGACCGGATCGTTTCAGGAGTTCGGCGGGATCGACCCGATCACGGCGACCGGTTCGACGGCGGAGCGCGCGCGGATCCTGATCGGCGCAGAGATCGGGCACTACTGGATTTTCGACCGGAAGATTTTCGATCTGTCCGCCTACGGCAAGTTCGTCGACAATGTCGAACAGGACTTCAGTTCGACCACCGTCAGCCTCGGCCCCCAGAGCATCACCGTGCAGGGCATCGGCGAAAGCCGGTATGGTGCGGATGCCGGGGCGTCCGCCTCGCTCAGCCTGAGCAATACCGCGCGGGTCTATATCAACTATGACGCCAAGCTGCGCGCCGCGATGCAGTCGCACCAGGGAACCGTCGGCGTCGAATTCAAGTGGTAGGCAGCGGATCGGCGCCGCGCGCTGTGCGATCGATCACAGCAGGTGCTTGGTACCCTCGAACGGGTTGGCGGCTATCCCGCGAGGAAGATCTCAATGAACTGGCGACTACCCTCTCAGCGGCGATCGAAAAGGTTCGCGAGCTAAAGCTACCTACCAGCGCTTATATTCTATCCATGGCCCTGGTGGAAGTAACGGAAGCGGCGAAGGCGGCGGCTGACGACAGCGAGGACGACGCAGACTGATAGTGCGGCTCTTGAGGCGGCCACGAAGCGACAGAATTTCAGTTTCGATCGACCCGGATAACGCGGCCCTTTTCGATGGCGAGCGCCAGCCGGCCATGTTTCAGCGCCAGCGCCGCTTCGCCGAACAGTTCGCGGCGCCAGCCATGCAATGCGGGTACATCCGCGTTATCGTCAGCCGCGATCTGTTCCAGATCGTCCACGGTTGCGATCACCTTGCTGGCGACCGCGTGGCGCTCCGACGTCATCCGCAGCAGAACTTTCAAAAGCTCGACGATCGCCGCACCGTTGGAATTGCCGCGCGGCTTTTCGATTTTCGGTAAAGTGGAGAGGTCGCGTGCGAGGCCGCGCTGCACCGCCGCCACGATATCGGCGCCCCATTTCGACCTGTCGAAGCCCTTCGGCAGCGAGCGCAAATTAGCCAGCCGCTCCAGGCTGGTCGGCGCATGGGTAGCGATGTCGCCGACGGCGTCATCCTTCAGCACGCGGCTGCGCGGAACGTCGCGGCTCTGCGCCTCCTGTTCGCGCCATGCCGCGACTTCCATCAATACCGCGAGCTCCTTCGGCTTGCGGATCCGGGTCTTCAGCCGCTCCCAGGCGCGCTCGGGGTGAAAATCGTAGGTCTTGGGCGAGGTCAGAACTTCCATCTCCTCGCTCACCCAGTCGCTGCGGCCGCGTTTCTTCAGGTCGGCATCCAGTGCGGTGAACACGTCGCGCAAATGGGTGACGTCGGAGACCGCATAATGCATCTGGTCGGCGGTCAGCGGCCGGCGCGACCAATCGGTGAAGCGGTGGGTTTTGTCCGGCCGATGGCCGGCAATGCGCTCGACCAACTGATCGTAGGCGATGGAATCGCCATAGCCGAGCACCATGGCCGCCACCTGGGTGTCGAAGATCGGGTGGGGGACGATCCCGGCCTGATGCCAGACGATTTCGATATCCTGACGAGCGGCATGGAACACCTTCAGCACCTTCTCGTCGGCCATCAGCGCAAAGAACGGCTTGAGGTCGATGCCTTGAGCCAGCGTATCGATCACGACGGCTTCCTCGGCGCTGGCCATCTGGACCACGCAGAGCAGCGGGTAGTAGGTGGTCTCGCGCAGGAATTCCGTATCGACGGTGATGACCGGGTGCTTGGCGAGGCGGGCGCAAACAGCGGCTAGCTCGGAAGTGCTCGTAATCAGATCCATGAATAGTCCATCACGCTTGTGAGACGGCGTTCTGCCGAAAGCGCTGATATGTCAAGGGTCTTGCCACGAATTCGAGCCTTGAATCTTAGCCGGTGGCGACTTTTCGCAAAACTGCCGCCGCCAGATGGCCCCGGACCGCGGTTGGGATCAGCCGGCCACCCCCTCGTCCGGAAATGAGACCGGTCAATAATCGCGCGCGTGCTGCCGAACAGGCCGCCGCCGCGAAGGAAGCGCGAGCACGATTACGCACAGCGCCACCATCGCCAATCCCATAAATTCGAATACCAATGCGTCAAACACGGCAATTCCCCCCACCAAACCCGTAGACTTGTAAGGAAGGGATTGACCGTTTCTTAATTTCGGGGGGCGGGGCGGCGAGCGCTCCGGCAATAGTCTGATCGACGGTTAATAATTCACGTTCCGCAAAACGTCTGGAACACGCGCTGATCCGGTTCGGGCGGGTCGGCATAGGATGCGAATGCCGGCTGATCCTCATACGGCTTGGACAGTACCGTCAGAAGCCCTTCGAATGGTGCGAAGTCGTCCCGGTTTACCGCAGCTTCGATCGCCGCCTCGACCCGGTGATTGCGGGGAATGAATGCGGGATTGACCGATTGCATCGCGTCTCGCCGCGCAGCGGGATCTTGCGGTTCGTCGCCGGTCCGTTGCCGCCAGCGGACCGCCCATTCGTCGTAAGCGGCGGGGTCGGCGAACAATTGCCGGACGCTGACGTCAAGGGCGGGGTCGAGCGCCGCATCGCTCAATCGCCGAAAGGTCAGGGTGAAGTCGGCCTGGTTTTTGGCCATCGCGTCCAGCAGGTCTTGCGCAAGCGCATCGTCGCCGTCGCGCGCCCCAAACAGCCCAAGCTTGCTTCGCAGCCCTGCCTGATAGGCGGTGTCGAACTTCCCGGCGAACTCGCCGAGTGCTGCCTGCGCTTCGGCTATGGCCTTTTCCTGATCGTCGGAGAGCAATGGCAGCAGGCATTCGGCGAAGCGCGTCAGGTTCCAGAGCGCGATCCGCGGCTGGTTGGCGTAGGCGTAGCGGCCTTGTTCGTCGATCGAGGAGAACACCGTCGCCGGGTCGTATTGGTCCATGAAAGCGCAGGGACCGTAATCGATGGTCTCGCCCGATATCGAGGTGTTGTCGGTGTTCATGACGCCGTGAATGAAGCCGACCAGCAGCCAGCGCGCAACCAGCTCGGCCTGGCGTGCGACGACGCCTTCAAGCAGCGCATGATAGGGGCGGTCGGCCCCTGCTGCCTGCGGATAGTGCCGTGCGATGACGTGATCCGCCAGACGCCGCACGCCTTCGGCGTCACTGCGCGCCGCGAAATACTGGAACGTTCCGACCCGAATATGGCTGGAGGCGACGCGGGTGAGGACCGCACCCGGCAGCAGCGTCTCGCGCATGACGCTCTCGCCGGTCACGACCGCTGCGAGCGATCTCGTGGTGGGAATGCCAAGCGCGGCCATCGCCTCGCTGACGATGTATTCGCGCAGCACCGGACCGAGCGCCGCACGGCCGTCGCCCCGGCGCGAAAACGGGGTCGGACCCGATCCCTTGAGTTGAATGTCGCGGCGGACCCCGTCGGCGTCGATCACCTCGCCCAGCAGGATGGCGCGGCCGTCGCCGAGTTGCGGAACGAAATGACCGAACTGGTGGCCGGCATAGGCCATTGCAATCGGGTCGGCTCCATCCGGGATACGTTTCCCAGCCAGAATCTCGGTTCCCTCGGGGCTACTGAGCCTGTCGGGATCGAGGCCGAGATGGATCGCCAACGGCCGGTTCAGCTTGACCAGCCGCGGCGAAGCCACCGGCGTCGGCGCCACCCGCGCGAAGAAATTGTCCGGTAGCGCCGAGTAGGTGTTCTGGAAGGGAAAATGGACCGTCATGACCTTCAACATAGGCATGGAGTGGAATTAGACAATCGCCTCGTGAGAGCGCGGGTTCGATAGCTGCGTTGTTTTTCCGTCACTTTTCCGGCTTTGCCGTCATTTTCCGAGGATGCGGTCGGTTGCCGCGCCTGAAAGCCTCGGGTAAACCCTCAACCTCTTCGGGGCTGGCTCCGGTCCCCCGATTCGATCCTCCGACATCTGCTTTTGGGAAATCCATGCATCGTTACCGGTCCCATACCTGCGGCGCGCTCCGCGACAGCGATATCGACCAGACGGTTCGTCTGTCGGGCTGGTGCCATCGCATCCGCGACCATGGCGGACTGCTGTTCATCGACCTGCGCGACCACTACGGGCTTACGCAATGCGTGGTCGACCCGGATTCCGCGGCCTTCAAGGCTGCGGAAAGATTGCGCTCGGAATGGGTGGTGCGGATCGACGGCAAGGTCCGTCGCCGTCCTGCCGGCACCGACAATCCGGAATTGCCGACAGGCGCGATCGAGATTTACGTCAGCGAGATCGAGGTGCTGGGTGCTGCCGACGAGTTGCCGATGCCGGTGTTCGGCGAGCAGGAATATCCTGAAGACATCAGGCTTAAGTACCGTTTCCTCGACCTTCGCCGCGAGCGGTTGCACCACAACATCATCAAGCGCGGGCAGATCATCGATTCGATCCGCAAGCGGATGAAGCAACAGGGCTTCTTCGAGTTCCAGACCCCGATCCTGACGGCTTCCTCGCCGGAGGGCGCGCGCGACTTCCTGGTGCCGTCGCGGCTGCATCCGGGCAAGTTCTACGCGCTGCCGCAGGCGCCGCAGCAGTTCAAGCAACTGACGATGATTGCTGGCTTCGACCGCTACTTCCAGATCGCACCGTGCTTTCGCGACGAGGACGCGCGCGCCGACCGTTCGCCCGGTGAGTTTTATCAACTCGACGTCGAGATGAGTTTCGTGACGCAGGCCGACGTGTTCGACGCGGTCGAGCCGGTGATGCGCGGTGTGTTCGAGGAATTCGCCGGCGGTAAGCCGGTGACGGCGAAATTCCCGCTGATTCCCTATGCGGAGTCCATCAGGAGGTACGGGACCGACAAGCCAGACTTGCGCAATCCGATTGAGATGGAGGACGTCTCTGATCATTTCCGTGGTGGTGGGTTTACGATCTTTGCACGAATTCTAGAGACACAGCCCGGCTCCGTCGTTTGGGGAATTCCGGCCTCCAATGGAGGATCTCGTGCCTTTTGCGACCGCATGAATTCATGGGCTCAAGGCGAGGGCCAGCCCGGGATGGCTTGGGTTCTTTTTCAAGAAGAAGGAATCCCCGAAGGAACAGACCTTACAGGGTCACCGGCAGGAAAAAAGCTAACTTCGACGGACCCAGAAATGATCGAATGGGCGAAGAGCGTCGGCAAGTACAGCAATGAGATCGTTGGAAGAGGACCGGTCGCGAATAATTTAGGTAGAGAACGGACAAAAATTCTGCGCGAGCGACTGGGTCTCGGCGTAGGTGATGCGTGCTTTTTTGTCGCTGGCCAGCCGAAGGATATTTATAGGTTCGCCGGCAGCGCGCGCACCAAGATCGGCGAGGACCTCAACCTTATCGCGAAGGATCGCTTCGAGTTTTGCTGGATCGTCGATTTTCCGATGTTCGAGTGGAACGAGGAAGACAAGAAGATCGACTTCTCGCATAACCCGTTCTCGATGCCCAACATGGAGCCGGATGCGTTTCTCGCGCTCGATCCGAACGACGCCGAGACGATTCAGAATATCAAGGCGATCCAGTACGATATCGTCTGCAACGGAATCGAATTGTCATCTGGCGCGATCCGCAATCATCGTCCCGACGTGATGAAGAAGGCGTTCGGCATCGCGGGCTATCCGGAGGACGTGCTGGAGGCGAAATTCGGCGGCATGCTGCGCGCGCTTTCGCTCGGCGCCCCGCCGCATGGCGGCATAGCGCCCGGTATCGACCGGATCGTGATGCTGTTGTGCGGCGAGGAAAATCTGCGCGAGGTGGTGCTGTTTCCGATGAACCAGCGCGCCGAAGACCTGCTGATGGGGGCGCCCTCGGACGTCACGCCGAAGCAGTTGCGCGAGCTTCACATCCGGCTCAATCTGCCGTCAAATTAATCCATTATGGACCGGTCACCGAAGCCTGAAGTTCGGGGCTAGGGGAGCCTCGGGGGAAATGCATGGCATCCTATTCTGAAGATCTCCATTCCGCGGCGCTGGCTTACCACCGGCTGCCGCAGCCGGGTAAGCTCGAGATTCAGGCGATCAAGCCGCTCGCCAACCAGCGCGACTTGGCGCTGGCTTATTCGCCGGGCGTGGCGGCGGCCTGCATGGCGATATCGGCCAACCCCGCGGAAGCGGCCTCGCTGACGATCCGCGCCAACCTGGTCGCGGTGGTCTCCAACGGAACCGCCGTGCTCGGCCTTGGCAATATCGGCCCGCTGGCGTCGAAACCGGTGATGGAAGGCAAGGCCGTTCTGTTCAAGAAGTTTGCCGGCATCGATGTATTCGACATCGAAATCGCGGCCGACACCATCGAACGGGTGGTCGAGACGGTGGCAGCACTTGAGCCGACCTTCGGCGGCATCAACCTGGAGGATATCAAGGGTCCGGAGTGCTTCGAGATCGAGGCGCAACTCAAGGCGCGGATGAAGATCCCGGTATTCCACGATGACCAGCACGGCACCGCCATCATCGTCGGCGCCGCCATCACCAATGCGCTGCTGCTCAACGGCAAGAAACTCGCTGACGTCAAGATCGTCGCCTCAGGCGCGGGTGCCGCGGCGATCGCCTGTCTCAATCTTCTGGTGTCGCTCGGCGCTCAGCGCAAGAATATCTGGGTCTGCGATATCGACGGCGTGGTGCATGAGGGTCGCAACACGCTGATGGACCGCTGGAAGTCGGTCTATGCGCAGAAGACCGACAAGCGCGTGCTGGCGGAGGTGATCGGCGGCGCCGATATTTTCCTGGGGTTGTCGGCCCCCAATGTACTGACCCCAGACATGGTCAAGGCGATGGCCGACAAGCCGTTGGTGATGGCGCTGGCCAACCCGACGCCGGAAATCATGCCGGATGAAGCCCGCAAGGCACGTCCCGACGCCATGATCTGCACCGGCCGCTCCGATTTTCCCAACCAGGTCAACAACGTCCTGTGCTTTCCGTTCATCTTTCGCGGCGCGCTCGATTGTGGCGCCACCGCGATCAATGAGGACATGAAGCACGCCGCAGTGGAAGCGATCGCGCAGCTGGCGCGTGATCCGCCGGTGGACGCGATCGCGCCCGGTTTCGACAGCGGCGAAGTGCAAGGATTCGGCCCGGGCTCGCTGATCCCAAGCCCATTCGACCCGCGGCTGATCCTGCGCATCGCGCCGGCGGTGGCCAGGGCGGCGATGGCCTCGGGCGTCGCCTCTCGCCCGATTGCCAACTTCGAGGACTATGCCGCGCAGCTCGAGCGCTTCGCGTTCCGCTCCGGTTTGGTCATGAAGCCGGTATTCGCCAAGGCCAAGACCCAGCCGGTCCGGGTGATCTATGCCGAAGGCGAGGACGAACGGGTGCTGCATGCGACCCAGGTGGTGCTGGAGGAAAAGCTGGCGCGGCCGATCCTGGTTGGCCGCCCCTCGGTGGTCGAGGCGCGGATCAAGCGGTTCGGCCTTGCCATCAAGGCCGGCCAGGATTTCGATCTCATCAATCCCGAGGACGACCCGCGCTACCGGTCCTACGTGCAATCCTATATCGACGTCGCCGGCCGGCACGGCGTCACGCCCGATGCCGCCCGCACGGTGGTGCGCACCAATGCCACCGTCATCGCCGCGCTCGCGGTGGTCCGCGGCGAGGCCGATGCCATGATCTGCGGCGTCGAGGGCAGCTACCGGAGCCATTTGCGCCATGTGCGCGAGATCATCGGCTTTCTGCCGGGTGTGAGCGATTTTGCGGCCCTGGCGCTGATGATCACCAGCAAGGGCGCCTATTTCATCGCCGACACCCAGGTAAGGCCCAACCCCAGCGCCGAGGAACTGGCGGAAATGGCGGCGCTGGCGGCGATCCATGTTCAGCGCTTCAATATCAAGCCCAAAATCGCGTTCGTTTCGCATTCGGATTTTGGCAGTTACGACACCGATTCCTCGATCAAAATGCGCCGGGCCACCGCTTTGTTGAAGCAGAACCATCCGGAAATCGAGGCGGACGGCGAAATGCAGGGCGATACCGCGTTGTCGGAAGCCGCGCGGGCGCTGATCCTGCCGCATTCGAAGCTGGAGGGCGTCGCCAATATCCTGATCATGCCCAATCTCGATACCGCCAACGTCGCCTACCAGATGATCAAGTCGCTGGCCGATGCGTTGCCGGTCGGGCCGATCCTGGTCGGCCCCTCGCGCCCGGCGCATATTCTTACGCCGTCGGTGACCGCGCGCGGCGTTCTCAACATGACGGCCGTGGCCGCGGTCGAAGCCCAGGAGCGCGCCGGACGTCAGCAACCGACGTTATTTGGGTGAGGCCCAATTCGGGTGGGACCGTGAAAATCGAGTCCGGCCGGGAGCGGCGGCGATCGATTGACCGTTTGAAAACCTGTAGCGGAACGCTCATAATCGCTCCGCCGAATAGCGACCCCGCACTTGCAGCATTCCAGTGAGGCCGACCATGCCAGCGTTTGTTACTTTCGGGCGAATTGTGTTCGCCGTGCTGTTTATCTTTTCGGGGGCGGCCCAGCTTCTGGATTTGGCGGCGACGGCGCAAATGACGGAAAAAATCGTTTTACCGGCAGCACTGGCAACCTACACCGCACAGCTCGAAGGCATCACCGGCATGGCGATGCCGCAGATGCTGGCAATTGCGGGCGGCTCGCTTCAACTGATCTGCGGCGTCATGATCGCGTTGAATTTCGGCGCGCGCTTTTTTGCGATCCTGCTGATCCTGTTCGTCGCCGTCACGACCTTCTACTTTCACGACTTCTGGAACCAGACCGGTGCCGACGCCAGGAACAACCTGGTCCACACCTTGAAGAATCTGTCGATCGTCGGCGCACTGTTCATGATCGCGGGACAGGGACGGAGTGCGCGGACGGAGGACGCCACCTATGGCGATGTCTAGTTGCTAACCGCTGCGCCGCCACGGGGTGACGATGACACCAGCGGCGGCATCCAGGATTTGTGTATCGCCGGCCTTCAGGCCGTGGGCGGCGAGAACATCCTGCGGTGAATGGCGAGGTACGCCGGGGAAGCACGGCGTACCATCGGGTATCCGCACCAGCGGTGCCTGCGACAGCCAGAATGTGTCGTAGCGATCCATGAACATTGCGAATACGTCGGGTCCGCCGATGATCGCGACCATGCCGGAACTCACGCCGGCGCGGGCACAGGCCGCTTCGAATGAGGCGCCGGCCGGATTCCAGAGGGTGGCGTTGGGATTGGATGGTTCGGGTGCGAGCGCAGGTATTTTCGACGTGAGGATGAGGCGCCTTCGCTTCGGTGAGTTCGGCTGATCCTCATGGGAATTCCGCCCATGCACGATCAGGTCGGCGCGATCGAGGGCGGCGCTGAAGAATTGCTTGTCGCCCTCGAATTTCAGTTCATCCGGCATCACCCGATCGGCGTTCGCCAGCATGCCGTCCGCCGACACGATGACATAGCCTTCGATGCGCAATCCCGCCACGCTGGGCAGGCTGGCGCGGCTTACTGCGACACGTCGGTGACAACGCTCGACACCGGACGCTGGCTCAGCGTCGGCAGCTTGACGTCCTTCATCAACTCTTCGTCGTATTGCGGCAGGCTCTTCACTGGCGCCTTAGCCCGCATGGCCACGACCTTATACCCTTCAGTCTTCAACCGCTTCAGGATGTCGGGCAGAAGCGCCGCGGTCTCCTTGTGGAAGTCGTGCATCAGGATGATGCCCTTGCCCTTCTTCTCCAGCCCCTTGAAGATGAGGTTCATGACCTTCTTCGGCTCGTGGTACTTGAAGTCGAAGGAATCGATATCGCATGAGAACATCGCGATGTTGCGCTCGCCGAGATAGGTGACCATTTCAGGCGGATGTTGTAGCGCAGGGAAGCGGAAGAACGGCGCCGGCGAAACCCCGCCCAGCGCCCACTTCACAGCGCTGATACCTTTCTCGATCTCTTCCTTGCGCTGGTCTTCGCTGAGCTTCTTGTTGACCAGCGTTGCATGCGACCAGGTGTGCGTGCCGATGGTATGACCGGCTGCATAAACCTGCTTGGCGATTTCAGGATAGTAGGTCGCGTGCTTGCCTATTTCGAAGAAGATGCCGGTGGTGCATTCATCCGCCAGCGCCTTGAGGACCGCCGGCGTATTGCCCGGCCATGGACCGTCATCGAAAGTCAGCACGACCTCCTTGTCCTTGAGAAAGTCCAGTTCCTTGAAGTGCTCGAAGCCGAAGCCGGGACCGCCGGTAGTGTCGATTTCCACGGTACGAGCCACGCCAAGGGCACCGGGATTGGTGCAGGGAGCTCTTGTCGGGGCAGCAGCTGCCGGGACGGGCGCCGCCTGCGGCGCCACTTGCGGGGCTGCCGCTACCGCGGGAGCCGGGATCTGGGCCCAGGCCGCACCCGACACACACAGCGAAACCGCACTTGCAAAGATCAAACCTGCCGCAATACGCATCTTGTTTCCCTTACACTGATCCCGTGTCCGATCCTGGCTTTTCTGCCATGGCCCGAGCCGTTTTTCCACCTCGATGCATAATAGCGTAGTCAAACCTGTGCCGCCACGGCAACGGCTTTATTACTTTGAACCGATTTGCCGGCCGGTTCGGTTAATTCCACGGGCCAACAGGCCGGGGGCGCGTCAGGAATCCGCGAGCGCTCGCGCGATAGCGGTTTTTATTCGGGTATCCGTCGGTTCGACGGTTTCGGGGAACACGTCGGCGATATAGCCCTCGCGGCCGATCAGATATTTGTGGAAGTTCCAATGAGGAACATCGTTCGGTCGTGCTTCGGCCGCCCATCGGTAGAACGGATGTGCATCAGGGCCTTTCACGACGGTTTTTGCTGCGATCGGAAAGGTAACGCCATATTGGTGTTGCGCGGTGTTGGCGATTTCCGCCGAACCGCCCGGTTCCTGTCCGCCGAAATCATTCGAGGGAACGCCGACGATGACGAACCCTCGATCATGAAACCCGGTCCATAGCTCCTGCAATCCGCCATATTGCGGCGTGTAGCCGCACAGCGATGCTGTGTTGACGACCATCAGCGGATGTCCGGCGAAATCGGCGAGCCGGATATCGCCGCCGACCAGCGCCGGGAACGAGAACGCATAGGCGGTGATCCGGCTCATAGCCACTTGCGCCAGGACCCTCCGTATCGGGGCTGGAGCCGCGATCGCGGCCAGCGCTGCGGTCATGACGGTCCTGCGGTCGATCACGGCCATCCCCCGGAGCGATTTAGGCGAGCGGCAAACATAGGCGGTCGGCGACCGCCGCTCAACAAGCCATCACGGCCGGCCGGACCAAGTCTTTGCAGCCTAGCGCAGCGACACGATGAAATCGGTTCCCTCGCCGGTTTCGCCGGCGTTGATGCCCTGATCGGAAACCACGATCGAGCCGCCGGTCGAAAGCGACTCGGCAATTCGCGCCATGGCATCGGCAGGTATGGTGATACGATTCAAAGCCTCGGCAGGGCTATCCGGGACCGGCATTACCTTTACTTCGGCGGCCTCGGTTGTCTTCTTCCGCCGCCGCGACACATGCTCGTCCTCGTCCCGCCGCTCGACATGCCGGGCCGGGATCGAAACCACCGACCAGTGCAGCAGGTTGGCGTCGTCCTTGTCGACTTGTGCCGTGAACACATGGGTTCCCAACGGCCGGTCGTCCGCTGCGATCGTCACCGGCACGCTGAACAGCGGCTTGAAATTCTGCCGCACATAGAGCTTTGAGTCCTTGCGGCTGATGAACACGGCGATCTGACCGGTACGCTTTGGCGCGGCTGCCGTTACCGGGTCCGGTTTCGGGGCGGCGGCTTTCTCCGTGCTCTGCAGGCGGGTCTGGTCTTTTTTCGCATCGGGGATGGCGGCGGTGTCCGCCGCTGGCGGGGTTTTCTCGCCAGATTTTTCAGCCGGCTTGGTTTCGACCGACTTGACTTCGGCCGGCTTGACTTCGGCTGGCTTGACTTCGGTCGATTTGGCTTCAATCGGCTTGGGCGTGTCGGAAACGGACGTCTTGAGGTCATCCACCTTTGCCTCGACCCTGGTCTCGTCGGCTTTGGTATTTTCGGTGGCGGACACTTCGGTCTTTGCCGTATCGCTGCTGGCTTGTGCAGAGACAGTAGCCTCGTCCGGTTTCTGGCCTGGATTGTCAGAGGCATCGGCTTCGACAGGCTTGGTGGTAGAGGTCGCCGATTCCGACGATTTAACCTCGGCCGGGCTGTCATCGGACGGAGCCTTCTCGCCGGGCTTCTCGGCGGTGGATTCTGTTTCCGATTTTGCAGTTTCAGAGGTGGCAACTTCGGATTTCACGTCGGCATTCGGTGCGTCGCCGCTCTTGACGGCATCCACTGTGCCTGCCGGTGCAGGCTCTGTTTCGGCGGTTGCCGCCTCATGCGTTGGCGTGTTGCCGCTGGATTGGGTGGCATCCGACATCGTGACCGGCGCCGTCGTTGCCGGCAGGGAAGCGCTGGCGTCGGCGGTGTGGGTCTGTTCGCGCAACGGCGCGGCGTCGGCTGTCTTCTCGGGCTTTGCGGGGGCGTCCACCATCGGCTCGACGGCAGCCGCCGGCTGTGGCGGGACTTTCTCGGTTGCGAGCAACGGATGTGAAAAACTCTCGGGCGGAGTTATCTCGCCCGGCGTTACGACGACCCGGGCCCCCATCTTGGTCCAGCCCCACATCTTCACCGCAAAGGCCGGGGGCATGCGGATGCAGCCATGCGAGGCCGGATAGCCAGGGAGCACGCCAGCGTGCATCGCAACGCCGGACCATGTGATCCGCTGCATGTACGGCATCGGTGCGCCGCTATAGATGTTGGAATGGTGGTATCGGTCCTTTTCAATGACGCTGAAGACACCCATCGGCGTCGGATGGCCCTTCATGCCGGTGGAAACCGGCGCTTCGGCGAAAAATCCGTTGCTGTCGTAGATTTTCAGTTTCTGCTTGTCGATCGAGATCGCAATGATCAGCGGTCCCTGCGGTTTCGCGGATTCTTTTTCTTTTACCGTTGCGTCGATCTTGCGGGCCGAATGGCGATGCGCTCTATGCCGCCGCTGTGGAGTGGGCCGTGAAAATCCGGCGTCGGAATCCGACCACGCCACCGCAGCTTCCGCATAAGAAGTGCCGCCGATGACGCCGGCGGCCGCCAGGACGGCAATCCGCCACAGGGATTTGGCGAAAGCTGCGTGGCCCGGTGCCTGATTTTCGCGCGGGGACGGCCGCAGTCGTCCATCCGCAATCCCCGCCGCCCGATCCTTGCCCACGCCCATGATCCTCGAATCTCAGCCTTGATATTTAGTCGTATTTAGTTGTCGCAGACGGGAAACGCGTTCACCAGCATAAGGCCGGCAATCCCGGCGATTTTAGCTCCAAGCGTAGCAAAAAAGCCTCACATTCGGTTAACCGGCCCGTACTCCCTCAGCGGATTAGCCTTCCGATGGGGCATCTGTGCAACTACATCGGCGGAAGCCCCGCCGACGGAGAGTTCCATGACATCCCAAGCCATTGGCCACCAGAGCTGGAGAAACGCGGCTTTTTTGGTGCTGCTATTGACGTTTTGGGCCGGTTCGCCGGCCTCGGCCGCCGACGAGCCGGACCTGATCTTCCGCCGCTCGACCGTGTTCAAATTACTGAGCCCGAATGACAAGCTTGCGACCTACGGCATCGACGACCCCGAGGTCGAGGGAGTGGCCTGTCATTTTACGGTGCCGGAGAAGGGCGGCTACAAGGGCTGGCTGGGGATTGCCGAACAGGTCTCGGATATTTCGCTGGCGTGCCGCCAGATCGGCCCGATCCGTTTCAAATCCAAAATGGAGCAGGGCGACGACATGTTTCGGCAGCGGCGTTCGCTTTTCTTCAAGAAAATGCAGATCGTCCGGGGCTGTGACGCCAAACGGAACGTGCTGGTCTATATGGTCTATTCCGACAGACTGATCGAGGGATCGCCGGAGAATTCGACCTCTTCGGTGCCGATCATGCCTTGGGGAGCCGCCGATACCGCGATCAAGAAATGTGGCGAGTTCATCCAGTGACCGCAATGATTCTGGTCGGGATCCTGTAAACTACCTCCTTACCGGCTTCGGGCGTGGCCCGACCCAAGCCTCGTGCCGGGCCTTGGGATCGCGATGGCCCACCAACTGCACGAATTTCTGCGGTGCCGATTCATCGCCGCGACCGCTGTCGCAGCGCTGCTGCGTCATCGCGCCACAAATTCCAGGCCGCGCGGATTTCGCCGGGCCGGATTTGGGCGTCGCGGTTTTCTTGCCAACATCGATGTTGTCATTGCCCACGACTGCTGTCCTTTGTTGAGGTCAAGATTACAACGCGCCACTGCTTGGAAAGGTTGCAGGTTCGCTCAAGTGAGTCGGCCGGGCCAATGCTTCGGTTCACCCTCGCAAAGGGCCCGCCAACGGGCTTCTCACCAGAGAAACGTTAAATATTTCAGCCGGTCTGGCTCCGCCGGCTGGACCCATGGTCGCGGTAGGCCGTTGAACCACCCCGGATTCGGCCATTGGACGAGCCGATCAGGGGCGAAGGTCGTCGATTTCTGACTGCGGATGAAGCTGCCAACTGGACCCGTTCGCTGCCCGTCGAAGCTCTTATCTAATTGAAATAATTGTGTTTTATTTCGATTGTTTCGTCGACCTCGGTCGATGAAACAATTCTCCCGGCCGACGAAACCATTTTTCCCTTTTGCGCAAGCATCCGGAAACAGCGGTTGGTTATCAGTTTCGCCAACGAAAACGGCGGGACAACGCCGGCCACAAAACCGGAGACAGTCAAATGCGAGCCCTCAGCTTCGTCCTTGCGTTCGCTTTCGTGCTCGCCGGTCCGTCACTGGCGGGATCACCGGAAAACGGGCTTCCGGGAGTCGGTACCTTCGCCTATAGCGGCACGCCGATCGCGGCCACCCACGCCTTGCTCGTCGCCGCCCGCTAAAACTAGCCCAAGCCTAAAAGGTTGCCGGTAGAACTTCATTCTTTTTCGCATCAGCGCAGCGCCAGTGCACCTTCATGCGAATCTGCCGCTATTGTAACCATTGAACGACCGTCCGCTTTGATCGGTCAGCGTGGAGCAATGGATGCGGCCGTGCCGAAACCTGATGTGGTGCGCAGCGTTTGTCGCGCTGGCGTCTTCCGCCGCTGCCGCTCCCGACGAAGACCTGTTGGGCAAGGCGGCCGGTTATCCGGTCGGCACCCGGGGCAGCTGGTTCTATGACGAAGGCGTGCGAATCGGATCCTTCAGTCATCTCGACACGCTGCTACCCCATTACACCCTCAGGAAGGCGGCTTCGCCGTTGCCGTTGCCCGCCGCCGCAAGTGAATTGAAGATCGACTACCGGTTCAAGGACCAGAACTATACGCTCGACGATTTTCTAGATCGCCAGCGCATCACCGGTCTGCTGGTGATCAAGGACGGCGAGATTCTGTGCGAGCGTTATCAGTACGATCGCAAGCCGGTGGACCGCTTTGTTTCGCATTCGATGGCGAAATCCATCGTCAGTATTGCGGTGGGAATGGCGCTCGCCGAGGGGAAAATAGCCTCCCTGGACGACCTCGTCTCCAAATACGAGCCGAAGCTTGCGGGCAGCGCCTATGGCGACACCTCGATACGGAACGTGTTGCGCATGTCATCCGGCGTGCCGTTCAACGAAGTCTATGACGGCAAGGACGACCTGACGCGGTTCGGCAACCTTCGCGGTTCGCAGGGGTCGATCGCCGCACTGCGCGCGTTCGGGCCCCGCGAAGTCGAGCCGGGCACGCGCTTTCATTACGCCTCCAGCGAGACCGTCATCCTGGCGGTACTGCTGCGCGCGGTCACCGGAACCACGCTCAGTGAGTATCTGACGGAGCGGCTCTGGCAGCCCATGGGCGCCGAAGCCGATGCGACCTGGATCAGGTCGCGCGATGGCACCGAGGTCGCCGCGGGAAGTTTCAACGCGATCCTGCGCGACTACGGACGTCTTGGCGTGCTGCTGGCCAATGATGGCGCGGTCGGACCGAGACAAGTGGTGCCGAAGGAGTACCTGCTCGACGCGACCGATTGGCACCGGCAACCCGAAGCGTTCACGCCAAGGCGAGCCACCCCGTATTTTGGCTATGGCTACCAGTTCTGGCTTTTCCCGGGCGAGAAGCGAAGGTTTGCATTGCTCGGCGTTTACGGTCAATCGATCTTCGTCGATCCCGAACTCAAACTCGTCATGGTGGTGACGGCTGCTGCGAAAAATGCCAGCGTTGGAAAAGAGCCGCTGGCTGCGGAGCGCGACGCCGTCTGGCGCGGGCTGATCGGCAAATATGGCAACTGGTAGGGTGTGAGGCGATCCGGCTCATCGCGGCCGTTAGCGCGGTCGGTTCAGCTTGGGTCCCAAGCGCGGAATACATTTGCTGGTGCGGACGATTCCCGTTGAGATCATCTTGGTGCCGGAGACTTCCTTGATCTGGCCGGCGGGACAGGTTCCATCATCGACCTTGATACGCTGGCCGAGCCGCAAATTGACGATATCCTGCACCCGCGCCACCTGATCCGCCCTGGTCGCTGGCATTAGGGAAAACAGCACGAGACCGCCGAGCAGCAGCAACGAAAAACGCATGAACTGTGAAACCTTCACGATCGATGGTGCAGCTTGTTTCACTTGTTCTGGATCTTCAGCCCGTTCGGGCCGACGTTGATCTGCAGGCCCTCCGGCTGCTTCTTGGTCTGATAGAGATTGTAGCCGAGCACACCCACCCCGACGATCAGTGCGCCGATAATGAGATACAAAATGTTGCGGTTGGCGGGCATTGAGTTCTCCGTTGGGAGTGAGAATTTCGCCTGCATTGTATGGAGGCCTCGGCGATTCTCATAGCGGCCAAAAACACCTGCGAATCCCGACCGGATATGATTTGATCCCGGCCGTTGCCGCGTTCCCTCCGCGGCAGCGAACCGGAGCCACGACACGATGAGCGCCATGGATGCCAGGCAAAAAATCCTCGACGCCGTCGACGCCGGTTTCGACGCGCAGTTGGCCACCACGCGGGATTTTGTCGCGATTCCCTCAACCCGCGGCGCCGAAGGGCCATGCCAGGACATGATCGGCGATCTCTTGCGCCAGCGCGGCTATGAGGTCGACGACTGGCATATCGATGTCGACGATCTCAGGGATTTGCGCGGCTTCGGCCCGATCGAACATGATTTCTCCAGGGCGCGCACAGTGGTCGGCACTTATCGGCCGACCAGCAACGCCGGCAAATCGCTGATCCTGCAGGGGCATTGCGACGTGGTGCCGGCCGGCCCGCTTGAGATGTGGGAGACGCCGCCGTTTTCCCCGATGGTAAAGGACGGCAAGATGTACGGCCGCGGCGCCTGCGACATGAAGTCCGGCACCATCGGTGCGCTCCATGCGCTCGATGCCATCAAGGCCGCCGGTTTCAAGCCGACGGCGCGGATTCACTTTCAATCCGTGATCGAGGAGGAGAGTACCGGCGTCGGTGCGCTCTCGACCTTGCAGCGCGGCTATCGTGCCGACGCCTGCTTCATCCCCGAGCCGACCTCCGGCAGAATGGTGCGATCGCAAGTCGGCGTGATCTGGTTCAGGCTCAGGGTACGCGGCCATCCGGTGCATGTGTTCGAGGCAGGCTCGGGCTCCAACGCCATCACCGCGGCCTATCACTTGATTCACCGCCTGAAGAAGCTCGAAACCGAATGGAATGAAAGGGCGAAGAGCGATCGCCATTTCAAGGCGGTGACGCATCCGATCAACTTCAATCCGGGCATCATCAAGGGCGGTGATTGGGCCTCCAGCGTGCCGGCGTGGTGCGATGTCGATTGTAGAATCGCCATTCTGCCGGGTTGGTCGGTTGCCGACTGCCAGGCCGAGATCCTTGGCTGCGTCTCCTCGGCCGCGCGCGATCATCGTTTCCTCTCCAACAATCCGCCCGACGTGGAATGGTCGGGGTTTCTGTCCGAGGGATATGAGTTGAAGGACTCCGCGCAGGCTGAAGCCGCATTCGGCAAGGCCTACAACGCGGTCTATGGCGGCGCGGTGCAAGACCTCGTCTTCACCGCGCTCACCGATACGCGGTTCTACGGGCTGAACTACAACATCCCAAGCCTGTGCTTCGGCGCCAGCGGGGCGGCGATGCACGGCTTCAACGAATATGTCGATCTCGATTCGCTGCGGAAGTCGACCAAGGCTACCGCGTTGTTCATCGCCGAATGGTGCGGCGTCGAGGCGCTTTAGCCGGAAGGTGGCCACAACGCTGCGACAATTGCATCCAGCCCGTCGGTGAGCGCAGCCGGACCCGGTTGCAGGATCACTGGCGATTTGATTTCGACGATGCGGTCGTTGCGCACCGCCGGAATCTGGTTCCAGCCCGGCCGCTTTCTGATCCTGTCCGCGACGACTTTCTTGCCGCACCACGACGCCAGGATCACATCGGGCGCCGTGGCGCGCACGGTCTCCGGCGAAACGATCCGGTCCCTGGCGGCCTGTTGAAATCTCAGGTCAGGCAGCACGTCTTCGCCGCCGGCGATCTCGATCAGTTCGCAGACCCAGCCGATGCCGCTGATCAATGGATCGTCCCATTCCTCGAAATAGACTCTTGGCTTGGGCGATGGCCGGGACGTCGATGCGATGCCGGCTAGACGCTGTTCATAAGACGTTGCAAGCTGGTCGGCTTTTTCAGCCGCGCCGACCAGCGCGCCCAGGGTGCGGATCATCGCCAGGATGCCCGCGACGTCGCGCTGGTTGAAGACATGGATGGCGACGCCGGCGCGGACCAGGTCGGCGACGATCTCCGCCTGCAGGTCTGAGAAAGCCAGAACGAGGTCCGGTTCGAGGCTGAGGATTCTGGGGATGTCCGCCGAGATAAACGCCGACACCCGCGGCTTCTCGCGCCTGACCCGCGGTGGCCGCACCGCATAGCCGGAGACGCCGACGATCCGGTCCTGTTCCCCAAGTAGATACAGCGTCTCCACGGTTTCTTCGGTGAGACACACGATCCGGCAAGGAGGGAATTGACGCATGGCAAATGATATGCCGAAGAATAAATCGCTTGTCACTGCGGTCGCTTTGTCGTTGCCGGGCTTGACCGATCCGGTAAAGCCTTTTTGCGAGATCGATGGATACGCGGGTCAAGCCCGCGTATGACGATGGGAGGAGGACTACCGATGACGCCGCTTGAAAAAGTCAAATCAATGAAGATGCCGTTTGCCGAATTGAAAGGCGTGACATTCACCGAAGCCGAGAAGGATCGCGTGGTGGCGCGGATGCTGGTACGACCCGATCTCTGCACCCTCAACCGCAACATTCATGGCGGCGCGGTGATGGCGTTCGCGGATTCGGTCGGTGCGGCTGCGACCGTGATCAATTTGCCGGAGGATGCCAAGGGTACCACTACGATCGAGAGCAAGACCAATTTCATCGGGGCGGCAAGGGAAGGGACCACGGTGATCGCCACTGCAACGCCGGTGCATCGGGGACGGCGCACCCAGGTATGGCAAACGCGGCTGGAGACCGAGGAAGGAAAGCTCGTCGCGGTGGTGACCCAGACGCAGATGGTGCTGTAAAACGGCGCCGAAGCATTTCGTTAACCGTTTATTTGTAACTGGATCGGGCCTTGCAATTCATGTTGCGATGCACAATATTTATGGACTAGGGATTCGACGCCTCCTCGAGGGCTATCCAAGAGGAGTTATGATTTGAGCTACGAGAGCACGACCCGTTCCGCGCCCGCGAAGGGCACCGTTCGCACCCTGCGCCAGCACGAAGAATTGCCGCTGCTGCGCGATCATCTGTTGCGGCTCGATCCGGAGAGCCGCCACGACCGCTTCCACGGCTTCATGGATGACGGCTTCATCGAACGCTACGCCGCCAAATGTGCCGGCGACGGCACGATTGTCATCGCCTATGTCGAAGACGGCGTGGTGCATGGTGCTGCGGAACTGCATCCACCCGACCGATTGCCCGGCGCATTGCCGGAGATCGCATTCAGCGTGGAAGCGTCCGTGCGGCGGCAGGGCGTCGGCAGCATCCTGTCCAGGAAGTTGATCGCGGAAGCGCGAGCGAAGGGCTACCAGAGCTTGCGGATCACCACCGGTGCGCAGAACCAGGCGATGCGGGCGCTGGCCAACAAGTTCGGCGCGCACCTGACATTCCGCCACGGCGAATCCACCGGCAGTATCGATTTAAAGCCGCAAATCCAGCCGCAATTCGCAAAGCTCTACGTTGTAACGCCGCTCGATGCGGTGCGCGCGATGATGCATTTCAACCGCATGTACTGGAAGCTGGTTCTTGGCATGTACGGCCTGGGCCGAACCGCATAAACGAGCCCGCAAGGGCTCGCTTTGCCGTTCAGCGATGACGCAGATCGCAGGCGCCTGTCTTCGAGCGGACCCTCAGGTTCCGGTGCGCTTGTCGTTGCCGAATCTCCTGATGACCCGGCGCTCAACCACGACCGAGCGCTGCGCGCCCTGTTCGCCCGCGATCACCCGTGTCGAAGATCGCGCCGCGGTGCGGCCGGCTTTCTTGACTTCGGACTGGACGGATTCGATCGGCAGCCCCATCAGGGACGCCGCGATTTCGGCCTGAGCTTCCTGATCGTCGGTAATACCGATCGCGGCGAAGATGGCTTCATCCAGCGTCGGCGGATCGCGGCGGACGCGCCGCGTTCCATATTTCGTATTCCAGTCTTCGCTCATTTCGCCCTCTTGTCTGATCCCAGATACCTATGCGCCCCTATGTTGCATTGCAATATGAAATTGATATGGCAATCCAGCCATGCATCCGGCGATTCAGAGCTTTTCCAGTTTGGCCGCATCGTAAATCTCAATGGTCGTGGCCGCTGCGGCTAGCGGCTGCAGGGCGCGGACGAAATGGCGAGAGGCGGGGATCGCGAAATGCGCCAGTAGCGCCGCGCGATCGGCCCATTGTTCGATGAACACCAATCGTAGCGGGTCTTCGCAATCGACATGCACCGCGTGCGAGATGCATCCGGGCTCCTCGCGCGAGCGCTGCACGTGTTCGAGGCTCAATTTCTGAACCTCGTCGAAGGAATCTTCCCGCGCCGTCACGCTGCCCGTCACCACGATCATCTTTTCCCCCCAATAACCAATTGTTTCGATGGCAGGTTCGGCACCAGCCGGCCGGCGTCGATGACCTCGATCGGCTGTTGTGGCCATCGCTTCAGGGCCGCATGTCCTGCAGCGGTCAGTTCATAGATGCCGCGTTCGACGCGGATGAACCAGCCATAGACATTGTGCAGCAGGATTTTTGCCGCGTCGGGACTATCGGCCTTGAGGTCGCGTACTTTCCGGGGGCCTTGCACCAGTGCCGCGGCGCAGGACAGCGCCTGCTGACGATAGGCCGTCATGATCGGCGAGCGCGTGCTGCCGCCCAGGACCGGGTCGCCCTTGCGCCGCTGATGTTCCGAAACCAGCCGCGAACGTTTCTTCGGATTGCGGCGCGGGGCAGTGGTGGCTGGCTTGACGATGACCTCGACATGGCCGCGATCGGTGACCGCGAGCATGCCGAAGCCGAGCCGGCGGCAGAGATTGCGATAGCGCGCGTCGCTCTCGCGGCCCTTGCCGCGTGCCGAAAGTTTGGCTGCGATCCAGACCTCGTCGCAGGCGCCGGCGCGATCGACCGCCTGCAAAACCAGTTCGAGATTGAAGGAAAGCTTGAGTTCGCCGATCACCACGACCGGCGGGTCGTCACCGCTCAGCGCGACAAGGTCGCAGCCGCCGATCTCGCCCTTGACCGTAAAGCCGAGATTTTCAAGGAAGCGTTTGACGGGAAGGTAGAGCGCGGTTTCCAAGGGGACTCCAGTGTCGCGCCTGCGACTCACTGTGCTGAGTCTAACCCGAATTGGGTCCTGGGATTCGATCAAACGACGCGGGCGTGGGGGGCGAGAGCTACACCCGTCCACTCACCGGCAGCAACGCGCCGGTGACGGCGCTGGCGGCGTCGCTGGTTAGAAATAGGATGACGTCAGCCAGTTCCTGCGGCGCCACCCATTTTGCGAAATCCGCCTTGGGCATGCTGGCGCGATTGGCCGCGGTATCGATGGTCGACGGCAGCACGGCATTGACGGTGATCTTGCCTTTCCATTCGGCGGCAAGCGCTTCGGTGAGGCGATGTACGCCGGCTTTGGATGCGGCATAGGCGCCCATGCCGGCGCCGGCCTGCAGCGCGCCCATGGCGCCGACATTGACGATCCGCCCGGCGCTGGAAGCGGCCAGGTGCGGGATCGCCGATCGTGACGCATTCAGTGCGGTGAGGACGTTCAGCGCGTACATGCGCTGCCAGGTTTTCGTATCACCCTCGGCAACCGGTTCGAACGCAAACCCTCCGGCGATGTTGACCAGCGCATCGAGCCTGCCGAAATGCGCCGCCACCGCGTCGATGGCTTTTTTGGCTTGCGCCGCATCCGTCAGGTCGACGCCGCCAAGTTCGATCCGATTTTCCGTCGCCGGAAGTTGCGATGCCGCGTGATCCACGCCGGCCACCCGCGCGCCCCGCGCCAGCGCGACCTCGGCAACCACCTTGCCAAGCGCACCAGAGGCGCCGGTGACGACGATGACTTTTCCGTTCATGGCGGGCCCTCCGGGCGAGTGCTGATTCCTGTGCAATCGATCAGCGAATTTGGTTTGCAATACTGCGAAATTTTCCGCCCAAATGCACGCGACGACGGATCGTTCCCGCAAAACGGATGTTCACATGTCTGAAACCACAAATGACCTCGTTCGCTTCAAATATCCGCTTCCGCACCTGGCGAAGAGTCTCAAAAGCCGGCGCAAGGTCAAGATCGTGGCGATCGGCTCGTCCTCGACGGCCGGCGAGGGCAAGATATTGCCATATCCCGGCCGGCTGGAAATGGTCTTGAGGAGCCGCTTTCACGACCGGATGATCGATGTGGTCAATCGCGGAGTCAGCGGGCAGGAGGCGACCGACGAACTGTCCCGCTTCGACCCCGATGTCATTGACGAAGCGCCCGCGCTGGTGATCTGGCAGGTTGGAACGAATGCGGTGTTTCGTAACCAGGACTATAATCCGGATGACGTGATCGCATCGATCGTGACCGGACTCGAACGGCTCAGCAGCCTGCCGATGGATGTGGTGCTGATGGACCTGCAATACACCACCGCCATCGTGGGTACCGACAAGCTGAAGCTGTCCGAACAGATGGTGGCGCGGATCGCGGACGCGGCGGGGAAGGCAAACGTCAACGTGTTTCGCCGCTTCGCCCTGATGCGGCGCTGGGTCGATGATTGCATCCCGATCGAGAACCTGATCGATCCGGCCGACGGCAGTCAATTGCACATGAGCGATTGGTGCACCGGTTGCATTGCGCAGGTGCTCGACATTGCGATGGCAAGCGCGCCGGTGGCCTAAACCCCGGCGGTCGCGATAAGCTGCCAATCGCTAAAATTTGCCGGAGTTTTGTAAGCCGAATGCAGAAACATCACGCTAGGTTGCCCATCGCCCGATCCATGGGCACGGGGTGTACGAGCATGAGATATCTACCTGATCACGGTTTACCACTTGTTCAGCTTAAGGAGCAGCGGCGGGACTTGGTTGTCGCGCTGCAAAATCGCAACGGACCGGTCAGCGGCTGGGAATTGATGCAGATTGCGGCGGTTCAGCAGGCGATCTCGGCCTTCGAGGACGTCATTTCCGACCTCGACGCGGAGATGGAGGCGGCGGCGTAGAGCAGTTTGCGTTGTCCCCCGCCTTCAGCGAGCAAGAAAGTCAGGACTCCAGATAGCAAGCCTGCAGCGCGGCGCGCTGGCGCGGCCCGAGGCCGAGACCATCCCCAAAATAGTTTTCCAGAGTGCCGTAATCGGCGCGGATGACTTCGAATGCGGCGGCGAGGAAAGATGCCTCCACCAGGGCAATCGTCTGCCTGACGTCGTCAGGCAGGTCGGAGCTGACGGAAGGATCGCGCCGGTAGAAGCGGTTGGTGAGCAGGTAATCCTCGGCGATCACGTCATCGGAGACGCCGAGCGCATGCAGAATCAGCGCGCAGGCAAATCCGGTGCGGTCCTTGCCGGCGGTGCAGTGGATCACCAGCGGCGCGCGGTCTTCCAGCAGATGCGCGAACAACGCGCGGAAACGCGGCGTATTGTGCCGAACATAACTGCGGTAGGAATCGCGCATGACCTCCAGCGCTTCGGCCGACGAGATCGGCGCGCCGGCGGCGCGGATCGCGCGCAGCGTCGCCACCACGGTCGGCTCGATCGGCAGCGAATGGACCGTGATCTCCTCGAGGCTGCAGGCCGCGGCCATGCGCTCCTCGGTGCCGCGAAAATCGAACGCGCTCTTTAGTCCGAGGCCGCGCAGCACGCCGATATCGGCCGCGGTGAGGTGGCCGAGATGATTGGACCGGAAGATCTGCCGCCAGCGCACGGTGCGACCGTCCCGGCCGGGATAGCCGCCAAGGTCTCGGAAATTGCTGGCGCCGGCGAGATCGAAGTGACGGACGGGGGAAGCTGACATCGGGACGATCTTAAGCCATCCTCCGCGGCAGGGAAATGACCGGCAGGGTGTTCCGCCTTTCCGGTCGCACTAGGGGGATGAACATGAATCGGCGCAGGGCTGCTATTTTCGCCGCCGCACTGGTTGCTGTCGCGGCGGGCTCATCGCCCGCATCGGCGCAGACCTTCCAGAGCTATCGTTGCGCCGACGGCACCCAGTTCATTGCCGGATTTTTCGATTACGATAGCCGCGCGCATCTGCAGATCGACGGACATGCGGTCACCCTGGCGCGGCGCTTTGCGTTTTCCGGTTCGCGCTATTCGGGCGGCGGCGTCACCTTGAAAATGACCAAAGCGGGCGTCCTACTGAAGCATGCGCGGCGGCCGGTCACGGCTTGCGAGGCGATATGAAAAGGGCCGAAACATTTTTGTTTCGGCCCTCTTTACGCTTTCGTTATCGCACCAAAGTCCCGTAACGGATCGGCACCGGGTTCGGCTGGCATCAGCGCACCGGTTTGGATGGCTTGGATTCCTGGACGGCCGCTTCGTGATACCAGGCGCCGCCGACGACCGCTTCGCTCACGCGCGATGAGGCGAGGTCCGCGGCGGTCTTGATCTCGTCATGGCGACGTCCGGCAATGGCCGAGCGACCGCCGACCGGGAATTGGTAGATCCTTGCGGACCCCTGATTGAAACTCGTATTCATCTTGGTCTCTCCTGAAGCCGCGACGCATGCACTCATGGTGCGCCCGACTCGTTCTTGAGTGGTTACTAGAGCCGATATCGGCCGTGCCCTCGGCTGATGCAACCTGATCAAAACAAAATCATTCGATGTATAAATTGTGGGCATTCTTGATTTTGCACCGTGGAAAGCAACTGCGGACTGGCTAACGCTTGGGCTATCGCCAAGGTTGCGGGAGCGACCTCGCTTTCTTGAAGAATGTTGCCGGCGATTGCTGCGGTTTTAATCGGACCCACCAACGGAACGCGAACTGCCGTGGAATCGGGCGTAGTTTGGGCCGAAGCCTAGCCGCCGAAGTGCCGGCAGCCGCTGCGACCCGCGCGCCTTTGCCGCACCTGAAATGCCGTTCGGTAAGGGCAGGCCGCAGCCGATTCACCCGCCTTGGCAGGGTTCCCGGCGCCGCCGATTGGCACGTTAAATGCTTGGTAAGAAACGGCCGATGGTGGCCGGGTACACGCGTGGGGCGATCAGCGCTTCGGTTCCTCACTTTCGCATCATCATCAACTCAAGAGAGAGCTCAATGACAAAGTATAAGCTCGAGTATATCTGGCTCGACGGGTACACGCCGACCCCGAATCTGCGCGGCAAGACACAGATCAAGGAATACGACGTGTTCCCGACGCTGGAGCAGCTTCCGCTGTGGGGCTTCGACGGAAGCTCGACCATGCAGGCCGAGGGCCACAATTCCGATTGCGTGCTCAAGCCGGTGGCGATCTATCCGGACGCCGCCCGCACCAACGGCGCGCTGGTGATGTGCGAAGTGATGATGCCCGACGGCAAGACCCCGCATCCCTCGAACAAGCGCGCGACCATTCTCGACGATGAGGGCGCCTGGTTCGGTTACGAGCAGGAATATTTCTTCTACAAGGACGGCCGTCCGCTCGGCTTCCCGAACTCCGGCTATCCCGCGCCGCAGGGCCCGTATTACACCGGCGTCGGCTACAAGAATGTCGGCGACATCGCCCGCAAGATGGTGGACGAGCATCTCGACCTTTGCCTCGCCGCCGGCATCAACCACGAAGGCATCAACGCCGAAGTGGCCAAGGGCCAGTGGGAATTCCAGATCTTCGGCAAGGGCTCCAAGAAGGCCGCTGACGAAATGTGGATGGCCCGCTACCTGATGCTGCGCCTGACCGAAAAGTACGGCGTCGATATCGAATTCCACTGCAAGCCGCTCGGCGACACCGACTGGAACGGCTCCGGCATGCACGCCAACTTCTCCACCACCTATATGCGCGAAGTCGGCGGCAAGGAATATTTCGAGAAGCTGATGGAAGCCTTCAAGACCAACCGCGCCGATCACATCGCGGTCTACGGTCCGGACAACCATATGCGGCTGACCGGCAAGCACGAGACCGCCTCGATCGACACCTTCAGCTACGGCATCGCCGACCGCGGCGCCTCGATCCGGGTGCCCCACAGCTTCGCCAACAACGGCTACAAGGGCTATCTGGAAGATCGTCGTCCGAACTCGCAAGGCGACCCGTACCAGATCGCCTCGCAGATCCTCAAGACGATTGCCTCGGTTCCGACCGCCGCCAAGGCGGCTGCGGCCTGACGCGTTCGCGACCCGGCCTGGGCTTCGGTCCAGGCCGGGTTTTTCCAGACGGCATTTTGCGTTCCTCCAGCGACTATGGACCAGCCGGCAAGGCTGGTCTTTTTTTGCCACCGGGTTGGCATCCTGCTTGAGCGCTGGATTAAGCCTTCTTCCGAAGCTAACTTGCACCCCGTCATGACAAGGCGGCTTCACGCGTTCTTTTTCGCTGCGATCGGCGCCGCCATCGCGGTGCTGGTCGTTGCGATTGCCCCAGCCCCGGTGCGGGCGCAATCCGCCGATCTGGTATTGTGCGACCGGCTCGCCGCCGACCCCTCCGATCCCGACAGGCCGGCCGACGTCAAGGGCACGCCCGATGTCGCACCGGCCGATATCGCGACCGCGATCCGCTACTGCAAGAGTGCTTCCCGGTCGTCGCGGCGGGCGATATACCAGCTCGGCCGCGCCTATCTTGCCAGCGGCCAGGTTGCGGACGCGGTCGCCGCCTGGCGCAAGGCGATCGACAAGGGTTCGACCTCGGCGATGGTCGAACTCGGCGTGCTCTACGCCACCGGTTCCGGCGTTGCCAAGGACGAGGCCCAGGCGCGCGCGTTGTTCGAGCGCGCCGCGCAAGCCGGCAATCCGCGCGGCGTCATCAATCTTGCAGCACTCTCCGGCGGCGTCGCGTCGGATCCCGCACGCGCGCGCGAACTGCTGGCGAAAGCGGCCGAGACCAATGCCGAGGCGCAGTATCAGCTTGGGTTGATGCTGGCCGACGGCACCGGCGGACCCAGGGACGATGCCGGCGCGCGGGCCTTGTTCGAGAAAGCCGCGGCACAAAATCATCCCGGCGCGCTGGAGCGGATGGGCGCCTTCACGCAAGAAGGCCGCGGCGGGGCGAAAGATTCCAGCGCAGCCAAGGCCTATTACGAAAGGGCGGCGGCGCTCGGCGACGAGGGCGCCAAAAAAGCGCTCAAGCGCATCGAATGCCCCTACGTACTGACCGACAAGCGCGGCAACGTTGTCACCAATCTCTGTTTCTGACACCGGTTTTTGCGGTTCGGGTTTGGATGTCGTCCCTGCGTTCGCAGGCACGACGCACAGTGTTTCAGCGATGACGGTGCGCTCCCTCTCCCACCCAACTCGGGTTCACCCGAGTTGGGCATTTCAAACGTCGAAGTCGGATATATCCGACTTCGATGTGGGAGAGGGTTGGGGTGAGGGGTTTGTTGGTTGCGATTGAAATCTTGGAAGGCTCATATAATACAAAAGCCCATTGAACAGAACTGGTAACTTGATGTGTGCGGGGGGCCGAGATCGTCTCTGACGGCGCTATGTTCAATTATTTCATCACCCTTAAAGCGGTACAGATGGAAGTGGAGACGTCGTCAAGGACATCATCCGGGATTTTAGGTCTATCGATAGAGCGTAACCCCTCACCCGGATCGCATCTGTCGATGCGATCCGACCTCTCCCACAAGGGGAGAGGTGGCACCGAGCATTTTGCGTCGCTCTTCGTAATTTCGAATAGCCACGGCTTCGCATTCTCGCCGAGTGTTTCACGCGAGTTTTGCTGTTAACGTCCCGCCCTCGAAACAGAGGGCGCAGGGAATGCCGGGCGCCCAATGCGCCCGCAGCCTGGCAGGGCAGAAAAACAAGCCATGCCAGCAAAGTCACCACGGTCACACCGGAAAACCCGGCATTCCCCGCGCAATGGTTTTACGGTTTATTTCGCGCTCTCCCCGGTGACCGGGCTTTCTTGCCACCGTCGCTTGGCGAAAGTTGCCTTTCGCAAACTTGACACCAGCGTCGGGGTGTCAGGACCACACGACTTCGCCGTCCGCCTCAGGCGCATTCGTCAAAGCGCCATCCGCGTCCACCGCATCCCGC
>NZ_SSMW01000104.1 GCF_004799405.1 Bradyrhizobium sp.
TTTTTGCTCAACATATAGCGGGACCAATTCGGGATTTGCGGTCAGTCGATCACGGAACTTCCGTAACAGGTCCGCTTCGGGACTATAGTCCGACGAAAAACGCGATGCCTTTGGGATTCGACGGATCGACAAGGAAGCCAGTGCGTAGGCCATACCAACCGTTGCGTGGGCCGACTAGCTTGCCTTGCGCTATCGTCCTGCCAGAATCAAGCCAAGCACTGAGGCCGAGATAGACGAGATAACAGCCTCCAATGATTTGGACGCAGCTGGCGAGCCAGCCGATTTCCCTGGGTTAATCGCACTTTGGCGCTGCAGTTGGGCTTGACCGAAGGGCGATTGAAAACTGCTGACTGCAAATAAGCCAGATCAAAAAATCCATCGCCCATGCAGCATCGAAATCGGATGGTAGTTTCGTTTTCAAGGATTCCCCTGAACTGTTCAGCTACTCATAAAATATCGGCACGGAGCGTTCCACGCCCCATCCAGTGCCGGCATGTAGGTGGCCGGCTGACCCGCATAACCACTTCCGTCGGTAAGCGCTTTGTAGCGCCCGGCCGGCGCTGGCTGCCCTTGCGGATTTCGCGGCTTCCTTGCGCCACCGCGTGGCTTTATGCTGGACTGGCGTCGGCACCTCTGCGGGAGGAGCAGCGGGGGAGGCGGCGATGGCGTCAACTTTGATCGGTAAGCAGGCCGTCGTGATCGGCGCGGGAATGGCCGGGCTCACCGCGGCGGGGGCGCTAGCCGATTGCTTCGATCAGGTTGTGGTTTTGGAGCGCGATACTCTGCCCTCGGAGGCCACGTATCGTGCGGGGACACCGCAGGCGCGGCACGTGCATGCGCTGCTGCTCAGCGGCCAGCGCGCCCTCAGCGAGTTGTTCCCAGGGATCGAGCAGGATCTCGCGCGGGCGGGAGCCGTGCCGCTTAGGGCCGGTCTCGATGTTCGCATTGAGCGCCCAGGCTACGATCCTTTCCCGCAACGCGATCTCGGCTGGTTCAGTTACGCCGTGTCACGGCCGACAATCGAGCGCGCAGTGCGAGAGCGGGTGGAAGGCCGCGCGAACACCACGCTGCGCCAGCGCTGCCGGGTCCAGGAAGTGTTAGCGTCGCCAAATGGAGAGGCGGTCACGGGCGTGCGCTATGAGAACGGCAACGGCGCGAGCGAGACAATTGCGGCGGATTTCGTCGTCGACGCCTCCGGACGCGGCGCCCTCACTCTTGCCCTGCTGCAATCGATCGGCCGACCAATGCCTGAGGAAACCACAATTGGTATCGATCTCGGCTATGCCACTTGCGTCTTTGCAATCCCTGATGACGCCTCGAACGATTGGAAAGGCATCATGACCTTCGGGCAGGCGCCCCAAAACAGCCGTGGCGGCCTGATGTTGCCGCTCGAGGGCAACCGCTGGATGGCGACAATTGGCGGGCGCCACGGTGACGTGCCACCCGGCGATGCAGAGGGATACCTGAACTACGCCCGGGCACTGCGGACACCGACGATCTACAACGCAATCAGCCACGCCAAGCGCCTGGACGGGGTCGCCCGCTACGGCTTCCGCGAGAGCGTGCGGCGCCATTTCGAGCGACTCGACTCCTTCCCCCGCGGGCTTCTGCCGATCGGCGACGCAATCTGCCGCTTCAATCCGGTCTATGGCCAAGGTATGAGCGTGGCCGCCCTGGAGGCGTGCCTGCTCAAGAGGCTTCTCGAGAGAGTAGGAGGAGACAGCAATCCGATCGCCGGGCTGGCGCCGACCTTCTTCGCCGAGGTGCAGGCGTTGATCGAGACGCCGTGGTCGGTGGCTACACTCGATTTCGTGTTTCCGGATACGCGGGGCCAACGTCCGGCGGATTTTGAGATCACGCTTAAATTCGGTATCGCCCTGACCCGGCTCGCCGCCGAAGATCCGGCCGTCCACAAGCTGACGGCCGAAGTCCAAAATCTATTGAAGCCGCGAAGCGCCTATCGCGATCCCGTCCTAGTGCAGCGCGTGCTCGCGATCATGGCCGAGGCCTGACCCTTGGTGAGTCCAGAGGGCTGTTAAACTCAGGCTGGTCGGAGAAAGTTTCGACTGCAGCGCAAGTTATCGCGCTCGCCCTTTGGTTTCAAACTGCGAAGTAGGACACAAGGATCAATGGGTCATGACACCCCAGGCGTTCGAGCTTCAACTAATACCCCGACGGAGATTCGTGCTAATCTGCATCTCCAGACGGGATCGGGAGAGCGAATCTTGTATAAGAAAGTTCTTCTCGCCTATGACGGCTCGATCGAAGGACGGCTGGCATTACGGGAGGGTGCGAAGCTTGCACAACTCTGCGGGGCCGATGTCTTTCTGCTGGCTGTTGTAGAGCTTTCCTCGAGTTCCGTGGTAATGGAGGGAGGTTTCGTCCTTCCGGTGGACGATCAAATCTCCAATTATAAGAACATTCTCGCGGAGGGCGTGGAGCGGCTTAAGGCCATGGGCTTCTCACCGACGGCCAGGTTGGGTAGGGGCGATGCCGGCCACGTCATCACTGAGGTTGCTCACGAGATCGACGCCAACCTCGTGGTAGTGGGCCATCGGTCGCAGGGTCCGCTGGCACGATGGTTGTTCGGATCCACGGACAACTACTTGATCAATCATCTTCGCTGCAGCGTCTTGGTCGCCCAGACCGAGATTAGCGACGATCAATTTGCTCAGCTGCTAGCGACACCGGCGGCGCAGCCATAGCTCCCTCGATATTCCAGCATGGCGGAGGGTCGGTCTTGGAGACTAATCGTGTCGCCTTTGGTGTTGCGTTTCTAAGGTCGGCATCCACCAAATTTTATAATGAGTGTGACGGCGACCTCTCGGTATTTCTTAGGAATGCCTGATCAGCGCCGCCGATTTATCAATTCGGCTTCGCCGATCAGGATTCGTTCTTTTCAGATAAGATTGGCAAATCAAGTAAGAAGTGAGTGCCCTTCCTATCGTTCGCAATCGTCAGATGGCCCTGAAGTTGCCGCACCATGCCGGTGACTACCTTGAAGCCCAGGCTCGCGCGCGGTCGCTCGATGTCGAACCCTTCCGGGAGACCGGCGCCATGGTCGGAGATCTCGACGTGAAGGTGTCCATCACGGGCTGAGACCTCGATCTCTCCGCTATCTTCCGGATAGGCATACTTGACCGCGTTGGTAACTAGTTCGTTGATCAGAAGTCCCAGGGGAATTGCATGGTCTGCTGAAAGCAGCATGCACCGCGCCTTCCCGGTGTCGAGAATAAGGACAAGGCCGTACTGTATGCGTCCCGGCTCTGCGGTGCAGCGTCGTTCACGCTGCTCCGCATCCGGGACACGACAGATTCCCTAGGCCCGCGTGGCCTGCCAGCTACCGCTGCAGCGGTCGCCGGTAATGACCCCGCTCCATCGGCCTGCCCCGGAATTGCCGGCGAGCCGGCCGCTGCCACTCGCCGACGAGGCACCGATGGTAATCTGGACCGAAACGCTGCCGTTGCTGCTGACGCCGCCGGTTACCTTGCCGCCGCCAGCCGATGAAACGCGCTGGCCCACCACTGTGAAAGGTACCGTGTTGGAGGCATGGCAATTGCCGGCCTGGGGAATGAACGTGACATTCCAGTTGCCGTCATAAGATCCTGTCCCACCCATTCTGGCCTGGCTGGCGTCGGCGGCGCCAGGAGCAGTGATCGCTGCGAGAACCGTCACGACAAATATCCAGCGCGGGGCACGCATGCCCTTAAAATCGGAAAAAAAGTCAAACTGTCGAACTAACATGGCCGTCTCTCCTGTTTTGAGGCTGCTTAACCGGTGGCTTCAGGTGATTTGTCCAGTCAAACCGGCTCTACGGTTCGACGGCGTCATACGTATCGGTTCCACCATCGCTGCGACTGTGCGCTAGTTCACACACGACATTGCGGGGCCCGCCGGTGGCCATCCCATTGCCCCGCTGAGTTCGGGAATTGTTCTCGATTTCCGATAGCCAGTACCGGCAGATCGGTACTGGCCTGTTTTTCGACCCCTAGTGGCCTAATTTGCGGTATGAATGCCGCCAGGTCAGACCGTGCCGGGAGAAACTCATGATTTTCCGCTGCCTGATTGTGCCGCTTGTCGCTGTCGCCTGCCTTCCGGGTCAGGCTTTCGCGAAGGACATGCTTCCTGCAGCGGCCGGTCAGACCGAACGCGACGCCTGCATGAAGGAATTTGTCCCCTTGCGTACAGAGGCGGAGGAGCGCGGCAAGCTGATCAAGGCCGCGAGCGCACGCCGCGCGTCGGCTAGCGAAACCTGCGAATTGATCGGTAATTTTGGTCAGTCCGAAATCAAGATGATCAAATATATCGATGCTAACTCGGCAAAATGCGAAATTGCCCCGCGCATCGCCGACCAGCTCAGAGCTGGCCACGAGAAGACTGAGGCCGCGCAGAAAAAGGTCTGCGCGATGGCGCACCTATCGCCACACACAGGGCCGGTCGGCGACTTCGATGACATTGGCGCGCCTCCGCTCGTCCGCTAACCCGGAGACCAATTCAAAGTCGACGAGTAAGGACGCCGCAGTTGGCGGCCTCTTTCATTTCGAATGTCGTCTGTTGGCACTAAGCGGATATGGCCCGATGTCCGAGTTGAGTCCTCTGTGGATGGCTCCCGCGTTGCAAGAGATAAATTGACGCAGTGGCATTGGTCGGGTGCAGTCTTCTGTCCGGCCTGTTGA
>NZ_SSMW01000105.1 GCF_004799405.1 Bradyrhizobium sp.
TGCGCGGGTCGCGGCGCGCGTCGAGGATCACCAGGCCCTTGTTGCTCGGATGCCGCAGCAGCAGCTCCTCTATCTCCTCTTCCTTGAACTGCAGCGTGATCGCAGCACCAGGCGCGAGCGGCGGGATGGTGACGAAGCCGCCGTGCGCAACATGGATGAGTTCCTCCTCGCCGTGCCAGACGCTGCCGAACGCCAGGCGCTGCTCGATCACCATCGCGACAATACGCCGGCCGGTCGGGTTCGAGATCGTGACTGTGCGGCCGCCGTCGCGGATGTCGAGCTTCAGGTTCTCGTAGTCGGCCATGCGCTGGTAGAGCTCGGCCTGCGTCGCAATCCAGTAGTGCTTGCGCTCGGCGAGGTTGATGCAGTAGCGCACATAGTCGAACGTGCCGCGGCCCTCGTTGACCGACGGATCGCGCGCCAGCTCGGGATGGTACTGGAAGCTGTAGACGCCGTTCTCCAGCCGGTCGTCGACGCCGTGCCGCCTGGAGCCGTGACCGCCGAACACCGTCTCCACCAATTCGTAGTTGGTGTCGTATTCGTGCGTGCGGTCCCAGCCGCGCAACGGCTTCCATTCCTTGTCGGTCGTGATGACGGGATGGAACGGAAACCAGACACCCGGCGTCGCGATCGTGCGCCGCACGTCTGTGATGTAGGTGAGATGCTTGTCGCCATCGCCGGTATAAGCGACGACGTCGGGATTACGTACGCCGTATTCGATCATGTGATAAAAGCAGAAGGTGCACATGCCCAGGACCTGGGTGTCGTGCGCGTAAAGATAGTCCATCGCATCGAGCGTCTCGGGATGCATGTGGCCGCCCGAATGCCGGCCGCAGGTGCAGATGGTGATTCCAAGCGTCTTCTTGGCGCTGGAGACGAGGTCGAACAGTCCCTTGCCGAAGATCGCCGTCGGCGGATTGCCGATCGAGCTGTCGTTGTGCAGCGCCGGTTCGATGAAGCTGTGCTGCGTGGTGCGTGCGACCCAGTCGCGCGCCATCGAATAGTCGATGTTGGTCGAGAAGGACGGGTCCTCGATGTCGTAGCTGGCGGGAATCAGGTTCTGGATCTGGTAGTCGAGGAAGTTGTAGTCCCGCATGCCGTGGACGTCGTGGCGGAACGACAGCACGCCGTCATAGGCACCAAACGAGCGCAGCCGCGTCTGCCACAAGCCGTCCAGCCCGAGATCGAGCATCAGCCGCCGCAAGAAGAAGAGCAACGTGTCACCCCAATGCACCGCGTTGGTGAAATGCCGGACGGGCTCGACATTGAGGTGGGCCTGCATCATTCCGCCGATCAACTCGAAGACCTGGTTGGCGACGAAGACCGTCCTGTCGGTGACGACGATGCCCGGTCCGAGTTCTGCCACGGTAGCCGTCGAAGCGTTTTCCAGATCGCCGGTCAGCTCGACGAGGTTGGCGAGCACACGGCTGCCGGCGGTCGGTTCCACCTTCTGCACTGTGAAGTTACGGAAGCTGCTGACATAGAGCTTTTCCCAATCGTCGTTGGCGAAAGGCGAGCCGGGCAGCCAGCGCCAGCCCGTGAAGCCCTTGACCGCGGCGGGGGAGTACGATTTGAGGCCCAGCAGATGTGGCGGCAGGTTGGTCTTGCCGGTCACGATCAGACGGCGGTCCTCCCCCGCGAGCCAGCGCTCGATGCGTGCGATGGTCTGTGCCCTCAGATGACCGGCATTAGGGATCAGCAGCGCACGTAGTGCCGCCAGCTTCTCCTCCGTTAGTGCGGCCTCCTCGACCAACTGGTGCTTGAGATTGCAGCGGGAAAGCAGCAGGCGCGCGGCGTTGGGCGCGAGATAGGCGTATTCGTTCTTGAGCCAAGTGCGCGGCATGTCCCAGGCATCGGTGAAAGTATAAGTTTCCTTGCGTGCGTGTGCCTCGATGGCATAGGCAGCACGGCTCCTCTCGCTGAACAAAACGGCGATCATCGGATCGGACCTCGTCGGGCGCTAAATGATTGGCGCGTGGTTCTCACGGCTTGTCGGCACGAAATTCACAGACGGCGATCGACCGGTAAAAACCGCACTTCGGCACTTTATTCACTACCATTCGTGCTGTCTACAAAGGAGGCGAGTGCCCTGTGACCGCAATCGTCGGTGCAAGAAGGTCCGCTGCTGTGTGAGAACGCGGCTGTGGCGGCGCCGTGGAAGGTCGGCGCAGGGGTTCGACGCAAACAAATAACTACCTATGCTAACGCAAGCTCGTTATAGCGCTTCGCCGCCACCTCGTCGCATCGCGCCCTATAGGCCGGCGCGCTGCCGCTGTAGCGGGCGATGATGCGGGTCTGCTTGCCTTCGACGTTGGAGTTGATCCCGGTCATCCATGAGTTGACTTCGTTGGACAACAGCCCGACGCCTAGCGCCTTGACGTGATCGGTCCATGACTCCACACCGGCCGCGGTCGCTTCCAGCCGGGTCAGATGGTTGTCCCGCGCAAAGCGCACGAGTCCGGTGACCCAATCGACGCTGTATTCGATGCTGCGCGGAATATTTCCGAGCGCGGTGTGGGGACCCATCAGCATCATCATATTGGGGAATTCGTGGACCATAATGCCGAGATAGGTTTGCGGCCCGTTCCTCCATTTGTCCTTCAACTCTGCGCCGCCGGCGCCGCGGAAATCGATCTTGTCGAAACTGCCGGTGATGGCATCGAACCCGGTGGCATAGATGATGATGTCGAATTGATATTCTTTCGCGCTGGTCTTGATGCCCTCGGGCGTGATCCGCTCGATCGGCGTCTCCGTGATATCCACCAGCTCGACATTGTCCCGGTTGTAGACCTCATAATAGTACGTCTCGAGCGGCAGCCGCCTTGTGCCAAAGCCGTGATTCTTCGGAATCAGTTTTTTCCGCCACCTTGGCGTTCTTGACCCGCTGGCGGATTTTTCGGGCGACGAAATCGCTGATTGTCGCATTCGCCTTGCGGTCGATCAGGATATCGCGGAAATTGCCCTGCCAGATGCCGAAGCCACGCTCGCCGTAGAGTTTTTCGTAGAATGCCTCGCGCTCTTCGTCGGAGCCTCGAACGCGCCGCGCGGGTCCGGCGTGTGCAGGAAGCAGGCAAAGGTCTCCTGGCAGCGGGCGAACATCTCGGGATAGCCGGCCTTGATCCTTTTCTGGGTCTCGGCATCGATCTTACCGTTGTGCAGCGGCGCGCACCAATTCGGCGTGCGCTGGAACACCGTGAGATGCCCGACTGAGCTTGCGATAGTCTGGATGGTCTGCACGCCGGTAGCGCCGGTGCCGATCACGGCGACGCGCTTGCCGGCGAAATCGACCGGCTCAGGTGGCCAGCGCGCGGTGTGGAAGGACTCGCCGCAAAAACTGTCGCGCCCCTCGATGCGGGGCAGCGTCGGTGTGGACAGCGGGCCGATCGCGGTGACCAGGAAGCGGGTGCGGAAGCGGCTGCCATCCTCCAGCGCGATGTCCCAGCTCGGTGTATTCTCGTCGTAACGTGCCGCCGTAACCCGGCTCCTGAACTGGATATCGCGACGCAGGTCGAATTTGTCGGCGACATAGTTGAGATAGCGCAGCGTTTCCGGCTGGCCGGCGAAATGCTCCGACCAATCCCATTCCTCCAGCAATTCCTTCGAAAACGAGTAACCGTAGGAATAACTTTCCGAGTCGAAACGCGCGCCGGGATAGCGGTTCCAGTACCAGGTGCCGCCGATATTGGTGCCGGCTTCGAGCACGCGCACCTTCAGTCCCAATTCGCGCAAACGATAGAGTTGGTAGAGGCCCGACATGCCAGCACCGATGATAATGGCGTCGTAATCCAGAGCCGCGATCCCTTCGGGTGGGTGGGCTTGCGAGGTAGTCATGACCTGTTACTCCTCGAGATCTTATATTCCAGTTCTCACGTGACACGAAGACGAACGTCAGCGAGATTTAGAGTGTGTCGGAAGCATCTTCTGGAATCAATCGATCGACTGAAGCATGGAGTTCTTCAAACCGAGACTTCGTCAGCGAGCAGAAAATCAAGCAGCTAACCCTGAAGGGCGTTGTACATACCCGTTTCCGTCGAAGCACGTCATGATCAAACTAATACGACTGGAATTCAATCCAATAATCGCTTTTCCGAAAAATGGAATCCAATTCCAAATTCCCTTGACGGGATGCCTGGCGTTGGCGCAGGACAACGACAGTTGGAGAAGGTGAGGAACCGAGCTATGGAAGCCGCGGCGAGGACACAGCCGGTGTCGGCCCGAAAGGTTTGCTGGAGCGCACGCGTCCTGAAACTCGTGCCTAACCCTGCACGGGTCCAGGAGACGATAAAACAAACCAATTGAAATCGACCGCGACCCTCCTTTGTTGCGGATCATGAACAATGGGGAAACAATATGGCGTGGCTCGATCTCACCGATAAAGTGGCTGTGGTAACCGGCGGAGGATCGGGCATCGGGCAGGGCATCGCGATTGGTCTGGCCGATGCCGGTGCGATGGTGGCGGTCCTGGATCGCGATGAAGGCTCGTTGCATACGGTGGACGACATTACGTCGCGCGGCGGCCAAGCCCGGTTTGTTCGATGCGACGTGACGGACGACCACAGCGTTGCAGCGGCCGCGGGTGAGTCGCTCAAGGCGCTCGGGCCGGCTTCGATTCTAGTCAACAACGCTGGGGCCTTACGGGCGGGAAGTCTCGACACGCTGTCAATGAGCGACTGGCAAGCGAACCTCGCGCTGAACCTGACCGGCTATTTCAGCTGCGCCCAGGCTTTCGGCGCGCAAATGCTGAAAAAGGGAACCGGTGCAATTGTCCACATCGCTTCGGTTTCCGCGCACTTTCCGCAGAACCACAGCGGAGCCTATAGCCCGGGCAAGGCGGCCGTCGCCATGCTGTCCCAGCAACTAGCGACGGAGTGGGGTCCGCGTGGCGTTCGCAGCAATGTCGTCTGTCCGGGGTTGATCCGCACCCCGATGACGCAGGCTATCTATGACACCCCGGGTGTCCTCGAGGCGCGCCGCGCCATGGTGCCACGCGGACGGATCGGCGAGCCGAAAGACATCGCGAATGCCGTCGTATTTCTGGCCAGCGATCGTGCCGATTACATCACCGGCGCCGAGATCGTCGTCGATGGCGGATTTACACGGGGCATCATGAACCTGATCCCGCGGCCGGGTTACGACGCCAAATAACGCCCGGTCCGCAAACAGCCCTGCTACGCCGTTCCATCCGTTTAGCAAGGATTGAAAAGTGCCGTCTCTGAAGCTGTCATGGGCGATCTAGCCACGTTCGACGGGTTGACGACCGACACCGTCGGTCGGGTTCTCGGTATTGGCGCAATGCGGCCGTTGAGGCTAATAATGGAGACAGTCGGCTAATTGATAAGGTTTGGTCGCAAATGGAGTCAGTTCGCGACTGATAAGGTTTCACGCGAAACCTTATCAGTTATCGAATGGCCGCTGTTGGCGCGAAGCGGCCATTCGCATCCCCAGAAAGAGGTCGGATCGAGTCAGCGATCCGGGGTGAGGGGGATTCGGACTTTGATCCGGTTGTTTTGGCTGGGCCATTCAAAGCCTCGTAATCGAGAAGCGACAAGATGGCGAATGCCATTATCCAACCATTCGATCGCGTCCGACCCAGAAACCGGCCTTCAGCACCTTCTTGTCTACCTTGCCGACGCCCGTCATTGGGAGCTCGGTCACGAACTTGACGTGCTTGGGTGCATGCGCTGAACCCTTGTACTTCTTCACTAGGTCGATCAATTCTTCCGCGTTCGGATGGGTACCGTTGCGCGCCACGATGACAGCGGTGACGGCCTCGCCCCATTTTTCGTCGGGTATGCCGACAACGGCGACCATCGCTACATCGGGATGCTGAGACAGCACATCCTCGACCTCGCGTGGGAAGATATTAAAGCCGCCGCTGACGATCATGTCCTTCTTGCGGTCGAGAATGAACATGTAGCCGCGCTCATCTGCCCGCGCTATGTCACCTGTATGCAGCCAGCCGTTCTTCAGGGTTTCCGCTGTTTGCTCCGGCCGCTTCCAGTACTTGGCCATGACATGCGGCGCGCGCACACAGATCTCGCCGGCCTCCCCGGTCGCAACCTCCCGGTCGTTGTCGTCGAGAATCCTGACTTCGCAGGCTGTGATCGGAAAACCGCAGGACAGGAACAGCTCCGGCGTTTTCGGGTCATGGTCCGCCTTGCGCAGCACCGAGACCGGATAGCACTCGGTCTGGCCGTAAAGCTGCGAGAACACCGGACCGATCCGCTCAATGCCCTCGACCAGCCGGCTCGGCGACATCGCGGAGGCGCCGTAAAGCAGGAGTTCGAGCGACGAGAGGTCGGTCTTGTCGAGCGCGGGACTGTCGAGCAGCACGTAGATCATGGTCGGCACAAATAGCGTGAAGTTGATGCGCTCGCGCTCGATGGTCCTGAATACTGCTTCAGGGTCGAAGCCCTTCAGCATGTGTACAGTGCCGCCGCGCATCAGCGCCGGCAACACCTTGGTGCCGGCGACGTGGCTGATCGGCGCTACGGTGAGATAGCGGGGGTTGTCGGGAATTTCGAAGTCGGACAGGATGGCATTGGCGAAGCCGCCATATTCGCGATGATAGCGCAGCGCACCCTTGGATTTTCCTGTGGTGCCGCCGGTGTAATTGAGCGTAGCGATATCGTCGGGGCCGGCCAGGTCTTTGGCGGTCGCGCTGCCGGCAATTTCCGCCGCCACCAGGAGATCGACGCCATACTCGGCGTGGCCAAGGGTGAAGACGTGGCTCAATCCCTTGGCGCGGGCCGTCAATTCGCCGCCGCGCGCCAGGAAGGTGCCGACATCAATGACGAGGATCTGCGCCTCGGAATCCTCGATCTGAAAGAGCTGATCGTCGAGCGAGCCTAACGGATGCAGCCAGGTGATCGCAAGCCTCGACAATTGGCCGGCGCACCAGGTGTCGGCGCGGTTGGCGGTGAGGAACGCCAACCGCGCGCCCGGCTTCAAGCCCAGTTGCATAAACACGCTCTGCATGCGACCGATCAGTTCGCTAGCGCCAGCATAGGTGATCGATCCGGCCGGCCAGCTAAACGCGACCCGGGAGGGATAACGCGCCAGCGCCCGCAGCGTTTGCCCGCAGACGGTCGGAAAGGCGTAGAGCGGATTGGACATGTTTCCTCCAATCGGTCTTGTGTTTGCTTTGTCTTTGGTTTTGTTTGGGCCTTCGATCGTGCCAATGTTATCCAACGCTAGCACAATGAATTCAGACCGTGGAACGGCAAAGCCATTGGAATCAGAGATCCATACGTTGAAATCCGTTGACCCACTCGCGCGCTTCCGCGACCGCCTCAGCCTGCCGCTGATTGCAGCGCCGATGTTCATGGTCTCTGGCGTGGACCTCGTGGTGGCCACCTGCCGCAATGGCGTGATCGGGTCGTTTCCGACGGTGAATTGCCGCAACGCCGAACAGCTCGATGCCTGGCTTAGCGACATCGAAGACCGGTTGCGCCGTCATTCCGACCAAAGTGGAAACCGATCGGCGCCGTTCTGCCCGAACCTGATCGTGCATCGCTCCAACGCGCGGCTTGCGCAGGATCTGGAGGTACTGTTGCGCCACAAGCCCGAGCTCGTCATCACTAGCGTGGGGTCACCGGCGCCGGTGCTTGGAGCCCTGCATGATATCGGAGCGCTGGTGTTCGCCGATGTCGCCAGCATCCGCCACGCCAAGCGCGCGGTGAAAGCCGGCGCGGACGGGCTGGTGCTGCTAACCGCCGGCGCCGGCGGTCAGACCGGTTGGCTCAACCCGTTCGTGTTCGTCCGTGCGGTGCGGGCTTTCTTCGACGGACCGGTAGTGCTGGCCGGCGGGATCGGCGACGGCCAAGCGCTGCGCGCGGCCGAGGTGCTCGGCTGCGATCTCGCCTATATGGGCACCAAGTTCATCGCCACCCGCGAGAGCCTGGCTGATGTCAAATACAAGGACATGCTGGTCGCGTGCAGCGCCGATGACATTCTTCTGACCACGGCCTTTACCGGCCTGCAAACCAATATGTTGCGGCCTTCTATTACCGCAGCAGGCCTCGATCCCGACGACCTGCCGCAACGCGGTGCGATCGACATCGGCAAGGATATTGACATCGGCGCACGTGAGGCGCGGCCCGTGCGTTGGCGCGATATCTGGAGCGCTGGGCATTCTACGTCCGCGGTGACTGACGTGCCATCCGTCGATGACCTCGTCACGCGTACCATCGCAGAGTACTACGCAACCGGGCGCCATAATTAGATATGCTCCGGTCGAACTGAGTTGGAACGCAACCCAGATTCAAACCGCTGGCTTCCTCGGGCAAGCTGTTGCGGATCGAAGGACTCCCAGCCCGTTTCCAACTCGCCCTTCCAAATGCCCTGTCCCCATTGGGGATGGCGTAGCCGAGTTCATCTGGAACTTGAGGATTGGTTCGGGGGCGATCGTGCGCGTCTTGCCGTCGTGATCAATCAGGTCGATCTCGAAGCCAGACGATAGAGGCATGGCAGGAGAAGCCGTTGCGTAAGCCAGAAGCCCCGATCGCCGCAGGAGAGAGTAGCTCCTGGGCTCAGGAAAAGCTCGCAGATAGCGAGGTATGCGGAAGGAAACCATGCGCAATGGCCAAGAACCGGTCGCTGGACAAAGATGCGCCAGTCTCTCGCCCGGTTCAGCGGGCCGGAAGCATAAGTCTAAACGCGATACTCGGCGAACTTCATCATCAATACGTTCGGATTTAGGTTTTCGGTGCACACACTATCGCGGACCGGGTGGGAGCACCGAGCCGGTGCACGAGCCTTGCGCTATCACGTCAGCTCCTTCGGCGCGAGCGTAGCATTGGTTCGAATAGGTTTTGAGGACGCCATTGATGCGTCCACACACCGGCTCATATTGCTCGGTGCAGACGGTCGGACGGCGCGTGCTGAAATCCTTCGGCTCAAGCTGTGCCGTCACTGTCGCGGCGGCCGAAAATGCTTGTGGGGCTGGAGCCGCCGACAGCGGAGATGACAGGGGGACAAGTACGGCCGGTATGACGGCGCGCGCGATAATCATGGCGAACACTCCAAATAAAATACCCGATTTTCGCTTGGTTGCTGAGTGAAAGAGGTCTCGGCGATGGTCTTGGGGCAATCCTATCGCTGCGCCCGTTCGTTACCGTCACGGGGCCGGGCGTTTTCCGACGAACTTCTCCACCTTGTCCCTCGGATCACCCGGACCGTTGTATTGATCGGCAGACTGCGCCAGCGCGACGGAAATGGTGAGTCCGAATATTGCGGCGGCGAGAATTAAAATGGTTGATTTAGAAGTCATGATCTTTTCCTCGAATTGGTTGTTTGCGACCCACAATTCGGTCGTTTCAACCCGACAATGACTTTGACGGACGCGGTCGAACTTTTGCGCAAAGTTTTTCCCAGAAAATCGCGGCCCTTAAAACAAAGCCCTATTTCATCCCGGCGGGCGCGGCCGGCCGCGCGGCAGCTGGAGCGGACAGCGTTGCGGCGGGGCGACTACCGAACATCGGTCCAGACCGGTCGGCCCGGACAGGTCCCTGCCCCGGCTCGGGGTCTGCCTGCGTAGCACCTACCTTACTACTGGCGCGCGCGCTGGCAGCCTGTCGCGCCGCCTCGGCTTGCTGGCGCGCGGCAATCGCTTCGTTCTCGTCGGCAGGACGGTCGGCGAACTGATGGCCCCGCGTGGGGGCGCAATCCGTCCCGGCAGATTTGTTCGCCTTAGGTACTCCTGCCGGTGGGCTGATTTCCGCGTTCGGGGCTTCGCTGGCCTGATCGCGCGGCTCGCAGGGTTGCGTCGTTGCTATCGACGGCCTCGGCGGTGCAGGAACATCGGCAACGGAGCGCGACTCGCTAGTGGTCTTCGCCATCGGTACTGCTGAGCCGCCGACGGTTGGATCGGTCTGTAGCCAGAAGGCTGACCAAGACGCCACGCCCGCAACCAGCACCACCGCGCACGCCGCCGCCATCCGCCAGGGCCGCACCGACCAGGAGCCGCCGGCGATCCGCGGCCAGAGCGCCGAAATCCCCGCGCCTTCCTGTAGCGCCAAACCCGTCCGGGCCGTTCGGTCACCGGCAATCATTTCCTCGACCAGATGAGGGGGCGCGGTCTGCGACGATTGCTCGATGGCGTCGACGAAGGCGAGCGCCGATTCCGCATCCAGGCGGGCCGTGGCTGAACGGAGCGTTGCTTCGGCGACTGTCCGGTGGGCCGCTTCCGCATCCGAACCTGACAGCAGTGTCGCAAGCGCCGCCGTATAGCGGTCGACATCCCCAATAGTGCCTGGCCCGCGGCGGCCTGACGCATCGGCCTGCGACAGAGCCTTCGCGGCCTCGCGGCAAAACGCCTGCAGTTCCACAGGGGGCTCGACTTGATGATCCTCCAGCGGGCGCTCGCACAGCGCCTCAATCAGGGCGATAATTTCGCTCTTTTCCAAAGTCCGACACTCCTTACCATCCGTTAGACGGACAGCTTCCATTTTTTGACCGCGTCCGCGCCGCCGATTTCTTCGCGCAGTTGCTTTTTTACCTTTTGAGCGACCTTATGCACGTTCTCGACCGGGAGGCCGATCAGACGGGCAATCTCCCGTGCCGGCTGACCGCTCAACGCAAATTGTAGATATAGGCGCTCGGTGGGGTCGAGCCGAGGGAGTGCCTGTTGTAAGGCCGCCAGCGCCTGCTCCAACAAGCCAGCCGACTGCCCCTCGAGTAGCTTGTCCTCCGGCGTCGGCACCGCAAAGTCCTCAGCGCCGCCGGCAAGCACGCCCTCGTCCGCCGCGGAAATGTCGATCGTCTGGCCCACGCCGTGCCCCTCTGCATAGTAACCGGGCGGAAGCGCAGCTCGCACGCGGGCTAAGGCCTCTGCGACGTCGGTAACGGTGAATGGCGCCTCGGCGCGTGGCAAGCGGGCGAGCAGGGCGGGCGGGTCGGACGAGAGCCGCTCCCAGTAAAGCAGGCGAAAGACCGATTGATCGAGCGTCGATAGCCGCTGGACCGCAGCGGGAAGACGCCGGCGCGGCAAGATGGTTCGTACGTAATCGATGACCAGGTTCTCGATGACGTGCAGGATGAAGCCCGACGGGCTGCCACGGCCCGAGTAGGCGCGCAGGCGCTGCAAATCATTCTTTAGCAGCGCCTCGCAGACGGACTGGTAAGCGTCCTCGCGGTTTTGCTGGTGGTCTTTGCCAGGTAGATTACGCAAGATGATGCGCCGCATGTCGTCGGAAAAGAACGCCTCAAAGGCTCGCCATCCGGCGTCGGTGTTGAGCGCCAGAAGCTTGACAACCCGTTCGGACAACAGGTCGCGCACGACGAGCGCGGTATAGACGCGGACCCGCGCCCGCCCATCAAAGCCCTTCAGTCGCGCGAAACCCTCGGCGCGAAGTGCCGCCATGACGTCGCGAAACGCCGCTTCCGTCTCGGCCCGGCCTTGGGTGACGCGCAAGCAAGCGGTCCACACAAGGTCGGCGAAAGCACGCGTAAGCGTGGCCGCCGCCCCGGCGTCTCCCCGAAGTGCGGCCCCAAGAAGCTCTCGTTCTGGATCGGCGTGTGTGGTCACAGATCCCCCGTCTGGCCCGGTGACCCCAATGACGGGCAAACGTGGCAAGATTTCAAGCCCCCTGCCTGTTTTGGCGAGTTCGGCAAAAAAACCTTGCCTGGCCGTCTAACGCTTCAGCGACCCGCCAACGGCTCGCCTGACCCAACGACGAAGGAGCCTCCAATGCCCCGCAAATGGAAGATTCTGGCGATTCTACTCTCACTATGCTTGCCGCAATGTGGTGGAGCCCACGCCGAGACAGACAATCCGGATGGCTACCGCCTTTCCGATCCAGTAATCCACGGCAACCTCGCGATCTACTTTGTATATGGTAAGTCCCGCGGCGGACCTGTTCCGCTCACCTTGCAGGAGGCTCTGGCCAGGAAGGTCATCACGGTGCGCGAGATAGGCCAAGTTAACGAGCTTCAGGTCGAGAACATCGGCGAGGACGAAATCTTCATCCAGTCAGGTGATATTGTGAAGGGCGGACAGCAGGATCGCGTGCTCAGCGTCAGCATGCTGCTACCGCCTCATTCGGGCGCGATACCTATCGACTCGTTTTGCGTCGAAAGTGGCCGCTGGTCAGCGCGGGGCGCCGAAGATGCGCGAACGTTCTCAAGCGCGACCGCAGCGCTGCCGTCCCGCATGGCCAAGCTGGCGATCGCCGGCGCGTTGGCAAAGCGGCCAGATGGCGGCGACGCTTCGGTTGGCGCGCGCCAACAGGAGATCTGGAAGAGCGTCGCACAGATCCAAGAGAAGCTGTCCGCAAATCTCGGCTCACCGGTCGTCGCACCGCGATCGCGGACCAGCCTTCAGCTAACGCTCGAGGACGGCCATCTCGCCGGCGAGCAGGCTGAATATATCGCGACCCTGCAGCCAAAGGGTGAGCAGAGTGATGATATCGTCGGTTACGTGTTCGCGGTGAATGGCACGATAAATAGCGCCAACGTCTATCCATCCAACGGATTGTTCCGGAAAATGTGGCCGAAACTATTGCGCGCCAGCGTCACCGAGGCGATCGGCGAGCGTACCGCCGACAACGCCCCGGCGCCGCCGACCGCAGCGGTGTCCGGCTTCATCGGTGCCGCAGACAGTGGGCGCGCGGTCGAGGCCAAGGCCGGCGAGCGAGCGAACGTACGCATGCGCGAGAGCAACAGGGCGATGGTCCTGGAAGCCCGGCCTGCCAACGCTCCTGCCACAAGCTGGGTGTATCGTAGCTACCTCGCCAAGTGATGTGTGCGGATCCATGACCAGCAGGCGGCCCATGAAGAAGATCAGACCAGCGTTTTTGCTTGCTCTCTGTCTCGCGGCTTCGGCTGTCGCGGCAGCGGACCAGTTCACTGCCGACAAGCCCAGTCCGCTGAAGCTCGCACCGCCGGCCCGTGGCGAAGAAACGGTCGTGCGCTTCAGCGGCACAGTCCGTATCGCGGGACGATTTCTGGCCGGCTGGGAGGGTTTCGACCGGAAACCGCGCCACCTAAGGGTTACATTCTGGCCCGACGCCACTACAGCGAGGCTGCTTCCGCACGCAGCCGGCGCCGTCAAGGAGCTGGTGCTGACCAATAACGAGCAAGCGGTCACGATGTTGCTCGACCCGGAAGCTGCCCGAAAACTTCTAGCGAAGACGCTCCTCTCCGCAGAAGGCGACGCGACAGTGACGATCGGCGACTATCAAGCCGTCGTCGAATGTGACCATCGCTGGTACACGGCGCGTCTCGTCTCGGTCACGGCGAGCCGAGACATTGCGGTGGCTGCTGGCGAGAGCCAGCGCTCGGGCTGCTGACAATCCGGTCGGGCAAACGGGCGGCGTGACCGTCCCGCTCGCTTGGCGTCAGTTCTTGTCGGCAACGCGCTCTCGGGCCTGCGGTTTCGGTTCCATCCGCCGGCGCTACAAAGCTATAGCCGTGCCACTTGCCCTACGGCCAACACTCGCTTGATCCGCTCCCGGCCGCGGCCTATGCAGAGGGGCGCATTTCGAAACAGTTGACCAGGAGCAATTCGTCGTTGCCTCATTCCAGAGCGATTAGATCGTTGGCTACCTGGAGCATCGAAATCGGGTCCACGGCGATTCAGCAGACACGGGCCGGCTCGGGCAAAGATGGACAGCCCTCGCGGGTATCACTGGGCGTACCGGTCTTCGCCTCGTCCGCGATGTCCCAAAGCAGCTCCGTCAGGATCGCCTTGGTGAAATCGCAATTGAGTTTCCGGCCGTACTCCAGCGCCCCGGCATTCTTCTCGGCGGCGTCGAATTGCACTTGGTTGAGGACCGGGCAGCCGCCGCCGCAGGCATAGCGCCAGGGGCACGCACGGCAGCCTTCCACGTTATCGACGTGCAAGGCGGCCGTTGCCGCGTCCATCGATCGGGAGTCCCACTCGGCCCCCAACGCGCCGAACCGGTACTTCTCCTGGCCGACGAGATAGATGCAGAAGTAGACGTCGCCGTTCGTTCGAACGACCGGGGTCGTGCCGGAAGGCGCCGCACAGGCAGTAATTTGATGGGCGCCCGGACGCAGTTTCAACAGATACTCGTTGAACGGGAACAACGCTCGCTTGTCCCACAACCCGCTGCGATAGACCTCCGCCAACCGGCCCGCGAGCTGGTCGGGGTCGGGCAGGAGGCCGCGCGGCAGGAATTGTCGATCAGAATTGACCGGAGACACCGGCACGAACGCCGAGGTGTTGGCTCCGAGCTCCTTATGATGGGCGGCGATATCGAAGATGCGATCCTCATTGATCGAGGTGACAGTCGCACGCAACGCGACCGGTACTCCGGCGTCGACCAGCCGGGCGATGGTGGCCGCCGTCCGCGCATGCGACGGCCTACCTTTAAGATAGGGCCGACAGCGATTGTGGATCTCCGGCGGCCCGTCGATATCACACATCACCGTGAACCTGTGTCGCAGCAGCAGGTCGGTCAGGCCCGGAGGACACATCGTTAGGTTGCTGGTAAGGTGGTAGGCGATGTGCCTGTCCTGGTATCTCAACTTGA
>NZ_SSMW01000106.1 GCF_004799405.1 Bradyrhizobium sp.
AAGAAATGCAAGCCGACCAGCCGTTCGGGCTTCGCCAGCGTCGAGCGCAAATCCTGCAGCGGAATGCTGGAGGTGTTGGTGGCCAGAATCGCGCCCGGCTTCATTTTCGGTTCCAGCCCGGCATAGACCTTCTGCTTCAGCTCGAGCTTTTCCGGCACGGCTTCGATGATGAGGTCGGCGTTGCGGACGCCCTCACCGTCGAGATCGGGCATCAGCCGGTCCAGCGCGTCGCGGATGTCGGTCGGCTTGTGGATGATCTTGCCGAACAGGTCCGCGGCGCGCTTGATGGCGCCGGCGATCGGGTCCGGCTTCATGTCGGCGAGCGTGACCCGCAGGTCCTTGCTGGCGCACCATGCGGCGATATCGCCGCCCATCGCGCCGGCGCCGATGACGTGAACGTGGGCAACCTTGTTGCCGCTTCCCGCCAGTTTCTTCATCTGCTCGCGCAGGAAGAACACCCGGATCAGGTTCTGCGCCGTCGGCGTCACCATCAGGTTGGCGAACGAGATCTTTTCGGCCGTCAGCATCGCCGCCTTGTCGCCGCCGTGCCTTTCCCAGAGATCGATCAGCGCGTAAGGCGCGGGATAATGCTCGTGCGGCGCGGCCTTTTCGGCTTCGGCGCGCATCCGCGAGGCGAGGAAGCCTCTGACTGGGCCGGCGTTCAGGACGGTGTTGAGAATGCCGGGCCGGGCGCGTTTCAAGCGGCCGAACACTGCGTCCTTGACTGCGTTGCGGACGTGCCGTTCCTGCGTTACCGCATCGACCAGGCCGAGCGACTTCGCCTTGCGCGCGTCGATCGTCCTGCCGGTCAGCATCAGCGTCATCGCCTGCATCGGGTTGACCAGATGCGTGAAACGCGCGGTGCCGCCGAGGCCGGGATGCAGGCCGAGCATCACTTCCGGAAAGCCAAAGCGCGCGCCGTCGATCGCAATCCGCGACTGGCAGGCGAGCGCCACTTCGAGGCCGCCGCCAAGGCAGAAACCGTGGATGACGGCGACGGTCGGAATCTTCAAGGCTTCGAGACGGTCGATCACCGCGTGCGCCCGGCCGATCGAGGTCTCGACCAGGCGGGGATCGGTCGCGCCGCGAAATTCATTGACGTCGGCGCCGGCGATGAAGCCGGATTTTTTCGCCGAGCGAATGACAATTCCGGTCGGCCGCTGGCTTTCCAGCGCCGCCAGCACCTTGTCCAGTTCTTCGATGACATCCCCCGACAGCGTGTTGGCGCTGGCGTCCGCGCGATCGAACAACAGCCAGGCGATGCCGTCGGCGTCGCGGGTGAGCCTGAAATTGCGGTAGGCCCCGGTGTCGGGCTTCGGCCCTAATTCGAGCACGCGATCGGCGAGAACGTCCAAGACTCTCGAATCCATCATCACACCGTCTCTATCAGCATCGCGCCGCCCTGCCCGCCGCCGATGCATTCGGTGGCGATGCCGCGCTTGGTGCCCAGTCGTTTCATCGCATTGACCAGATGCAGCACGATGCGGTTGCCGCTGCAGCCGACGGGATGGCCGAGGCTGATGGCGCCGCCGTCCACGTTGAGCTTGGTGCGATCGATCTCTCCGGCCGCGCCCTCGAGCCCGAGAATCTCGCGGCAGAATTTCTCGTCGTTCCAGGCGGCCAGACAGCCCAGCACCTGCGTGGCGAACGCCTCGTTCAACTCCCAGGTCTCGATATCCCCGAGCGACAATTTATTGCGCTTCAACAGTTCGGTCGCCGACAATACCGGGCCGAGGCCCATGATGCTGGGATCGAGCGCCGACCATTGGCTGTCGACAATCACGGCCTTGGGCACAAGACCATGCTTTTTGACCGCGTCTTCCGAGGCAAGGATGGTCCATGACGCGCCATCGGTGATCTGGGAGGAATTGCCGGCGGTGACCTGGCCCCAGGGGCGCTCGAACACCGGCTTTAATTTCGCCAGCGTCTCCGGCGTCGAATCCGGCCGCACCCCGTCATCGTGGTCGTAGAACTTGCCGTCGCGCGCGAACGATGTCTCGACCTCGCCCTTGAGCCAGCCTTGCGACTGCGCGTTGGCCAGCCGCTTGTGGCTCTCGGCGGCGTAGGCGTCGGATTGTTCGCGGGTGACGCCGAAGAGGTGACCGACCACTTCGGCGGTTTGTCCCATATTGAGTTCGGTGATCGGATCGGTCAGTCCGCGCTCGAGCCCGATGATCGGCTTGAAATAGGCCGGGCGAGCCTTGGCGATCGCGGCGAGCTTGGCGAGAATTCCCTTGGCACCGGCTAGTCCCGCAAACCAGCGCACCCCCTGCTGCGGCCACACCAGCGGCGCGTAGCTCAGCGCTTCGGCGCCGCCGGCCAGAATCAGGTCCGAAACGCCTTCGCGGATATAGCGATAGCCGGTATCGATCGACTGCATGCCGGAGCCGCAATTGATCTGCACGGTGAAGGCCACCATCGCCTCGCCCATGCCGAGCCGTAATGCCGCGACCCGCGCCGGGTTCATCTCGTCGGCGATGACGTTGACGCAGCCCAGGATCACCTGGTCGAAGGCGGCAGACGCGAACGGTTGCCGGGCCAATAGCGGCCGGCCGCATTGCACGGCGAGATCGACCGGGGTGAACGGGCCCGGTCCGCTGCGCGCCTTGAGGAACGGCGTCCGGCTGCCGTCGATGATGAAAACCGGCCGCGCCATCAGCTTGCCGCCCTTGTTTCGCCGATGTTCTGGAAGAATTGATGCACGTCGGCGGGCTTCTTGTAGATCGGCGACAGCGCTTCCGGCGCGAAATCGTCGACCTCGATCACCTTCGAGACCGCTTCATGCGCCACCGCAAGCCGGTCGCCCTCGGCTTGCGTGATGACGCCTTTCTTGACCGCGTCTTTGACGTCGTGCAGGTGGGCGGCGCGCATTTTCTTGGCGATGTCCTCCGCGCCGGTGACCAGCAGGAATGCCTTCTCCAGCCGCGCCGCGCCCCTGTCGTCATCGACATGAGACAGGTTCGGCGTCAGGCGATCGCGCGCCGCCGACGGCTCCAGTATCAGCTGCGCGCATTGATGGACCACGATATCGGAAGCGCCGAGCGCGCGGGCGCCCAACGGCTGGACCAGGAATTTGAGGATGAAGGCGATCGGACGGTTGGGGAAATTCGCCAGGATTTCCGCAAAGCGGTTCTCGATGGTCTTAAAGCCGCTCGCCATGCACCATTCGAGCAGGACGAAGTCGGCCTGCTGCCGGCCCTCGTCCTGCCAGCGTTTCAGCGCGGCGGACAATAAATACAGCTCCGACAGGATGTCGCCGAACCGCGCCGACAGCATTTCCTTGCGCTTGAGCGCGCCGCCGAGCGTGAGCAGCGCCATATCGGCGCATAGCGCGAACGCCGAGGAGTAGCGCGAGAGCTGGCGATAGAATCCGCTTGCCGCGCCGGCCTCCGGCGCCGGCGCGAACAGGCCGCCGGTCCAGCTCCGGCCCCAGGTCCGGAACAGCGTGACCACGCTGTGACCGACATGTTTCCAGAATGCCTTGTCGAATGCATCGAGCCCCCTGGCCTGATCCTGGTCGCCGAGCGCGTTCATCTCTTCCAGCAGATAAGGATGCGCGCGGATCGCGCCCTGGCCGAAGATGATCAGGTTGCGGGTCAGGATATTGGCGCCCTCCACCGTGATGCCGACCGGCACCGAGCGATAGAGATTGCCCATGTAATTCTGCGGCCCGTCGATCACCGCCTTGCCGCCGTGGATGTCCATGGCGTCGTCGATGACGGTGCGCATCCGCTCGGTGGCGTGCAGCTTCATGATGCCGGAAATCACCGCCGGATGATGGCCCTGGTTGAGCGCGGCACAGGTCAACCGCCGCGCCGCATCGAGCAGATAGGCGGTGCCGGCAATCCGGGCCAGCGGCTCCTCGATGCCTTCGAACTTTCCGATCGGCACGTTGAACTGCTCGCGAATCCGCGCATAGGCGCCGGTGGTGCGCGCGGCATAGGCCGCACCCGCCGCCGACAGCGACGGCAGCGAGATGCCGCGTCCGGCGGCCAACGCCGTCATCAGCATTTTCCAGCCCTGGCCCAGGCGTTCCTGGCCGCCGATGATGTGATCGAGCGGAATAAAGACGTCGCGGCCCCAGTTCGGGCCGTTCTGGAACACCTGCATCGCCGGCAGATGGCGATGGCCGATCTCGACGCCGGGCAGGTGGGTCGGAATCAGCGCCACGGTGATGCCGAGGTCATCCTCCGAACCGACCAGGTGGTCCGGGTCATAGGCCTTGAAGGCGAGCCCCAACAACGTCGCGACCGGGCCGAGCGTGATGTAGCGCTTGTGCCAGTTGAGGCGCAGGCCCAGCACCTCGCGGCCCTCGAAACTGCCCTTGCAGATGATGCCGCTGTCGATCATGGAGGCGGCGTCGGAGCCGGCTTCCGGGCTGGTCAATCCAAAGCAGGGAATATCGCGTCCGTCGGCAAGCCGCGGCAGCCATTGCTGCTGCTGCTCGCCGGTGCCGAACCGCATCAGCAGCTCGCCCGGCCCCAGCGAATTGGGCACCATCACGGTGACGGCGGCCACCAGCGAACGCGAGGAAATCTTGCGGACCACTTCGGAATGCGCGTAGGGCGAAAAGCCAAGGCCGCCATATTCCTTCGGGATGATCATGCCGAAGAATTTCTTCTGCTTGATGAAGTCCCAGACTTCCGGCGGCAGGTCCCGCCATTCCCAATTGATCTTCCAGTCGTCGAGCATGACGCAGAGCTCGTCGACCGGGCCGTCGAGAAAGGCCTGTTCTTCCGGCGTCAGGGTCGCCGGCGCATTGGCCAGCAGTTTCGACCAGTCCGGATTGCCGGTGAACAGGTCGGCGTCCCACCAGACGTCGCCGGCCTCCAGCGCCTCGCGCTCGGTGTCCGACATCGGCGGCAATACCGTGCGCGCCCAGGAGAAGATCGGCTTGGTGATGAAATCGCGGCGAAAGGTGCTCATGGCGATGTCCTCGTGGTCGAAACATCCGCGCGGCCGAAAGGCCCGCATTCGCTGGATAGGCAACCCAATTTAGCAGGAAAGCGCAGGAATCATTTGATAGTTCGCATTCAGGGTAAAGCGAAATTGATCCGGCCTCGATACAATCTAACGACTATAGGGGACTTCCGTTCCGAAAACGCTGTTCTAAGCGATATTTAGAGCAAAATGAATCTCAAGTGAATCGGCGAATGTGCGAACTGGTTGTCACCTCGCCCCGCTTGCGGGGAGAGGTCGGATCGCCCTTGCGATCCGGGTGAGGGGGTACAGTTCTATCAACTGACAGCAATTTCGCGGATAGGCCCCTCTCCCCACCCTCTAAGAGCGAGCTTCGCTCGTCTCGACCCCGCAAGCGCGGGGCGAGGGAGAACCAAGGTCAATCCGGCCGGGTCATCTCGAACATGGCGTCCGGCCTGATCTCGAAATAATCGCCGCGGCGGCCGGCCCGCACGATCGGGCGCGCCAATGCAGTCTGGTAGACGCCATCCTTGATGAAGGCCTTGTCGATATGGACGGCCACCACCTCTCCCAGCGTGAGCCAGGCCTGCGCCTTCCTGCCGTCGGCGCCCTGCAACTGGATGATCTGGGTCAGCTTGCATTCGAACGACACCGGACTTTCCGCCACCCGCGGCACCTTGACGAGCCTGCTCGGCGCCGCGGTCAATCCGGCGATGGTGAATTCGTCGACATCATGGGCGACATGCGCCGCGGTGGCGTTCATTTGTCTGGCCAGATCCATGGTGGCGAGATTCCAGACGAATTCGCCGGTCTCCTGGACGTTGACGACGCTGTCCTTCCAGGACGTGGAGGAAAAGCCGATGATCGGCGGAGTGTAGGCGAAGCCGTTGAAGAAGCTGTAGGGCGCGAGATTGACGTTGCCCTTGGCGTCGCGCGACGAGATCCAGCCGATCGGGCGCGGGGCGATGATGGCATTGAACGGGTCGTGCCTGAGGCCGTGGCCGCTCGCCGGCTCGTAGAAGTGGATGTCTTTGGGGCTCGATGCGTCCATGGCGATATTCCCTTCAGCCTCATCTAGGCTGTCATTGCGAGGAGCAAAGCGACCAAGCAATCCATGCTGTCATGCCGCCCCTGGATTGCTTCGCGGAGCCTGTCATCGGGCGCGCATTGGCGCGACCGGTTGGCTCGCAAAGCTTCCTCAACGCCTCACCGCACCGCGCAGCGCAAGTCCCGCGAGGACAAAGTCGATCATCTGGTCGAGCGACGGTCCCGGCTTGTCGGCGGATTGCGCGATCATCTGCGGATGGAAAAACCGCATCATCGCGGTGCAGGCGCAGGCCGCCGCCAGCGGTACGTCGGGGGCCTCGAATTCGCCGCGCGCGGCACCGTCGGCGATGACGCTGCCGATGGTCTCGGTGATGCGCTCCATATGGGCGACGCAAACCTGCCAGCTCTCCTCCATCGCGATCTCGACCATCTCGTGCAGCTTGGAATCGCCGACGTAACGCTCGGAATTCATGCGGTGGATCGAGGTCATCAGTTCACGCAGGCGCTGCGCCGCCGGCCCGGGCCGGGCGGCGATCGAGTGCGCCGCGTCCTCGACCTCGGCCATCAAGCCGCGCGCAACGCCCTCGTGGATCGCCTTCTTTGAATCGAAGAAGCGATAGACGTTCGCCGGGCTCATGCGCAGCACCTTGGCGATATCGGCGACGGTGGTCTTCTGGTAGCCGATTTCGCGAAACAGGCGCTCGGCGACCACGAGAATCCGTTCTCGCGTGTCGGTTTCGCTATTTTCCGAAATCAGCGTCATGGGGACTCTACTGTTCAATTATTCCGCGGCCGCGGCAAGCGGAAATGCGGGCTGCACTTCATCCTGATGCTGCGGCGCAAGGTCGGTGTGCTCGCTGGACCGCTTTCCTCAAGGCTGTTGCGGAACCAGAGCGCGTAGAGACCCGGCAAGTACAACAGGGTCAGGAAGGTTGCAACAAACAATCCGCCCATGATGGTGATCGCCATCGGGCCCCAGAACGCCGAGCGCGACAGCGGGATCATCGCCAGGATCGCGGCCAGCGCCGTCAGCACCACCGGGCGGGCGCGGCGGACCGTCGCCTCCACGATGGCTTCCTTGCGGGCCAGGCCATGGGCCACGTCGGTTTCGATCTGGTCGACCAGAATGACCGCGTTGCGCATGATCATGCCGGCCAGCGCGATCAGCCCGAGCAGCGCCACGAAGCCGAACGGCTGGTTGGCGACGTTCAGCCCGAGCGAGGCGCCGATAATGCCGAGCGGCGCGGTGAGAAACACCAGCAGCAGGCGCGAAAAGCTCTGCAACTGGATCATCAACAGCGTCAGCATGACGATGACCATCAGCGGAAACAGGACGAAGATCGAGGCATTGCCCTTGGCGGACTCCTCGATCGCGCCGCCCATCTCGATCCGGTAGCCCGGCTCGAGACTGTCGCGAATTGACTGCAGCTTCGGCCAGATCTGGTTGGTCACGTCGGGCGCCTGCACGCCATCGACGACGTCGCCGCGCACCGTGATCGCCATGTCGCGGTTGCGCCGCCACAGGATCGGGTCCTCGTGGGAGTATTCGATCCTGGCGATCTGCGAGAGCGGCACCACGACCCCGTTGCGCGAGGTGACGCTGAGATCGCCGACATGGCCGAGATCGAGACGCTCCGACGGCACCGCGCGCGCGACCACGCCGACCTTCTCGACGCCGTCGCGCACCGTGGTCACCGGCGCGCCCGAGATCAGCATGCTCAACGCCTGTGACACGTCTTGCGGGGTGAGGCCAAGCGCGCGGGCGCGATCCTGGTCGACCACCAGCTTCAGGTACGGCGTCTCTTCGTTCCAGTCGAGCTGCGGATCCTTGACCTTGTCGTTCTGCCTGACCACGTCGCGCACCCGGTAGGCGATGTCGCGCACGATGCTAGCATCCGGCCCGATCACCCGGAACTGGACCGGGAAGCCGACCGGCGGACCGAAGTTGAAACGATCGACCCGCACGCGGGCTTCGGTCAGTGCGCCATCGTCGACCGCCTTCTCCAGCCGCGCCTTGATCCGCTCGCGCGCCTGGACATCTGTGGCGACGATGACGATTTCGGCAAAGGATTCATTCGGCAGTTGCGGGTTGAGCCCGAGCCAGAACCGCGGCGAACCCTGACCCACATAGGCGGTATAGGTCGAAATATCGCCGTCATCCTTCAACAGCTTCTCGGCCTTTTTGACCGACTGCTCGGTGACATGGAACGCGGTGCCCTCGGGCAGGCGCAATTGCAGGAACAATTCGGGCCGCTCGGACAGCGGGAAGAACTGCTGCTGCACATGGCCGAAGGCCACAATCGACAGCGCGAAGATTCCGACCGTCGCCGGCACCACCTTGACGCGATGGTTGACGCACCACTGGATCATGCCGCGCAAGACGCGATAGAAACGCGTCTCGTACACCGCATGCGGATCGTGGTTGTGGCTGACCGTGATGTTCGGCAAGAGCTTGACGCCGATATAGGGCGTGAAGATCACCGCGACGAACCAGGACGCGACCAGCGCGATCGCCACGATCCAGAAAATGCCGCCGGCATATTCGCCGAACGCCGAATTGGCAAAGCCGATGGGCAGGAATCCAGCCGCGGTGACCAGCGTTCCCGTCAGCATCGGGAAGGCGGTGGATTCCCAGGCAAAGGAAGCGGCGCGGACGCGGTCCCAGCCCTGCTCCATCTTCACCACCATCATCTCGACCGCGATGATGGCGTCGTCGACCAACAGGCCGAGCGCGATGATCAGCGCGCCGAGCGTGATGCGATGCAGGTCGAGCGACATCGCATTCATCACGATGAAGACGATCGCCAGCACCAGCGGCACCGACAGCGCCACCACGATCCCGGTGCGCCAGCCCAGTGCGACGAAACTGACGAACAGCACGATCGCCAGCGCCTCGATGAAGGAGTGCACGAATTCGCCGACGGCATGCTCGACCACCTTGGGCTGGTCGGCGATCTGGTCGACATTGATGCCCTGCGGCACCGCCTTCATGAACTCCGCGGTGGCGTCGGCGACATCCTTGCCGAGTTCGAGAATGTTGGCGCCCTTGGCAGTGACCACGCCGATCCCGAGCGCGGGCTTGCCTTGCTGGCGCACCACGAAACTCGGCGGATCGACGAAACCATGGGTGACGGTGGCGATATCGCCGAGGCGAAACACCCGGCCGTTGCTTTCGACCGGCGTCTCCGCGACCGCCTTGGCGCCGTCGAGCGCGCCGGTGACGCGCAACGCCACGCGCTGAGAGGAAGTCTCCACGGTGCCAGCCGGCACGACGTTATTTTGCTTGGCCAGCGAATCGAACAATGCCTGCGGCGTTATCCCGAGCGTCGCCAGCTTGGCATGGGAGAATTCGACGAAGATCTTCTCGTCCTGGGTGCCGTAGAGATCGACCTTGGTGACCCCCGGCACTTTCAGGACCCTCTGGCGCATGCCTTCGGCGGCCTTTTTCAACTGCGCATAGTCGGCGCCGTCGCCGGTCATCATGTAGAGGATCGAATCGACGTCGCTGAATTCGTCGTTGACGACGGGGCCGAGCAGATTGGCCGGCAACTCGCCTTGCACGTCGGCCAGCTTCTTGCGCAGGAGATAGAACAGATAGGGCACTTCCCTGGGCGGGGTCGAATCCCTGAACGTGACCTGCATCGCCGTGAAGGACGGCTTCGAATAGGTCTGCACCTTTTCGAAATAAGGCAGCTCCTGCAGCTTCTTCTCGATGGGGTCGGCGACCTGCATCTGCATCTCGGCGGCGGTCGCACCCGGCCAGATCGCCGACACGTTCACCACCTTCACCGTGAAGAACGGATCTTCGGCGCGGCCGAGCCGCTGGTAGGAGAAGAAACCGGCCGTGCTGAGCGCGATGACAAGGAACAGGATCAATGCGGGATGGCTGACCGCCCAGCCGGACAGATTGAAGCGTTTCATCGTGCCCTCCTCCCTCAAAACGACAATGACGAGACGACGCGGACCTTCTGGGCCGGATCGAGTTTCTGCCGCCGAAGGCGACGACCCTGGCGCCTTCGTCGACGCCGCCGGTAATGACGACATCGTCGGTTTCGTAGGATTTCACCGTGACCGGCTTCAACGTCACCTCGCCCTTGTCGTCGACGATGTAGAGCGAGGGATCGCCGCCTTGGCTGAACAATGCCGACAGCGGCAGCCGTGCCACGCGCATCGTCGTCGCATCCGCCAGCGTCAGCGTCGCGGTCATGCCGAGCGAGACCTGATCGCCCGCGTCAGGCAGCGAAAATTTTGCCAGATAAGTCCGGGTCGCGGGATCGGCCGAAGGCGCGATCTCGCGCAGTTTTGCCGCGTATTTCCGCTCGGGCTCGGACCACAGCGTCACCGAGGCGGTGCCGTCTTTCGCCCGCTCCAGCAAAGTTTCCGGTATCGCAACCACGGCTTCCTTTTCGGCAAAGCGCGCAACCCGGATTGCGGTCTGGCCGGAGGCCACGACTTGCCCGGCATCGATCAGGGTCGCGGTGACGACGCCGCGGCTGTCGGCAAGCAGCGTTGCGTAGGACAGCGAATTGTTGGTGAGTTCGACCGAACGCTCGGCGCGATTGAGGCGCGCGCGGGCTTCATCCGCCGCGGCCTTGCTCTGGTCGAGTTGCGCGTCCGTGGTCCAGCCCTTGACCCGCAAATCCCTGGCGCGGGTCTCGGCGGCGGCGGCCTGCGCCAGCACGCCGGTGGCGGCACGGAGTTCGGCCTCGGCCTGTTCGGCCTGCAGTTGCAGGTCGACCTCGTCGAGCGTCGCCAAGGGTTGGCCGATTTCGACGGTCTGGCCGACCTCGACCAGGCGCTTGGCGACCTTGCCGGGCACGCGGAAGCCCATGTCGGTTTCGATCCGGGGCTTGATGGTGCCGACGAAACTGCGCTCCGGCGATTCCGCCTCGTAATGCACGGTCGCCACCAGTACCGGACGGGAGGGCGCTGTTTTCTCGGCCACCTTGTCATCGCAACCGGTCAGCGCGATTGCCAGCAGCGCCAGCGATACTCCAGCCAAGAGCCTGGAATAGCTTGCTAAAATGGAACGAACGAGCATGACCACTTCCCTCGATTAAAGCCGAGGAAAGTGTGAATTACGGAATGACGATTGTCAATATTCGTCAGTAATCATGATTTCGTGAGCGGAATGACGGTTCGGCAAGCCACCTTGGTCGGGGAGCGCGACTACGGCGCAGTGCTTTTCGGCCTACCGCTTCGCCCGCGTGCCGGCCGTTTTCCTCCTGGTTTTCTTCGCCGTCTTTTTCGCGGCCTGCCTTGATTTCCCGGCGGCAGGTTTCTTTCCGGCCTTCGCAGCGGATCTCTTGATGGATCGTCTGGCGGACTTGCTCACCGGTTGCCCCGGCTGTTTTTTTCTTGCGCGCCTTCTTCGCCGGTTTTGCCACGACGCGTTTCTTCTTCCGGGCACCGGTGATCGGCGCGACCATCATCGGCTCCGAAACAAAACCGTCGGCGGCCATCGGCATGTAGGCTACCGCCTGCTCGCCGGGCTTGAGCGCCGGTTCTTCCGCGCTCAGGGCGTGATTGGCGGCGTCCGCAGCAATGTTCGCGATGTCTTTGACCTTATCAGTGAATTTTTCCAGGATCGATTTGTCGTTGCCCATAACGCCCTCCAATAGCCCGGTTGGCTGGAACTAACCGGGATTGAGGCTGCCGGTTCCCGCGAAATGCCTCATTGCGCCAGCTGAAACCGCTCGAAACGGTGCAGTTCTTCCTCGATGCGGCGCTTCAGCTCCTTGCGTACGTTCTTCCTCGCGCCGTTGCCGACTCAGCTCCATTTCTGCATCAGCAATTTCCGGTTCTTGCGGTCGGTCTTGAGATCGAGCGCCGCGACGATGTCGTCACCGACCAG
>NZ_SSMW01000107.1 GCF_004799405.1 Bradyrhizobium sp.
TCATCCGGCGCCGCGCCGCGTTTCATGCCGAGGATGAATACCGCCTCAACGACCGCAAGCCCCTGCGCGTCGAGGGCGATCCGCGCTCGCATCCGGTGTGGCGCGACGAAACCGCGGCGCTGATGGCGACGGAGCGGCTGGTCAAGCTTGCCCAGGAGACCGGAAAGCGGATCCACGTGCTGCACATCTCGACCAGGCAGGAGATCGAGTTTTTACGCGACCACAAGGATGTCGCCTCCTGCGAAGCGACGCCGCATCACCTCACCTTGGTGGCGCCGGAATGCTACGAGCGGCTCGGCACCCGCGCGCAAATGAATCCGCCGGTGCGATCGGCCGAACACCGCGACGGCATCTGGCGCGGCATCGAGCAGGGCATCATCGACGTGCTCGGTTCCGATCACGCACCTCATACGCTGGAGGAAAAGGCCAGGATCTATCCGGCCTCGCCATCGGGCATGACCGGCGTCCAGACGCTGGTGCCCTTGATGCTCGATCACGTCAACGCCGGGCGGTTGTCGCTGGCGAGATTTGTCGACCTCTCCAGCGCAGGCCCGGCGCGGCTGTTCAATATCGCCTGCAAGGGCCGGATCGCGGCGGGCTATGACGCGGACTTTACCGTGGTCGATCTCAAGCATAGCGAGACCATCACCAACAAATGGGTGGCCTCGCGCGCGGGCTGGACGCCCTATGACGGCGTGCGTGTCACCGGCTGGCCGGTCGGCACGTTCGTCCGCGGCCGTCGCGTGATGTGGCAGGGAGAATTGACGACGCCGTCGACCGGCGAACCGGTGCGGTTTCTGGAGACGTTGCGGGCGTGAATTACTGCTTCGCGATCTGAATCGAAAATTCACCGTTGCGGACGCGGACGGGGAGGCCTTCGACGAATTTCGCCACCGCGTCTTCGCCGTAGGTGCCGACCAGTTCGGCGAATGCCGCGAACAGGCTCGCCTGCGCCAGGCAATCGCCGTCGACGCCATCGTGCCGTGCTTCCGCCCAGGCCTCGTTGAGATAGCTGAGGGCCGCCTGTTTCTGTTCCTGATCGGGCAGCGGGTCGCGGGCGGTTGTGAAGGACGCTGGATGGCTCATGAAACTCAACAGGCTAGTGCGCGCGTCCAGGGCGGAGCGCGTCGAATGCGCGAGGTTTAGCATGCAGGGTGGGGCCGCCTAGAGCAGTTCTTTAGGAAAGGTTAACGGCGGTCATCGCAATGAATCTATCGTCGTGAATGAGCCGTTCAGCCGCGAAGCGAACCCGTCAAACTGCGCTAGTTGGCGTAGCGGGCGGTCAAATCCCGCGAAATTCTCGAGCCTTCCTCGATATACCTGCGGATTGCGACATTGGCGGCCGGTGTGCAGGTCCGGTAGGTCTGCTGGAACCCGTTATAACCGCGGTTGAAACCCGCAATCATGCGGGCGCGGCGATCGCCGGAGGGGGTTTCGGCATCGATCAGCGCTTGCATTTCGTTGCGCCACTTGCCGCCTTCGTTGGCGCCGCAAATGCCCCGCAGATAGTGCAGCGTACCGAGGATTTCGGCCATCCGCTGCAGATCGCCGTCAAAGGGCGCCGCGGCGTCCTGGGCCCGCGCCAGGCCAGGATGGCATGCCGAGATAACGATAAGGGCTGCGAGAAAATACTTTGACATGAAGGGGTCCGGGGATCCTCCATGATATGCCTTTTCAATGTGCTGGAAGCAAGGCGCGAGGTTCTCAAAACGGCAAGCCGGGTTAACGCGGCGCTTCAGGCCCCGGCCAGCCCGCGCGCGGACCGGATGACCTCCTGCAGGCCGCCGGTGACCTTGAGGTCGTCCAAGCCATCCGGTGCAAGCCATTTGAAATCGTCGTGTTCGTCGTTCAGGACCGGCTCGCGGGCGATCCAGCGCGCTGCGAACGACATGATCAGATAGTGGCCGCCGCCGCTCGTTCCCGGCAGCACCTCGCGCCACCCGGCAAGCCCGATAATCTCGATTTTCAGCGCGGTTTCCTCGTCGACTTCGCGATGCAGGGCGGCATGCAGCGATTCGCCGAATTCGACCCGGCCGCCGGGGAGCGAATAAAACCCCCTGGCAGGCGACTTGGCACGCCGTACCAGCAGGACCTTGCCATTGCGGAAAATGACGGCGCTGACGGCAAGCTGCGGATGTGACGGCTGGACCGGGGATACCACGGCGGTCAGCGGGCCATCATAATGGTGTCGACGTCGGCCTCGACGCCCCCATTGATGACACCGCCTGCCAATGAGACCAGCGGCTTGACCCAGCCGGTTGCCTGTTCCGCCAGCGTGGCGCGGGTCTTGTCATGCTTGGCCTCGCGCATGGCGATGCTTACCGCGGTCAGGATCGAGGTCATCGCTGCAGTGATATTGTCGAATTCGACGCGGACGTCGGCGTCGGCTGCATCATAGGCCGCGATCGCCAGGTCGCGCGCCTTGAAATGGGACGCGGTGAAATGTTCACGGTAGGACAACGGGTGCCAGCCGAGGAAATCTTCCGCGCATTCCGGCATCTCCGGAATCATTTCCAGCAGCATGATGGCTTCGTTGAAATGATTCAGGTAGTCCGTGGCAAGACCGGTGCGGGGGTTGATATTGGCGGCCCGCAACTGCGCCGTCCATACGTCTTCGTCGCCCCCGGTCAGGGCGGGTTGTGGAGAACAGGATGGTGCGGTTTTGGCGGCGTTCGGTGTCATCCGCCGCAGTGTTAACGGTTGGGGTTAAAAGGACCTGAACGGATGCCGGTCTGGGCCACAGAATGTGCGGACGCTTCGTAATTACCTCGCCACCGGAGGCTCTGCGCCGGCTGTTCGGCTATGCCGAGCAGCCGAACATGCCGCCCCGGCACAATATCGCGCCGACCCAGCCGGTGCCGGTGGTCATTGTCGAGAACGGTGAGAGGCATTTCCATCTGATGCGCTGGGGCTTCATCCCGGCGTGGGTGAAGGACCCCCGCAAATTCGCGCTGCTGATCAATGCGCGCTGCGAAACGGTGCAGGAAAAACCCGCCTTCAAGAACGCGATCCGGCGGCGGCGCTGCCTGATCCCGGCCGACGGCTATTACGAATGGCAGGTCTCGGGAAGCCGCAAGCGGCCTTACTTCATTCATCGCCGCGACGGCGGCCCGTTCGGCCTTGCGGCGCTGGCGGAAACCTGGGTCGGCCCCAACGGCGAGGAACTCGACACCGTGGCGATCGTCACGGCGGCTGCGAGCGTCGATCTCGCAGGCCTGCATCCCCGCGTGCCCGTGACCATTGCGCCCGGCGATTTCGACCGCTGGCTCGATTGCCGCGCCGACGACGCCGAGGCGGCGATGGCGTTGCTGACCGGACCGGAAGCAGGCGAGTTCGCCTGGCACGAGGTTTCAACGCGGGTCAATCACGTCGCCAATGACGATGCGCAACTGATCCTCCCCATTACGGCGGAGCAGCGAGCGGCGGAGGAGCCGAAACCGGTGACGAAGGCGAGCCTGCGCAAACCTGAAGATGACGGGCAGGGAAGTTTGTTTTGAATTGCAGGAGCCACGTCGTCCCGGCCTTGAGTCGGGACGACGCACGTTTTGGTCGTCTGGTTTACCCGCCGTCGGCGAGTAGCTCTTTCAGCTTTAGCACAGCGCTGTCTGGGGTCGTCAGTACCGGCCTGCCCGACACCTCCGCGACCAGCGCTGCCGCCGGCGCCATGCTGTATTGCGCGAGCGCGATCAGGTCGCAGTCGCGCAGATCGCGTGAGGCTTCTGCGACGAGGCGATCGTGTTCGGCGCGCTCGCCGCGATCCAGCGCCGCCAGCGCCCCTGCCGCCAGTTTCGTCACGATCTCGACAGAGTCGGGAAATTCCGGCGGCATTGAAACGAGCGTCGGCGGGAACGTCGAGAGCAAGCCGATTTTGCGGCCTTTTGCTGCAGCCTGCTCGATCATGGCTTCACTGGGCTTGAGCACCGGCATCGGAGCGTGCTCGCGCGCGACGGCCTCGATGCAGGGACCGAAGGCCGAGCAGGTGAAGAGGATCGCGTCGGCATGGGTGGAGGCGGCGTAACGTCCGAGCGACAGGAAACGTTCGGTCATCGCGTCGGTAAGGCGGCCATCACGCGCCAAATCGGTCGACAGGCTG
>NZ_SSMW01000108.1 GCF_004799405.1 Bradyrhizobium sp.
GCACGGCGATCGTAATGATGAAGGCGAGGTAGAACCAGTTTGCGACGTAAATATGCGGTTCCTTGCGCTTGATCAGAGTCACCAGGAACACCAACAAATAGGTTACCCAAACGATCGTCAGCCAGAGGTCGGCATACCACTCCGGTTCGGCGTATTCCTTCGATTGCGTGACCCCGAGCAGGTAGCCAGTACCCGCAATGAGGATGAAAAAATTATAGCCGAGCACAACAAACCAGGGTGCCAGATCGCCGGCGAGACGAACCCTGCAGGTCTTTTGAACGACGTAAAATGACGTCGCGAGCAGCACATTGCCGCCAAACGCGAACACCACTGCGGATGTGTGCAGCGGCCGCAGCCGACCGAAACTCGTCCATTGGAGGTCGAAATTAAGCGCCGGCCAAGCGAGCTGGCATGCAATCAGCAGCCCGACCGTGAATCCGGCGATCCCCCAGAATACCGCTATCGCCGATGCGAATTTGATCGGGCCCAGGTTGTAGTTGGGCCGGCCGTTGATCTCCTGGGGAGGCAACGAAGGCGGACGGTCGAAATAGCGGTTGAAAATTGCAAAAACCGCCCAAAGGCTGGCGGCACCGCCCAAAGTCGCATGAAATGCGAAGGCCGTATCCACGGCCTTACCCGCCGCTATCAAGCAAAGCAATGTGGTCGCCGAGAAGAACACCGCCAAACCGGCTTCGCCGTGTGACATCGATTTCGGGGATAGAGCTTGGTTCATTGGCTGATTCTCTGCGAACGTTGTAGGGTTCATCAGCCATTAATTCGTCTCCGGCGATTTGATCGAGATCAAATTCCACCGAGTTTGCTGCTGATAGTTTCCAGCTCGCGGTCGATTGCCGGCTTTAACCGGCATCAAAATGACGGAACCATATAGTCGCCAAGAGAAGGAGAGGCCCGTGCGGTTCTATTTCGACATACGCGACAAACTTGCCATCCGTGATGAGGTCGGTCGCGAACTGGAATCGGCTTCGGAGGCGGTCGTGTACGCAAAGTACCTCGCCGCCGACCTACGTTGCCTGGAACCCGATGTCAGGTCTCACCTGGCCATTCAGGTCATCGGTGAAGGCCATCAGCAGATCCACGAGGAAGTCGTTTTCGCCTAACCTTCTCGATCGGCTAAAGGCGTCCCGCGCGCGGCGTCTACTTGCGGGGGGCGCCGTTTTCCATCAACAGCGTTTCCTGGATCATGATTTTACGTCTGCGCCGCGGGTATTTCATCCGGTGGCGCACCTCCTATCCGGTCCCCGCAAATCCGATCCCTGCAAAGCGCACTTTATTTGCTCGCGGCGAGCAGCTCGCCTTTTGACCCGGAAGCGACATCGCTGCTAAAATATTCTCCAGCCTTGGGCGTGATTGTTGATCTAGGACAATAGTCGACCTCCTCCGCTTGTTAGAAAAACACTCTGGTTCACGCCTTCGCGCCACGGAGTAACGACAATGCAATTCCGCGTAAGAAAAGCTGCTCATGTCCTGGAACGTATCGGGCTCGCGATGGCTGGTGCCTCCAGCGGATTATTTGTTGGCGTCCACGTAGGAACCAGCTTCGCGGCGCTCACTTCACAGACTTTTTTAGTCGTCATGATGATTGCCGGCGCAATCGGGTTCTACCTGGGAATTGACACACCGCCGCTGGCTTTTCATGAGCCAAATGGCGAGCCATCGAAGGCGGGTTCCAGTGGAAAGATCGATATCGCAGAATTTCTAACTGCCGCGGGCACATTTCTCGCTACGTTGGCGGCCTTTGGATCGGTCGGCGTGATTGTGCTTCATGAAAATCCGCGCATGTTTTGGACAGTAGCAATAATGCTCGGATGGGTAGTCGGCGTGATCATGCAAATTGTGGCCGGCGCGGTTGCCCGCACCCGCACTTAGTATCGGAACTGGCCGTCCGGTTGACGATGTGTCCGGTCGTGGGGGCAAATCGGCCCTCGCGGTGGGCGCACCAGGGCTCGAAACTGGTTGCCCACCACCCAGTCATCGAACCGGTCTCTGGCACTCAAGCCGCGAACGGAAATTCTTGAGGCACAGGCAAATCGCCAGGAGAGAGCGGTCCAGAGACGCGAAGTGAGTTCCAAAATCCCCCCGTTCTGACGCAAAAATGGCCGGGGCGACGGTTAACAGTTTTCTTTTCGAGCCAAAGACGAAATTTTCGCGATCAAGGCAACCCGATCTTCCATTGTCCCCCGCGAGGATCGAGGCCGCAGATGCCTTCCTTCAGGTCGCGGGTCGTAACCCAGTCGCGGACACCCTGCGGATAGCTGTCGTCAGCCGGATGCCGTATATTCCAGCCAATGGGCGACCATGTCGAATAGCCATTGACGGTCGGAATTTGCTTCATGACCGCCACGATCATTGGCTCCGTCTGGTCCTGGCCCCAGACACCGCTGCCACCCAGAGTGGGCTTTGGCGTAACATAGAAGTAACGACATCCATCGGGCGGCGCCGGGATCCGCGATTGCCAGGCAAGCTGTTCGCTGCGGGAGAAAGCGGAGGCTGGATCTGCAGTCTGTTCCGCAACCAGGAATACGGCCAGCGCGGCAGCGGCGATCCTGGCTCGTCCAACGTTGTAGCCCTGCAGCAGAAGTGCGTCCAGCGCGGCGGCGACGATGAGGGCGGCTCCCAGATTGAGCACGATCTGAGCGCGGAACGTCGTCCGGATCGCGCCTGCGCCTGGGAATATCGTCCATATGATGCGCCAAGGCATGAAGCCGTTGTAGTCAAGCTGCAACAGCCAGTAAGTGATCATGGTGAAACCGATCGCCAGCAGCACGGTATCGCGCGCGCTGAGCGCGACCGCATTCTTGCACCAGCGTCGCCACGCGACGATCATGAAGAGAACGCAGACTGCCGCCACTCCAGGCGTGTAACCCAGCGAGACCTCGGCGCGCGGACGCCGGGTGAGATCGGAGATGCCCAGAGTTCGAAAAAGCTTCGTCCACATCCAGTTGATGTCGCCGATGTTGACAATGTCGGCAAAGCGCGGAGAAAACTCCCTCACCTCGGAAAAGGCGCGCCGTCTGCCCTGCAGCAGTACCGGAAGGTAAGTGTAAAAAAACGGCGCGAGTCCAACCGCCAGGCCTGCGGCGAGACCAAGAACGGCGTAACGTTTAGTTGTGAGCAAATCATGGACCCAAAGATACGTGCGGCGAGGGCCAAATAGGATCAGCAAAAAGACGGCCGTGAGCATCATGCCGGTGACGAAAAACCAGGAAATCAGATATGCGCTGAACAGCATCAAACCGAGAAGCAGGCCGGCCGCAAACCCGAGCACAATACTATGAAGCCGGCCGCGAGAGCGGTAGGCTGCTGCCGTCATGTGGATCACAAAGGGCAGCAGCATCGCGCAATAACTCTGCGCATGTTCCATTTTCATTGTCATCATGTTGGCAAACGCAAACAGGAATGCTCCGACGGCTGCGTTTGGCCCGCTAATCTCAAAGTCGACGATGGCAAGCCGCATGAAGCCTGCGAAACCGAGGATGGACAGCGTCGCCAGCACGGTCATGAACGAGACGTAAGGGTCGAACGACAACGCGCGTAACGCCGCATACTCCAAAGCGTAGAGAATGGATGTGTCGGTGTATCCGAGCACGCCTGGTTCAGGATAAAAAAACGGCGGTGAACGCCAGTTTGGCGTTGCCCCACTAAACACATGATGCCAGTGTTCGAGGACGACGATCATGCCTTGCGCGTCGCCCTCATTGCCGAACACCACGTCGAAATGGCCGAACAACCATTTGCGGTAAATCCAGCAAAAGCCGAGCGTGGCCAGAATTATCCCCAGCAGCAACGTTTCCACGCGGCGGCTTGAATCAGGCAGAGCGTTTTGTGTCATGAATCACTAACACTGAAGCAAAGACGTCAGGGTTGCCTCTCGGCGGCTGCCCGCAGATTTTTTAGCAGCAAATTATCGATGCGACGGGGGGTCAGTCGCCCGCTTCGCAAAGCGTCGCCGACGCTATTTTTGTCGATCTCGTGATACTCAGCATCTTCGTTGACATCCCATACGTTGTAGACGCGTTCACCGGCCTGAATATTTCGCACCGTCAGCATGGCCGTCATCATCGAATGATCTTGATTGTTGTACTTGTGCATTCCATTTCGGCCAACGAGATGAAGCGTCGGGTACGAAGCCTCCAGTTCAGCACGCACAACTGCAACAATGCCACTGTAAGCGTCATCATAGACCGGATAGGCTTTTGGCTGGCGGACGACGCAGGCATCAACCACGGCATCAGGGTCGATCAGGCCGATCTGCGCAATCTCGCGCTTTGCGAGTGCGACCAGCTCCGCATCGGAAGATTGCCACAGCCGATCGCCTTCGAAGCAGAAATACTCCAGCCCAAGGCAGGTCATGCCCGCGGGTGCCATATCCGGCGACCAGGACCGAAAGTTTTGCACGCGGCCGACTTTCACCGTGGGATCATGAACGTAAATCCAGTTGTCGGGAAAGACATCTTGCTTTCTTACAACCAGCGCGACGGTTATGAAATCGCGGTAGCGCAAAGCGCTTGCCTGGAGCAACGACGCGGGGCGCGGATCCAGCGCGTTCAGGAGTTCGGCTATCGGAGCCGAGCTCACGATATGACGCGCGGTATAGGCTTCGGTTTGACCGTCCGACGTGACCGCCGTAACCGTCCAGAGGCCAGATTTTGCATCGTGGCGCAAAGTCTGCAGAGTACGGCCCATGGCCAGCCGGCCGCCGCGATCCATAATCTTGCGGGCGGCAGCCTCCCACATCATCCCTGGGCCTAGGCGTGGATATTGAAAATGTTCGATCAGCGTTTTAACCGAGGGATCGCCCGCTTTTGGCTTTCCCGGCACTGAGATGGCGCGACGCAGCGCGTTCAGCAGAACAACACGCAAGTCGATTCCTCCGATGCGTTGGGCGGCCCAATCGGCGGAAATTTCATCGCATGAAAGACCCCACACCTTTTCGGTGTACGTCTTGAAGAAGATCGAGAATAGTTTTTCGCCAAAACGGTTACGTACCCAGTCGTGAAATGTGCGCGCCGGCGCAACGGGCCTGATCTTGGCGTATGCGTAAGATAGGACGCAAGCAGCGCTCGTCAGAATGCCAAGATTTGAAAGCGCCTGGTATGCGCGCAGCGGATACGCATAGTACTTGCCGCCGTAAATGATACGCGACAGCCGCGGACGCTTGATAAAGTCGTCGCATCCCAGAATGTTCTGCCACAGGTCTAGAACTTCTTTGGACTTGGAAAAGAACCGGTGTCCGCCGACATCGAATAGGAAATTCTTGTGGCGAACGGTGCGGCTGATGCCGCCGACATAAATCGGGTCTTTCTCGATCACCTGCACGGACGGTGACGACTCCGTCAGACAATAGGCCGCCGTTAGTCCCGCCGGTCCCGCCCCTATGATAAAAACATCAACGTCGGCGGTCATAATCTGTCTCCGGTCGTTGTCGCGCTCACGATTGGTCAAGGTACTAGATCTCAAATCGGCATGTTCGGTCGGGCTAACCCTAGCCGCTGCCAAGGTATCACGTTACTAGCTATCTCTCTGGACGGTCGAAAACGGCCCCAACGCTGCTCTCGATCGGCTATCTGCCCGATGGTCTTCTTACGTTTTGCTGAGGCCGCAAACAACCTAACAATCCCGCCGGCTCGGCTTGTTCGCGTAATCGTCGATCCAGGCGGATGTGCCGGCGAACCCAATCGCTGATTGGAATCTCCCTAAAACAGGAATATCAGCGGTGTGTGCTTGGTGGAGACAGTAGGGCTCGAACTGGGGACCCACCACTCAGTCATCGAACCCGTCTCCATCTAAAGCGGGAACGGAAATTTTCGATGCAGGTGACGCAAAATCCGACCTTTCGCTCACTGGAGACGGATATTGAGACTAGCGCAAGCGGGCAAAAGGCCCCATTGCGCGGGAAAATGCGAAGACAACCTACCGAGGTCGATACCTGAAGACTGGGTGGTGGGCGCACCAGGGCTCGAACCTGGGACCCGATGATTAAGAGTCTGACGCTTACAATGCCATTTCAATGACTGTAAATTTGGTGGTTTGGTGCCCCATTGAAATCAATACGTTACGGGCCGATTGTAAATTGGAATACGGAGGTTCGAACACGACGCTCACGCTGGCGACGCAGTGCTGATCGCACCCGTCTCCAACCAAATTCCCTGCTATCAGGGAATTTAACAGGGAATTTTGCAATTTTGGTGCTCTCCGAGCCGATTTCCTAGCAACAAGCTGCTGTGCTGCAGCGACTTTTCGCGCAATTCCCTACGCAAATTAACAGGGAAAATATTTTGAGGAACAGCGATTTTTTTGGCAGGAACAGGGAATTTCACCTGCAAACATCGTCGGATGAGGTCTTCGGTACAGACACGAGCGCACAGACGGACAGCGTGACGGCGGAGCGGAGACGTCCGCGTCGGCCGCAAGCGGTCCTCACCATGAGAAGAGGACGGGAGAAATCGGCTTCGGGCTTACGCGGCCTCCGCCGTTCTGCGCGTCTCTGCGCGCAACACCTTGCGCAGGATCTCCATGCCGCGATCGATCTCGGCATCGGTCGATACCATCGGCGGCACCAGGCGCACGACGTTCATGCGGCCATGGCTGCCGCGCGATTGCAGCAGCAAGCCTTCCTGCTGGCATTGCGCCACCACGGTGCGGCACAGCGCACTGGCCGGCGCTTTGCTCGCGCGGTCCTCGACGAGCTCGACGCCATAGAGCACACCGCGACCGCGGATCTCGCCGATCGCCTCGATCTCCTGCGCCATGTCCGCGAGCGCCGCGCGCATGCGGATGCCGATCGCCGCGGCGCGCTCGACGAGCTTCTCTTCCTGGATGATGTCGATCGAGGCGACGCCCGCCGCGCACGCGATCGGGTCACAGGCATGCGAGCGCGTGGCAAAATAGCCGTTCGAGACCGCCAGCTCGGCGATCGCTGCACTCGTCGTCACTGCCGCGATCGGCAGGCCCGCCCCGAAATGCTTTGACACGGTCATGATGTCAGGCACCACGTCCTCGTGCAGATGGCCCCACATCTTACCGGTCTTGCCGAGCCCGGTCTGCGATTCATCCATGATCAAAAGCATGCCGCGCTCATGCGCGTATCGGCGCAGTGCCTTCATATAGCCGGGCGGCGGCACGATGATCCCCCCGGCCGACAGGACCGGCTCGATGATCACTGCAGCGGGCTTGGCGGTAAAATTCGCGTCCGCGAGTTGGAAGCTCGTCTGCAGGCATTTCTCCACGAAATCGGGATCGTCGCCGAAGGAGCTGCGATAGGTGTATGGCGTCAAGATCGCCGAAGTGCCTTGCGCGGCCAATTTATGTTTGGCGCGTCCCCAGCCGAAGGTTAGCGAGCGGGTGACGAACGAGGTCGAGCCGTGCAGCGCCATGTCGAGCGCCAGCACATCGACGCCGCCAGTCGCCTTGCGCGCGAGGTCGATCGCGGCCTCGATGGCATCGCTGCCGGACACGAGGAACAGGGACTTCTGCAGCGGCGGGGTGAGAATCTCGCCGAGTCTCTTGTGCAGCTCTAGGCGGTCGACATTGAGGAAGGTCTTGGTCGAGTGGCTGATCGTCTCGAGGCTCTTCTTCACCGAGGCGACGAAGCGCGGATGGTTGTGACCGAGCGCCGCCGCCATCTGTCCGGAGCCGAAATCCAGGTAGCGCTTGCCCGTGGTGTCGATGACCTCGATACCCTCGGCCCGCGCCATGATCGGACGATTCTCCAGCCCTGCCATGTAGGCCCCGGCCGGAGTCGGGATCATCCATTTCTCAACAATCTCCTTCGCCGCGTGGGTATCCATTGCGCTCTCTCCGGCTCATTTTTTCCTTGACCTGTGACCTATTGTAGCCGAGTTTTGTCAAATGTAAATTGTCTACAATCCGTCGCTGAGGGATACCTCCGGGGGCGGCCCAAGCTGAAGACCTTCATCCCGAGAAGCCCGCCAGAGGCGGGCGGCTCGAACGAAGGCCGCAGCGGAACAGCGGAATCAGGGATGACCCTCGCTTTTGCATCTCCACTCGACGCCGCCGAAGGCCTGCCGCATACGATTCCCTATTACCTCGCCGACCGCATCAAGGCCGGGATCATCCGCTGGCGTTATCCGCCGGAATCGAGCCTGCGCGAGGTCGAGCTTGCCGCCGAGTTCGGGGCAAGTCGCGGGCCGGTGCGTGAAGCCTTGCGCATCCTCGAGCAGCAGGGGCTTGTGGTTCACGTGCCGCGGCGCGGCTTCAAGGTGAAAGCCTACACGCCCGACGACCTGCGCCAGCTCTATCGCCTGCGCGCGCAGCTCGAGGGAGAGGTCATCGACGCGCTAGCCGACAAGGACGTCGGCGTGCTGACCGATGCGCTCGAACGCGCCAACGAAGTGATGTGTTTTTACGCCAAGCGCGGCGACATCGAGAAATACTTCGCCGCCAATGTCGACTTCCATCAGCTGATGATCGACTCGACCGAAAGCAGCGTATTGCGCACGATCATGCACCAGGTCAACGCCATGTCGCTGTCGATCCGCTACGCGCTGCTCTCTTCCGATTTCTCCGGCCGCGGCGATTACGATTATCATGCGCGGATCACCCAGGCGCTGTGCAAGCGCGATTTCAAATTGGCACGCAACCTCACCATCGAGCACATCACTGCCAATCTCGCGCGCGCAGTCGAAGTCTATGCGAAGGCGCTGCGCAAATATGAGAAGTGAGATGGCAAACCAACGAGAGTGAGCGACGCGTACAAGCTCTCTCCTCATGTTGAGGAGCATCGCGAAGCGTGCGTCTCGAACCATGAGGCTCAAGGACGCGGGCCATGCTTCGAGACTCACTCCCGCAGACGGCTTCTTAGGATGAGGTCGGCAATGTGGGAGCCGCTACGGTCTTGCAAGAAGGGGTAGCCCATTGGCACCGCTAGTCATGTCGACCAATGAACCAGTCGCCGCCCGCGCGCTGTCCGCGCGGCTCACCGCGCTGCCGCCTTCGGGCACGCTCGCCGTCGGCGAACAGGTCAAGGCGCAGCGTGCGCAGGGGCGCGCCATCTTTGATCTATCGGGTGGCGCACCCGACCCAGCCGCCCCCGTCGCCTTCGCCGATATCGCGGCAATCACCGCTGATGAGAACAGGCTTGGTGATCCGCGCGGCGAACTGCCGCTGCGCCAAGCCTTTGCGCAGCGACTCGCCCGCGTGCACGATGTGGTCCGTTCCGGCGAAAGCGAGATGGTCGTCACCGTCGGGGCTAAGCAGGGCGTCTATTTTGCGCTACTGGCGCTGATCGAGCCTGGCGACGAGGTGATCATAATCGACCCCTGCTGGGTGACCTACGCGCCTTCGGTCGGGCTTGCCGGCGGAAGGGCCGTGCCGGTGCCGCTCGGCCCCGAGGACGTGCTCGACGTCGCCGCAATCCGCACCGCGCTGACGCCACGTACCCGCGCCTTGCTCATCAACACGCCGCACAATCCGACCGGCCGCGTATTCAGCGAAGCTGAGCTTTCCGCGCTCGTCGCGCTCGTGCGCGCGCAGGACCTCTGGCTCATTTGCGACGAAAGCTTCGACCTCTTCGTTTTCGACGGGCGCCGGCATCTCAGTCCGGGTGCGTTCGATGTCGTTCGCGAGCAGACGATCCTGCTCTACAGCTTCTCAAAGGCCTTCGCGCTGCCGAGCGCGCGCATCGGCATGCTCGTCGCGCCTGAAGCGGTGGCGCGACTTGTCGCCAACGCTACGCAGCAGATCATCACCTCAGTGGCGCTTGCCTCGCAGAAGCTCGCCTACGCTGCGCTGCAGAAAGAGTTTGACTGGGCGCCGCTCCTGCGCCGCGCTTATCAGGAGAAGCGCGACGCATGTCTCGCTTTGCTTGAGACCGAGCCGCGCCTGATGACCCGCGTGCCGGAGGGGACGTTCTACCTGTTCCCCGACATCTCGCGCACCGGTCTTGGTGGCGCGGCGCTGACCAGGCATCTCCTCGCGCAAGCCGGCGTTGCGGTCACGTCCGGAGACGCCTTCGGTGCTGCCGGGCAAGGCCATATCCGCATCAATCTCGTTGGACCACTGCCCGGAATTCTCGCCGGCACGCGGAAGCTACTCGAGGCGCTACCGTCATGAGCGCGAGCGCGGCCCCGCTTCTCGAGATCGAGAACTTAAACAAGCGCTTCGGCGCGCTCGAGGTTCTCAAATCGGTGACGCTGTCGATCGCGCCGGGGGAGGTCGTCGCCGTGTGCGGTGCGAGCGGCTCGGGCAAGAGCACGCTGCTTCGCTGCATCAATGGCCTAGAGACCCCCGACGGCGGCCGCCTGCACTTTCGTGGCACTGAGGTCCCGACGACGAAGTCCGGCTTACGCGAGTTGCGCTGTCACATCGGCATGGTGTTCCAGTCCTTCAATCTGTTTCCGCATCTCACGGCCGCGCAGAACGTCTCGCTCGGGCCGCGCAAGGTGCTCGGCAAGAGCCCCGCCGAAGCCAACGAGATCGCGCGCACGCTGCTCGCCCGCGTCGACCTCTCCGACAAGGCCGACAGTTTCCCCGACTTCCTTTCCGGCGGACAGCAGCAACGCGTGGCGATCGCGCGTGCTCTTGCCATGCAGCCCTCACTAATGTTGTTCGACGAGCCGACCTCGGCGCTCGATCCGGAAATGGTCAACGAGGTGCTCGACGTCATGGGTAAGCTCGCGCAAGCCGGCATGACCATGATCATCGTCAGCCATGAGATGAATTTCGCACGCGAGGTGGCCGATCGTGTCGCCTTCATGCATCAGGGCGACATCGTCGAGACCGCGGCGCCGGAAGATTTTTTTCGCGCGCCGCGCAGCGCGCAGGCGCAACGCTTCGTCGGCACGGTATTGCGGCAACGGCTATCCATCACTGGAGAATGACGATGACTTCAAACAACAACATAAGCATGCGCAAGCGGACCTTCCTGGGTCTGCTCGGCGTCTCCGCCGCCGCCATGGCGGTGTCGCTGCCGCCCGCGCAGGCCCAGGCGCCCTGCGGCACGACCGCACTCGACGAGGTGAAGAAACGCGGGGTTCTGCGCGCCGGCGTCCGTCAGGACGTGCCGGGTTTTGGCAGTGTCGATGAAAAAGGCCGGATCGTCGGCTTCGATGTCGACATCGCCGTCGAGCTCGCCAGGCGGCTCGGCGTCGAGAGCGAGCTCGCGCCGGTCACCGCCGCGACCCGCATTCCGCTCCTGCAGCAGGGGCGCATCGATCTCATCGCCGCGACGATTACGCATTATCGCGAGCGCGACAAGGTGATCGATTTTTCCGTCGGCTATTTCTGGACCGGACAGAAGCTGATGGTGAAGAAGGATAGCAGCATCAAGTCGCTTGCCGACATGGCGGGCAAGCGCGCGGGCACCACAGCGGGCGCGCTCGCCCTGCAGAACCTCGCCAAGGCGCAGCCCAAGGCCGTCGGCCAGACCTTCGAAGGCTACCCCGAGGCCTTTCTCGCCATGCAGCGCGGCCTTGTCGACGCGGTAGTCGCCGATGTCATAATCCTCGCCGGGCTGCGTGCCAATTCACCCAAGCCCGATGACTATGTGATCATTGGTGACTCGCTTGGCGGCGGCGATTACGCGATCGGCGTGCGCGAGAACGACTCGAAATGGCGCGATGCCATCAACTTTGCGCTGCAGGACATGTGGAAGGACGGCAACTGGGATCGGATCTTTGACCGTTGGGTCGGGCCGACCAGCGCGCTCAAGCTCACCAAGGAGGAGATCGGCTTCAAGATGGAAGTATGGGATTGATGCGCGTTCGTTTACCACAAGCCTCTCCCTATCCCTCTCCCCCGCCGTCGCGGGGTGAGGGAGCCCGCTTCCCGAGTCGCGCTTCCGTGGCAATGCGAACTTTCATGAGTCTTGCCCATGCAGCTTGACTGGTCGATTCTGCTCGGCCCCAGCGGAGTGCTGCTGCTGCAAGGCGCGCGCGTCACGCTGCAACTAGCCGCGCTGGCGCTGACGCTCGCGCTCATCCTGGGTTTCCTCTTCGGCGTCTTGCGCTGGTCGGGCTTTCCGCCGCTCAAGCTGGTTTGCTGGCTCTATGTCGAATTCTGTCGCAACACGCCGCCGCTCGTGCAGATCCTGTTCTGGTATTTCTCCGCGACCGTTATTCTGCCTCCTGGCGCGATCCTGTTCCTGCGCGACTACGGTTTCGAATTCGCCGCCGCCATCTTCGCGCTCGGCATCTATCATTCCGCATTCATCGCCGAGATCGTACGCGCCGGATTGAACGCCATCCCGCGCGGACAATACGAAGCGGCGCAGGCGATCGGGCTCTCGTTCCCAACCACGATGTGCTCGATTCTTTTCCCGCAGCTGCTGCGCATCATCGCGCCGATGCTGATCTCGGAGGCGGTGAGTCTTACCAAGAACACGTCGCTGGCGCTCGCCATCGGCGTCACCGAGATCACTTACGAAGCCCGCACTATCGACTATGTAAGCTTCCACGGCGTCGAGGCGCTGACCGCGATCACCGGCTTTTATTTGGTGCTCTGTGTTTCGATCGCGGGCTTAGGCCATCTCCTGCAGCGCTTCCTCTCGCGGCATCGGCGGGCGCCCGCATGAACTGGCAGCTCGTCTTCACCGAGAACAATATCCGCCGCCTCCTCATCGGCGATTTTCCCGACGCGCTCGGCGGCGTCGCGCTCACGCTTGTCCTCACCGTTATTGGCATTATCGGCTCGACGCTGCTCGGCTTCCTCATCGGTTATCTGCGCTTCACCGGACCAAAGCCGCTGCGCTACGCTGCCGCCGGTTACGTCGAATTCCTGCGCAACATCCCGCTCCTTGTCCTCATCTTCTGGGCCTATTTCGCGCCGCCTTATTTCGGCGTGACGCCGTCGAAATTCACCAGCGTGCTCGTCGCCATGGTGCTCTTCAACGCCGCCTATATCGCCGAAGTGGTGCGCAGCGGCTTGCTTTCAGTCTCGATCGGGCAGATCGAGGCTGCGCGCGCCATCGGCATGTCGGGGCTGCAGCAGGCGCTCTACGTTATGCTGCCGATCGCCGCCTTCAACACGGTGCCGGCAATGACCAGCCGCTACATCACGCTGTTGAAGAACACTTCGCTCGCGTTCCTCATCGGGCTCGCCGAGGTCACGGAGATCGGACGGCAGATCAACAACCGCCTGCTCGTTGCGCCTGTTGAGGTCTATACGCTCTTGCTTGCCATCTATTTCATCCTCAATCGTTCGCTCAGCGCCGGCATGCGCCTGTTCGAGGATCGCCGCGTGTTCAATCGCGTGTTCTGCTTCTTCGTCCGGTGAGATGCAGACCAGGCAATTCCTTGAAAAAAGTAACAGGGAAATCAATCTCGATAACAGGGAATTCCTGAGGGGTAACAGGGAAATCGGCCGATGGCGCGGCGCAGGTCGACATCTGCCTTAAATCGTTCCATTTTCCCGCAGCGCCGCGATTGTTGCTGCATCGTAACCGAGTTCTCCCAGCACAAGCTCCGTGTGCTCGCCGAGCGTCGGCGGTCGGCTAACGATTTCGCCCGGGGTCAGCGAAAGCCTCACCGCGGCGCGTGCAAGGGGCGCCGGGCTCGGCAAACCCGGATAGTCCACACTGGTCATAAAGCCCGCGGCCCGAATGTGAGGGTGATCCAGCGCTTGCTGTGGGCTCAATACGGGTCCAGCCGGTATTTGTGCTGTTCCGAGGGTATCGACGGCATCCTGTGTAGTACGCTCGGCGCACCACCGCGCCATCCGCTGACTGATCAGCGGACCGTTCTCGCCCCGCTTAAGGTCACTGGAGAAACGCGGGTCCTTCAGCCAGCGATCTTCTTCGCCCATCAGCCTCGCCCAGCGAACGAACAGCGGGTGTCCCGTAACCTGGCAAAGCACCCAACCGTCCCTAGTGCGATAAATATCGGCAGGCGCCGCTGTCTGTCCAAGATTCCCGGTCGGAACGCGATTGACCCCGATCACCGCCTGCTCGATCAGGGTCGCGTTGGTGAAGGAGAGCGCGGTAGCCAGCAGCGCGCCTTCGACGATCTGCCCGCGGCCGGACTTGCCTCGCTCGATCAAAGCGGCGAGGGTCCCGAAGGCGCAATGCAGCGCAGTCCCGAAGTCGACCCAGTTCACGGCCGCGCGATAAGGCGGATCACCCGCGCCTGTCATATAGACCGCGCCCGACATGACCTGCCCGACCCCGTCGAAGCCGACGCGATCCGACCACGGCCCCGGTCCGCCAAATGCGGTCGCGGTCGTGAGAATAATCTCCGACTTGATCGCCTTCAGCGTTTCATAATCGAGCTTCATCGCTTGCAGCGTCTGCGGCGGCAGATTGGCGACCACCACGTCCGATCTCGCGACCAGTCGTCGTAGTACCTCTTGCCCTTCAGCCTTCATCGGGTCGAGGGTGATGCATTTCTTGTTGCGATTGATCTGCAGGAACAGCGCACCTTCGCCGTCCTCGCCCACCGGGGCTACGAAACGATCTTCGCTGCCGCCGCGTTTCTCCACACGGATCACCTCCGCGCCGAATTCCGCAAGCAATGTCGCGCAATAGGGCCCTGCGATATAGCGCCCGAAATCGAGCACCCGCACCCCCTCCAGAATTCCACCCATCGACCGATCCCTCTTTAGCAACGGAGAATCCTGCGAGACGTTGCCATACCTTGTCTACTTTCGCCTCGCCTACGAGGCCGCGGTGATTTTTGGCGAGCTCGTTGCAAATTACCCCCATCGCACCAGCGATCACCTGAAATCGCTGGTTCAGGCTGGAAGGGCCACCGCCGCCTACGCGTATCTTACCGCCAAAGCGCTTCAGGAAAAGCTAAGATCCGCTTTCACCGTAGAGCTTTCCGGCTTCGACGCCGTGCTGACCCTGCCGGCGTTTGGTGAAGCGCCGGAGGGCCTGAGCTTTACCGGCGATGCGGCATATTGTGCATCGTGGACCTTGCTTGGCGTGCCAGCGGTGTCGCTGCCATCAGGATTTGGCAAAAACGGCCTCCCTCTGGGCCTCCAGGTCATCGGTTTGTATCGGGAGGATTACGTTGTGCTTCGGTTGGCGAAATGGGTTGAGAGTGTCTTGATGTTCGATCCTGGTATTCCCGGCATCTAGTCGGACGGTAATTTCGCTTGCGGTTGCTAGATTGCGGTCAGGGAACGCGGCGTTTCGACGTAGGGTCAAAATGTCGATTTTTCGGTCCCGCAGAGCGTGGACAGTTCCGCCTGCTAGGATGCGAGCCTACATTGACTTGCAAATAAGCAACGCCCTTCACATTTCCTGCGACGCCGCGACCGCGCGAACAACCGCAGGAACGCGTTCGCCCACGTACCCTCACCTCGTTATCGCGACGACGATCCTGGCATTGAGCTTGGCGTTCATCGACGGTTCGGTCGTGAATGTTGGGCTACCGGCGATCGGTCGGAGCTTTCATGCGGACGCCACCGGCCTGCAATGGGTCGTCAATGCCTATTTGCTTCCCTTGAGCGCGCTACTTTTGCTGGGAGGAGCAGCCGGGGACCGGTACGGCCGCCGCCGTCTCTTGATCGCGGGCGTTCTGCTGTTCGGTCTTGCTTCTCTGGCTTGCGCGGCGGCGCCAACTCTTGTCCTGTTACTGATTGCTCGCTTCGTGCAGGGTGCGAGCGCCGCGATGCTGATGCCAAACAGTCTCGCGATCCTGGGCCAGAGTTTCTTTGGAGAGGCGAAAGGCCGCGCGATCGGCATATGGGCGGCGGCTGGAGCCGCCGCGGGCGCGATCGGACCCGTCCTTGGCGGCTGGCTAATCGATGCCGGCAGTTGGCGCTTCGTCTTTCTGATCAACGTTCCGCTATCCTTGGCAACGATCGCGCTCGCGTCGCGCTACATCGACAGGGACGTCAACGATGCAGCCGCCGGTCTCGACTGGTTGGGTGGAGCGCTGGTTACGGCTGCTTTGGGCCTTTCGACCTGGGCGTTAACCGAAGGATCTGGTCGGAGCTGGTCGCCTGCCACCTTCGTCGTCCTCGGAACGGGTTTGATTTTCTCGCTTCTGTTCCTGTCTGCGGAGCGACGGCTGGGCGATAGGGCAATGATGCCGCTCTCGTTGTTCGGATCCGCAAGCTTCGTCGGCCTCACGCTCTTGACACTTCTGCTGTACGGCGCTCTCGGCGGCTTTTTCGTGCTTATGCCCTATGTGCTGATTCAAGCTGATGGCTACGCCGCGACGCAGGCCGGCGCTGCGCTGCTGCCCCTGCCGCTGGTCATCGCCGTGACATCGCCTGCTGCCGGTGCGCTGGCGGCCAAGGTAGGTCCACGATCGCTGTTGATTGGAGGGCCGCTCATCGTCGCGGCCGGTTGTATGCTGTTGCTGCGGATCGGATCGGACACAAGCTATTGGCTTGGGGTGTTTCCGGCGATGGTCGTGATCGCATTGGGAATGGCTGGCGCGGTCGCCCCCCTCACGACAGCGGTGTTGATGTCCGTCGACAGCCGCCACACGGGCGCGGCATCCGGGCTGAACAGCGCAGTAGCGCGTACTGGCGGATTGGTTGCTACAGCCCTTATAGGACCTGTGATAGCGTCATCCGGACCCGCCTTGCTTTCAGCTTTTGGTATAGCTGCAGCGATGGGCGCAGTCATATGTTCGGTAGCAGCGGCGATTGCTGCTATGTTGATTCGCCCCGGCGGAAAAACCCAGCCATCGCTAGAACGATGATGATCGTTGCCTCTCCTCATCCTGTTCTCAAATCGTGAGAATATCGAGCCGACTTATTCCAAGAAAATCGCCGCTCGCCGCGCAGAGAGTGCGCGCGCATCCGATAGACACTTCAGCTCGTCGTTGTTACTTGCCGGTAGCGAGATTTTGCGCGTTGCTGACAACGCGTACGGTGCAATTCGTCCATTCGTCCCCCAATAACCCTATCTCTTGTCGCTGTTGGCAATCTCAAGGCGCTTTTGGCCAAGGGATTTTGGACCCGGCCCGCGCATGTAATGGAGTTCGGGGCGGTAGCGGCCGGCCAGGCGTGGCGCCTTCACGATGCGTTGCCAAAATTGTGTGAACGCGGTTTGGAAAAATCTGCGAAAATGCTTCATTGCCATGGTGCAAAACCCGATCCTCAGCCCGCAAGCTGGCCCGTCAAGCGTCCGTGAAATGCGGAGCTGCGCTGGTCAAGCCCGATGAACCTCACAGTCGCGCCGTGCTCGAGATACTTGGTCTCGATCGAATCCAGCGCCGCGACGCTCGACGCATCCCAGATCTGGGAATGGGTAAGATCGATGGAGACCGACTTGGGATCGACGCCGTAGGAGAAGCGCTCCACCAGATCGTTGCTGCTGCCAAAGAACAAAGGTCCGTAGACATCGTAGCGAACCGAAAGCCCGTCAAGGCTGACGCTGCGCTCGGCACGAATGACATGCGCGACCCGCCGCGCGAACAACACCATCGCCAGCAGGACGCCGGCGGCGACGCCAAGCGCGAGGTTGCCGGTGGCAACCGTAACGGCCACGGTGACGGCCATGACTGTCGTTTCCGGAACCGGCATCCGCTTGAGCGTTGCAGGCGATACGCTGTGCCAGTTCACGGTTTTGATCGCGACAATCATCATCACGGCGGCCAGCGCCACCATCGGTATCTGCGCCATCAGGCCGCTGAGGCCGGTCACCAGCAGCAGCAGCACCAGCGCTGCGATCGCCGTCGACACGCGGGTACGCGCCCGGCCGATTTTGACGTTGACCACGGTCTGCCCGATCATGGCGCATCCGGCGATGCCGCCGTAGAAGCCCGCGACGATGTTGGCTACGCCGAGCGCCCAGGATTCGCGGCCTTTATGCGACCGCGTATCCGTCAGATCGTCGACCAGCTTTGCTGTCAGCAATGTTTCCAACAGTCCCACGAATCCGACACTGAGCGCGGTCGGCCAGACGATCTGCAGGGTTTCCAGATCGAGCGGGACCAGAAACGGAGTGATGCCGGGAAGTCCCGGCGCCATTGAACCCTGGCCCCCGACGTTGGGCACCGTCAGATTCCCGATCATAACGATCGCCGTAACGATGACGATCGCGATCAGCGGCGCCGGTATCGCCAGGGTAAAGCGCGGCACGACCAGGATGATGGCTATGGAGAGCACGAACAGCGGATAGACCAGCCAGGGAACGTTGAGGATGTGGGGAACTTGGGCGGAGAAGATCAGGATCCCGAGCGCGTTCACGAAACCGATCATGACCGAGCGCGGAACGAAACGCATCAGCCTTGCGAGCCCGGCCGCGCCAAAGGCGATCTGGACCGCGCCGGCGAGAATAATGGTCGGGAGGATGTAGCCGACGCCGTGAAGCCTGACCATCGGACCGATCACAAGCGCGATGGAGCCGGCCGCCGCCGTCACCATGGCGGGCCGCCCGCCGAGCACCGACATCACGAGGCCCAACACGATCGACGCGACCAGGGCGGTCTTGGGATCGACCCCTGAGATGAAAGAGAACGAGATGACTTCGGGGATCAAAGCCAGCGCGGTGACGAGCCCGGCCAGCGTTTCGCGAACCAGGAAATTCGGCGAGCTGAGCACGGCGGCGATGGACGGCGTGTCCTCGAATTGCGCCTGTGATGAAGCGATGGCGATTGTCATGGAGGAATTTGCCCTGAAATTCTAGATCGCTGGAGCCGGCGCGCGCCGAACGCAGCGAAAACCGATATGCGTGGTCGAGGTATCGAGCGGCTGGCTTTGACGCGCCGCCGGCCGGTAACGCAGGCAATAGTTGGGCGCGCACAGATGCGAGCCGCCCTTCACCACACGGTTCGCCGCGCGATCATCGCTCGGCCTTGGCTGGCAACAGGATGGTTTGCCGATGCCGGCGTGCGGCAGGCTGTAGGCGCTTGCCGTCCACTCCCAGACATTGCCGATCATGTCGCGCAGGCCATAGCCATTGGCCGGGAATGCACCGACCGGCGAAGTGCTTTCGTACCCGTCGCCGGCGAGGTTCTCCCAGGGAAAACGCCCCTGCCAGGTGTTCGCCATCGCCTGGCCGCCCGGCGCAAATTCCTCGCCCCATGCGTAGGTCGCGTCTTCCAGTCCGCCGCGGGCGGCGAATTCCCATTCGGCTTCGGTCGGAAGTTCCTTGCCGGCCCAATCGGCATAGGCCATGACGTCCTCGAAAGCGACGTGAACGACCGGATGGTCCCATCTGTCGTCGATGGTGCTGTCAGGTCCTTCGGGATGCCGCCAGTTGGCGCCGGGGACATAGGCCCACCACGCGCGGTAATCGCGCAAGTCGACCGGACCCGGCGGCTTGGTGAAGACCAGCGACCCCGGCACCAGAAACGAGGGATCGGCGTCCGGATACATCGCCGGATCGGGCGTCCGCTCCGATGCGGTGACATACCCCGTCGCCGCGACAAAGTTACCAAACTCGGCATTGGTTACGGGATTCAGGTCGATCCAGAAACCACCGACCGTTTCACGGCGCGCCGGCCGCTCCTCGCGGTAGAACTTGTCCGAGCCCATGACGAAATCGCTGCCGGGAATCCAGATCATGGATTCCCGGTCTGTGTCAGGCGCGAGACCCTGCGGCTCTCGCGCATGTACCGGCTGCGCAAACATCGGGCTAGGATGCCGCGAAGGTCTTCGGAACGAAGTCGAGCGGCGATCCCGGCGGGATCAGCTCTTCCTTCTTGGTGCTGTTCTCGAAATCCCTGATGATGCGTTGCGCGTGCTGCATCACCCACCAGCGGACGTACCGCTGGTTGACTGCTTCCCGCTCCTTGGGGTCTTCCTTCAGGTGCGTGATGCGGGCGAAGCCGAGCGGCAGTTCAGGATCGTGGAAGTGCTGCTGGCGCTTGAAGTTGATCTTGAAGTCCTTCCATTTGACCGCATGCAATTCGTCCTTGAGCCAGACGATGCAGGACTCGCGGCTGGAGGTTTCCTGCTTGCCGAGAAAGAACGCGCTCTGATCGACGCCGTCGATCAGCCGGTCGCTCGGAGGCTTGCAGCCGGCGAATTGCAGCAACGTCGTGAACATGTCGGTGACATGAACCATTTCGTTGCTTTCGGTTCCCGGCGGGATGTGGCCCGGCCAACGGATCAGAAGGGGTGTGCGGATGCCGCCTTCGGCCGAGCTGAAATACGAACCGTCGAAGAATCCGCCGGTGCCGCGGCCGGCAAGATGATCCTCGGCGCCGTTGTCGCCGCACATGACGACGATGGTGTTGTCGGCGACGCCGAGTTCGTCCAGCTTGTCGACCAGCACGCCGAAGTCATGATCGAGCATCAGGAGACAATCGCCCCATTCGCCGTTGTCGCTTTTGCCGACAAACTCGTCACGCGCGGTCATCGGGAAATGCATCAGCGAGTGATTGAAGTAGCAGTAGAACGGCTTGTCTGCCGCAACTGACTTCTCCATGAATTTTAGGGCGCGCTTCTGGTACTCCAGGTCGCAGGTTTTCTTGGTCTCCATGGTGAGCTGCTCATCGAGAAGCGGCCACGCCCCTTTGCCCTTGACGCCTTCATGCATATGCGAGAAGCCGTCGCGCTCAGGAACATAGTGAGGATCCGTGAGCCACATGCATTCGTCATAGGTACGGAGTGGGCCATACCACTCGTCAAAGCCGTGATCGGTCGGGAAGCGCCCGTCTTCGGCGCCGATGTGCCACTTGCCGTAGATCGCGGTTGCGTAACCGGCTTCGGACAAGATCGACCCGATGGTTCGCTCCCACTTGACGATGCCGCCGCCGTTGCCGCCGAGCGCAATGGTGTGGTTGCCGGACCGGATCGGAAAACGCCCGGTCATCAGCGCCGAACGGGTCGGCGTGCATTGCGGCTCGACGACGTAGTGCGTGAGCTTGGCGCCTTCCTTTGCAAACTTGTCCATGCGCTTGGTATCGGCGCCGCGCAGGATGCCGCCGCCGTAGCAACCCAGTTCTCCCATACCGAGATTGTCTACGTGAAAAAACAGAATGTTTGGTTTCTTGGTCATTTGTAGCTCCGAGTTCTGACGCGATATCGCGTCCCTTGGTAGAATCCTTGGCGGCGACAACGGCCGCGGTATCGAATGCGCGTATCAGAAGATTTCGCCTACTCCTTTCGGTCCGACGTTCATGCCA
>NZ_SSMW01000109.1 GCF_004799405.1 Bradyrhizobium sp.
CTGTACTATCAAGTCTTGCGACTTCAAGTTTGTGATGCCTGCCAACTTGGCTTAATCGCCGAAATGAAAGCGAACCGCGTGCCGAAAAACGATAGCGAAGGCAAGGCAGGTGGAGGAACGTTAGTCGCAATGGTCGCTGTATTTATCCTCGCATTCGCGTTTTTCGTATGGGGATTGGGGAGTGGGACTCATGTGGCAGGCAATCCTGGACCGATCGGAATGCCGGAATCAACCATAGTAAATCAGGCCCCGCCTCCAGCTGGCAGCCCCTCAGGAACGACAACTGGAACGGCGCGCTAATGCTTTCGGGCAGCCAACTTCAAGACCACTAAAGCGCTCGACCTGCTGCCGTGACAGCAGGCCACTGAAGTTACAATGGAGAATCCCCATGCCGGATATCACTGAAATGAGAGATCATGTTTATAAAATTTTGGAACTCGTAGGGTCATCCGAAAAAAGTATCGAAGATGCGATACAGAATGCGGTGACCCGTGCATCAAAGACCATTCGCGATATGAAATGGTTCGAAGTCATGCAAACGAGAGGCCACATCGAAAATGGCTCCGTTCGCCATTATCAGGTCACATTGAAAGTCGGATTTACGCTGGAGAAATAGTTTTCGGCGAGACAAACTAACGCCCACTCAAAGCGCTAGGGTCTTTCCGATTTTGTGGCTTGCCATGACGGTGCATCGTCGCGGTGCGAAGCTTGCACGACTCTGCCGGGCCGAGGTCTTTCTGCTGGCTGTTGTAGAGCTTTCCTCGGGCTCCGTAGTGATGGAGGGAGGTTTTGTCCTCCCGGTGGACGATCAGATCTCCAACTATAAGAACATTCTCGCGGAGGGCGTGGAGCGGCTTAAGGCCATGGGCTTCTCGCCGACGGCGCGGCTGGGTATGGGAGATGCCGGCCACGTCATCACTGAGGTTGCTCGCGAGATCGACGCCAACCTCGTGGTAGTGGGTCATCGGTCGCAGGGTCCGCTGGCACGGTGGTTGTTCGGGTCCACGGACAACTACTTGATCAATCATCTTCAGTGTAGCGTCTTGGTCGCCCAGACCGAGATTAGCGACGATCAATTTGCCCAGCTACTAACGATACCGGCGGCGCGGTCGTAGCCCTGAACGGCTACCCTTGCTGCTAAATATGTTTCCGTCCACGATCGGCCTCCTGTCGTGAATGCGAGGGCCGACAAAGGCCGCGCCTCTTGGTCCGCGATAGCGAGGAAAAATTACAGGTGAAAATCCCTGTTCCTGCTAAAAAAATCCCTGTTCATCGAAATATTTTCCCTGTTAATTTGCGTAGGGAATTTTCCGAGAAGCCACTGCGGAACAGCAGTTTCTTGCTACGGAATCGATCTTCAGCGCCCCAGGAATCGCAAAATTCCCTGTAAAATTCCCTGTTAGCAGGGAATTCAGGCGGAGACGGGTGCGATCAGCACTGCGTCGCCAGGGTGGGAGTCTAGTTCGAACCGCTGTATTCCCGATTTACAGCTAGGCGATCCTTGACAGACTAATCATCGGGTTAAGGCGGACATGGGTGGGCTCTCCGCCAAGTCCGCTTTTGACCCAACTGGGACATGGGATGAACGGGAAGGCTGTCAATTCCGGCGCTAAAGTTCGTATCTGTGCTAGCTTGTGATCGGCAACGGCCTGTCTGTTGGCTTAGGAACGGGACATGAGGCGACGCGATTTCCTGACCGCGCTCGGCCTAGCGCGGATGTCGGTTCTTGACCCAAAGGCGAAGTGGCGGGTTACGCGATGACTTTATCCGCGAGTGCGAGCATCGCAGCGGAGTGTCGGGGCCAAGTCGTTCGTCGTCTCGCGTTAGGATATTCCACTAAAAAACCCCGGGCGTGGCGGACTGGCCTTGGACTACGGCGAACATGCGTGTAGCGTTCTCTCGGGGACCATGTCGCGGAGTTGGGGGCAATGAAAGCTTTGCAGGCTGCCTGCGTCGTGGGTGCCGTAACATTCACGGGGATGATCTATCTGGTTGGCGGAAACACGCCAAGCGTGACCGTGCCGCACGCAATGCCGGAAACGGCTGTTAGCGCCGAGACGCCCGATGCGCCTGCGCTTTCCGCCGCCGTGCCGGAAGCATCTCCCGAACCGGGAAGCGCGCTCGGCTCAGTGCCCGCGACGGTTTCCCGACCGCCGTTGATGGTCCCGGCCGAAATCGACGACGGTCCTATCGAGACAAAACCGGTGGAATCGGGCCACCTTGATGCCGCTCAACCGGCGCCGACAACGCGCAATGCATCCGGCGATGCCTCCAACCCGGCGCCGGTGACGAAGGATTTCCAGTATCTCATTTATTATGTCTGGTCCGAACTGCCGCCTGCCGAGAAGCCGGCGGCTATCGTCTTGCGTTCGCTCAAGGACACTCCGGTCGGAACGCCGGTCGAGGAGATCAAGCGCGCTTCCGACGCTTTCGGTCTGGATTTCAATTTCATGAAAGCGGTTGCCAAGATCGAGTCCGGTTTCGACCCCAAGCAACGCACCGGATCGTATGTCGGCCTGTTCCAGCTGAGCAAATATGAGTTCAGCAAATTTGGTTCCGGGGAGATTCTTGATCCCCGCGACAATGCGGTTGCGGCGGCCTACAAGGTCATTACCGAAGGCATTCTGTTCGAGTGGGTGACGCACAGGAAGCCGACCTTGAGCGATCTTTACTTGATCCATCAACAGGGCTGGGAAGGCGCCGCCGAGCACATCAGCCAACCCAATCGAGTCGCCTGGAAATCGATGTGTGCAACCGGCGAAGGCAGGGAGAAAGGCGAAAAATGGTGCAGACGGGCGATCTGGGGGAATACCCTCCCGGCCGTCAAAGACACGTGGAAATCGGTGGATAAGCTGACATCAGAGGCGTTCGTCGGGATGTGGCGCGAGCGGGTTGCTTATTTCTATTCGAAATACATGGCCACCGCCACCGCCGACGCCGAGCGGGCGCATCAGTAATTTCTCGTTCCCTACGGCGCGCGCTAACAGGATGATATCCGTTGCGTAATGTAGTGAACATCTGACAATCAACGGCTGAAACCGGAGCTGACCATGGCTTTTGCCACCACCGATGACAGCGTAAAGCTATACTATGAAGAAACCGGAAGCGGATCGCCAATCATCTTCGTCCATGAATTCGCCGGCGATCATCGCAGCTGGGAACAACAGCTTCAGCATTTTGGCCGGCGCTACCGGGCCATCACCTATGCCGCGCGCGGCTATCCGCCATCGGACGTGCCGGAGGATCCGGCGTCCTACAGCCAGAACCGCGCCGCCGACGACATTCTAGCGGTGCTTGATCATCTTGGTATCCAAAAGGCGCATGTCTGCGGACTCTCAATGGGTGGATTCGCTACACTGCACTTCGGCCTTCGCCATCCGTCTCGGGCCTTATCGTTGTGCATCGCCGGCTGTGGTTATGGCGCCGAGCTGAATATGCGCGAGCAGTTTCGCGCTGAAGCCGACGCCGTAGTGGCGGCGCTGCGGGCCGATGGAATGGCCGCATTTGCTTCGCGTTATGCCTACGGCCCAACCCGCGTGCAGTTCGAAGCCAAAGACCCGCGCGGTTTTGCGGTCTTCAAGCAGGCGCTGGCCGAGCATTCAGCCCTGGGTGCCGCCAACACCCAGCTCGGCTGCCAAAAGGAGCGTCCTTCGCTGTATCATCTGCAAAGTGAGATGGCGGGCCTCACGGTGCCGACGCTGATCCTCACTGGTGACGAGGACTGGCCCTGTCTGACGCCAGCGTTGCTGATGAAGCGCACCATCCCATCGGCGGCTCTCTCGGTGATGCCGAATTGCGGGCACACCATCAATCTCGAAGCGCCAGATCTGTTCAACAGCATCGTCGGCGACTTCATAGCCCAGGTCGGTGCCGGTCGCTGGCCTACGCGTGACCCGCGCGCCGTGTCGGGCTCCATAACCGGCATTCGCTGATAATGCGGACAAGGACCAGCGTGCATCCGCGAACATCTGCCCAGTCTGAGGTTTTCTCAGCTTGCAGCCACCGTCGCTGTTGACCCGCTGGCGGCTTGATGAACGGCTTGCAGCAGGCTCGAACTTTGCCTGGTGCATGCTGAGCTTCGGTAAGCAGCCAGCGCCGACCGCTTAGTCAAATTCCAACGAAAAACCGGACCGTTATGCAGCAGCCATCTGCATAAGGGTCCGGCCTGACGATTTGTTGTTCGGATATTCTATCGGCGAGAGCTGCCGCCTGTCCGGACTGCGGAGAGCGCAACGGACCTTAGATGCTATCCGGTCCTATCGAGTTTTCGTCGAACGATTACTTCTTTTTCTTCTTGGCTGTCTTCTTTGCCTTCTTTGCCTTCTTCGCTTTCTTGGCCATGTTACCCTCCGTGATCCCTAAAGTTGGTTCAATGCAGTCGACCATCGACATGCATACATTCAGAATACACTACAATTACAAATTTGATACTGCGCGCTTCGAAGAAGGTAAACGACCGTCGTACCGTCGAGACTTGCGACCGGACGAACCCCTCGCGTGATGTGTGACGACCCGCATTATCGTGACGACTCCGTTTTGGGTGGTCTGTAGACCGACAACGACGACCCTCCTGCCTACGATGACCCATCCAAATTTGGTGGCGGCTGATCTGCGGCGACCAAATGACGTGGCCAAAGTTTTCACGTGACACGGCGCGAAGCTGACATCCGTCCGCTTGTTATAAGAAACTCACACAAACGGAACCTACGCCCGATAAGGAACGGCATAAATGGAGCCAGCCGTCACTGATAAGCAAAGAGCAGAAATGGAGTCAGTTCGCTGACTGATAAGGTTTTGGCACAAAGCTTATCAGTTGACCGGCATTCCAGCGACTGATCGCTGTTGGCGCGAAGCGGATGTGCGGCAAGCACTCTCTTCAAGTTCGCGGTCGCTGATTCTTCGAACCAGACATTTTTGCCTTTTTGCAGCCGCGGTTGATTGATGCGTACGCGCTGTTCCACATACGAAATCCGCCGACAAAGGCGTTGGCGTTGTTGCCAGCGCGGCATCCTTTCGGCAGCTTATTGAGGTGCACGAGATTTCCACCGCCGATGACTACATCCTCCGGTTCGGTGGCCGCGACCAATCGTTCGATCACATCCTTAACGAGCTTCCGCCAGCGCTTTTTTCCGACGCGTTCGAGACCCTTGTCGCCAACGTAATCTTCATATGTGCCCTTCTTGTAGGGCAAATGGCCAAGCTCCATCGGTTCGACAATGCCGTTTACGATCATCGCAGAGCCGAGTCCCGTCCCCAATCCCAGGAACAACATCCTTCCGCCCCGGTAGCTGCCGAGAGCCTGCATCGCCGCATCGTTGATGACCCTTACCGGAAGGCCGAATGCCGAAGCAAAATCGAACCCCGTCCAACCATGTCCGAGATTGTGAGGGTCCGCGACGGGACGGCCGTGGAGAACCGGGCCGGGAAAGCCAAGCGAGACCACGTCGTAGGCCCAACCCTTCGCAAGTTTCTTAACGTCGGAGACCATTTGCCGTGCTGTCATTTTTGGTCCGGAAACAATCTCCCGCTTTTGCTTCTGGCCGGTGGAAAGTATTTTGACGTGAGTCCCACCGATATCGACGGCTAGGATTTTCATACGCGAAGCTCGCTATCGGCATCTGCATTAGCGCTAAAAGCTTGTGGGGTTTCATTGTAGGCTGCACTAAAGCACAGCCTACGAACGAAGTTCCTGACACCTGCCATTTTCGAGGAACCTACAAAAATTGAAAAAGTTCCGCCCGGGAAGCGAGCTATCAATCACTCGCCCTTCAGACGCTGTGCCTCGTGAACCCGTATTGTCTCAGCACCTCGTGCGCCCGCCGATGATAACCTGAGCATGCTTAGCGCCGCGCCGAAGAGTGCAAAGCCAACGCCGACCACAAGAGAAATCTGAGTGCCTTCCGCCGGATAACGAGCCAACAGCAGAGCCACGAGCGAAGCGCCCAGCGTTTGCCCCAGGAGCCGTGCCGTACCAAGGACGCCGCCGGCGCCGCCGCTGCGCTCACGCGGCGCTGCGGCGATCATAGTACGATTATTAGGTGTCTGGAACAGGCCGAAGCCGGCGCCGCTCAGGGCCATTCGCCACACAATATCCGTGGCTGAGGGATGGTCGGGCAGCAGGGCCAAAGTGCCGAGGCCGGCTGCAAACAGGATTAGCCCGATGCCACCCAGAAGCCCGGCCGAGTAGCGCTCAACCAGCCGCCCTGCCAATGGTGCTGCAAATGCTATGGCGATCGGCCAAGGCGTAATGAGAAGTCCCATCTGCACCGCTGAATATCCGAACCGGGTTTCGAGATAAAATGGCATCGCCACGAACGCCAGCATCTGGGCGCAGAACGACGCAACCGAGGTGCAGACAGACAACGCGAAGATGGGAATGCGCAAAAGATCCAAAGGCAATAACGGTGAAGATACTTCCGTCTGCCGACGAACCAAAAGCAGGCAGGCAACGGCTGCGATCCCAAATTCCGACAGACAGATTAGGAGGCTTTCGCCATGGCCGACGCTGTCGATGGCGGCTATTCCAAGACCGAAGGTGACCGCGCTGAGCACGGCGCTTTGCCAATCGAAGGTGTGGCTGCCGCGTGGGGTGTGAGCAAGAAAACGCCAGCCGAGTGCCAGTGCGCCTATTCCGAGCGGGATGTTGATCGCGAACAAATACGGCCAGGTTCCCACCGCCAGAATAGCCGAAGCCACCGTGGGTCCGACCGCGGCGGAGAAGGCTACCACCACGGCATTGAAGCCGATACCACGTGCGAGCAGAGCGCGGGGATATGTGTATCGGACCAGCGCCGAATTGACGCTCATGATGCCTGCCGCGCCAAATCCTTGCACAATCCGCGCCACGGTTAACAGGAGCAGCGTATGTGACAAGGCGCAAAACAGCGACGCCAGGGTGAACAGCAATAGACCTGCCAAATAAACGCGGCGATAGCCGATGATCTCCCCTAGGGAAGCTAGTGGCAGGAGCGAAATAGTGATCGCCAACTGATAACCGTTGACGATCCAGATCGAAAATGCGGGGCTGGCATCAAGATCTCGGGCAATTGTCGGCAGAGCAACGTTTGCGATGGCGCCGTCCATCACTGCCATGATTAGACCTAGCGCAATCGTCAGGATAGCCCAATTGCGCTGCGGCAGCGGCAGGCCGTCAGCATGCTCGATGATAGCGGTCGACATGTGGTTACAGATACCTCATTTGCTTGACACAGGCTGCTAACGTCCCTCGTAAATATTAATGGAAGTCGCTTCGCGCGCGCAGCTGGGGAATATGCTCTGCCTTGATGGAGTTTGGCCTCCCTTGATGGTCTTTGGAAGTTCCAAACGCTGCCTACTGAGAAGGTTTTAGCGGAAGTTTGTCAGCTCTCGAATGGCCGCTATTGGGCGCAAAGCGGACGTTCGTGGATATTTGGACTCCTGCATCGTTCTGCCTCATTATGCGTCTTGATAGAGCTTCGAGAACGAGGCTCGCAGCGAACCGAAGAAAGGACCGACATGACAGTTTCGGCGCAACGTCTCGCTGTGGCCGGCGCGGACCTTTTAGCGTGACCAAAGGCTCCGACCTTCTGGTGGCCGCCCTCGAGAACGAGGGCGTCGCGTGCATCTTCGCCATTCCGGGTGAGGAGAATCTCGACGTGCTGGAATCGTTGCGGTACTCGAAGATCAAGCTGGTGGTGACTCGGCACGAGCAGGCTGCCGGCTTCATGGCGGCCACTTATGGGCGCCTCACTGGACGGGCGGGCGTCTGCCTGACGACGCTCGGCCCCGGTGCGCTCAATCTGACCACGAGCGCTGCCTACGCCCATCTGGGCGCGATGCCGATGGTCATGATCACTGGACAGAAGGCGATCCGGAGCAGCCGTCAGGCGCGCTTCCAGATCGTCGACATCGTCGCGACCATGCGACCGCTCACCAAGATGGCAACGCAGATCGTCTCCGCGCAGAGTATTCCGACCCTCGTTCGTGACGCTTTCCGGGTCGCGCAGCAGGAGCGACCGGGCCCGGTGCATCTTGAACTGCCCGAGGATATCGCGGCCGACGAGGCCGCAGCTGACATCATTCCCTTGCATGTCGTCGAGCTTCCGGTGGCGCCGGCGGCAGCCATCGACCGCGCCGCGGCCATGATCATGGGCGCCAGCCGGCCTCTCGTCATGCTGGGCGCCGCGGCGAGCCGTCCGCAGCTCGCCGAACCGTTGTCAGCGTTCGTGCGACGATGCAAGATTCCATTCTTCAACACACAGATGGGGAAGGGCGCCGTCAATGCGGGCTCCAATCTCTATATGGGCACGGCCGCGTTGTCGGAACGGGACTGGGTTCACGAGGCCATTGATCAGGCTGACCTGATCATTTCGATCGGCCATGACACCGTGGAGAAGCCGCCGTTCCTGATGGGCCAAAATGGACCGCAGGTGATCCATGTCGGCGCCACTCCGGCGACGGTGGAGCAAGTCTACTTCCCGCAGGCCGAGATCGTCGGAGACGTCGGTGCCAGCCTTGCGGCCATTGCCGATCACCTTGAGGGTAAGCTCCCCAACGCCTCGGCCTTGCTGGGGTTGCGGGAGCGGATTCTCGCGCATCTTGCTGAGGGTTCGACGGGGGACCGGTTTCCGCTGACGCCTCAGCGCATCGTGCACGACGTCCGCCAGGTCGTCCCACCGGACGGCATCGTTGCGCTCGACAACGGCATGTATAAGATTTGGTTCGCCCGCAGCTATCGCACCAGCGTTGCCAACACGCTGTTGCTCGACAACGCGCTTGCGACCATGGGAGCAGGTTTGCCTTCGGCCATCGCGGCGTGCCTCATCCGTCCGGACCGGCGTGTGCTCGCGGTCTGCGGCGACGGGGGCTTCATGATGAATTCCCAGGAGCTCGAGACAGCCGTGCGGCTCAAGCTGAACCTCGTCGTGCTCGTGCTCGAGGATCACGCCTATGGGATGATCCGATGGAAACAGGAAGTCGACGGTTTTACTGATTTCGGCCTCGACTTCGGGAATCCTGACTTCGTCGCCTATGCGAGGTCATACGGCGCCAAGGGCTCCCGTGTCGGCAGGGTCTCGGAACTCTCGACGATGCTGGAAGCTGCCTTCAGGGAAGGCGGCGTGCATCTCGTTGTGGCGCCCGTCGACTACAGCGAAAACATGCGCGTGCTTGTCAACGAGTTGCACTCCGTAGCCCGGGTTGTGTGAAAACCCTTTACAGAGCCCGGGTCAGCGGCCGACTCAGGGAAGGTCGGGTTGATATCGGCCGGCCCGCCGGCTGCGAACGAAACGATGATCGCTCTCGCGGGGCAATCCTGGGGCCTGTGCGCCCTTCATTCCGGCTATCACTAATACAGCCGCCGCCGCTGCCACCAAATGCTTTGTCATCTATCGCCTCGCTGACATCATCATTATTGTTACCAGACGCGGTTTCGCGGACAGGCAAGTTGAATTGGCATGTTACGCGGACATCGGACGAGCAAAGCGAAATGAAACGACCCGGCAATGTGGCCGATATGGCTTTTGGCTGATAGCCGGCAAGCGAATGTCTGAAACACTGGATCTGTTATATGCAGAAATGCGGACGTACGACGAAGTATAGTCCGTAAATACCCGCAGTACGCCGATCTGACGTCGCGCATCGCGGTTGAATTGTCGTGTCTTGGAGCTTCACTTCAAGCAAAGATGTCGCGTTTTTCTATTCTTCAGACGCGCACCGGGCTGCGAACCCGGCCGGCGTTGCCAAATACACGCAGGTAACGCTCAACCTCGGATGCACTACCCGTCGCTTTTTCCGGATTGTCCGAGAGCTTTACGGCCGGGCGACCATCGACCGAAGTCACCTTGCAAACGATAGAGATTGGATCGAGATCGACGGAGCCATCCGGCGCGCATCCCACGAAATCATTAGTCAGGTTGGTGCCCCAGCCGAAACTTATGCGGACGCGGCCGGCAAAATGACGGTAGGTTTGTTCGATCGATCCGACATCCATGCCGTCCGAAAACACTAGCAGCTTCTCTCTAGGGTCCCGGCCCTTTTGCTTCCACCATTTGATGATTTCTTCACCCGCCACGATCGGCGGCGCGCTATCGGGACGAAAGCCGGTCCAGTCCGCCACCCATTCCGGCGCGTCGCGCAGGAATGACTTGGTGCCGAAGGCGTCGGGCAGCGCGATCAAAAGATTGCCGCCATAGGTATGCCGCCACTGATCGAGAATACGGTACGGCGCCCAGCGCAATTCGGTATCGTCATTAGCGAGCGCCGCCGCGACCATCGGTAATTCGTGCGCGTTGGTCCCGATCGCTTCCAGATCATTGTCCATCGCGAGCAGGACATTAGAGGTACCCGTGAAGGACGGCCCCAGACCTTCCTTGACCGCCTCGACGCACCAGCGCTGCCACAGGAAACCATGACGCCGCCGGGTCCCAAAATCGGAAAGACGTAAGCCGTCCAGCTTTCGGAGACGCTCGACCTTGGTCCAAAGCTTGGCCTTTGCCCGGGCATAGAGGACGTCGAGGGCAAATCGCCCTTGCCCTTTGGTTACTTGACGTGATCGTAGTTCGTTGAGAATCGCAAGCGCCGGAATTTCCCACATGGTGGTGTGGGTCCAAGGCCCGTGGAAATGCAATTCGTACTGGCCGTCCACCTTGTGCAGCTCATATTCGGGAAGGTGGAACGCGGCGAGCCAGTTGATGAAGTCGGGCGAGAACATCTGTGTCTTGCCGTAGAACGTATTGCCGGCGAGCCATATCAGCTCTTTCTTGGCGAATCGGATGGAGCGGGCGTGATCGAGCTGGGCGCGGAGTTCGCCCTCGTCGATCACCTCCGCAAGACGTACATGGCGGCTGCGATTGATGACCGAAAAGGTGGTGCGCTGTTCGGGATAGAATTCGCGGATCATCTGCAGCATCAGTAGCTTGTAGAAATCGGTATCCAGCAGGCTGCGCACGATCGGGTCGAGCCGCCAGCCGTGGTTATAGGTCCGGGATGCAATGTCTGTGACTGCCATGGCGGAACTCTATCGTGCCGGGAGCCTCACAACCAGCCGGTTCGGCCGGCAGCGTGGCAGATCAGCGCGCAACCCCTTGCCGGGCGTGGCTCACCGCCGCTTCCACCCCGGTCCAAGCCGGCTTGTCCGGGGCGAATTGCCGGCGAAGAAACGACACGAGCTCCGTCACCTGACCGTCGGTCATGCTGTCCTTGAAGGCAGGCATATAGCCGAGATCGCTGGACACCGGCGCCACGACGCCATGCAGAATGATTTGGATCAGATTGTTTGGCGTCACACTATGTAAATTGCTGTTCAGCGCCAGTGACGGCCGGCTGCCGAACAGTGGAGCGCCGCCGACCGCATGGCAAACCGCGCATGCGCCTTCATAAAGGCGTGCGGCTGAGGGTGAAACGGACCGGTCGAGGGCTTCGGTTTCGAGCCGGGTGGCCAATGCGTCCTGCGTCGGTCTGTCGATCGCGTCTTCGTTGAATGAAATGAGATAGACCGCCATGGCGCGAATATCCTGGTCGGGCAACGCAGCGAGTTCCTTTACTACCGGCGCCATCGGTCCGGCGGCGACACCATGAAAGCGGGATTCGCCGGACCGCAAATATGTGAAAAGTTCGTCCTCGCTCCAGCGTATCGGCGCGTGAGAAAGCGAGGTCAGCGGCGGCGCTTCCCAACCCTCCGCGAACCCCCCCGCCAGATAGAGGCTTGCCTTTTCCGCACCGAGCGCATTACGCGGCGAATGACAGGCGCCGCAATGGCCGAGGCCCTCGACCAGATAGGCGCCTCGATTCCATGTCGCCGATTTGGTCGCGTCCCCCTCGAATATCTCCGTTCGATGAAACAGCGCGTTCCAGCCCGCCATCAGCGGACGGAGGTTGAACGGAAAAGCCAGCGTGTTTTTCGGAGCGTTCGCGCGCACCGGCGCCTGCGCCATGAGATAAGCGTAGAGCGCCTGGAGGTCAGCATCACTCGTCATGGCGAAATGCGTGTAGGGAAAGGCGGGATAGAGATGCCGGCCGTCGCGATGGATGCCCTCGCGCATGGCGCGCTCGAAGGCGGGATAGGACCACGCACCGATACCTGTGTCGACATCGGGGGTGATGTTGGTGCTATAGATTGTACCGAATGGCGTCTCGATCGCCCGGCCGCCGGCATTGACAACGCCGTTGGCGATGGTGTGACAGACCGCGCAGTTGCCGAGTGCTGCAAGTTGCTGGCCACGGACAATGGTTGCAGCCGAATACACCGACGCATCCGGCCGCGCGATCGGTGCGATCGAACGCCACGGCGCCACGGCGGCCGCGACGCCGACCACTGCGGCAAACAGGGCCGCGATCGTCGTTAAGGCACTCTGTCGCCTGGCAAACGGATTTTGCCACTTGTCGTGCGAGGGTTGGGGTTTTGGCGCCGCAAATGACAACGCGTTTTTCGCGATATATTGTTCGCCCCGTAATCCCCTGAGAATCCGTTCCGGTGTAAACGGCAATTCGCGAAATCGTACGCCGGTTGCATCGAAGATGGCGTTGGCGATCGCCGCCGCGCTCGGGACCGATGCAGATTCGCCGACGCCGAGCGGTGGCTGATCCTGCCGCGGCAGCATCAATACGTCGATCTTCGGAACGTCTGGAAAGGTGATGATAGGGTAGGCGCCCCATTCGCGGCTGGTCACCGAATGACGGTCGAACGAAACCTCCTCCATCAGCGCGCGGCTGGTCGACTGGATGACGTTGCCGTGGATCTGGTGGCGAACACCCTTCGGGTTGATCATTAGGCCGGAATCCTGGCCGGCCACGACGCGGGTCACACTGACATCGCCTGTTACCTTGTTGACGGCAACATCGGCGATCCACGCCGACCACGCCGCACCGTAGCCGGGAAATTTGCTGTGGACGTACAGTGCATACGCAAATCCGCGTCCACGTACGATGTCACCCTCTGCAACCGGCTCTTGCCGGACCGGGCGCGCCACCCAACCGGCGCGTTTCGCGACCGCGTTGACAAGGTCGATCGCGCGAGGATCCCTGAGATAGCGCAAGCGGTACTCAATCGGATCGACGCCGGCTTCCGCCGCCAATTCGTCGATATAGGATTCATGCGCGAAGGTGTTGGGCAGCGCCGAGACGCCGCGAAACCACGATGCGCGCACGATCGGCGGCATGTCGTGCGCGACCACCCGCAGAGCGTCGTAATCGTAAGGCGGGATGGCGGTGCGGTCGCCCATCTCAAACACAGCTGGAATCGGTGCGACCGTCCCAGTAAGCAACAGCGCCAAAGTAGGTGCGCCGTTGGATGGATATCGTGTGGCGAAATCGTAACCCGCGACGCCGCCGTCGGCGTTCAATCCACCGTTGACCTCCATCAGTTGCGCGGCGCCCTTTGGCTCCCACGCATGCTCCTGTTCGCGTGTCAATTGCACGCGCACGGGGCGGCCGACCGCGCGCGACAGCAGAACCGCGTCGGCGGAAACGTCATCGGCGCAGTTGCGGCCATAACAGCCGGCCGCCTCCATCCGGATTACGTCGATTTCGTTTTCCTGTCGCTGCAACAGCAGCGCGATGTCAGCGCGCAGGACATGCGGGTTTTGCGTGCCGGACCACACCCTGGTGTAACCGTCCTGGTAGTCCGCAACCGCGCAGGACGGGCCGATCGAGCCGTGCATCTGGTAGGGCCAGATATAGGTTCGCTGCATGGGCTTTGCGGCACGGGCGATGGCGGTGTCGACGTCGCCCTTGTCGATCAGCGTTCGCGGCGTCGATGGATGGACGCGTAGCGAGGTCTCGATGTCCTTTAAATCGGGCAGCGTTGGCGTCGGCTTCCAGGTCACTTTAAGCTGTGCAGCCGCCTTCTCCGCGGTTTCCTCGCGCTCGGCAACGACGCCGACAAAATCGCCAATTCTGACGACGGCGACCAAACCCGGAATGTCGCTGACCGATTCCTTGTCGACCGCGATCAAGCTGGTGCCCACGAAAGCGCCGGCATCGACGCCGGCATAGGGCGGACGCACGACGCGGCCGTGGAGCATGCCCGGCAGGCGCACGTCGTGAACATAGACCAATTCGCCGGTGGCTTTTGCCAGAAGGTCATTGCGCGGCACCGATTGCCCGACGATGGTGTAGCTGTCGACGGTTTTCACCGGAACGTCGTTGGCTAATTCCAGCCGGATGATGTCGCCGGCGATCAATTCGCCATAGCTGACGCTGCGGTTATCGTGGCCGCGGATCAGGCCGTCCTGGATGGAAAGTTCTGCCACCGGCAGATCTAGGCGTTCCGCGGCACGCGCAATCAGGAAGTGCCGGGCCTGCGCCGCGGCCTTGCGCAAGGGGACCGCGGTGATCTGGATGGTTTCGCTGGCGATTGTCGGACCTTGATTAGGCGCGTGTGTCGTATCGCCAAGCACGACGACGACGCGGGCAAAGGATACGTCCAACTCTTCGGCGACGATCTGTCCAAGCGCGGTCCGGATGCCCGTTCCAAGATCGACATGGCCGTTATAGGCCGTCACCGAACCGTCTGAGGTTATCGTGATGAAGGTTTCGAACACATCGTCCGCTCCTGAAACAGCTCGACGGACAACGGACAATGCTCCGGGCCGGGTTTCGCGATCGAGCGGGAGGTCTGGGCTAGCCATCGATCCCGACCTCAGCGATATGGCCAGCCGCCCGCAGCGCCGCGCGCATAATTTCAACATGCGCGCCGCATCGGCACAAATTGTAGCGCAGCGCTTCGAGCACTTCGGCCTTGGAGGGGTGAGGGGAGCGCCTCAGCAAAGCGGCGGTGGTCATGATCATGCCGTTGAGGCAGTAGCCGCATTGCGCGGCCTGCTCCGTGATAAAGGCTTGCTGCACTGGATCGGGTTGATCGCGCGAGCCAAGCCCCTCGAGCGTCAAAATATCGCGCCCGACGCAGCCGCTGATCGGGATCACGCAGGACCGTGCTGCGAGGCCGTCGATAAGCACGGTACATGCCCCGCATTCGCCGAGTCCGCAGCCATATTTCGGTCCGTTCAATTCCAGGTCGTTACGCAACACATAAAGCAGTGCGGTCTCGGCAGCGGCATCGACATCGTGAATCCTGCCGTTGACGGTCAGGCGCATCGCGTTCGGGCTCCTCATCCTCAACGTGTGCGCCGCAATGTCAGCGCTTAAATCAATGGCGAGGATACCGTTTGTATACAAACGTGCAAGCCGTGCTTTTTGCGATGCAACTCTCTGCCCACTTTATGAACAACGGCATGAGGCACTTTGATTTTTTATTCGGCAGCGGCAATTTTCGCTTCCAGTGCCGCTTGACAGCTTTCTGTCGCGCGCGCAGGATCGTTCGTATACGAACAAAATGATCGGCCGCGAAAAACGGACTGATCGGCGCCTCCTCGAGAGCGGGCTTGTTCATGACAAGTGACACGACGACCGCCGTGATGGGTGACAAGATCCGCTGCGATGCGTGTCCGGTGATGTGCTACATCAAGCCGGGTGCGACGGGCGCCTGCGACCGCTATGCCAACAACAACGGCGAATTGGTGCGCGTCGATCCGCATATCGTCCTGGAGCGTACGGTATCTCATGGCGGGCGGCTGGTGCCTTTCCAGGCAGGCGGCGACTGGGATGGCAAGATCGTTCACGAGCCGGATGTTTTCGTTACGGCCATCGGCGCCGGAACTACTTATCCCGATTACAAGCCGGCTCCATTCATCGTGTCGTCCGAGATCGACGGTGTCGATATGGTCACTGTGGTGACCGAAGGCATCTTCAGTTATTGCGGTGTCAAAGT
>NZ_SSMW01000011.1 GCF_004799405.1 Bradyrhizobium sp.
CCTCCGATCAGAGGGCGCAGGGAATGCCGGGCGCCCAATGCGCCCGCAGCCTGGCAGGGCAGAAAAACAAGCCATGCCAGTAACAGTCACCACGGTCACACCGGAAATCACCCGGCATTCCCCGCACAATGGTTTTAACGGTTTCCTTCGTGCTCTCCCCGGTGACCGGGCTTTCTTGCCACCGTCGCCAGCGGATCACTCCGCCGACTTGACGCCAGCGTCGGGGCGTCAGGACCACACGACTTCGCCGTCCGCCTCTGGCGCATTCGTCAAAGCGCCATCCGCGTCCACCGCATCCCGTTCCAACGTCCATGACGATCGCGAAACGCCCCTCTGAGTGGGACGGGATGGGAGAGATATACGCCTGATTTGGTGATTCTGAAAATCAGAATCTTTTTACTGATGGGACTTGACAGTTCACTGATTTGCCGGGTCGCGTAGCCCAGAGGCGCAAATCCTAAATTGAACGGACTCGGCCGATGTCCGCTGTGCGGTTCATAACGGACTCAGGCCAACATCGCGCCATGTCCGAAAAGTGCCAATAGGAGACTTCGCAGCTGGCGTTGCACTGAGTACAGCAGTTCCATCAATCGAAAAGATGCATTAATCTCATAGTCGGCACAATCAGGTGGCGACGGAGCAGGCGATGGCGGAGCGACCGGCAGGTACCGTCACGTTTCTTTTTACAGACATCGAGCAGTCAACCCGCCGTTGGGACGAGCAGCCTGACCTCATGCGGCGGCAGCTTGCCGAGCACGATGCCGCGCTCAAGCAAGCCGTCGCCAGTGCAGGTGGGTTTTTGTTCAAGCATACCGGCGATGGCGTAGTCGCCGCCTTTGCATCACCCAGAGCCGCTCTCGATGCCGCGGTAACTGCACAACAGCAACTCACTCTGCCCGTCCGCATGGGCATCTGTACCGGCGAAGTCGAATCGCGCGACAATGATTATTTTGGGCCGGCATTGAATCGCGCCGCTCGGACCATGTCGGCTGCTCACGGCGGACAGATCCTGATTGCTGCCTCGACCGCTTCGCTAGTCAACGGGATCGATCTTATTGATCTCGGAAGACATCGCCTTCGCGACCTTTCGCAGGAACAGCATCTGTTCCAGGTGCGTATCGAAGGTCTCAAACTGGATTTTCCGGCGCCACGGACGCTCAACGCGTTGCCTGGCAATCTCCCGGCTCAGGCGACTAGCTTTCTCGGGCGCGAGCAGAACATCGTCGAGCTCGCCGCGCTCGTGCGCGCAAACCGGCTCGTAACCCTGACCGGCGTCGGCGGCGTCGGCAAGACGCGTCTCGCGCTGCAGGTGGCAGCCGATGTGGCGCCGGACTTTCCTGACGGCGCTTGGCTCGTGGAGCTTGGCAATGTCACAGACCCAGGTGCGATTGGGCACGCGGTCGGCGCGGTTCTCGGAATTGCGCAACAACGCGGCACAACGATCGAGGACAGTGTTGTTGGTGCGCTCAGCCGCCAGCGCCTGCTATTGCTGCTCGACAATTGCGAGCATCTAATCGAAGCCGCTGCGGCGCTCGTCCAATCGATCCTGGCGCGCTGCGCACAGGTCGTAGTGCTCGCCACCAGCCGCGAGGAGCTGATGATCGACGGCGAGCGCAATTGGCCAGTCGCTTCGCTCTCCGTCAGCGATGACCTCCGCTCGGCGGCGGCTCGCCTATTTGTAGATCGAGCTCTCGCCGTGGCTCCGGATTTCCAGGCGGACAACCATAGCGAAGCGATCGCCGAAATTTGCCGGCGCCTGGATGGCATTCCGCTGGCAATCGAGCTTGCGGCAGCTCGCGCCCGAAGTCTAAGCCCCGCCCAAATCCGCGATCGTCTCAACGAAAGGTTTCAGCTGCTTACCGGCGGGCGCCGCGCACTGGAACGACACCAGACGCTTCGCCATGCCGTACAATGGTCCTATGATCTTCTGTCACCGCAAGAACGAACACTGCTGGCGCGCATTACGGTGTTCGCCGGCGGTTTTTCTCTGGAAGCCTGTGAAAAGGTTTGTAGCGGCGGCAATATCGAGCCAGACGATGTGCTAAATCTTCTGGACTCGCTGGTACGAAAATCGCTCGTGTGGGCCGACCACAAGGGCGCAGCGGTGCGCTTCGGTTTATTGGAGACTATCCGGCAGTTCGGGGAGGAACAACTTCCGTTGAGCGGCGAAGCCAGTGCCGTGCGGTTGGGCCACGCGCAATTCTTCGCCGACGATTCCGCTCGCAATTTCCAGACGTGGCTAAGCCCGCGTCAGGCCGTTGCCTACCAGTGGCTGGACCAGGAGATCGACAACCTGCGTACTGCGTTTCGATGGTCAAAGGACACTGGCCACGTCGATCTGGCATGCACCATTGCCTCGAACATCGGTGACATGGGGCGTTTCGTGGTTCGTGACGAAGCTGCATTCTGGGCGGAAGAGATCGTCGACGCCGCGCGCACAATCAGGCACCCGCGTCTCATCGTCCTGCTGACGTGGGCAGCTAGCACTGCCTGGAGCCTGGCACGGACTCAGGACGCTAGGCGATATGGCGCCGAGGCCATCTCGTTACCCGACAATGCGCACTTCGATCCGTTCGCATGGGCGTTCTCTGACCTCGCGACAATCGCCATGTACGAAGGAGACGGCGCAAGCGCCGTCGATTTGATCACCAAGGGCGCCGAACGCGAAGGTGATCGGCACGGGCGTTTCAACCTGGCGTTTGTGCCGTTTTTCCTGGCAGCCTGCGGTCGCGATCAGGAGGCTCGAGCGATCGCCGACGAGACGATCATGAAAGCGGAAGCCACCGGCGTTCCCTGCTCGATTGTCATTGCCTGGTGGGGAAAGGCGAACGCGTGGGCTGCCCTCGATCCGGTGCAGGCGCTAACATGCTACGAGCATGCCGCCACTCTTGCGCGCGACACCGGCAATCGCCTGTTTGAATTAATGGTGGTACCGCAGATGGCCGCACTGCAGGCCAGCAGCAACGACCCAACGACGGCACTCCGAAGCTTTCGACAGATGCTCGGTATGTTACAGCGCTCTCCGGACCTGATGATTGCTGTCGTCGGGATTGCCAGCCTCGTCATACTGTTTGAACGGATTGGCTCTCCAGTTGCCGCGGCACGGTTGAGCGGCGCGCTCGCGGCATTTTCGGCGCTGGACCATTCGCATACGAGTGTTCGCGAGGCTACAGTTCGACTACGCAAGACGCTCGGCGAACGAACCTTTGATGAAGAAAGCCGTAGAGGCGCGGCTATGAACTTACGCCAGTCGGCTGAGTATGCGGCCAGGGAGGTCGAACTAAATCTCGTCGAACGCGAAATTTGAATCTTCGTCGCCAAAAGGCCAACACACCAACGCATCTTGGAAAATAACTCCACGCCGAAGAGAACCAATACAATCGGTCAATAGCTGACGCCCGCGGAAGACCGTGGCATGTCCGGATCGGGTCAAAAGGCGAAATAATCGCTCTTAGAGTCCGCTTTACCCCTGTGAGCGGACCCAAGTCAGACGTTGCTGGAGGTCCGGTTTGTGGCAAGACCGGAATTAGGACCACGGCTCATTCGATCGGGGCGAGAATCCTGTCACGCGAGCGCCTTGGTTGTGCCACAACCCGCGCCCGCCGCCGCAACGAAGAGGTCACTCTTCTGCCGCACTGGATCAACAATATTCACGAGCGGTAACGTTCAGTTTTGTATGTGTGCTTGAGTAAAATTCGCGATGAAAACGCTTTACGATTTGCTCGAAGCCCTCCCCGGCGATGACGCCGAAGACCTCAGGGCCGCATTCCGCAGGGCGGTCAAGGGCGCTCATCCCGACATGAGGCCCGGCGATCCGGATGCGGCGCTGAAATTCCGCGAGATCGTTCGCGCCAGCGAAATCCTCGGCGATACCGAGCAGCGCGCGGTGTACGACGACCTGTTGCAGCTCGCGCGCCTGGAGCAGAAATCGCTTGGGCACCCCTTCGCCGCCAGGATGCGCAAAATTGTTGCCGGCATGAGCGCGATCACCTGGGCCGCGACCGTGACGGGGGCAGGATATTTCATGTTCATGTACATGTCGGCCGCACCGGTTGCCTCGATCATCAGTTCCGGGACGGCAGCCGCATTCCCTCCGAAATCCGAGCATAGAATCGTTTCGGGCGAACCAGTCGTGACCCCTGCCGTATTGGCCGAAAGCTCCCCGGAGGCCGATCCTGCGTCCGATGCCGACGCGGCTGCCGACCTTGCCGCAAGCGAGACGAAATCCAGGCTTGCGGAAGGACTTTCTGCCTGCGGCAACAGCGACCTGAAACTCAGGCTCGCCGACATGGATGACGTCTTTCAACTCGATACCAAGCTCATGCCGGCCTATGTCGACCCCGGCGTCATTTTCTACCGCACTGAAAAGTCCGACTCCGTATTCCCCGACATAGCCGGCGCGAAACGGATCGAAAAGGCAGGCCGCGCCAAATCCGCGCCAACGACGTCCCGGAAGCGGCCATTTGCTCCGGCCGCAATCACAACGTCCGTGATCCCGCTACCACTACGGCGAATGACAGCGCAGGATTCGGCGCGCGGGGGAGAAACGATGGCGTCGGCGGTAAGATTGCGCTGAAAACGCAAGGTTCGGCGGGGCCGCGAACGGACCCCGCCAGTCGCCGTGCCGGGGTCGCCCTTATCGCCGGTACTGCTGGTCCGAGACCTTTTCCATCCAGTCGACCAGCTTGCCGTCGAGGGATTCCTGGATGGCGATATGGGTCATCGCGGTGGCGGGCGTGGCGCCGTGCCAATGTTTCTCGTTCGGCGGAAACCAGATCACGTCACCGGGCCGGATTTCCTCGATCGGGCCTCCCTCCCGCTGCGCCCAGCCGCAACCGGCGGTCACGACCAGCGTTTGACCGAGCGGATGGGTGTGCCAGGCGGTCCGGGCGCCGGGCTCGAACGTCACGCTGGCGCCGGCCACGCGCGCCGGAGCAGGCGCACTGAACAAGGGATCGATTCGAACCGCGCCGGTAAAATACTCAACCGGGCCTTTGCCGGACGGTTGCGAACCGCCTCGCTTGATATCCATCTCCAGTTCTCCTTTTCATGCTCCGGACGCCTTCTTCGTCGCGCCCTTCCTCGTCTTCCGCTTGCCCTCATTCTCCAGCGCGGCCCGCACCCGCTTGAATTCCTGCAGCGAGGCGGCATCGGCCCTGGGAAATCTCAGGTCGAGTTTTTCAAGCGCGCTGACGACCGTCGAGCCGATCACCACGCGTGCGAACCATTTATGATCGGCCGGCACCACATGCCACGGCGCCGTCGCCGTCGAGGTGTGCCTGACGATATCCTGATACACCGCCTGGTACCGCGTCCACCGCGCGCGCTCGGTGATGTCTCCCATCGAAAATTTCCAGTTCTTCGCGGGCTGGTCGAGCCGCTCCAGAAACCGCTGGCGCTGCTCCTCCTTCGACACGTTGAGGAAGAACTTCAGGATCAGCGTGCCGTTGCGCGCAAGATAGCGCTCCACCGCCGAGATATCCTCGAACCGTTCGCGCCAGATCTTCCTGGTCATCAGCACAGGCGGGATCTTCTCCTCCTTGAGCAGTTCCGGATGCACCCGCGTCACCAGGCATTCCTCATAATAGGAGCGATTGAAGATGCCGATCCGGCCGCGTTCCGGCAGCGCGATCATGCTGCGCCACAGAAAGTCGTGATTGAGTTCGTGCGACGTCGGCTGCTTGAACGAGGTGACCTCGCAGCCCTGCGGGTTGACGCCCTCGAAGATGCTCTTGATGGTGCTGTCCTTGCCGGCGGCGTCCATGCCCTGAAAGATCAGCAGCAGCGACCAGCGGTCCTGCGCGTACAGTTTTTCCTGGAAATCGCTCAGCCGCTTGCGGTTGGCCTCCATGATCTTTTCGCCCTTGTCCTTGTCGAGACCGCCCTTTTCATCGGTCTTGTGCGACCGCATGTGGAACTCGCCCGATCCGTCGAAGCGGAACGGCGCCACGAAAGGCTCAAGTCGGGCTGCGAGGTTTTGCGAGGACTTCTTGCTCATGACACCACAACACCCCTGCTAGCTGTTTAGTTGCGCTTCGATGAACGCGGTGACAAAGCGCGGCATCGCCGATGTGAGATCGCTGGTGTTGCGCACCAGCTGGATCGCGGCCAGTTCGGGCTGGTCCTGCCGGGCGAGGTTGGCCTCGATCCTGGCGCGCAGCCTGTCGCCGGTCATATCAACATTCAATATCCTGATCATCGCGATGGCAGCACCCGACACCACACAGTCCCAGTATGCGCCGGCCCGATAGTCGGCCGGTGTCAGGCCGGTTTCTTCCTCGACCTCGCGGGCGACGCTGCCGGGTATATCGACCATGCCGCCACTGAGATCGCCGGGATCGGGGGTGCCGGACGGGAAATAGATCCGTCCGGCATTGGCGGTATGCCGGCCCATTTCACCCATCACGAAGGCGCCGTCGGCAGAACGCAGCGCGCCCATCCCGAAACCGTTGAACACGTCCTTGTCGGGAAAACCCCAGTCGCGCCACGCCAGGAAACTGGCGAAATCGACTTCGAAATAGCTGGCGCTGAAACGCTGTCCGGCGAAGACGGGATGGCGCGCCATCAGGATGCGTCCGTTCCAGATTTCCGGCTTCTCGCCGCGCTTGCGCGCAAAATGCGCGTCGATATCGCCGCGCCGCTCGTCCGCGAACGGCCACGGCCAAGGCCGCAACCTCAAATCAAGCGTCGTGACGCGATGAATGACCGGCGGCGTCATGCGGCCATCAAGCTTTATTTCGCATTCATTCCCGTGGTCTTTTTGGCCTGGTCGACATATTTGTTGGTGTAGGTTTTGGTGACGTCGATATTCGCCTTGGCGACCTCGGGCGAGCTCTCGCTGAACACCGCAAGCACCGCTTCGGCGCCCTTGGGGTCCATCTTGCCGGTTTCCGAATACATCGGGATCGTGTTCCTGAGCGCGGCTAGATAGAGCTCCTTGTTCTTGCCGACCATTTCGGGGGGCATTTTCGCCATGATGTCTTCCGGCGAATGCGAGTGAATCCACGCCAGCGTATTCATGATCGCATTGGTCAGGGCCTGCACTTCCTTGTCATGCGAGGCGACCCAGGCCGTGGTGCTGTAGAGCGCGCCGCCCGGATATTCGCCGCCGAACACCGCCAGCGTATCCTTTTGCGTGCGGGTGTCGCTGAGGATGCGCAGGTCCGGATGGCTGCCTTGCAGCACGGTGACCGAGGGATCGAGCATCACGGCGGCGTCGATCTGGCCCTGCTCCATCGCCGCCACCGCGGTGGCGCCGAGCCCGACGCCGATCACCGAGGCGCTGGCCGGGTCGAGGCCGTTCTTCTTCAGCAGATATTTGAGAAAGAAGTCGGTCGAGGAGCCGGGCGCGCTGACGCCGACCTTCTTGCCGGCCAGATCCTTGATCGATGTGATCTCGCCATTGTGCGAGGGCGACACCACCAGGACGAGGCCGGGATAGCGATCATAGACCACGAAAGCCTGCAGCTCCTGCTTCTTGGCGGCGAGATTGACGCAGTGGTCGAAATAGCCGGAAACCACGTCGGCGCTGCCGCCTAGCACCGCCTTGAGCGCATCGGAGCCGCCCTTGAGGTCGACCAGTTCGACGGCAAGACCGGCTTTATCGAATTCGCCGAGCTGCTTGGCCAGCACGGTCGGCAAATAGCACAGGCAGGCGCCGCCCCCGACCGCGATCGTGATCTTGCTTTGCGCTGCAGCAAGATCAGACATCAGAAACAGCGCCAAAAGTGCCGCGGCCAGCCTGCCAAACATCGTTCTCATGGTTTCCTCCATCGTTGGCGGCACGGTAAAGCAACCCACCGGCGTTGAGAAGCCGACTTTGGTGCCAACGTCTGGTGTCGGGCACGACAGGCGGAAGTGCCACCCGTCGCGCTTCCGGATGGGGTTTATTCCACCGACCGCGCAAAATTTTTGTCATCGGGCCGCTGGCGCCCTGGCAGATCACCCGCTGGCCAATCGCGGTTTCAGGGCTTAGCATCCGCCCCACAAAAAATGCCAGGGAGGAGTCCATGAATCGCATTGTTACGACGTTATCGATCGCGGCTGCGTTTGCTGCCGGCTGCGGCGTGACGCACCTACTGCGGCCCGCGCAGGCCGCTACCGATGTCTTCACCGCACAAGTCATTCACACCGGCGAGTTGGAAGGGGATGCGCTTAGCCCGGCCAATGCATCCGGGATGCGCAACAAGCTATTGGCTTCCGCCGACGGCGCTACGTTGGCAATACAGGACGGCAACACGCCCAAGCATTTGCATCCTGTCGCCAACGAGATCCAGTACATCCTCGAAGGCACCGGGACGCTGTGGCTCGGCGACAAGGAAGTGAGGGTGAAGCCGGGCGACCTCGTCATCATCCCCCACGGCACCCCGCATGGCGGCACCAAGCCGGACGGCCGGACGTTCAAGGCGATCGCGATCAAGACGCCGCCGCAGGCACCGGATGACACCAAGTTGCTGACGGATTGACGACGGTCTTCCAGCCGTCATTGCGAGCGTAAGCGAAGCAATCCAGCTTTCTTGAAACAAGCTGGATTGCTTCGTCGCGGAGCCTGTCATCGGGCGCGCGTTCGCGCGACCCGGTGGCTCCTCGCAATGACGGACGGGCGTTACCCGCGCCCGTCGGCCGCGCCTGGCCGCCACACCAATAGCCGCCGCTCGACCACCGTTACCGCAAGGTCGATCAGGATCACGAAGGCCGACAGCACGAACATGCCGGCGAAAACGCCGGCGACGTCGAACACGCCCTCGGCCTGCTGGATCAGATAGCCGAGCCCGGCGGCGGAGCCGAGATACTCGCCGACCACAGCGCCCACCACGGCGAAGCCGACCGAGGTGTGCAGCGAGGAGAACATCCACGACAGCGCCGACGGCCAGTAGACGTGCCGCAGCAGCTGCCGTTCGCTCATGCCGAGCATGCGGCCGTTGTCGCGCAACGTGGCGCTGACTTCCTTGACGCCCTGATAGACGTTGAAGAACACGATGAAGAACACCAGCGTGACGCCGAGCGCTACTTTCGACCAGATGCCAAGGCCGAGCCACAGCGTGAAGATCGGCGCCAGCACGACGCGTGGCAGCGCGTTGGCCATCTTCACATAGGGATCGAATACCGCCGCGACCCGGGGCTGACGCGCGAACCAGAAGCCGACCATAACGCCGCCCAGCGAGCCGATCGCAAACGCAAGAATCGACTCCCATAGCGTGATCAGCAGGTGCTTCCAGATCACCCCGCTTGCGAACCAGTCGACGATCTGGCTGCCGACGTCGACCGGGTTGGAAAAGAAGAACGGCGGCAGCAGCATGCGGCCGAACACCGGCACGGTGGCCAGCAACTGCCACAGCCCCAGCATGACGACGGCGACCGCTATCTGGCAGACGAGCAGCTTCAGGCGCGACATGACCATCCTCTCCCAGCGTCGTCCCGGCGAACGCCGGGACCCATACGCCGCGTCCTGTCGTTTGAGCGATTTCCTACCGATCTTCCAAAACAACGAAAATCGGGATTATGGGTCCCGGCGTTCGCCGGGACGACGTGAGAAAGGCCTGTCACGCGGCTCCCTCCGCGGCTTGCGACGCCTGCGCGTAGCCCTTCAAGACCTCATCCTTGAGAACACTCCATATCTCGCGGTGAAGTGCGTGAAATTCCTTTTCCAGCCGCACCTCCATGATGTCGCGCGGCCGCGCCAGCGGCACGCGCCAGTCGCCGATGATGCGCGCACTCGGTCCCGCCGACATGATCACGACGCGATCGGCCAGCGCGATCGCCTCTTCGAGGTCATGGGTGACGAACAGCACCGCCTTGCGGTCGGCGCTCCACAGCTCCAGCAACAGGTTGCCCATGATCTGGCGCGTCTGGGCATCGAGCGGCCCGAACGGCTCGTCCATCAGCAGAATCCGGGGATCGCGGATCAGCACCTGGGCGAGCCCGACGCGCTTGCGCTGGCCGCCCGACAGCATGTGCGGATAGCGGCCGCCGAACGCGCCGAGCCCGACCGATGCCAGCCAGCCTTGCGCCCGCGCCAGCGCTTCGGCCCGCGCCACGCCCGATACTTCGAGGCCGATGGCGACATTGTCGAGCGCGGTCTTCCACGGGAACAGCGCATCGGCCTGAAACAGGTAGCCGGCCTCGCGATTGAGCCCGGTCAGCGCGGAATCGAAGATTCGAACCGCGCCCGATACCGGTTTGAGCAGGCCGGCGGCGACGTTCAGCAGCGTCGACTTTCCGCATCCGGTCGGACCGACGATGGCGACGAACTCGCCATGCTCGATCCGTAGCGCGGCGCGCTCGACCGCGGTATAGACGCGCGCATCGGCCAGGCGAAACGCCACCGTCGCGTCCTCCAGCACGACCGCCGCCGGCTTTGCCGTATCCACTGCGCCCCTCCAGGTTCGGACGATGCATTAGCGCCTTGGCGCGACAAGTTCAACGAAGTGCTACAACGTGGTAAGTGAGGCTAACGCTGTTCTCCACCCTCCCCTCCAGATCCCCCCAGGGGAGGGTGAAGGAAAAGACTGAATGCAAGACGCACCCCCGATCGCATTTGCGCATGTCGGCAAGAGCTTCGACGGCGGCCGCGGCGCCGGGCCGGTCGTGGCGGTGAACGACGTTTCGCTCGAGGTCGCCGCGGGCGAATTCCTCGCCATCGTCGGTGGCTCGGGCTCGGGCAAGACCACGCTGCTGCGGCTGGCAAACCGGCTGATCGAGGCCGACAGCGGCAGCATCCGGATCGAGGGCGAGGATGTGCGCGCGGCCGATCCGGTTCGATTGCGCCGCCGCATCGGCTATGTGTTCCAGAGCGGCGGGCTGTTTCCGCATATGAGCGTCGCCGGCAATATCGGCATCACGCCGAAACTGCTGGGCACGCCGGCGGCGGAGATCGCCGCGCGCGTCGATGAGCTGCTCGACCTGGTGCGGCTCGACCGCAGCCAGCACCGCGACCGGTTTCCGCATGAGCTGTCGGGCGGCCAGCGCCAGCGGGTCGGCGTCGCCCGGGCGCTGGCGGCCAAACCCCGCATCGTGCTGATGGACGAGCCGTTCGGCGCGCTCGATCCCCTCACCCGCGACGCGCTCGGCGACGATTACCGCGCTTTGCATCGCAAGCTCGGGCTGACCACGGTCATGATCACCCACGACATGACCGAGGCCATCCTGCTTGCCGACCGCGTCGCGGTGATGCGGGACGGACGGCTGTCGGCGCTCGGCACACCATCGGAGCTTTCCGCCAGCGGCGACGCTTATGTCGGCGAGCTCCTGCGCACGCCGCGACGGCAGGCCGAGCGGCTGAGAATGTTGCTGCCGCGGGATGGCGCGGCATGAGCCTATTTTCCGATCCGCGCTGGAGCGAGGCGCTGGCGCATCTGCCGGATTATCTCGGCAATCACGTCCGCGTCAGCCTGACGGCGCTGGCGCTGGGATTATTGGTCAGCCTGCCGCTGGCGATTGCGGTCCGCAACCGTCGCATATCGCGCGGCGTGCTGCTCGGCCTTGCCAGCATCGTGCAGACGGTGCCGGGCCTGGCGCTGCTCGCGCTGTTCTACCCGCTGCTGCTGGCGCTGGCGGCATTGTCGCTGGCCTGGTTCGGAGCTGGTTTCTCGGCGTTCGGGTTCCTGCCCGCGGTGCTGGCGCTGGCGCTGTATTCGATGCTGCCGGTGCTGCGCAACACCATCACCGGCCTGCAAGGCGTGGACCCCGCGATCCTGGAAGCCGCCCAGGGCGTCGGCATGACAGCGCGGCAGTCGCTGTTCATGGTGGAATTGCCGCTGGCGCTGCCGATGATGATGGCGGGCATCCGCACCGCGGCGGTGTGGGTGATCGGCACCGCCACGCTCTCCACCCCGATCGGCCAGACCAGCCTCGGCAATTACATCTTTGCCGGATTGCAAACCCAGAACTGGGTGTTCGTGCTGTTCGGCTGCCTCGCCGCGGCCGTGCTGGCGCTGGCGGTCGATCAATTGCTGGCCTTGATCGAGACCGGCCTGCGCCGGCGCAGCCGCCTGCGCGTGATATCAGGCGGCATCGGCATCGCGGCGCTGGTCGCGGCGACACTGGCGCCCTCGCTGGCGCGTTCGCCGTCGAGCTACATCGTCGGCGCCAAGACCTTTGCCGAGCAATATGTGCTGGCGGCGCTGATCGCACAGCGGCTGCGGGCGGCGGGACTGACCGCCAGCTCGCGCGAGGGCCTCGGCTCCAATGTGATCTTCGATGCGCTGGCATCCGGCGACATCGACGTCTATGTCGATTATTCCGGCACGCTGTGGGCCAACCAGTTTCACCATACCGACATCAAGCCGCGCGCGGAATTGCTCGGCGACCTGACGGCGACACTGGCACAGCAGAAAATCACCTTGCTCGGCGAACTCGGGTTCGAGAACGCCTATGCGCTGGTGATGCCGCGCCAGCGCGCCGATGCGCTCGGCATTCACTCGATTGCCGATCTTTCAGCCCATGCGGCAACGATGTCGATGGCGGCCGATTACGAGTTCTTCTCGCGGCCGGAATGGGCCGGGCTGCGCGAGGCCTACGGCCTGTCGTTTCGCGCGCAGCGGCAGATGCAGCCGGACTTCATGTATGCCGCGGTCGCCTCCGGCGAGGTCGATGTGATCGCCGGCTACACCAGCGACGGGCTGATCGCGAAATACGACCTAGTGGTGCTGGACGACCCCAGGCACGCGATCCCGCCCTACGATGCGATCGTGCTGATTTCGCCGAAACGCGCCGCCGATCAGGCGCTGCGATCGGCGCTGCAGCCGCTGCTCGGCCACATCGATATCGCCGATATGCGCGAGGCCAACCTGCGCGCCGCCGGCGGTGACGGCGCCTCGTCGCCCGATGCAGTGGCGCGCTGGCTATGGGACAAGATCGGCAAGACCGGGGCGCAAAAGCAATAGCGACGCGGCACGCACACACGCGCGCCGCGTCAAAGGAACGCGGTGGCCAGGAACGCTGCGAATATCCCGCCCAGCAGCAGGTATTTCACCGCGTAATAGACCCGCCTGTTCCAGGCCTTCATCCGCTTGCCGACCAGCCGTATATGGTAGACGTAACCGAAGATCCGGTTCACCAGGCCGACACGCTCGCCCTCTTCGTTCTGGGTGGCGCTTTCGTTGATGATGTGGCGGCTGACCCAGCGGTTGACCGCGGTCATCGCCTTGGTGTGCAAGGGGCGCTCGACGTCGCAGAACAGGATGATGCGGTTGTCGCTGGTGGTGTTCTCGGCCCAATGCACATAGGTCTCGTCGAACAGAATGTCTTCGCCTTCGCGCCAGCTATAAGGCTCGCCGTCGATGAAGATCCGGCATTCGCCCGGCGATTTCGGCACCAGCAATCCCAGATGATAACGCAGCGAGCCGGCATAGGGATCGCGGTGCTCGAACAGACGGCCGCCGGACGGCAGGCTGGCGAACATCGCGCCCTTGACGCTCGGGATCGCACTCACCAGTTCGACCGTCTTCGGGCAGTTGGCGATCGCCGACGGCAGCGGCTGTTCGTACCATTTCAGATAGAACCGCTTCCAGCCGCCGCGAAAGAACGAGTTGAAGCCCGCGTCGTTATATTTATCGGCGGCCTTGATCTGTCCCCGGGCGAACAGCGCCAGCGCTTCCTCGCGGATCACCTGCCAGTTGTCGCGAAGCAAGGTGAGTTCGGGGATCGCGTCCTGGCGCAGGATCGGCTGGTTTGGTACCGCCGAAAACAGGTACATCAGCACGTTGTAGGGGGCCATGAACGTGGAATGATCGGAGAGCTGGCGCCAGTATTTGAGCCGCACCTTGCCGCGAAAATGCACCGCGATGGCCGTGCCTATCCCCCAGGCGAAAATCAGGAACTGCGGTGTGAACAGACGCATCAGCATAGCGAGAGAAAACCCTTCCGCGTCAAGACTAACAGCATTGAATGGCTTCGCTCAATACGGCATCGGCGAGGCAGCCGTGCGGAATATGTTTTGAGTCCGGCCGCCTGCAGGCCGTGGAAATTATCCTGCGGTGTATCTGGGCACTCTCGACCAAGAGTTCGAGCCGCAAGAATTCTATTGCCCTTTGCCTCGCGTCGCGTCCCACCAGGGGCAGATGCCGGCCATGCGTTGGTAGTTGCCTTCCATGACCTGAACGGGGGCGCGACGCGTACCGACATCGGGCACAACCGAGGGCGGCGCTCCGATGTCCTCAAATAGGCCCTTGTGGCCCCAGAAGCTGCCTACGCTGGCCATCTCCACAGGCGGCGTTGTGTCGTCGACCTCTTTGCCGCCCCAGCCGCACTCTACGTAAATCTCGGACGGGGTGCGCATGTAATACGACGTCATCAGGTCATTCGGATGGCGACCGAGTGTGGCGACGATTTTCTCTGGGGTACTCTGCAGCAGGTCATAGCCTTGTCCGACATCGTCAAGCTGATAGTACTCGACGAGCAGGTGATGCATGCTGCGCACCGGTGCCGCGACGATGGCAACGCTGTGATGGCGCGCGTTGACGTGCATGAAATAGGCCTTCAACGGCGCGACCATGAAGTCGCTGATGCGAAAGCCGAGCAGGTCCTTGTAGAAAGCCAGGGCAGCGTCGATGTCTGGGACGGTCAAAAGAGTGTGTCCCATTCCTTGCGGGCCGGTGCGGAAACCGGAGACGTCCCGGCTGGGCTTGAAGGTAGCGTCGGCGATATGGGCGCCATGGAAGGCTTCCAGGCGGTTGCCGGCAGGGTCAGTGAAAGAGATCAGGCCCGTCACGCAACGCTGGTCAGCAAGAGCCGCGGGTTCGCGTTTCACGGCGACACCGCCGGCTTCGAGGCGGCCGGCGAGTGAGTCGAGTGCAGCGGCGTTGGCGACTTCCCAGCCGAAGACCTGGGTGCCAGCTTCGATGGCGCGATCGATAAACAAGCGCTGCTTGCGGTCGTCCATGCGGAAGGCGCGCATCGAGCTGGCCCGGTCCGCGGATTGCATGCCGATCGTAGACGTGGCGAAAGCCGCCCAGTCGTCAAGGTTCGATGCGCCTAAGCCAAGATAGCCAAAAGCCTGGATTTCCATGCACTTTTCTTCCCCGTTCCCACACAAGGGTAAGAGGCGGCGAACGTCATTGCAACCGGAGTATTGGGTATCCGGTGACAAGCCGATAAGGGGGGTTGTAGCTTCCAGCTGTGCGGAACGTCGTTAGAGTCCGGTAGCCCTATAATCCGTGGACCAGGCCGGCGTCGATCAACAACCGGTTGAAGCGCCGGGCTTCGGCGCCGTCCTTGCAGGCATAGAACAGGCCTTTACAGCGCAGCATGATTCTCTTCTGCTCCTCGAACGAGGGATCGAGCGGGATGCCGGCGGCTTCCTGGATCACCAGCGGCAGATAGGGTCCGTCGATCGTATCCATCACCACCGGGCTCTTGACCGGCTCGAAATTGATCGCATCGATGGCGTAATAGGTCGCGTAGTAACGCGGGTCGTAATTGTCCAGCTTCTTGCCGACGCCGGCTTCATCGAGACCGGGATCGAGCAGATGCGGCGAGAATTCCGGCTGATGATCGCCGTAGCGCACGATCAGAAACGGCTTGCCCGGAAATTTCTTTTTCAGGCCGGCGATGAAGGCGGTGTAATCGCCGGCGCTCATCGCCTGCCGGCGCAGATATTCGTCGACCACGGGCTCATTGCCGGGCCGGCGCCAGAACGGCATCAGGTCGGGGCGGAATCTCGTCTCCCACGGGAAATGATTGGCGGCGAGATAGACGAAGGCGAACAGCGGCGCATCAGGCGTTTCCTGCGCCATCAGCTTCAGCGCCGAATCGTAAAAGAAACTGTCGGGCTCGACATCCCTGGCGCCGAGATCGTGCGCGTCGAAGAAATGCTGGATGCCGGTGGTCAACTGGAAACTGCGCGCGCTCATGAAGGCGCCGAAGGCCGGATAGAGCGAAAGCGTATTGTAGCCGCAGCGGCGCAGCGCCAGCGGCAGTCCGCGCTCGACGCGGCTCGACGCGATGCGGGTCACGAAATAGGCGAACCGGCCGAACGAGCGCGACGACAGCCCGGCCAGCACGTTGTATTCGGTGAACCAGCTCGGGCCGCCACTGCTCTCGGCCAGGAACTTGCGCTCCTTGCCGTCGTACGAGTTGAAGTGGCTGCCATAGCCCGCCGGCACCTTGACGCCATCGGCCTCGCGAACGTCGAAACTGGATTCATCATGGATCATTATGATGTTGGGCCGCCGCCCGGCGGGATGGCAGGAATCCAGCAGCGGCACCTTGAGACGCCCGGTCGCCACCGCGTCCGATTCCATGAAGCCGTAATTGATGAAATCCGATACCGCGATCACGCCGGAGCGGGAAAACTTCGACAGGTAGCCGTCATCGTAATAGCCGCGCCACGCTTCGTCGGGCCACGCAAAGGAATATCCGACCAGCGCGGCAAGACAGGCCAGCGCACCGGCCGCCGCCGGCAGCCGGCGGATGCGGAACGGATCGAGCCACCACAGCGCGTACATCAGCGGAACGACGAGGAACCCCGCAGAGATCACCGACCAGCGCAGATTGGGGAAGATGGTAAACAGGAACGCCGCGGTGTCGCGGTCGATCACCATCAGGTCGACGAAGTTGGCGGTCATCTGCACGATGTCGTGCTTGAGCCGCGACAGCAGGATCAGCACCACCACCAGGGTCAGCGACAGCGCGCCCGACAAAGCCGGACGCCTCAGCAACGCGATCCAGAAGAAGTTCAGGATGCCCCACGACAGCAGAAAGCCGGTGCGCGAACCGAAATCGGTTTCGGTCTGCAGCATGACGGCCAGCGCCGCCAGGTGCGGTGCGGCGACCGCCAGCAGCCGCCAGATGCCGATTGCGGCGAGGCCGGTGGCGGCGACGGTAGCGGACGGACCTGGATTTGGCGCGGACGCCATGGCGGGACGCAACTACACCCGGCACTGCCTGAAGGGCCTTGGCTGGCGATGACCAGAAGGCGGACGCCGCAGCCGGAACCTGTGGCATGTCATAAAAATGTAGTGGAACCGTCATCGCGGCGCAACAGAAGCGGTTGGATTCCTGGATCCCGCAGCCAATTTCCGCCTGGCAACCTTACCGCGGGCGGGATCAGGCCGGCGGCAGCAACCCGAGGCGTTTGGCGATGATCTTGTCGACCATCCGCTTCGGCAGGATGGCCGTGATCAGGTGCCGCATCGGATCCGGGGTGATGGAATAGCGCACCTTGGGATTGGCCGAGGTCAGGGCTTGCGCGATCCGTTCGGCCACCTTCTCCGGCGGCAATCCGATCCGGCTCAGGTATTTGGTGAACTGGCGGACCTTTTCCAGCGCCGGCAAATACGGCGAGTTGCTGTAGGCGGACATGTCGACCTCGTCGCCCTTGGCCCAGATCGGCGTCTTCACCGCGCCCGGCGCCACCGTGATGACGTCGATCCCGAACAGCATCAGTTCGCGGCGCAGGCTCTCGGACAGTCCCTCGATCGCGTGCTTGGATGCGACATAGGCCGACGACAGCGGGTTGCCGCTTTTGCCGGCCACCGAGCTGATCATCACGATCCGTCCCGGCTTTCCCTTCAGCGACCGGTCGGACCCGAGCAGCGGAGCGAACGCCTGGGTGGCGATGACCGGTCCCATGACATTCACTTCCATCTGGCGGCGGAACTGGTCGGCCGACAATTCAAGCAGCGGTCCCGCCACCGCAACGCCGGCATTGTTGACGAGGCCAGACAGCGTCTCGCCACCGAGCGCCGCGCAGACCTCGCGGGCGGCGGCCAACACCGCCGCCTCGTCGGTGACGTCGAACAGCAAAGGGGTGAAGTTGGCGCCGAATTCGCCCTTGAGGCGATCGGCGTCGGCCTGCTTGCGCACGCTCCCGAACACCCGAAAGCCGCGGTCGAGCAGCAATTTGGCAGTCGCCCAGCCGATGCCGGTCGACGCCCCGGTAATGACAACAGATTGCATGATTGACCCTTCACGTCATGGCGAGCGCAAGCCGCACAGGAGAATTAAGTTGCTTCGTGGCTCACGCTCCTCGCAATGACGACGATAGCACCTTCAGTGACGGCAGCGAAACCGAGGAACCGTTGCGGCGGTGCGCTCCCTCGCCCCGCGCGCGGGGAGAGGTTAGCACCACGCAGCTTTCAACATCATCATTCCGCAGGTGCGCCGATCGCCGACGACGGCAAGCGATTGGGAATGTGCAGAAACAGCGCGCAAACGATTGCAGCGATCAGGCCGAGCAACGCCAGTCCATAAAGACCACCCGAGTAATTGCCGGTCAGGTCTTTCATGACGCCGACATACCAGGGCCCGAAGAAGCCCCCGAGATTGCCGATCGAGTTGATCCAGGCGATGCCCGCCGCCAGTCCGGCGCCACTGAGGAACATCGGCGGCATGGCGAAAAACGGGCCTTTCGAGCCATAAAAACCCATCGCGGCGATCGACATTCCCACCAGCGCCCACCACGTTCCCATCGTCATGCCGGCGATCGCCAGCCCGACGGTCGAGAACACGCAGCCGATGAACAGATTCCAGCGCCGCTCGTTCATGCGGTCGGATATCCGCCCCCACACCACCATGGCGATGGCGCCACAGATATAGGGAATCATGGTGAGCCAGCCGACCGTCATGTTGCTGTAGTCGCCCAGCGATTTGATCATCTGCGGAATGAAGATCAGCATGCCGAGACTTGCCGTGACGATGCCGAAATAGTTCAACGCCAGCAGCAGCACTTTCGGATTGTACAGCGCCTGCCACAGCGTGAATTTGCGCACCGCTTCGGTCGCGCGGCGTTCGGCGGCAATCGTGGTGACGAGCCAGTTGCGTTCCTCGGCGGTGAGGAATGTTGCCTGTTCAGGCCGGTCGGTGAGCACGAACAATGTGATCACCCCGATCACCACCGTCGGGATTGCCTCGGCGATGTACATGACTTGCCATCCGCGCAGGCCGAACAGGCCGTCGAGGCCGAGCAGCCCCGTCGATATCGGCGCGCCGAGTGCCACCGCAACCGGCAGCCCGACCAGAAAGCCCGAGACGATGCGGGCGTGATGCTGGCTCGGAAACCAGTAGGTGAAGTAAAGAATAATGCCGGGAAAGAATCCGGCCTCGGCGACGCCCAGCAGGAAGCGCACGATCGCAAAGCTCGTCGAACCTGTAACCAGGGCGGTCATCCCCGCCAGGATTCCCCAGGTGATCATGATCCGGGCAATCCATATTCTGGCGCCGATCTTTTCCAGGATGACGTTGCTCGGCACCTCGAAGATGAAATACCCCCAGTAGAACATCCCGACGGCAAATCCGAAGGTGCCGGCCGACATGCCGATATCGCTGCGCATGGTGAGCCCGGCGAAGCTGACATTGATCCGATCGATGTAGGCAAGCACGTAAGACAAGACTGCAAACGGCAGCAGACGCAGATAGACCTTGCGCATGGTCGAGCGCTCGAGCGTGCGGTCCATTGTTTCCTCCCCGGAATTTCATGGCCAGCCCGGCTTATGCCGATGTTTTGATGGTGTTAGGGTAACACAACGCGCGGCTAGCGCATCAGTCTAAAAGGCGAAGTCACTCTTCGCCGCGATGCGGGACGAGACGGCTTCATGCCGGACAGTTTGCTTCAGGTTTGTTGTCGGATGCGACGATAGCAGGCGCGCCGGTCGACTGAAAGCGACCGGCGGCCGAGAGCGATTTGTCGCGAGACGCGTGTGCGGTGCGGCAATCAGCGCCGGAACGCGTCTCAGTTCCTGGTCTTGTCGACCAAAGCACCCTTCTTGATCCACGGCATCATGTCGCGGAGCTTGGCGCCGACTTGCTCGATCGGGTGGGTTGCGAGCTTGGCGCGGGTGGCCTTGAACGAAGTCTGGTTGACCTTGTTCTCCAGCATCCAGTCGCGCGCGAACCTGCCGGACTGGATGTCGTTGAGCACGCGCTTCATCTCCTTCTTGGTCTCTTCGGTGACGATGCGCGGGCCGGAGACGTATTCGCCGTATTCGGCGGTATTGGAGATCGAGTAGTTCATGTTGGCGATGCCGCCTTCATAGATCAGGTCGACGATCAGCTTGACCTCGTGCAGGCACTCGAAATAGGCCATCTCGGGCGCGTAGCCGGCTTCGACCAGCGTCTCGTAGCCGCCCTTGATCAGTTCGACCAGGCCGCCGCACAGCACCACCTGTTCGCCGAAAAGGTCGGTCTCGCATTCCTCCTTGAACGAGGTCTCGATGATGCCGGCGCGGCCGCCGCCGATGGCGGAAGCGTAGCTGAGGCCGAGGTCATGGGCGTTGCCCGAGGTGTCCTTGTGGATCGCGATCAGGCAGGGCACGCCGCCGCCGCGCTGGTATTCCGAGCGCACGGTATGGCCGGGGCCCTTCGGCGCGATCATCAGCACGTCAAGATCGGCGCGCGGCTCCAGCAGGTTGAAATGCACGTTGAGGCCGTGCGCGAACAACAGCGCCGCGCCGTTCTTCATGTTGGCGTGCAGATGATCGCGGTAGATGTCGCCCTGCAATTCGTCCGGCGTCAGCATCATCATCACGTCGGCCCACTTGGCGGCCTCGGCGACTTCCATCACCTTGAAACCGGCGGCCTCGGCCTTCTTGGCGGACGCCGAGCCCTTGCGCAGCGCGATGGCGACTTCCTTGACCCCGGAATCCTTCAGGTTCAGTGCATGGGCATGGCCCTGGCTGCCGTAGCCGACGATGCAGACCTTCTTGCCCTTGATCAGGTTGAGGTCGGCGTCGCGATCGTAATAAACACGCATGGTCGTTTCCTTTTAAGTTGCCGCAGTAGGCCGATTGATGAGGCGTCGTGATCGTCGGGACCGCCGGTCGCCTGCAAATTTCCGGCGTTGTCTAGAGCATTTTCTCCCCGAGGGGAAACCCGTTTCTGCATGGCACAAGGCCACGTCATGCCTCCATGAAGACCGGATAGAGCGAGGCCAGCAGCAGCATGGCCATCACGATATTGAAGGCTCGCACCATCCGGGGCGAGGTCATGAACGAGCGCAGCGAACTGCCCGATAGCGCCCAGGCCGACGTGGCGACCACGCCCAGAACGAGGTTGACTGCCACCTGGATAACGATGTTCCAGGGGAAACTGGCAATGCCGGCATAGGCGGTGATGGTGCCGATCACCATGACCCAGCCCTTGACATTCACCCACTGGAACATCGCCGCGCCCCAGAAGCTCATCGGACCGCGCCGGTTGTCCTGTCCCGGCGCGACCGGCTCCGCCAGAGCGATCATGGCCGCCAGATAGACCAGATAGGCCGCGCCGGCATATTTGAGGACGGTTTGCAGCAGCGGATAGGCGATGAAGACGGTCCCGAAGCCGAGCCCCGCCACTGCGACCATGAAGGCGCAACCGATCGTGATACCGGCGATCTGGGGCAAGGTGCGGCGAAAGCCATAGGTCAGTCCCGCCGACAGCGACATGATGTTGTTCGGCCCCGGCGTGAAATACATCACGGCGGCGAACACGACAAAGGCGACGAAAAGCGGCTGCGACATCTGGCACTCAGGCGATTTCCGGCAGAATTTGCTTCGACGCGGCTGGTTCTGTTCCGGCTTGCGGCCGCTTCGACAGCAGCATGATGGCGATGCCGCAGACGACGATGACCATGCCGGACAGCCGCAGCGGCCCGAACCGTTCGCCGAACACGATGCTGGACGCCGCGGCGCCGACGAACGGCACCAGCAGCGCGAACGGCACCACTTGCGCGGCGGTGTAATCGCGCAGCAGGCGGCCCCACAGCCAATAGGCGATGCTGGTGGAAATTCCCCCGAGGCACAGCATGCAGACGAGGCCGGTCAGCGACATGTGCCACAGCGCATGCCAGGTCGCCTCCGGTCCGTGGACCACCAGCGTCAATGCGAACAGCGGGATCGCGGCCACCAGGCACAGCCAGGCAAACAGGTCGAACATCCGCACGCCCTGGGCCCGGCGCAGCAGCAGGTTGCCGATCGCGAAACTGATCGGGCAAACCATCAGCACCGCGAAGGCGCCGACCGAAAAATCATAGCCGACGGTGCCGCAGATCATCAGCAGGCCGATGGCCGCGATGACGATGCCGGCGGTCTGGCGCGCCGTCGGCAGCTCCCGGAACGCGATCGCGGCAAAGCCGATGGTGAACAGTGCCTGGCTTTGCACGATCACGCTGGACAGGCCGACGGGAACGCCGTGCGCGATGCCGTAGGCCTGCGCCAGGAACTGGCCGAGAAACAGCGTGAAGCTGATCGAGATCAGGATCGGCCACGAAACCTTCGGCCGCGGCACCAAGAGGCACGGCAACGCCGCGATCGCGAACCGCAGCGCCGTCATCAGTTCCGGCGAAAACTCGTCGAGCGCGATCCGGCTTGCGACAAAGGCAAGTCCCCAGATCGCCGCGACCAGGACGGCCAGGAAAACGTCGGCTGGCTTCATCGACGTCCGTCCTAGCTCTGCTCGCCGGATTTCGGTTTCCGCAAATGGTAGGTGCCATGCAGCGGCGCATGATAATCGGCCGAGATCAGCGTGAAGCCGACGTCGGTCAGCATGCGCTCGATCACCCAGCCGAAGGTCGAATACTCGTCGCGCATATGGGTAATCACGCTGTCGCGCGCAAAACCGTGGTTCTTGATGTTGAAGTCGGCCCACGCCTCGACGCTGCGTTCGGGACTGTCAGGCATGCTGACGAACACGATGTCGCGCAGGAAGAAGCAGGCGCCCGGCTTCAGCGCGCCGTAGATCCGCGACAGCGCCACCGCTTTCCAGAAATCCGGCAGGTGATGCAGCGCGAACTCGCTGACGACGAGGTCGTAGGAATTGGGCTGATAGGCGAAACTCAACAGTCCCGCCGACTGGGTCCGAATCGCGACCTTGCGGTCGCGCGCCTGGATTTCGGCGAGCGCCAGCATCGCCGGCGAGATATCGATGGCGTCGACCTCGGCCCCCAGCTGGGCCGCCTCGCAGGCCAGCACGCCGTTGCCGCAGCCGATATCGGCTATCCGCCAGCCGGGCTGCACGCCGAGCATGGTCAGCACCGCACGGGCGCGGGCGTCGCTGTCATCGTGGCGGTCGCAGATCGAGGCGACCGCGGAATCCAGACCGAGCTGCCGCCGTTCGCTGTAATACCAGTCGCGCGCCAGCATGATTCACATCCCCTCGGGTCCGCGCGCGATGGCGGCAACCCCGGTGCGCGAGACCTCGACGAGGCCGAGCGGGCGCATCAGGTCGATGAACTGGTTGATCTTGGCGGAGTTGCCGGTGATCTCGAACACGAAGCTCTCGGTGGTGGCGTCGATCACCCGGGCGCGAAACGCCTCCGCCAGCCGCAGCGCCTCGACGCGATGCTCGCCGGTGCCGCGCAGTTTCACCATCGCAAGCTCGCGTTCAATCGAGCGGCCGGACAGCGTCATGTCGACGACCCGATATACCGGAACCATGCGGTCGAGCTGGTGCTTGATCTGCTCGATCACCATCGGCGTGCCGGTGGTGACGATGGTGATGCGGGAGACGTGCTTCTGGTTCTCGGTCTCCGAGACGGTGAGGCTCTCGATGTTGTAGCCGCGCCCGGAGAACAGCCCGATCACGCGCGCGAGCACGCCCGGCTCGTTTTGCACCAGCACCGAGAGGGTATGCGCCTCGATCGGATCATGGCGCTCTTCCATGAAGTAGGCGGATGCGGGCTGGTTCATTGCAAATCCTCGTCGTTGTCTCGTTCGCGGTGCCCGGCCTTGGTGCCGGACATCGATCCTCACACCAGCGCCTTGCCGCCGGCAAAGGCCGCGGCGGTGGCTTCGTCGTTGGCTTCGGCCGGCAGCAGCATTTCGTTATGCGCCTTGCCGGACGGGATCATCGGAAAGCAATTCTCCAGCGCCGCCACCCGGCAATCGAACAGCACCGGACGCTTGACGTTGATCATCTCCTTGATGGCGCCGTCGAGATCGCCGGGCTTGATCGCCTGGATGCCGACACAGCCGAAGGCTTCCGCGAGCTTGACGAAGTCCGGCAGCGCCTCCGAATAGGTGTGCGACAGCCGGTTGCCGTGCAGCAGTTGCTGCCACTGCCGCACCATGCCCATGTACTGGTTGTTCAGGATGAAAATCTTGACCGGCAGCTCATACTGGATCGCGGTCGACATCTCCTGCATCGTCATCTGCACCGAGGCATCGCCGGCGATGTCGATCACGAGGCTGCCCGGATGCGCGACCTGGACGCCGATCGCCGCCGGCAGACCGTAGCCCATGGTGCCGAGACCGCCCGAGGTCATCCAGCGGTGCGGCTGCTCGAAGCCGAAGAACTGCGCCGCCCACATCTGGTGCTGGCCGACTTCGGTGGTGATGTAGACGTCACGCCCACGCGTCGCCTCGAACAGGCGCTGAATCGCGAATTGCGGCAGGATGACATCGCTGTTCTTCTTGTAGGACAGCGAATTGCGCGCGCGCCATTTTGCGATCTCCTGCCACCAGGGCCGGATATCGGGCTTTTTCGCTTCCGCCTTGAACACCTGCAGCAGGTCGCCCAGCACGTTGCCGGCGTCGCCGATGATCGGAATATCGACGCGGATGTTCTTGTTGATCGAGGACGGGTCGATGTCGATATGGATTTTCTTCGAGCCGGGCGAAAATGCATCGATGCGCCCGGTGATGCGGTCGTCGAAGCGGGCGCCGACGCACAGCATGGCGTCGCAACCGTGCATCGCCATGTTGGCTTCGTAGGTGCCGTGCATGCCGAGCATGCCGAGCCAGTTCTTGCCCGACGCCGGATAAGCGCCAAGGCCCATCAAGGTCGAGGTGATCGGAAAGCCGGTGGCTTCGACCAGTTGGCGCAACAGTTTCGAAGCCTCGGGGCCGGAATTGATGACACCGCCGCCGCTGTAGATCACCGGGCGCTTGGCGGAGGCCAGCAGCGCCACGGCTTTCCTGATCTGCGACGCGTCGCCCTTGACCCGCGGCGCGTACGACACGTGCACGTCCGACTTGCGCGGCGGGTGATAGGTGCCGACCGCGAACTGCACGTCCTTGGGCACGTCGACGACCACAGGCCCGGGACGGCCCGTGCTGGCGACGTAGAACGCCTCGTGCAGCACCTTGGCCAGATCGTTGACATTGCGCACCAGCCAGTTGTGCTTGGTGCAGGGCCGGGTGATGCCGACGGTGTCGCATTCCTGGAACGCGTCATTGCCGATCAGGTGCGTCGGCACCTGCCCGGTGATGCACACCAGCGGGATCGAATCCATCAACGCGTCGGTCAGCGGCGTCACCATGTTGGTGGCGCCCGGCCCCGAGGTCACCAGCACCACACCCGGCCGTCCGGTCGAGCGCGCATAACCTTCCGCAGCGTGGCCGGCGCCCTGCTCGTGCCGCACCAGGATGTGCTCGACCTCGTCCTGCTGAAAAAGCTCGTCATAGATCGGCAGCACCGCTCCGCCGGGATAGCCGAAGATATGCTTGACGCCATGATCGATCAGCGCGCGGACGATCATCGCTGCGCCGGTCATCTGGTTCGGATCGTGGCTCTTGTCGCTCATGGCTGGCTCCGGCTGCGCTTTTGTCAGCGGCTTGCTTTAGTTGAGACTGGTTCAGTTCGGCTCGCGTCGTTCGGTTGGATTTTCAGAAAATAAAAAAGGGCCCAAGAGGCCCCATGCACACCGCCCGAATGTGGATGGCCTAGCCATCCCCGGCGGTGCGCCTGGGTACGACGACGATAAGGAGTTTGGTAATTTTATTACGCATTGGATGGCTCAGACTTCCCAAAGGTTGCGCGGAACATACAAGCCACGCCCTGAAAGTCAAGGGAGGCGGTGGTCTGCGCTTCAAACCAGAGCTTAGCGGGGTTCCGGGGGTTTTTCCACTGTCATTCCGGCATGGTCCGAAAGACCAGACCCGGAATGACGGTCTCCAGCCATCGCCCTACAGCTTCCGGTCTGACCCATTCGAATTCAGGCAGTTGGTGCCGGAACCAGGTGAACTGCCGCTTGGCGTAATGACGGGTGTCGGCACGTCCGATCGCGGCCGCCTCCTCCAGCGCGATCTCGCCCCGCAGGTGCCGGATCAGCGCCGGCACGCCATGGGCCTTCATGGCCGGCAACAGCGGGTCGAGCCGCCACGCCGCCAGCGCTGCGACCTCCTCCAGTGCCCCCGCCATCAGCATCGCCTCGAAGCGCGCATCGATCCGCGCGTAAAGCTGGTCGCGATCGACCTCGAGAAACACCGCGCGGAACCGACCCGGTGGCAACAGCGGCGGCAATCCCTCGCGATGCCAGTCGGAGAGCGAACGCCCGGTAGCCTCGACCACCTCCAGCGCACGCGCGAGCCGGGTGCGATCGCGCGGCTTCAGCCGTTCGGCGGACGCGGGATCGCGCCGCGCCAGTTCAGCCTGCAGCGCCTCGACGCCGTCGCGCGCCAGCCGTGCTCGCACGCTTTCGCGGATCCCGACAGGGATCGGCGGCACCGCCGACAGACCCCGCGTCAACGCCTTGAAGTACAGCCCCGAGCCACCGGCAAATATCGGCAGCCGGTTTTGCGCGCGTGCTTCGCCGAGCGCCACCGCGGCATCGGCTACCCAACTGCCGGCGGAGAAATTCACCGCGGCATCGACGTGACCATAGAGCCGATGCGGCACGGCCGCCTCTTCCTCCGGCGTCGGCCGCGCCGTGATAATCCGCAGGTCGCGATACACCTGCATGGAATCGGCGTTGATGATGACGCCGCCGGTTGCCTTCGCCAGCGCAAGCGCCAGCGCCGACTTGCCGCTGGCGGTCGGCCCTGCGATAAGAACGGCGCTGCGGTTTTCCTCAAGCGAATTCACGTCACATGTCTCTCGTCGCCACGCTCATTTGCAATCCTGCCGACCCCGCGCTCGATTCAACGATCGTCGATGGCGCGTGCGCCGTGCTTCCCTCACCCGCTCCCCCGCAATGGCTGTTCGACGAAGTCGCGGTCGATATCCCGTTCACCGGCAGCGAGGCCATCGCCGCCATCGTCGCCCGCCTGCGCGAGGCGCGAGGCGACCTGCCGATCGACATTGTCGTGCAGCCTCAGGCGTTCCGGCGCAAGAAACTTTTGCTGGCCGACATGGATTCCACCATGATCGGCCAGGAATGCGTCGACGAACTGGCGGACTTTGCCGGCCTGAAGGCACATGTCGCAGCTATCACCGAACGCGCGATGCGCGGCGAGATCGAATTCGAACCGGCGCTACGCGAACGCGTCGCGCTGCTCAAGGGCCTGTCGGCCAGCGTGGTCGACCAGGTGCTGGCCAAGCGCATCACGTTGACGCCGGGCGGCCGCGAATTGGTCGCGACCATGCGCGCCCACGGCGCCTACACCTGCCTGATCTCGGGCGGGTTCACGCTTTTTACCAACGCGGTCGCGGCGATGATCGGCTTCCAGGAAAATCGCGCCAATGAATTGAAGATCGAGGACGGCAAGCTCACCGGCGAGGTCGCCGAGCCGATTTTGGGCCGCGCTGTCAAACTGGCAACCTTGGTCGAGCTGCGCGAATCCTTCGACCTCGACAATCTCGATACGCTGGCAGTCGGCGACGGCGCCAACGATCTCGGCATGATCGAGAATGCCGGCCTCGGCGTCGCCTACCACGCCAAGCCCGCGGTCGCCGCGGCGGCGGCCGCGCGGATCGATCACGGCGATCTCACCGCGCTGCTTTACGCGCAGGGATATCGGCGTGAGGAGTTTACGGGAGAATAATTCCAACCTCGCCCCGCTTGCGGGGAGAGGTCGGCGCGTAGCGCCGGGTGAGGGGGACCATCCGCGAGTCCGGCTGATGAGAGAGCCCCTCACCCCGACCCTCTCCCCGCATCCGCCTTCGCCCGAAGGCGGGCTTCGACGGACAAGAGCGCGGGGCGAGGGAGAAGAACCGTCGACTACTGCACGCTCAGCGCCACGAACCGCAATTCGCCGTCGGCGTTCGACACCAGCAGCAGGACGGATTTCTTGCCGTCTTTCTTCAACTGGTCGACCCGCTTCTTGACGTCGGCGGCGTTGGTCACCGCCTCCTGCGCCACCTCGACAATGACCTCGCCCGCGCTAAGCCGCTTTTCAGCGGCGTCGGAAGAACCATCGACATTGGTGATGATGACGCCCTTGACGCTGTCCTTGATCTTGTAGCGGCTGCGCAGGTCCTTGCTGAGGCTGGCGAGATCGAGGCCGAGCGCCTTCTGCGTCATGGTCTTTTCGGCGGGCTCTTGCGTCTTGACCGAAGCCGGCACCGCCTTGTCGCCATCCTCGAGGCGGCCGAGCGTGACCTGTTTGGTCTGCTCCTGGCCCTTGCGGATGACGACGACGTCGACGGTCTTGCCGACCGTGGTGTCGCCCACCACGCGCGACAGATCCTTTGGCTCCTTGATATCCTTGCCGTCGAACTTGATGACGACATCGCCGGGCTCGATGCCTGCGGGTTTTGCCGGTCCCTTGTCCTCGACACCTGCGACCAATGCGCCACGCGCGGGTTTGATGTTGAGGCTTTCGGCGATCTCGTCGGTCACCGGCTGGATGCGGACGCCAAGCCAGCCGCGGCGAAGCTCACCGAACTGCCTGAGCTGATCGACCACGCCGGCGACCGTCTTCGAGGGCACCGCAAAGCCGATGCCGATCGAGCCGCCGCTCGGCGAGATGATCAGGGTGTTGACGCCGATCACTTCGCCGTCGAGATTGAACAGCGGTCCGCCGGAATTGCCGCGGTTGATGGCGGCGTCGGTCTGGATGTAATTGTCGTAGGGACCCGAGCTGATGTCGCGGTTGCGCGCCGACACGATGCCCGCCGTCACCGTGCCGCCGAGGCTGAACGGATTGCCGATCGCGATCACCCATTCGCCGAGCCGCAACTTGTCGGAATCGCCGAACTTGACCGCGATCAGGGGCTTGTTCGGCTTGAACTTGAGCACCGCAAGATCGGTCTTCTTGTCGACGCCTACCAGCTCGGCCTTGAACTTGGAGCCGTCGTTCATGATGATGTTGATCTCGTCGGCGTCGGCGATGACGTGATTGTTGGTCACGACGATACCGGAGGTGTCGACGATAAAGCCGGAACCGAGCGAGTTGGTCTTGCGCGGCTGCAGGTCACCGCCCTTGCCGCCACGGCGGTTCTTGAAATCATCGAAGAATTCCTCGAACGGCGAGCCCGGGGGCAATTGCGGCATCGCGCCACTGCCCTCGCCGCCGCCACCGCCGGACTTGGCCTCCACCGTCTGCGATGTCGAGATGTTGACCACTGCGTCGATCACCTTCTCGGCGATATCGGCAATGCCGTCGGGGCCGCGTGCGAAAGCCGGCGCCGACATGAGAACGCTCGTTGCGCCAAGGCAGATCGCGGCCAACCACGGGCGCAGGCGATGGCTCAAGGCTGGAATCGCACCGGTCATGTCTGATCTTTCTCCGGAAAAACAGGTCGGAATTTGAACGCCACAGTGCGCCCGAACGGGGTTACGGCGCAAGCATTTGGGCGGGACATTTCGTTCACAAGAATGCTGTTGAATACGGCGAAAAACCGGCGGCGCCGCTCACGATGGCGTTGATCCCACAGTGTTTTCCGCAGAAGCTAACCGGCCGATCAATGCCGGACCAGCCATATCAGGATCAGCCCGGCGACCGCGGAGCCGAGGCCGACTGCCCGAAGAATATTGTCCGGCGTCGCCAGCGCGCTTTTCATGGCCCGGCGCATCCAGCCCGGGCTTGCCGCGAACAGCAGCCCTTCCAGCACAAACAGGATTCCCAGACCGATGAGGAAGTCGGCGAACGCTATGGACCTCATCGAACTGGAACCTCCCCCATGTGAACTTGTTTTGCTTTTATTATCCGGCCGAAGCGAGGTTTCGCTCCGCCCTGTCTTGTCAGTTCACGATTCCTACGGCTTCGGTGCGACTGCAGGTGCGGCAGCCTGTGCCGGCGCAGCCGGCGATTTGCCGGACGAATTACTGAAGAACTTGAAGAAATCGGAGTCGGGCCGCAGCAGGAATCGGGTGTCGTTGCTCTTCAGGCCGTTCTCGTACGCCGTCATCGAGCGATAGAACGCGAAGAAGTCGGGATCCTTGCCATAGGCCTCCGCGAACAACCGGTTGCGTTCGCCGTCGCCATCGCCGCGCACCTGTTCGGCGGTCGAGTTGGCTTCGGCGACGATGACGGTGGCTTCGCGGTCGGCGTTGGACCTGATCTCCTGCGCCTTCTGGCCGCCCTGGGCGCGGAACTCGGCGGCTTCGCGCTGCCGCTCGGTCTGCATGCGCTGGTAGACCGCCTGGCTGTTTTGCTCCGGCAGGTCGGCCCGCCTGATCCGCACGTCGACCACCTGGATGCCGTAGCCGCCGGCTTCGTGATCGAGCTGGTCGCGAATTCGTCCCATCAGCGCTTCGCGTTCGTCGCGCACCACCTGGATGAAGGTGACCTCGCCGAGCACCCGGCGCAGCGAAGCGTTCAACAGCGTCGTCAACTGGATATTGGCGGCCTGGATCGAGCCGACGCTCTGATAGAATCGCAGCGCATCCTTGATGCGGTAACGCGCGAAGGCATCGACCACCAGCCGCTTCTGGTCCGACGCGATCACTTCCTGCGACGGGTTTTCGAGATCGAGAATGCGCTTGTCGATGTCGATCACGGTATCGATGAACGGCGCCTTGAAATTCAGACCGGGCTCGGTCACCACCTTGACCGGCTCACCAAGCCGCACCACCAGCACCTGTTCGGTTTGCGCCACGGTGAAGACCGAGCTGTAGACGACGATAAGGACGATCAACAGCACCAACAGCGCGGCAATACCTGTAACCGGATTCCTCATCGCGTGGCTCCGCTCGGCTGTTGCGGCTGACCCGTTGTCGGAGCCGGCGGGCGTCGTGGCGTCAACTCGCTCAAGGGCAGATACGGCACGATGCTTTGCCCGGACGACGAACCGCCGCCGTCATAGACCAGCTTCTCGGAACTGCCGAGGATGCGCTCCATGGTCTCCAGATAGATGCGCTGCCGCGTCACGTCGGGGGCCTTCTTGTATTCGTCGTAGACTTTCAGGAAGCGCGCGCTCTGGCCCTTGGCCTCGGCGACCGCCTGCTGCTTGTAACCCTCGGCGACCTGCAGGATTTGCGCGGCGCGCCCCTTGGCGTCGGGAACGACACGGTTGGCATAGGTCTGGGCCTCGTTCTGCAGTCGCTCGAGATCGGCGCGCGCGGCCTGCACGTCGCGGAACGAATCGATCACCTGTGCCGGCGGATCGACCTTCTGCATCTGCACCTGCTGTACTAGGATGCCCGAGCCGTAGCCGTCGAGCGTCTTCTGCATCAGTTCCTGCACAGCCAGTTCGTTGGCGGTGCGGGCACCCGTGAGGATCGGCTGGATGTTGGATTTGCCGATGACTTCACGCATCGCGCTTTCGGCGACCGCTTTCACGGTGCCCTCGGGGTTCTGGATATTGAATAGATAATCGGCGACGCCTTTCGGCTTGATGCGCCACAACACGGTGAAATCGACGTCCACGATATTCTCGTCGCCGGTCAGCATCAGGCTTTCTTCCGGCACGTCGCGCATGGTCCTGCCGCGGCGCGCCGGATCGTCGATCAGCGTCATGCCAATGCTCAGCGTCGAGACGCGCAGCGCCTTCGGCAACAATACCTGCTCGATCGGAAACGGAAGATGGTAGTTCAGCCCGGGCTGGGCATCGCGCACATACTTGCCGAAGCGAAGCACGACGCCGAGTTCTTCGGACTGAACGCGATAAAATCCGGACATCAGCCAGATCGCGGCCACCGCGAGCAGGATGATCGCGATGCCGATGCCGCTGAAATATCCGCCGGGCAACAGCTGCTGAAGCCGGTCCTGGCCGCGGCGCAGCAGGTCTTCAAGATCGGGCGGCCTTGGTCCCACCGACTGCGGGCCGGAGCCCCACGGCCCTTTCGGACCCGAACCCCATGGACCTCCTCCGCCTTGATTCTTCCACGGCATCGACAGTCTCCTCCGCGGGCTTAAGGGCTGAACGCCCGGGCCTCGCAATAGCTTTCACGGCTTTATAGGGGACCGCCCGGGCCCTTACAACGCGGCTTCTCGCCCGAAGCAGCTATGCCCGAACCGGTAATTGTCAATGTAAACCTCGTCCAACGCAGTTAATGCTACTTTCGTCGGCGATATGTCACATAGGAAAAGTCGGCGTTGTCGTCCGGACCGGCCGAATTCCGCACGCGCGCGACCTCTTCCCAGTGCGCAGGCTCGATTGCGGCCAGATACGTATCGCCGTTCGGCCGGGCATGAACTTCGGTGATTTCCAGTCGGTCGGCGATGCCGATCCATTGCGCGTAAATTTCCGCGCCGCCGATCACGGCGATTTCGCCTGCCGAACGCCGCAGCGCATCGCCGGTCGCGACCGCGCGGGCATCGGCGAACGACGTCGTCACCACCGCGCCCGCGGCGCGGAAATCCGCATCGCGTGTAACCACAATATTGGTTCGTCCGGGAAGCGGCCGCCGCAGCGAAACGAAGGTCTTGCGGCCCATCACCACCGGCTTGCCGAGCGTCATCGTCTTGAGGCGCTGCTGATCGGTCTTCAGCCGCCACGGAATAGTGCCGCCGGAGCCGATCACGCCGTTGTCGGCAACTGCGACGATGAGGACGATTTCCGGACCAACGTCGACCGTCGCGGTCACACCGCGACCTCGGCCTTGATGTGCGGATGCGGATCGTAGCCTTCGAGCACGAAGTCCTGGTAGCGGAACGCGAAGATGTCCTTCACCGCGGGATTGATTTTCATCACCGGCAGCGGGCGCGTCGGACGCGTCAGTTGCAGCCGGGCCTGCTCAAGGTGATTTAAATAGAGATGCGCGTCGCCGAGCGAGTGAACGAAGTCGCCGGGCTTCAGGCCCGTCACCTGCGCGACCATCATGGTCAGCAACGCATAGGACGCGATATTGAAGGGCACGCCGAGAAAAACGTCGGCCGAGCGCTGGTAAAGCTGGCACGACAATTTGCCGCCCGCGACATAGAACTGAAACAGGCAATGACAGGGCGGCAACGCCATCTTGTCGACATCGGCCGGATTCCACGCGGTTACGATCAGACGCCGCGAATCCGGGTTGCGTTTGATCATGTCGATGACATTGGAGATCTGGTCGATGCTGCGCCCGTCGGGCGCCGGCCACGACCGCCATTGCGAGCCATAGACCGGGCCGAGGTCGCCATTGGCATCGGCCCATTCGTCCCAGATCGAGACGCCGTTATCCCTGAGGTATTTGATGTTGGTGTCGCCGGCGAGAAACCACAGCAGTTCGTGCACGATCGATTTCAGCGGCAGCTTCTTGGTGGTCAGCATCGGGAAACCCGCGGCCAGATTGAAGCGCATCTGGTGTCCGAAGATCGACAGCGTGCCGGTGCCGGTACGGTCGCGCTTCTCCGCGCCGTCGCTGAGGATCCGTTCAAGCAGATCGTGATACTGATTCATGGCGTGACGTTGTGAACCCCTGGGAACGGGCGAAACTAGCGGTCGGAGCGGCCGGTCGACAGCGGCGATTCGGCTGATGCCACCGATTATACCCGGAAAAATGACTATCCGGCCTATAAACGGCAAGGGCAGGATCCAGGGTCAGATAAGCCCGGCAAAACCCAGGCAGCCGCCGGCCAGCAGCAGCCAGAACGGATTGAGCCGGGTCGCAAAGGCAAGCCCCGCGGCGGCAACCGTGAACAGGGCGGCCGGCCAGGCCCGATCCGAGGTCTGCGCCAAAATCAGGCCGCTGGCGGCCATCAACCCGATCGAAAGCGGAACCAGCGCGGTCTGAATAAGGGCGGGCCAGCGCGAATGGCTCGATCGCCTGAGCAGCCGGCTCACATAATAAGCGAGGATCGCGGTCGGGCCGCACATCGCAAGCGTTGCCACCAGCGCTCCGGCAATGCCGCCGACGGAATAGCCGATCAGGGTCACGATCAGCACATTCGGTCCCGGCGACAACTGCGATATCGCAAACACGTCGGCGAATTGCTTGTCGGTCATCCAGTGCTGAACATCGACCGCCACCCGGTGCATTTCCGGAATCGCGGAATTCGCGCCACCCACCGCAAACAGCGACATCAACCCGAACGTCCATGCCAGCGTCAGAACAGGGTTGCCATCCGGATTCATGCCGCGGCCCGCCGGCGCATGACATAGGTGATGGCGATGCTGACCGGGATCGCCGCCAGCAATACGGCGGCCAGCGGCAGCCGCAATATGCCGATGGCGACGAACACGGCGGCCATGACGACCAGCGCGACCAGATCGCGGCGCTTGACCAGCGGCGTCATCATCCGGAACACCACGGAAAACAGCAGGCCGACCGCCGCGCAGGACACCCCGGCCAGGATATGCCGCAGCGCTTCGATTTCACCGAAGCGCTGATAGAGCGCGGCCAGGATCGTCATGATGACCACGGGCGGACCGAGCAGCCCGGTGAAGGCGGCGATGCCGCCGAGAACGCCGCGAAACCGCGATCCGAACACCATCGTGAAATTGACGATGTTCGGGCCGGGCAGAAAATGGCACAGCGCGAAGGTTTCGTTGAATTCGTCGGCGGTCATCCAGCGGTGCTTTTCGACGATGCCGCGCCGCGCAAAGGGCAGCACACCTCCGAAGCCCGCGACCGACATCCCGGCGAACGCCACGAACAGGTCGACCAGTCCGGGCGGCGGTGATGTCAGGATATCGGGCGCCGGAACGGCGGCCGGCGGCGAATCCGGGGGCATCACCGAGATTTAGAACGGCGGCTCCGCAAGGCCAACCCAAATTCGGCGTATTCCACCCCTGCGGGAGGCGTTCCGGGCCCGAATAGGCCTTTCATGGGCTCTATTTTTCTCAACATTTGGGCCCTATATTGAGGGGGCCGGTTCGCCGGCTATGGAAATAAATTGCCGTCGCAATAAACCGTTCGGACCCGGGGGCAGCACCCGGCGCCTCCACCCAAGCCCGCCCGCGAAAAGCGCGGGTTTCGGCGGGGGCGAAACAGGATCGACGAGGGCGTAAAGGGCGTGTTTTTTCCCGGTATGGTTCCGCCGTTATCGGGCTATGCAATAGTTGCAAACGACAACTATGCTCCGGTTGCTCAGGCCGCGTAAGCGGTTTGAAAAACCAAGTCTAAAGTCCTGATGGGTTAAGCTCCATTTGGCGGGGTTCGGAGGCACCTGGCAACAGAAGCCTCCACTTCATTTGTGTCAAAGTCGGCCATTGTGCTGGAATTTTCACCACCGGCGGCAACGACTGCTGACCTTGCGCCGCGACCGGGGTAGCATGCGCAAAGGCCGCGAGTCGGGCCACGGACCAGCCGCCGATTCGCCGGTGGCAACTGAACGCGACAGGATCGACCAATGGCGACCGACCACATCCGATACGACGTACTGGCGCGCGATGCGTTGCGCGGGATGCTGCGCCGCGTATTGACCGACGCCGCCGAACACGGCCTGCCCGGCGAGCATCATTTCTTCATCACCTTTTTCTCCACCGCCGAGGGCGTCAAGCTGCCGCCGCGGCTATTGGCGCAGCATCCGCAGGAGATGACCATCATTCTCCAGCACCAGTTCTGGGACCTGACGGTGACGGAGGATCGCTTCGAGGTCGGCCTGTCGTTCGGTGGAATTCCCGAGCGCCTGGTGGTTCCATTCAATGCCATCAAGAGCTTCCTGGATCCGTCGGTGCCATTCAGCCTCGAGTTCCAGCCGGCCGATGAGGAAACACCGGAGGCAAAACTTCCGGCTGCTGCTGCGCCGGCAGCCCTGACGGTTCAGACACCCGCGGCCGAAAATCAGGACGGACCGGCAAAGCCGAGCGAGGGCGCCGAAGTGGTGCGGCTGGATCGCTTCCGCAAGAAATAATCCCGGCGCAATAAACGCGCATCACCGTGTAGAGTGAACATGCCGCGACCGCGCGGAACGGGCATCGCCCGGCTCCGGGGCGGCCTCGCGTAACGGACATGATTCATGGCTCGATCGGCAACTCCATCGCGACCCGGTTCTACACGCTCCGAGACCGACAGCTTCGGTCCGATCGAGGTCGCGGCCGATCGCTACTGGGGCGCGCAGACCGAGCGCTCCAGGCGGAATTTTCGTATCGGCCGCGACCGGATGCCGATTGGAATCGTTCACGCGCTCGGCATCGTCAAGCTGGCATCGGCGGAAACCAACCGCGAGCTTGGGCTGCTCGACCAGCGCCGCGCCCGCGCCATCGTCCGCGCCGCGCGCGAGGTGATCGACGGCAAGCTCGACGATCATTTTCCGCTGGTGGTCTGGCAGACCGGCTCCGGCACCCAAACCAACATGAACCTCAACGAGGTGATCGCCAATCGCGCCAACGAATTGCTCGGCGGCGAACTCGGCGCCAAGCGGCCGGTTCATCCCAACGATCACGTCAATATGAGCCAGTCGTCGAACGACTCGTTCCCGACGGCGATGCACATCGCGGCGGCAGCAAGCATCGTCGCCGATCTCATTCCGGCACTCGGCGGGTTGCTGCGCGCGCTGCGCAAGAAGCAAAAGGCATTCGCGCATATCGTCAAGATCGGCCGCACCCACACCCAGGACGCGACGCCGCTGACGCTCGGCCAGGAATTTTCCGGCTACGCCGCGCAGGTCGAAAGCGGCATCGCGCGGCTGCGCGAGGCGGTCAGGAATCTATATCCGCTGGCGCAAGGCGGCACCGCCGTCGGCACCGGTCTCAATTCCAAGCCGAAATTCGCTCGCCTGTTTGCCAGGCAGGTCGCCAAGCTGACCAAGCTGCCGTTCACCAGCGCGCCCAACAAATTCGAGGCGCTGGCCTCCAACGACGCCTACGTGTTCGCCCACGGCGCCATCAATTCGATGGCGACCGGCCTGTTCAAGATTGCCAACGACATCCGCCTGCTGGGTTCGGGTCCGCGTTCCGGCCTTGGCGAATTGATCCTGCCCGAGAATGAACCGGGCTCCTCGATCATGCCGGGCAAGGTCAACCCGACGCAGTCCGAAGCGGTGACCATGGTTTGCTGCCAGGTGTTCGGCAACCACACCGCTATCACCGTCGCAGGCAGCCAGGGGCACTTTGAGTTGAACGTCTACAAGCCGGTGCTGGCATATTGTATGATGCATTCCATCCAATTGATGTCGGATGTGGTGCGCTCCTTCACCGAGCATTGCGTCGAAGGAATACGCGCCGACGAAAAACGCATTCGGGAACTGATGGAACGCTCGCTGATGCTGGTGACCGCGCTGGCGCCGAAAGTCGGTTACGACAACGCCGCCAAGGTCGCGAAATCCGCCCACGCCCGTGGCACGACCTTGAAAGAAGAGGCTGTGCGGCTGGGCTTTGTCACCGCCGCGGAGTTCGACCGGCTGGTGCAGCCGGACAAAATGACACACCCCGGCTGATGCTCGCGAATCTATCCTCGGGACGCACGGCCTGTTGTTATGTTGTAGTTCATGACGGCGAACACGAAGGCCGCTCAGCTATCGCCGTTGCGCGAGGCCGTGTAAGAGCAAAAAAGTTTTCGTTTTCGGAAGGCGGAACATTTTTTTGATGCTATCACAGGGCGACCACGGGGATTTTCCGGGAATGACGACCGAGCCGACCTGTCGCGACCACTCACGCATTCGCAAAAGTGTCGTATGCCTCCAACTCGTCGCATCATGAGGACAGGCATGGGGGACATCGTCAGTCTGAAGCGGTTCAGGAAGCGCGCCGAGCGGCATCGATCGGAGCAACAGGCCGAAACCAACCGGGCGCGGTTCGGCCGTACCAAATCCGAACGCGCGATCGACGAACAGCGCGGCAAACGCGCCAGCGAGTTACTGGATCAGCATCGAATCGACGGCGAGGACGCGTCATGAAATCGCCTGTCGTGAAACGCTCGATCGTGGTCGGGGGTCACAAGACCAGCGTCAGCCTCGAAGAGGCGTTCTGGAACGGCATGAAGGAAATTTCGGGACTGCGCGACATGACGCTGTCCGAACTGGTGGGCGAAATCGACAGAAACCGCCAGCAGGGCAACCTGTCTTCCGCCATACGTCTGTTCGTCCTCGATTATTTCCGGACCCGCGCGATGTCTGCCACTGCGGAGCCGAAGCCGCAAGGCTAGCTGACGGATGTTTCGCCATCCCTGCTTGAGGACATCTCCAGCATCTATCGGCCCCGCGCCAGCCAGAACCCCGATCCCGGCTATGGATTGGCCGCCGGCGGCGTCAACACCAGCGGCTGCCGAGGCCTGGGCTGCCGTACCGGCGCCGGCGCGGGACGCACCTCGATCGGCGGCGGCAACGGCGCCGCCTGCTGGCTCACAACAGGTGCATTGGGGCCCGGCGGTACGGCCGGCGGACGCGGAGCACTCACCCTGGGCTTCGGTACAGGCCGGCGCGGATCGCGGCCTGGAGCTGGAACATCGGTAAGCGGTTGGCCCGGCAAAACCGCGAACTGCGCTCCGGCCGGAGGCTGCGCAGACGCCGGCGGCGGAAGCGAAGCCGGCAATGCCGGCGGCTGATCTCCGCGCTCGATCGAATCCAGCCGGCGGGTCTCGCGATCGATCGCCCTTACCGCCAGCCACGACGACAGCGCCGCAACGTCGACGGTGCGATCGAGCGCGTCGGGGGAGCCCGCCGCGAACAGTTGAATTTCCGGACGGCTGGCCGCGGGTCCCGTCGCCGTCGAGGCAAGGCTGGCGCGAATATCGGCCTGGTCGGCGGGAATATCGTAGCCACCCGATATGATGGCGCGGCCGCCTTCGGCATCGAGCGTAGTGGCGCCGACGCGAATCCGGCCGTCCCGGACATTGAATGGAATCTGCGCCGAAGCCACCGACAGCGCGCCGGCCGACAATACCGGCTCGACGATCTTCCGCAGCTTGGCGTCATCCGTCGCCCGTCCGTCGTCGCTGGCGCGGATCGCAACATCGAAGGCGCGCGGATCAAGCCCGGCGATGCGGGCGGATTCCAGCGTCACGATTCCGCTTCCGGACAACGCGCCCGTCAGCGCCGACGCGCTGCGGCCCAGGCTCGCCAGCGTCATCTGCATCGAGACGCGGCCCCCGGGCATCGCCAGCGCGCGATAACGCAGCGCCGCACCATCGACGCCGCTGAGCTGAACGCGCGCATTGAGCGTAATTCCGTTCGCGGCCGGCTTCGCGTCGATACTGGCCGTCGCCTCGCCGCCACCGATCGTGCCCTTGATGCCGTCCAGGGTCAGCGATTGGCCATCGCTCCTGACCGTGCCGCTTACCGGGCGCAACTCGCCGCCGCCTGGCAGTTCGCCGCGCAGCGCCTGGAACGCGATGCGGCCGCGCCAGCCCTTCAACAATCCGGAACCGAGCGGCTCGGCGGCGTCGCGCCCGGCGGCGCCGATGGCAAAAGCAAGAGCCGGTGCGAGATCCAGCGTGTCGAGGCCGATTTCGCCTTCGACGTTCCTCTGGTCGTCAAGCGTCACCGAAAGGCGCCCGCGCAGCCGCGAACCTGACATCGCGCTGTCGAGATCGTCGAAGGTCAATTTGTCGCCCGCCAGCGAAACCCGCGACGACAGGCTGATGTTTTGCGTAAAGGTGTCGGATGGCTTGAGATCGAACAGCGGCGCGAGATTGGCGGCGCGAACCCTGAGATTGACGCTGGCTTGGGGCTCCGACGCCCACGGTTCGGCGCTACCCTGCGCGTCCGCATCCAATCCGCTCCCCGACAACCTGACCTTCAATCGCAACGGCGCACGCCACATGCCGGTCGCCGAAGCCTCGAATTGCGCCGGGCCTTCGGCCGCGATCGCGCGATCGAGCCCCAAAAGGGCCAGCAGCGAGCGGCCGCGCTCCGACGACAATTTTGATTCAACGCCAATCTCGCCGCGCCGAAGCGCGTCGAGATCGATCCCGCGCAGGGCGGCGATATCGGGCTGCGCCGTGATCGTGGTGACGCCCTTGAACTGCGGCGTATCAAGGTCAAGAACGGCGCGCGCATTGGCACGATCTGCATGGTCGGAATTCTTGTCGAGATCGAGCGTCAGTTTGAGGTGCGCCGGACCCGGAACGGCTTCCATCGCACTGAACCGCGACGCCAGCGCCGGCGCGAACGGCGCGATCAGTCCGGTGATCTGATCGAGCGATGCCGAGCTTGCATTCAGCGTCAGTTTTCCGGTTGCATTGCCGCGGTCGAAATTGCCGGCACCTTCCGTCGTCACGCCGCCGGCCTCGCCGATCTTCAACTGCTCCAGCGCGATCGTCTTCGGGCCGTAACCCAGCTTCGCGGTGAACGGACGTAACTCCTGGCCCGCCGAGGTGGCGCGGCCGATATCCAGCGCCAGCCGCGCCTCCTCCGGCCACTCCGCTTGCGCGCCCGCCAGCGAACGGACGAATGCCGTCGCGGCATCGAGATCGAGACGTTCGGCCTTCAACTCCGCATCGAAACGGGAGCCGCCGCCGGCGGTTTGGTTCGAAACCGCAACCCGCCCTTCGACCGCGCCGCCGTCGATTTCGGCGTTCATGGCTTCGATGGCCACGCGGTCCGCGGTCACCGTTAGATCGCCGCGCAGGCGCAGCGGCTTCTGACTGCGATAGGTGACCTCGCCGCGACCCTGCAGCCATGCCGTCAGGACATCGGGATCGCCGGACTCGACGCTGAGCGCACCGTTGAAATTGCCGGACGGACCGGGCTGCGCAACGGCGCCGGTCAGCGACACCGTGGTGGCGCCGGGGGCGCGAAAATCCAGCCGGTCGATCGACCAGGATTTTGTATCGGCATGCACCTCGGCGCCGAGATTCTGCAGCGGTCGTCCGCCCAGCATGATCTGTTCGGAGCTGAATTCGATTTGCGCCGGAATCGGCGCCCGCGGGATCGCCGTCAGCAGCGCGCGCAGCCCCGGCAACAATCGCATCGGCTCGACGGCGTTATTGTCCCGGGCGGCAAACCTGTCGGCATCGAGTTGCCGCGCCGAGAGCATGGCATGGAGCAATGGCGATGCGCCAAGGCGAATGTCCGCCGCACCCGAAAATTTCAGCGCGGTCTCTTCGGAGCCGTAGCTGGTCTCGAGTTGCTCAAGCCGCGCGGCGGCGGGGTCGGCCTTGACCCTGGCCGATATTCGCCACGGCGTCGGCGATGCATCGTCGGCGGCGCCTCTCGCTTTGGTTGCGGCCGGTGCAGCCAGCATCAAGGCGCCTTCGAAGCGGGGCGCCCGCGCCTCGAAACTGAGCACGCCATCGAGATCGGCGGACAATGCGCGCGCGCCAGGATCGATGTTGAGATGAATGCGCGTGCCGTTTCCGTCGACGCTCTGGCCTGATGACACCCGAAACGGGTAGCGCGTTCCCGACAGCATGAAGTTGCCATCGCCCCGCACCGAGCCGGCCAGCGAGCGCACATCGCCGCTGAAGGCGATATCGTTCAGTTCGAGCGTGCCGTGGCTGGCGGCGTCATGCAGCGCGATGCGGCCGGTCAGGTTCAGGCGATCGATCGCTAGCGACCCCAGATTGAACTTCCCGGTCGATGCCGGCCAATCGATCCGGCCCGAGGAATCGAGTCCGAGATCAAGTCCCATGCCGTTGATCGTCAGCTCGTCGGCGCGCCATTCGCCGCGCATCAGCGAACCCAGGCTGAACTCGACATCGAGTTTGTCGGCGCGGACCTTGCCGAGATCATTGGCGCCGCCGACAGTCACCGAGCGCAGCCGCAGCGACGGTGTCGGCAGCAGGCGCGCGTCCAGCGCGCCGGCGACGCGCACGGGCGCGCCGATCACCCGCGTGGCTTCAGCCTCGAACTGCGGCCGGAACTGGTTCCAGTCGATGAAATACGGCCCGACCAACGCGGCAATCAACGCAATGATAAAAGCAATCGCCAATCCGAGCAGCGTCGTCTGCACGGCGTCTCCCCTTGAGCACGCACCGGCTCCACCTGCCTTGCGGAGCATGGCGCCATCCGGTCGCGAGGCAGCATAGACCTTCGCAAGGGAGAGCCGAAACCAATTGCCGCCGGCCGCGCTGAAATCAACGCCGGAGCCACGTCATATATAAAGACAACTGTGGCGAAGTCACAGCAGCGCGGCTGGCGACGGCTTCGGGGGCCGCGTCACCAGCTTGCGGGCAGCCTCTTGAGGCCCCGCAAGACGAAGGTCGGCCGCCATTCCGGGTTCTCGGCGTCGTCCAGCTTCAGTTCCGGCAGGCGGCGCAACAGCGTCGAGATCGCGATCTCGGCCTCGATCCGCGCCAATTGGGCGCCGAGGCAGAAATGAATGCCCCCGCCGAACGACAGCGGACGCACATTGGGACGGGTGATATCGAGTTGTTCCGGGCGATCGGGATAGACCGCGGGATCGCGGTTGGCCGAACCCAGCAGGCAGAGCACGCTTTCGCCCTTCGGGATTTTCTTGCCGCCGAGGTCCTCGATGTCTTCCAGCGTCACCCGGCCGGTCAACTGCACCGAGGAGTCGTAACGAAGGAATTCCTCGATGGCGTTGGTGATGAGAGCCGGATTGGCCTTGAGCAGCGCAAGCTGGTCGGGATTGCGATGAAGCGCCAGCAGCCCGTTGCCGATCAGGTTGACGGTGGTCTCGTGGCCGGCGCCGAACAGAAGGATGATATTGGCGGTCAGTTCCTCGTTGGAGAGCTTGCTGCCGTCTTCCTCGGCCTGCACCAGCTGCGTGGTCAGGTCATTGCCCGGGCTCTTGCGCCGCAGTTCGAACAGCTGCTGGAAATACATCTGGGCCATGGCGTTGCCGGCATTGCCCTGCTCGATTTCGGCCGGCGACAACGGCACCGGTTCGAGAATGCGGCCGCCATCGCGCGAGCCCTTGTAGAAAATTTCGCGGTGGTCCTCGGGAATACCGAGCATGTCGCAGATGATCGTGACCGGCAGCTTGAACGCAAAATCCTCGATCAGATCCATGTGGCCCTGACCGGCAATGGCGTCGAGCGTTTGATCGACGACCTGCTGGATGCGCGGACGCATGTCCTCGACCCGGCGCGCCGTGAAGGCTTTTACGACCAGACCGCGCAAGCGGGTATGGTCGGGCGGATCCTGCTGCAGCATCCAGTGGCTCATGCTGCGGAAGATCGGCTCTTCCATGATTTGCGGTCCGTAACGCCGCTTGGTCCGCTCGACATAGTCCTTGCCGAAGCGCTTGTCGCGCAGCACCAGGCTGGCTTCGGCGTGGCGGCTCGCGACAAACGCGCCAAGCGGCGTGAGATGCATCGGATCGGTGGTGCGCAGCCGCTCGTAATGCGGATAGGGATCGCGGATGAACTCCGGCGACAACGGGTTGAAAAGCGGCTCAGTCGTCGCGGTCTGAACATGCTCGTTCATGGGATCCCTCAATCGGTTGCCGCGCTGGGACGCCCGCATCCGGGGCATCGGCCTGCCCGGGCGCCGGATGGGTATCGTCGTCCGGACCTTCCAAATTCGATACACTATTGTATCGAGTTGCATTCTGACCTAAAATGGGCGGATGTCAAGAGTTCGAACGAGACCGACCCGCGACGACACCTGCGAAAAGCTGTTCGAGGCGGCGGCGCGCGTGTTCGAGGAACAGGGCATCGGGGGCGCCAGCGTCGAGGCCATCGCCGCCGCGGCCGGCTTCACGCGCGGCGCGTTTTATTCGAATTTCAAGAGCAAGGAGGAGTTGATCATCGCCATGCTCGAGGATCACGTCGAGCAATCCATCCGGCGCAATCTTGAACTTCTCGCAAGGCACAAGAACATCGCGGATTTCATCGATGCGCTGAAGAGCATGGACCGCAGCTGGCAGGATCCGCTCGGCCGTGCGCCGCTGCTGCATATGGAGATGATCCTGTTTGTGGCCCGCGCCGAAAAGCGCAGGCCCGACCTCGCCAAACGCCTGCGCGCCCGGAGAAAACTGATCACCGATATCGTCGAGGCCACGCTGAAGAACAGCGGAAAGAACGGGGCTCTGGACCCGACATGGACCGGGGCCATACTGCTGGCGCTGGAGGACGGCTTTCGTCTGCACCGCCTGATCGATCCGGAGACCACGCCGGCCGACAGTTTCCTGCGCGCGATCGGCGATCTGCAGAGGACCATGGGGATTTCCCCGGCCTGACGAAAGGTTTCAATCGAATAATACAGCCGCCGCGGCAAGCGAATATCAGGCGAATATATTGACTGCTGTTCCTAGGTGCTGGCGCCAGCCTTGTGTAATTGCCCGGCCACCGCGCGAATTTTCCGCGGCGACGCCAGCCAGATCGCCACCGCGGATGATCCGCTCACCGCAATCCCGATTGCAAAGGCAATGGTATAGCTCCCTGAAAGGTCGTGCAGCATGCCGGTAACCCAGGGACCCGCCGCACCTCCGGCGAGAGCGGCCAGCATGATGGTGCCGAAAATACTGCCATAGTGTTTGCCCTGGAATATCTCGACCACCACCGCCCCCATGATGGAGGTCAGGCCGTAGCCGAGCGCGCCCTGCGCCAGAACCATGAGGTAGACCAGCAGCAGGCTCGGAACATGCGCCAGCGCGATCAGCGCCGCAAAGCAGATCGCAAAACCCAGGCAACTCACGGTCCAGATCCATTCACGCCCGAACCGGTCGGACAGATGTCCGAGCACGATCTGACCGGGAATCCCGAGCAGGCTGACCGCCCCCAGTGCCCAGACCGCGACGTTCGGGCTGAAGCCGATGTCGAGAAGATATTTGGTCTGGTGAACCTGCACCGCGTACCAGATATACAAGCCGCCGAAATAGCCGGGTGCGAGCCACCAGAACCGCGCGGTGCGAAGCGCGCGCTGCAGGGTCCAGTCGATGCTGGCCCAGTCGGAATCCACGATGTTCGATACCGGCCTGGGAGACGATGCCGACGGCGCCGCGTCGCCATCCGGCAGAAGCCCGAGGTCCTCGGGCCGCTTGCGCAGCAGCAGGTTGATCGGCGCCAGCACTACCAGAACCACAATGCCCATCGCCGTGCAGGCCGTGCGCCAGCCGGTTTGCTCGATCATGTGCTGCACCCACGGCAGCAGGGTGACGGAACCAATTCCGACACCGGCAAATGCCAATCCCATGGCAAGGCCGCGCCGCCGGTTGAACCAGTTCGGCAGGTACAGGGATTGACCGGAGTAGCCGAGGCAGATGCTCCCGGCGCCGACCATGACGCCGATCGTGACATACAGATGCCATGGCTGCGTCGTCAGCGGCGCCAGCAACAGGCCTCCGGCCATCAGCGCGACGCCGAGTTCCATCACCGCGCGCGGACCGGAACGATCCATCATCCGCCCGATCAGCGGGCTGACGGCTCCGGAGACCACGAAGCCGAACGAGAAGGCGCCCGCGGTGACGCCGCGCTCCCATCCGAACTCATCGATGATGGGCGGGAAGAACAGCGAGAACGAGGTGCGGGCGTTGACGCCGATCGCCATGGTGACGAACGTCACGGCGGTGATGATCCATCCGTAAAAAAAAGGAAGCCGCATCGGAGGCCTTTTGTTCGAGTCCAACGGCTGCGGCGGAATTCTACCGCCTGAGCGTCGGGATTGATAACCGGCCGCCGGGCGGATTGACTTGCGGCAGATCCGTTCCACCGAGCGGCGAAGGTGTGGAAGGAGAAAGCGGGCCGTTGAGAAGTGGCAGCGTGCTGTCGCGCGCGGGATCGTTGAGAAGCGACAACGAACTATCGCGCGCGGTTTGCGTGGGTCCGCATTGACCGTTCACCGTCGGCTGGCCGTTCGGACAAAATCGGGTAATTTTGCCAATTTTAGCCGGCTTGTTTCCCGGCAGCACCGGCACCGGCAAGCTGGCCTTCTTGAGCACGTTCGCGACCGGGAGCGGCGCGCACAATGCGGAATTGGCCGCGCAGACCGAGGCAAAAGTCCACGACGGAGTCAACTCGCGCGTGATCTGCGTGACGCCATTTTCACGCAGCACGTTTGCGGTCTCTCCCCGTTTCAGGAGCTGCGTGCATTGCGTGCCGGCGCAAACGCTTGCCTTTCCATCCTGCAGCGAAACCAGCGTCTGGTTCGCCGTCACCTTGATATCGAGAATGGTGCCGCGGATTCCGATTGACGCGAACGGCGTTTCGATTTTGTAGGATTTCTTGTCGGAATCCCCGGTGATGAATCGAAAAGCACCGGTGGTGAGCCGGATGGTGATCTGCTTGTAACTGGTCTCGCCCGAATAGACCGCCCGATCGATCTTGAGGGTCGAGACCGGGCCGAGCGTCAGTTTGGTGTCGTCGAGCAGGCCGATTCTTGCATCGCTGTCGGCGCTGGTACGGACGACCTCGTCGCGCACCACCACATCGCCGATGTTGATCGGAATCAACTGGGCTTCCCCCACATTCAATACTTCGTTGCGGATAATTTCGGCCTGGCCGACCTTCACCGGTTGCTGGGCCATGGCGGACGCCATCATCGCCATAGGTCCCGCCACCAGAGCGACCGTGGCATTCAACATCACGGATTTCATCAAGTCTTTGTTCCACATCGATTTGGGGCGGCGATTCGAGCCACTATTGGCGAACGACGATAGTTTCGCAATGCCGGCAGGGCGGCGGGTTCTTCAGCCGAATACGGCGTTAGGCAGCCACAGCGTCAGGATCGGCACGTAGGTGATGATGCCGAGCACGATCAGCAGCAGGATGAGAAACGGCAGGATGCCGCGGATCACCTCGCCGATCGGCGCCGACGAAATGGTCGCGAGCACAAAAAGATTGAGACCGACCGGCGGATGGACCAATCCGATTTCCATGTTGTGGGTGAAGATGATCGAAAAATGCACGGGATCGACCCCGAGCGGCTTCAGCGCCGGCGCCAGGATCGGCAGCACCAGCAGCAGCGTCGCGGTGACCTCGAGGAAACAGCCGAGCACCAGCAGCAGGCCGTTGATGATGAGCAGGAACTGCCAGGTGGAAAAACCGTGATTGACCACGAAGGTCACAAGCTGGTTGGGGATTCCGGACTCGGTCATCCAGTGGCCGAAGGCGAGCGCGGTCGCCACGATCAGCATGATGGTTGCGGCGCTGCGGATGCCGTCGGTGATCACCTTCAGGGTCTGGGTCCAGTGGAAGCCGCGGTAGAAGATCAGCGAAACCAGTAACGCCACCGCCGCCGACAGCGCCGCCGCCTCGGTGACGGTGACGACGCCGCCATAGATGCCGACCGTCACCACCAGCGGCACCGCCAGCGCCGGGACCGCCCGCGCCGTGACGCGCAGCCGCTCGGCCATCGGCAGCGACGGCTCGACCGGGAAGTTGCGCCGCCTTGCGTCGTACAGCACCCACGCCGCGAACGCCGCCGCCTGCAGCAGGCCGGGCAGAACGCCGGCCAGAAACAGCCGCGGCACCGATTGCTCAGCGACGATGCCGTACAGGATGAGGGCGAGACTCGGCGGCACCACAATGCCGATGGTGCCGGAAGCGCCGACCACGCCGAGCGCAAACGAACGCGGATAACCGCGCTCGATCATGGCCGGCACCAGGATGGTTCCCATCGCCAGCGCGGTCGCGACGCTCGAGCCGCAGATCGCCGCAAACAGCGTGCATGCCACCACGGTGACGAGGCCGAGCGAACCCCTGATGCCGCCGAGCCACGCGGTGGCGACATCGACCAGCGCCTTGGCGACGCCGCCCGAGCGCATGAAGGCGGCCGCCATCACGAACAGCGGCAACGCCATCAGGGTGGTCGAGTTGAGCTTGTTGATCACCATCTGCGCCGCGCCGATCAGCGGCTGGCCCGTGGCGATGTAGAGGATGCCGGCGCACATGCCGAGCACCAGGAAGATCGGCATCCCCGCTGCGAGCAGCCCGAAGAACAACACCAGGAAAAGCAGGGTCAGCATGCTGGGGACCGGCGATCCGCCCTTCTAGCGGTCGGCGAGCGGAGGCGATAACCCGCTCGGCATTTCTTCTTGAAACACATGGCCGACGGTCATCGTCGCCGGATCGAAATACAGCGTGAAGCGAACCAGCCGCATGATGTAACGCAGCAGCATCAGCGCGCTGCCTACCGGCAAAGCGAGATAGTAAATCCACATCGGAAATTGCAGGTCGGTCGAACTGGTCTCGTCGATCAACAGCGAGGTGTCGACGATCTGCCAGCCGTACCAGATCAGCGAACCGCAAAACACGATGGCGACGAGGCAATTGAAGATCTCGACGAGGCGCAGGTATCGCGGCGGCAGCAGCCGCAGCACCAGGTCGGGGCGGACATGGCCGTCGCGGCGCACGAGCTGGCTGGAGACGATCATGATCGCCCAGATGATGAGATAGACGATCACTTCCTCGGCGTAGCTGATGGCCCGCCCGGGATCGATGTAGCGTCCGATCACCTGCAGCAGCCCGATCACCAGCGCGACAAGACCGAGAAGGCCCACCAGGGTCTCCTCGATCCAATCCCACCAGCCGAGTGCGGCCGACGCTTTCGACCAGGCCCCCGTCGATGCCATGCTCAACTGCCGCTGGTGGTTTCAGCCACGATGAGTTTGACCATCTCGGGCGAGACCTTGATCTCTTTCGCCATCTGGTCCTGCTCGGCCATCATCTGCTTCCGTTCCGCAGCGCTTTGCTCGGCGGTCGGGTCGGAGAACTTGATGCCATGCTCCTGCAGCGTGGTGCGCGCCTTGGTCTGGGCCGCCGCCATGTTGGCGCGATAGGCCGGGATGTTCTGCGCCCATACGTCCGTCATCGTCTTCTGCAGATCGGGCGACAGCTTGTCCCAGAACACCTGGCTCACCAGCGGAATATATTCGGCGATGAACTGATGATCCTCCAGCGCATATTTGACGCCGGAATCCCAGAGCTTGGCGCTGACCAGACTTTCGTTCGAACTGACCAGTCCATCGAAGGTGCCCTGCGACAGCGCCAGGGGAACGTTGGGCCACGCCGTGGTATTGGGGATCGCTCCGAGGAAGCGGGCGCGCCACGCCTGGCCTGCACCGCCGGAGTTGCGGATCTTCATGCCCTTGAGGTCAGTCAGGCTGGCGATCGGCTTGTTGGAGCTGTACCAGTTCTGAAAACCGAGATCGAGATACGGCCCGAGCACGTGCGAACGCAGCTTTTGCTGAATCTGGCCGTTGAGATACTGGCCAGGCTTGCCGTCAATGACCTTGTGAATGAGGTCGATCGGCTGTCCGTAAAGCACCGGAAGCTGGAAACAATCCGCGTCGGAGACGATGCCGGTGATGGTCCAGCTGCCGGGCGCCGCCATCTCGACCTGGCCCTGGATCAGCGCCTTGCCGACTTCGAGATCGGGATAGAGCTGTCCGCTCTCAAAGATTTCGGTCTTGATCTTGCCGCCCGCGGCGGCCTCGACCTTGCCGAGATAGTCCTTCATCGAGACGTTGCGCAGATGCGAAGGCGCGGTATCGAGCGACAGCCGCAGGCGCATGGGCTCGTCGGCCCGCGCGGAGCGGATAAACGCCGGCGCCGCAATGGCGGCAACCGAAGCGAGGGCAAAACTGCGGCGTGATAGACGCTGTGTCATTTTATATCCTCCCGATGCGTTAATTGTGCCAGCCGGCAACCTCAAAAAGCTGGGACCGCCGGACGCTTTGACGGGAGCATAACCTTGCCGCCCCCGGATCGGCAACGCGCAATCATGCCCGGGGGATTGGTGTTCGACTAATTGACCTCGAATGGCGGACGGCGAGATAACGGGGAGATGTCCGTTTGCCTCTATAAACAAAACGTGCAGTTCGGAAGCGTCATGGTTACAGAATGTATGAGGACTTTTGTAACAGGGCCTTGAACGAAGTGAGCGACGATTCTCCCGGCGCGACGATATCGAGGCTTGGTCCGAATGCCGGCTGGCGCTTTTGGCTGGCGATCGTGCTCACCGGTCTTGGCACCGGCGCAAGCGCTGCGGCACTGACGCTGATGCTGCAGGCCGTCCAGCACATCATGTGGCCCGGTAACGCTGCAACTTTGCTGGACGCCGCTGCCCAGGCAACGCCCTGGCGGCACATTGTCGTACTTTTGGGAGCGGGACTCGTGACGGGCGCCGGCCAGATCGTCCTGGTGCGTCTGACCAGCAGCAACAGCATCGACATCACCGAAGCAATCTGGTTTTCCGCGGGGCGGTTGCCGGCATTACGCACATTGGGCAGTGCGGTGTTGTCCGTTATTCTGGTTGGAATGGGTGCTTCGCTCGGACGCGAAGGCGCGCCCAAGCAGGCCGGCGCGGTCATCGCCAATGTCCTGTCGGACAAAACCGGCCTGTCCGACGAACAACGCCGACTGCTGGTTGCTTGCGGGGCGGGAGCCGGCATGGCTGCGGCCTACGGCGTACCGCTGGGCGGCGCGTTGTTCGCGCTCGAAGTCCTGCGCGGAATGCTGGCTTTGAGGCTGGTGTTGCCGGCGCTTTTGACCTCGCTCATTGCAACGGCAACCGCGTTTGTGGTTTTGCCCGATGCGCCGACCTACATCATTCCTCATTTCGATAGTTCAGCGATCAATCTGGCCCTGGCGCTGCTTGTTGGACCGATAGCCGGTCTCGTGTCGGTTGGGTTTGTGCGAACGATCGCATGGGCCGATCGAAACAGGCCAAGGCACGGGCGGCGATTAATTGCTCCGGTACTGGCGCTCGGAGTGCTCGGGCTCGTATCGATCCCGTTCCCGCAATTGCTTGGGAACGGCAAGGACATCGCCCAGCTTGCATTCGCCAATGAGATTCCGTTCGCGCTTTTGCTGGCCTTGCTGGTTCTCAAACCGGCCGCGACCGTGCTGTGCCTGGGGAGCGGCGTGCCCGGAGGCTTGTTTACGCCATCGCTGGCGCTGGGGGCGCTGCTCGGCGCGGTTGTCGGCCAAGTCTTTGCTCTCGTTTGGCCGGACGTGCAACCGGCACTCGTTGCCATTGTTGGCGCCGGCGCTGTGCTGGCCGCGACCACGCAGGGACCCATTTCGGCTGTCGTGTTGATGATGGAACTGACCGGGCAGGACCGGTCATTCATCGTGCCTTTATTGCTTGCCGTGGTGATGGCGACGCTGGTTTCGCGATTGATCGAACCGCGCTCGATCTATGATGCAAGATTGACCGACGAAGAGATCGCGCAAAGACAAAAACTGCGTGAGCCGGCGAAGCGCTAACCCAACACACGCTTTCCGACGAGGCTGCGCAGTCGAAGCAAGCTCACTCCCGCAGTATCGGATGCTCGTTCAGGACGTCTTCTCTCATCGAGACCGCCTGAATCGCGCGAAACAGTACCCGCGCTGTCCTCAAATTATTGGCCGTCACGCACAGGTTCACGATCTGGCGTACCGAGGAATCGCGCAACAGGTCATCGGAAATCTTGATGGCGATTTCCATGGCGGTCTTGGCGGCGTGTTCGTACCTTTCGCTCTCGTATTGGTGCTTTTTGTTATCCGGGCGGCCGGTAAAGGCGGCTACTTTTTCGGCACTATCGGTAGCCGAGCGGCAGATGTCGCGTATCTTGTGAGCCGCTTCGATATCGCCGATCGGCCACTGGATCGCTTCGTCCCAGACTTCCTCGCGCTTGTCCTTGCTGAACCACCACATCGCCCCGCCCTGAATACCCTCAAGCATAAATCGCCATGGTACAATTCGCAGCGGTGTATTGTGAATACAGGCCTACACCGCCGGCACGATCTTTCCGGGATTGAAAATATTCTGCGGATCGAGCGCCCGCTTCAGCGCGCGCATGGCGTCGATCGCCTCTGGTCCAAGTTCGGCTTCCAGATATTTCTGCTTGCCCTGCCCGATGCCGTGCTCGCCGGTGCAGGTCCCGCCCATTGCCTGCGCGCGCTCCACCAGGCGATGCATGAAGTCCTCGCCGCGCGCCATCTCGTCGGCGTCATCGACATCGCACAGCAGCGAACAGTGGAAATTGCCGTCACCGACATGACCGACGATCGGCGACTGCAGATTGAGGCGTTTCAAATCCTCTTCGGTTTCGGTCACGCAATCGGCCAGCCGCGAAATCGGCACGCAGACATCGGTCGCCACCACGCCGGAACCGACACGCAAGGCCTTCACCGCCCAATAGGCGTCGTGGCGCGCCTGCCAGAGCCTGGTGCGGTCCTCGGGCTTGGTGGTCCAGGTGAAATCGCCGCCGCCGCACTCCTTGGCGATCTCGTGGAAGTTCTTCGACTGCTCGGCGACCTCGTTCTCGCTGCCATGGAATTCAAGCAGCAGCAGCGGCGTCTCCGGCAGCGACAGTTTCGAATAGGAATTGCAGGCCCGGACCTGCTCGGCGTTGAGCAGCTCGATACGCGCGACGGGAATGCCGGTTTGAATGGCCAGGATGGTCGCCTGGCAGGCGCCCCGCACGCTGTCGAACGAACAGGCCGCGGCGGCGATGGTCTCGGGAATGCCGCGCAGCTTGATGGTAAGTTCGCAGATGATTCCGAGCGTGCCTTCGGCGCCGACGAACAGATGCGTGAGATCGTAGCCGGCGGAGGATTTCTTCGAGCGCGTGCCGGTCTTGATGATGCCACCGTCGCCGCGCACCACCTTGAGCGCCAGCACATTGTCGCGCATGGTGCCGTAACGCACCGCGTTGGTGCCGGAGGCTCTGGTCGACGCCATGCCGCCCAGTGAGGCATCGGCGCCGGGATCGATCGGAAAGAACACGCCCTGGTCGCGCAGATGCTCGTTCAGCGCCTTGCGGGTGACGCCGGGCTGGATCACGCAATCGAGGTCTTCGGCATGGACCTCAAGCACCTTGTTCATGTCGCGCAGGTCGATGCAGACGCCGCCGGCCGGGGCGTTGACCTGCCCCTCCAGCGAGGTGCCGGTGCCGAATGCGATCACCGGAACGCCGAAATGAGCGCAGATCCGCACCACGTCCTGAATGTCCGCTGTCTCCTGCGCCATCACCACGGCATCCGGCGGCTGCGGCGCCAGCCAGGTCGTGGTATGCGCGTGCTGGTCGCGCACCGCCTGCGAGGTGATCAGGCGGTTGCCGAACCGCGCGGCCAGCGCTTCAATGGTGCTCGCCAGCGCCGCCGGTTCCGGCCGCTTCAAGTGATTGGTGACGGTCAAACCCACGCGATATCCTCCCGCTCCAGGACCGTGGCAAAGGATATATAAGGGGTCAAGGGATCATCGGACAAATGGAGACGGGAATGACGCGCGAAGCCGCCGCCGACGAACTACTGCTGCGGCCGGCGCCGTTTTTGTCGTCGGTGATGCAGATCGAGCCGCAATGGATCGACTACAACGCCCATCTCAACATGGCCTATTACAATGTGATGTTCGACCGCGCCATCGACGAATTATGGCTCAAGCTCGGGATCGGCCCCGGCTACATGAAGGCGCGAAACGGCTCGACCTTCACCGCCGAATGCCACGTGCGCTATTTGCGGGAGATCCATCTCGGTGATCCCGTCCAGGTTTCGATCCTGCTGGTCGGAGCCGACGAGAAGCGGCTACATACGTTCGAGGAATTGCGTCACGCCAGCGAAGGCTGGCTCTCCGCCACATCGGAAAACATGACCATTCACATCGACATGATTGCGCGAAAGACCGCGCCGTTTCCTCCCGATATCCGCGCCCGCATCAAGGCGGTCGCGAATGCCCACCGCGCCATCGCGCGCCCCGAAGGCATCGGCCGGAAGATTGCGATGCCTTCGAAATAGCGAAACGTCAGACGCGGGTGCGTCCGCGCGCCAGCCCAATCACGGCCGAGATCAGGAACAGCACCACCGCGATAAAGAAGATGGTCTTGGCGATTTCGATGGATACCCCGGCGATACCGCCGAAGCCCAGCACGCCGGCGATCAGCGCGACGATCAGGAACGTAACGACCCAGCTCAGCATGACACGACCTCTGTTTCCACATTCTGTTTCGACATCGGCGCGGCCGAAGCCGCCGCGCGGATTGTTAAAATAAGCCGGGATCGGAACAAAGGTTCCGGCGGGGCCGCCGGCCTGCAACGGCGAAAAAAGGCCGCCTCCGAAGGAACAAATCCGCGCCGGTGGCCGAACCGGTGCGGGCCCGCGCGGCGGGATAACTGCTGTCAAATCGCCCGCCGAAGCCCTATATGCCCTTCAATCCTGCTATGAAGGCTCCCCTCCACCGCCTCACGGTGCCATCGTGGGGCCAAGACGATTCGCATGACCGAGCCGAACAAGCTGCCCCATCACGGCGTGCCCGACCATCAGCCCGCGGCCGGTGGCATCGCCGCGCGCGCGCGCGCGACGGCGACCCCGCACTATCTCGCAGGGCTCAATCCCGAGCAGCGCGAGGCGGTGGAAACGCTGGACGGGCCTGTCTTGGTGCTGGCGGGCGCCGGCACCGGCAAGACCCGGGTGCTGACCACGCGCATCGCCCACATCCTCAGCATGGGCCGGGCGCGCCCCAATGAAATCCTGTCGGTGACCTTCACCAACAAGGCGGCGCGCGAGATGAAGCTGCGGCTCGGCCACATGCTCGGCCAGGCCGTCGAAGGCATGCCGTGGCTCGGCACCTTTCATTCGATCGGCGGGCGTATCCTGCGCTTTCATGCCGAAATGGTGCAGCTGAAATCCAACTTCACCGTGCTCGATGTCGACGACCAGGTCCGCCTGCTGAAACAGCTTCTGACGGCCGACAATATCGACGACAAACGCTGGCCAGCGAGGATGCTTGCCGGCCTGATCGACGGCTGGAAGAACCGCGGGTTGACGCCGTCTCAACTGCCGCCGGCCGAGGCCGCAGTGTTCGGCAACGGCCGCGGCGGCAAGCTCTATGCGAGCTATCAGGAACGGCTGAAGATCCTCAACGCCGCCGATTTCGGCGATCTGCTGCTGGAAAACATCCGGCTGTTTCGCGAACATCCCGACGTGCTGCGGCAATACCAGAACCGCTTCAAGTTCATCCTGGTGGATGAATATCAGGACACCAACGTCGCACAGTATCTGTGGCTGCGGCTGCTGTCGCAGCCGCCGAGTTTTCTTACCTCGCCCCGCTTGCGGGGAGAGGTCGATGCACGAAGTGCGTCGGGTGAGGGGGAGCCAAACGCGAACGCGGTGCCCGCTGAGAGTCCCCCTCACCCCGACCATCTCCCCGCAAGCGGGGCGAGGGAGCAGATAGGCGCGCCCTCCTCGCCCCTCAAGAACATCTGCTGCGTCGGCGACGACGACCAGTCGATCTACGGCTGGCGCGGGGCCGAGGTGGACAACATCCTGCGCTTCGAGCACGACTTTCCCGGCGCCAAGGTGATCAGGCTCGAGCGCAACTACCGCTCCACCGGCCATATCCTGGCCGCGGCCTCGCACCTGATCGCGCATAACGAGGGACGGCTCGGCAAGACGCTGCGCACCGAAGATGTCGACGGCGAAAAGGTCACCGTCACCGGCTCCTGGGATTCCGAGGAGGAAGCCCGCGCCATCGGCGAGGAGATCGAGGAGTTGCAGCGCGCCGGCAACAATCTCAACGAGGTCGCGATCCTGGTGCGGGCGTCGTTCCAGATGCGCGAATTCGAGGACCGCTTCGTCACCCTCGGCCTGCCCTATCGCGTGATCGGCGGTCCGAGGTTTTACGAGCGCGCCGAAATCCGCGACGCACTGGCTTATCTGAGGGTGATCAACTCGCCGGCCGACGACCTCGCCTTCGAGCGCATCGTCAACGTGCCGAAGCGCGGCCTTGGCGACGCCACGGTGCAGCTGCTGCACGACCACGCCCGCAAGCGCCGGATTCCGCTGTCGGAGGCCGCGCGCGCCGTGGTCGAGACCGATGAGCTGAAGCCGAAAGCGCGGGGATCGTTGCGCGATCTGCTGGTCAGTTTCGATCGCTGGCGTGCGCAACGCGAGGTGACTTCGCATACGGAATTGGCCGAAATCGTGCTCGACGAGAGCGGCTACACCGAGATGTGGCAGAAGGATCGCTCGGCCGATGCCGCCGGCCGCCTCGACAACCTCAAGGAACTGGTGCGCTCGATGGAGGAATTCGAGAACCTGCAAGGTTTTCTCGAACACATCTCGCTGGTGATGGACCGCGACGGCGGCGCCGAGGACGAGGCGGTGTCATTGATGACGCTGCATTCGGCCAAGGGGCTGGAGTTCGACAACGTGTTCCTGCCCGGATGGGAAGAGGGCTTGTTCCCGAGCCAGCGCACCCTCGACGAACAGGGCCGCGCCGGACTGGAAGAAGAGAGACGCCTCGCCCATGTCGGGCTGACCCGCGCCCGCCGCCGCGCCAAGCTCTACTTCGCCACCAACCGGCGGATTCACGGGACGTGGTCGACCACGATCCCGTCGCGCTTTCTTGATGAACTGCCGGTACACAATGTCGAGATCACGGAATCCAAGGGCGGTTCCGGCTGGGGCGGCAGCAGCGGCTACGGCCCCTCGCGCTTCGACAATGTGGAATCGTTCGGCTCCAGCTACACGACGCCGGGCTGGCAGCGCGCGCAGGCCAACCGGGCGCGCAACCAAAGCGGCCGCAAAGGACAGGCCGGCGGCGGTTTCAATGAAAGCCAGTCACCATTTTCATCCAGCGGCGAATCCTCAGGTTCGCGTAGCGATACCTCGGGCTCGCGAAGCGATGCCTCCGGCGCGCGCAACAAGCGCAGCCCCATGACCATCGAAGGCGAGCTGGTCGCGAAATCGACCGGCACCACGTCGGAGTTCTCGTTGCACGACCGGGTGTTCCACCAGAAATTCGGCTACGGCCAGGTGGTCAAAATCGACGGCAACAAACTCACCATCGCGTTCGAAAAAGCCGGCGAGAAAAAGGTGGTCGATAGTTTTGTGGAACGGGCGTGAGCGATTGCGCAATTGCGCGAGCGTTCCTATCTGTTGATGCCCGACACCCCCTCCTGCCTTAAGTCCCCATGCCATCCATCATATCCGTCGCCAATCTGTCCAAGACCTATGCCTCCGGCTTCAAGGCGCTCGATAACATCAACCTCGAAATCAACCGCGGCGAGATCTTTGCGCTGCTGGGACCGAACGGCGCCGGCAAGACCACGCTGATCAGCATCATCTGCGGCATCGCCAATCCGAGCCGAGGCCAGGTCTCCGTCGATGGCCACGACATCATCACCTCCTATCGCGCCGCGCGTTCGCGCATCGGTCTGGTGCCGCAGGAACTGCACACTGACGCCTTCGAATCGGTGTGGGCCACCGTCAGCTTCAGCCGCGGTCTGTTTGGCAAGCCGAAAAATCCGGCGCATATCGAAAAGGTGCTCAAGGATCTGTCGCTGTGGGACAAGAAGGACGCCAAGATCGTCACGCTGTCCGGCGGCATGAAGCGCCGGGTGATGATCGCAAAGGCGCTGTCGCACGAGCCGCAGATCCTGTTCCTCGACGAGCCGACTGCCGGCGTCGATGTCGAACTGCGCAAGGGCATGTGGGAGGTGGTGCGGACATTGCGCGCCTCGGGCGTCACCATCATCCTCACCACCCATTACATCGAAGAGGCCGAGGAGATGGCCGACCGCATCGGTGTCATCAACAAGGGTGAGATCGTGCTGGTCGAGGACAAGGCCACGCTGATGCAGAAGCTCGGCAAGAAACGCCTGAAGCTGCATCTGCAAAACAGGATCGACGCGATCCCGGCGGCGCTGGCGGCGTATAACCTCGAACTGTCCGACGAGGGCTGCGAGCTGACCTACGATTACGACACCAATGGCGAGCGCACCGGCATCACCAGCCTGCTCAGCGATCTCAGAAATTCCGGCATCCGCTTTTCCGACCTCGACACCGTCAAGAGTTCGCTGGAAGACATCTTCGTCAGCCTGGTGAGGGCGTCATGAATTTCAGGGCGGTCCGCGCGATCTATCTGTTCGAAATGGCGCGAACCTGGCGTACGCTGCTGCAAAGCATCGTTTCGCCGGTGGTTTCGACCTCGCTGTATTTCGTGGTGTTCGGCGCCGCGATCGGTTCGCGCATCACCCAGATCGAAGGCGTCAGCTATGGCACCTTCATCGTGCCGGGACTGGTGATGCTGTCGGTACTGACGCAGAGCATCGCCAACGCCTCGTTCGGCATCTACTTTCCGAAATTCGTCGGCACGATTTATGAGTTGCTGTCGGCGCCGATCTCCTATTTCGAAATCGTGCTCGGCTATGTCGGCGCGGCCGCGACCAAGTCGATCATCCTCGGCCTGATCATCCTGGCCACCGCCGGGCTGTTCGTGCCGCTGCATATTCATCACCCGTGGTGGATGCTGACCTTCCTGGTGCTGACCGCGGTCACCTTCAGCCTGTTCGGCTTCATCATCGGCATCTGGGCCGACGGTTTCGAGAAGCTGCAGATGATCCCGATGCTGGTGGTGACGCCGCTGACGTTCCTCGGCGGCAGCTTCTATTCGGTGAACATGCTGCCGTCGGGCTGGCGCACCATCACGCTGCTCAATCCGGTGGTTTACCTGATCAGTGGTTTTCGCTGGAGCTTCTACGAGACCGCCGACGTCAGCCTCGGCGTCAGCGTCGGCATCACGCTGATGTTTCTTGCCATCTGCATGATCGTGGTGTGGTGGATTTTCAAGACCGGATATCGGCTGAAGAACTGACGGCGCGATAAAGGCGCGCGGTCATTCCGCGGCGGTGCGAAGCGCCGAACCCGGCATGACGGGATTGAAATCAACGATAACAGTGGAAATGATCGTAGCGATCGTAGAAGCCGCGGCAGCGATAGCCGTGATCCATCCCGAATACGCCCCTGACCGCGCCCATCGCGCCGCCGACGCCGGCACCGACCGCACCGCCAACCACGCCGCCGACAGGACCGGCAACCCGGTCGCCTTCCGCCGCACCCTCCTGCGCTCCGCGCACGATGCCCTGCGCGTGTCCGATATGGGGAATCGCGAGCAATGCAAGCGCGAGGGCTGCCGCCGCCAGATGGAATTGGACCGGCAAGCCGGTGGGCAGCGCCGATGTCTTGATCCGGGTCTTCATCGTCATCTGAATTCCTTAATGCCCGGCCGCGATTGGGCCGGCGGGGCGGGCTTCTGTAACGGCGAACCCGCCAAATGGTTGCATGTCCCAATGAATCAGGTTGAGACGGGCTCAAGCGTGGCTTTCCAGAAAAAGCAGGACATGCCGGATTAAGCCTCGCCTCCGCCATGTTTGCGCCGGCACCGCCTATTAACGATGGCCCAGCAGGCCGCTGGAACCAAAGCGGAATTCCGGGCATATTAGGTGCGGGGACGGAGAGCGGCGCTGTAGTCAAAGCTTGGGTAGTCTGGGCCGGGAGGCCAAAGGTAAAATGCGTTCCTTCCTCGTTGCTTTCACCGGCCTGATGCTGTTCGCCACCGGCGCCGCCCAGGCCAATGTCTCCATTCTCGTCGACAAGAATGCGCAGTTGATGACCGTCGCGGTCGACGGCATCGAGCGCTATCACTGGCCGGTTTCAACCGGCAATCCGTCGCACGAGACGCCGAACGGCAGTTTCCGGACCTTCCGCATGGAGGAAGACCACTACTCCAAGGAATTCGACGACGCGCCGATGCCGCACTCGATCTTCTTTACCAAGGTCGGCCATGCCATCCACGGCACCGATTCCGAGGGCAAGCTCGGCATCCCGGTCTCCCATGGCTGCGTGCGGCTTTCGCGCGCCAACGCCACCACGCTGTACGCGCTGGTGGAAAAAGAAGGCGTGCTCAACACCACGGTGACGCTGACCGGCTCGTCGCAGATCGCGCTCGCGCGCAACCCGCGTAGCCGGCCCGACACCGCGCTGGCGCGCCGCGACGTAGCTCCGCAATACGACGGCGCCGGCGATCCGGTCGTGATCACCCCGCAGCCGGTGGCGCCCGGCCAGTATGCGCCGCAAATGCAGCCTCAGGTGCAGCCGCAAATGCGACCCGACGACGGTTACATCTATCCCGCCGACGGCAGCTCGGATGTCGCGCGCTACCCGGCGCCGCGCAGCAGCCGGCGTCTTTATGACGCGCAGGTCTATCCGCAGCAGCAAGATCAGTATTACAACAACCGCGGTTACGCGCCGCAATATGCGCCTCAGGTCTATGCGCCGCAGCCATACTATCAGTCGCGCGGGCCGTACGACTGACGGACGTTACTTGAACGCGCCCTCGCCGCTCCGCGGCTTTTCGGATCGCATCGCCGATTCCAGAATCTGCGGACCGGTGGTGCCAGGACCATCGATCATCCGGCTCCTCCCTTGGTCGCGCGACCATCGACCGGCCGATAGATCGGCGGCCGCGCGCGAACCGGATCGAGCAGCGACCAGTCGCCTTGCTCGACGACATGCCCCTTGGGAAAGGGCGGCCGCGGCTCCTGGCCGAGCGAGCGCATGACCCGATCGTCGCGGTAATAACAAAGCAGCACCACGCGAACCAGTGCGGCCAGCGGCGCACCGCCGACGTCGCGAAACGCGTTCGCTACGGCAGCGCGGCGTTCCGGCTCGATGTCGGCAAAGGCGCCGCCCGCAAATGTCGCGAGATGCGCCAGCGCCCGGCACACATCGTCGCGGTCGCGCTCAAGGCTTCTGAGGATGTCGTTGAAAATCCGCTCGTCGTCGGCGCCCGGCACGTTGTAGGTCTGGCTCGCAGGGATGATTGCGCCGGCCAGCGCGCGCAGGTCGCGGACTTGCTCGACGGAAAGGCTGTCGTTCGGCATGGCGATCGTCCTCAGTCGAACAGGTTGGCGAGACGCTGCTTGATGCTGTCGGCAATGTAGAGCGCCAGCGCCTGGATGGTCGAGGTCGGATTGACGCCGCCGGAGGTCACCCAGATGCTGCCGTCGACGATGAAGAGGTTCTTCACGTCATGGCAACGCCCCCATTCATTGACCACCGAACGCTCAGGGTCGGTGCCCATGCGCGCGGTGCCGAGCAAATGCCAGCCGCCATTCAGGATCGGGCTCTCGACGCAGATATTGCTGGCGCCGGCGGCGTTGAGGATTTCCTTGGCGCGCGCGATGCCATGTTGCATCATCTTATGGCTGTTGGCGCTGATGGTATAATCGAGCTTCGGCGCTGGGATGCCGCTACTGTCCTTCAGCACCGGATCGAGCGTAACGCGGTTATGCTCCTCGGGGAGGTCCTCGCAGATCGCCGAAAGGCCGATGCGGCGGTTCACGAGTTTGCGGTACGACGCGTGATGGTCCTCGCCCCAGGCCAGCCTTCCCGCGGTGGAGCTGACGATCGCCTCGATGATCGAACCAACGCCGCGGCCGAACTGAAAGGTGTAGCCGCGGACGAAATCGCGCTGCGGGTCGGTCTCGTAGAATTGCTTGCTCCACAGGCACAGCGGCGGGCCGTGATTGCCGTCGAGCGGTTCGTCGACATAGCCGTAGGTCAGCGCGTAGGGATGAAACATCAGGTTCTTGCCGACCAGCCCGCTGGAATTGGCAATGCCGTTGGGGAAGCGCGCCGATACCGAATTCAGCATCAGCCGCGGCGTGCCGACGCCGTTGCAGGCGATGATGACGACTTCGGCCGGTTGAAACTGCTCCTCACCTTTGGCGTCGTAATAGATGACGCCGGAAGCCATGCCGTGCTCGTCGGTGGTGATTTCGCGAACCCGGCACAGCGTGCGCAGTTCGACGCCGGCCCGGATCGCATGCGGCCAATAGGTGATGTCGGTTGAGGCCTTGGCGCCCTGCGCGCAACCCGGCGTGCAGTGACCGAGATTGATGCAGCGTCCCCGCCCATCGTAGTCGGTGGTGGCGATGGTGGTGTCGGAAGGCCACCAGTGCCAGCCCAACTGGTTCATCGCCTTGCCGAACCGGGCACCCGATTTGCCCAGCGGCACCGGCGGCATCGGCGGCTGCTTCGGCGGATAGGCGGGATCGCCCGCCAGCCCCGAGACGCCCATCATGCGGTCGTTCTCGGCGAAGAACGGCTCCAGCGTGGCGTAATCGATCGGCCAGTCTTCGGCGACGCCGTCGAGCGTGCGCACCTTGAAGTCGGAAGGGTGCAGGCGCGGAAAATGCGCCGTGTACATGATGGTGCTGCCGCCGACACCATTGAAATTCACCACCTTGATCGGCGAATTGTCGTCGTTGATCGGATAGTCGGTCGGCCGCGCGCGGCGGTTGGGATTGACCGCGAAATCGCTGAACAGGCGCGCCTCCCAATCCCGTCCGTTGCTCGGATAGTCGGTCGGCTTTACCCAATCGCCCTGCTCGAGGCAGAGGATGTGCATCTTGGTCTCGGCAAGGCTCCACGCCACCGCCGCGCCGGAGGCGCCGGAACCGATGATCAGGACGTCGACCTTGTCATGCATTGCGATGTTCCTCTCACGTGTTTGAAACTCACTGCTCGCCGTCGCGCAGCCGCCGCCATACCGCGCCGAGCACGTTGGAATAATCGTCGGTCCAGACCCGCTGGGTTTCGTCGGCCTCGGTCAAGGCCCATTGCTCCGACGATGCCAGCTTGCCGACATCGGCCTCGTCGCGCGCGGAGACCACCACCTCGGTGGCGAAGATATACTCGTCGTCGCGGTTGGAATCCTCGCTGTAGACCCAGCTCTTGAGATCGTTTTCATCGGCGATGCCGACCACGACGCTGGCAAGCTCCAGATGCCGGTTCGAGACATGCATCAGCACCGCGCCCTGCGGCGCCAGCTTGTCCTTGTAGATTGCCATCGCTTCTTCGGTGGCGAGATGAATCGGAATCGCGTCCGACGAATAGGCGTCGACGATGATGAGGTCGTAGATGCCGTCGGGCTCGCGGGCGAAGGTCAGCCGCGCGTCGCCGATCACGGGCTTCAGGTCCGGCTCGCAATTCCTGATGTAGGTGAAATATTTCGGGTCGCGCGCGGTGTCGACCATCGACTGGTCGATCTCGAAAAACTTCCAGGTCTCGCCCGGTTCCGATGCGCAGGTCAGCGTACCGGAGCCGAGGCCGATCACCGCCACGCGGATCGGACCGCCGTTGCGCTCGCGGATCGCGGTGATCGCCTGACCGATGCCGCCGTCCTGGTGGTAATAGGTGATCGGCTCCGGCCGCCCGGTCACCGGCGTGCCGTCGGCATTCCTGAATTTCTGGGCGCCGTGAATCGTGGTGCCGTGCATCAGCACGTGATAATAACCGCCGGGCGTCACCACGATCTTGTGCACGCCGAAAAAGCTGCGCACGGTCTCAACCCGCCCCTCGTCCGCCGGATAGGCCCGGAGCAACAGCAGGGCCACCACCACGGTCGCGAAAATCTTCCAGCGGCTGGCGTTGAGGCCGAGCGCCAGCAGGGCCGAAAGCACCCCGACGGCGCCGATCATCCAGACCCGGTGCTCATCGAGCCACGCCATCACCTTGCCGTTCGACCAGGAAGGCGCGATCAGCGCCACCGCGAGCACGGCGAGAAACGGCCAGTACCACCGGCTCCATCGCGGCAAACGCTCGTCCCCGCCGGGCGGCCGGCACAGCGCCGCCAGCGCCAGCAGGATCGGGTATTCCGCGACCCAGGAGAACGCGAACGGCGCGATCAGGCCGGCGAACAATCCGCCGACCATGCCGCCGAACGACAGCGCGACGTAGAAGCCGGTGAGATATCGCGCGGCCGGCCGAGTCCGCGCCAGTTCGCCGTGGCACGCCATCGCAATGACAAAGAAACAAAGCTGGTGCCCGCCGAGCGTCAGCAGCAGATTTTGCTCACCGCCGACCGCGAGCAGCACGACGACGCCGGCGATCGCCAGCGGCTGCGCCATCAGCATCCATTTGTGCGGCAACAAGGGACGCGACTGGAACACCAGCACCCAGGTCAGCAGATACAGCGACAGCGGCAGCACCCACAGCAACGGCGCCGCGGCGACGTCGGTGGAAATATGAGCGGTCACCGCGATCAACAGACCCGAGGGCACCGCGGCGAGAAAGATCCAGCGCGCGCGCAGGCCCCAGGGCGGCGCCGGGGCGTCGCCGTCCCCGGCAAGCGTGACGACAGCGGCGGTCATCGGCGAACGCAGCAACAGCACGCCGCAGGCGCCGATCAGGACGATCAGCAAGCCATAGCCGCCGGTCCAGATCAGGTTTTGGGTGCGCAGCGTGAACATCGGCTCCAGCAGCACCGGATAGGACAACAGCGCCAGGAAGCTGCCGATATTCGAGGAGGCATAGAGGAAATAGGGATCGGGCCCGTTGGGATGGCCGGTACGGACGAACCAGGCCTGCAGCAGCGGGTTGTTGGCCGCCAGCGCGAAGAACGGCAGCCCGATCGAGACCGCGAACAGGCCGAGCAGCCAGAATGCATAGCCCGACGTCGGCGGCTCGCCCCACCCGCTCGCGATCGCCAGCGGCAGCGTCAGCAATGCGAGCACCAGCAGCACCAGGTGCGCCACCACCGGAATCATCCGGTTGCGCAGTTGCATCAGGTAATGCGCGTAGGCGTAGCCGCCGAGCAGCAGCGACTGGAAGAATACCATCGCCACCGACCACACAGCCGGCGAACCGCCCAGCCGCGGCAATACCATTTTGGTGAACAGCGGCTGCACCGAAAACAGCAACAGCGCGCTGACGAAGATGGCCGCCGTGTAGACCATCAGCACCTGCCGGTCGCGGCTGGCGGAAGACTGGTCCGCAACCACGGACGGATCGGATGAACTCATGTAAACTCCGGCAGGAGTCCGGCGGGGAGCCGGCGGCGGAAACGGCAATGGAGCATATGGCAACACGGCGATCAATGCGGGGTAACGCTCTCGTCATTTGCGGGAATGCGAGGCACGAACCCGGCATGACGGGACCAGTCGTGCACCAATCATGACGGAAACCGACGTTGTCATCATCGGCGCGGGGCATAACGGCCTCACTTGCGCGGCCTATCTGGCGATGGCCGGACTGCGCGTGAAGGTGGTCGAGCGCCGCAAGGTGGTCGGAGGTGCTGCGGTGACCGAGGAATTCCATCCCGGGTTCCGCAATTCGGTCGCGGCCTACACCGTCAGCCTGCTCAACCCGCAGATCATGTCGGACCTGAAATTAAGCGAACACGGCCTGCGCATCGTCGAACGCCGCGCGCAGAACTTTCTTCCCGCCCCCGATGGCAGCTATTTACTGACAGGCGAAGGCCGCACCCGCCAGTCGGTCGCCAGGCTCAGCCAACACGACGCAGCGGAGATCGACGCCTTCACCCGCGAACTGGAAGCCATCGCCGACGTGTTGCGGCAGTTCGTGCTGCGGGCGCCACCGAACCTCGTCGAAGGCTTCGGCGCCGGCGCCATCCGCGAAGCCTTCAACGCGCTCGGCGCCGCGAACATCCTGCGCAGTCTGTCGCTGGAACAACAGCGCAGCCTGCTCGATCTGTTCACGCGTTCGGCCGGCGACATGCTGGACCAGCGATTCGAGAGCGATCTGGTCAAGGCGTTGTTCGGATTCGACGCCATCGTCGGCAATTACGCCAGTCCCTACGCGTCGGGCTCGGCCTATGTGATGCTGCACCATGCGTTCGGCGAGGTGAACGGCAAGAAGGGCGTCTGGGGCCATGCCATCGGCGGCATGGGCGCGATCACGCAGGCGATGGCAAGCTCGGCCCACGGCCATGGCGTCGAGATCGAAACCGGGGCGGGCGTGCGCGAAGTCATCGTCGAACGCGACCGTGCCGTCGGCGTGATCCTCGACAACGGCGAGACCGTCAGGGCCGGATATGTCGCCTCCAGCGTCAATCCGAAGCTGCTCTATACCCGGCTGTTGCCGGCGGATGCGCTGCCGGCGGAATTTCTCGGCCGCATCCGGAACTGGCGCAGCGGCTCCGGCACCTTCCGGATGAATGTGGCGCTTAACGCCCTGCCCTCGTTCACGGCGCTGCCGGGCGAAGGCGATCATCTCTCGGCCGGCATCATCATCGGACCCGGGTTGCGCTATATGGACCGCGCCTGGCAGGACGCCCGCGACCACGGCTGGAGCCGCAAGCCGGTGGTCGAGATCCTGATTCCCTCGACCCTGGACGACACGCTGTGCCCACAGGGCCGGCACGTCGCCAGCCTGTTCTGCCAGCACGTCGCCCCAGAACTGCCGGATGGCACATCGTGGGACGACCATCGCGAGGAAGTCGCCGATCTCATGATCGCGACGGTGGACGGGTACGCGCCGGGTTTTGCCACAAGCGTCATGGGGCGCCAGATCCTGTCGCCGCTCGACCTGGAGCGGCAGTTCGGGCTGCTCGGCGGCGATATCTTCCACGGCGCCCTGACGCTGAACCAGTTGTTCTCGGCGCGGCCGATGCTCGGCCATGCCGATTATCGCGGCCCCCTGAAGGGGCTCTATCATTGCGGTTCCGGCGCCCATCCCGGCGGCGGCGTCACCGGCGCCCCCGGCCACAACGCCGCCCGCGCGATCATCGGGGATCACCGGGCGCTGTTTGGATGAGCCAATGAGTCGTCATGGCCGGGCTTGTCCCGGGCATGACGGAAACACTGGTGGGCAACCTGCGGTAAACTGTGGGAAACCGGTTGATGACCCCGGGAAAAGCTGTGCATTCGTCATGCACTTGGGGGAACCGGCTTTTGAAAAACCGGGTACGTCCCCGTGTACAAGTCTGTGCACAACCCTTGTGTTGAAGGCTGACAGGCTGTGGAAACACGTCGAGCCTGACCAACGCGTCCAACCCAGAGCCGCAGACCAAATCGTCCAAGCGCATTGGAGCGATTAACTAGTCTATTCAAAGTGATGCAGGGCCAGCTTTGATCAGCACTTCATTTGCTGAGCACCTGAAGCTGAGATTATGCGAGGGAGCTTGAGGCACTTCATGCGGTTGACGAATGCCTTCTCAAAGAAGGTTGAGAACCGCCGCGATGCCCTTGTGTTGTATTTTGTTTTCTGGAGCGTTCACAAAATACTGATGCAAGGACGATCGAAATGCCTGACGTGTGAAACCTACAGGATGAGAGTTAAGGAAACTTCAAGCGGACACCACCTGGCAGGCAAACAGCGGAGGCGAGGATGTTGGATCACGTCACGATTGGGGTTACCGATATCGCGCGGTCGAAACGGTTCTACGATCAGGCGCTGCGTCCGCTGGGCATCGAACGGCTGTATGCCGAAAAGGACGCGTTCGCTGGCTATGGCGCGAACAAGAAGGCGTTTTTCTGGATCGGCCGCCGGAGCGGCGGGCAAACAAGCTCCCATGTCGCCTTTGCGGCCCAGAACCGGGAAACCGTGGATCGATTTTACCAGGCCGCGCTCGCGGCCGGCGGACGGGACAACGGGCAACCGGGCTGCGCCCGCACTATCACAGCAATTACTACGGGGCGTTCGTGCTTGATCCGGACGGCCACAACATCGAAGCTGTCTGCCACCAGAACATCGGGTAACCAGACACGCGACCCTGCCTGCGCCTCCCGCCCGGACCTTTGATGCCCTCTGCCCTCACCCCGTCCACCCACCGCGCCAGCTTCGCCATCGGCAACGAGCAGACCGCAAAGCGGGTGGTCGATCTGTTAACCGAGAGCTTTTTCGAGGGCCAGGCCGCCATTGCCGCGTTCGAGGGCGCGGGCGGCCGCTGGGACATCACGGTGCATTTCGCCGAGCCGCCCGATCAAGCCTCGATCCGCGACCTCGTCGGCATCGCCGCCGGCGACGAGGTCGCGCAGGCCATCACCTTCGACACGGTGGAAGCCAAGGATTGGGTCAAGGCGGCGCTGGAGGACCTGGTTCCGGTCCGCGCCGGGCGGTTCATCGTGCACGGCCGGCATGACCGCTCAAGGGTGGCGCCCAACCAGTTCGGCATCGAGATCGAGGCGGCGCTGGCGTTCGGCACCGGCCACCACGGCACCACCCGCGGCTGCCTTTTGCTGCTCGATCATGTGCTGCGGGCGCGCCATCCCCGGCGCGTGCTCGACCTCGGAACCGGCACCGGCGTGCTGGCGATCGCGGCGGCGAAGGCGCGGCGCCGCCCGGTGCTGGCGAGCGACATCGATCCATTGTCGGTCCGGATCGCGCGGGACAATGCGCGGCTCAACGGCGTGGGGAACCTGGTACAGACGATCCAGGCGACCGGATTTTCAGCGCCGCAATTCGCCCGGCACGGTCCGTTCGATCTGGTGCTGGCGAATATCCTCGCCAATCCGCTGCGGCAGATGGCGACGCCTCTGGCAAAACATCTGGCGCCCTCGGCGCAGGTCATTCTTTCGGGGCTGTTGCCGCATCAGGCACAAAGCGTGATTGCCGCCTACCGCGCGCGCGGGCTGGTCCTCAAGCGGCACCTGCAAATCGAGGGCTGGAGCAGCCTCTTGATGCGTCGCGCGTGATGGGGTCGCGACGGGGGAAAGCTAATCGGGCAGTTTTTGTTCGCGGCGGCCGATCACGCCGTTTTCCTTGCGCAGTGCCCGCTTGACGCGCGCCTCGACGAAACGGTCGAGGATCTGCACGATGACGCCACGTTGTTTTTTGACGACAGGTGGAATCGGTCCGCGGCGCATTGGCGGCGATATCTTCTCAAACGTAAAAGCAGGCATCGTGTATCCCCTCGTCGTTGAGTTGAAACACTCCTGGATTTCCCCCAGATATCGTTGGATGGGCGGCTTGTGACAGCAAACAGTTCCATCCCGACTAATGCACGCGATAATATTCAAGCATAATCTGTGCCAAAATAGACACGATTCGCATCGCATTGCGGAGTTCTCCCCGCAATCCTAAGGTGATCGCGCGATGTTCGAAGCCCAATTCCAGACATTCGAGGAGCCCGAAGGCGGCGTCGCACTGACGGCGCGGCTATCGGCCTTTCGCGAGGAACTGGCGCGCCGCAAGCTGACCGGATTCGTGATTCCCCGCGCCGATCAGCAACAAAACGAATATGTGGCACCCTCCGAAGAGCGGCTGGCGTGGCTCACCGGCTTCACCGGATCCGCCGGGCTCGCCATCGTGCTGAGCCAGCAGGCCGCGGTATTCGTCGACGGCCGCTACACGCTGCAGGCGGCCAAACAGGTCGATCACAAAGCCTGGAGCGTCGAGCCGCTGATCGATCCGCCGCCGGAAACCTGGCTGACCAAGCACCTTAATGCCGGCGATCGCCTCGGATTTGATCCGTGGCTGCACACTTCGGCGGCAGCCGAGCGGCTGGCCGCGGCCTGCGCCAAGGCCAGTGCGGAACTGGTCGCGGTCGACGGCAATCCCCTTGATTCGGTGTGGACCGAGCGCCCGCCGCCGCCGCTTGGCCCGGTCGCTGTTCACGGCAAGCAATTTGCCGGCGAGACGGAGTCCGACAAGCTCCGGCGTATCCGTCTTGAGATCACCAGGCTCGGCGCCGATGCGCTGGTGCTGTCGGATTCGCACGCGGTGGCCTGGACCTTCAACATCCGCGGCGCCGACGTTTCGCACACGCCGCTGCCGCTGTCCTATGCGCTGGTGCCGAAGGACGGCCGTCCCACGGTGTTCATCGATCACCGCAAACTCTCCAACAGCGCCCGCGACCATCTCGAGCAATCCGCCGATGTCGAGGAACCGGACGCGCTGACGCCGAAACTCGCCGAATTGGCGCAACGCGGCGCGTCGATTGCGCTCGACAACGCGACCGCCGCCGATGCGTTGAGCCGCCTGATCAATGCCGCCGGCGGCAAGGCGGCGCGCGGCAACGATCCTGTCAGCCTGCTCAAAGCCGTCAAGAACGCGACCGAGATCGAGGGCACGCGGACGGCGCATCGGCGCGATGCGGTGGCGCTGGCGCGGTTTCTCGCCTGGATCGACCGCGAAGCGCCGTCGGGCGCGCTGACCGAGATCGACACCGTCGAGGCGCTGGAAACCTTCCGCCGCGAAACCGGCGCGCTGAAGGATGTGTCGTTCCCGACCATCGCCGGCACCGGGCCGAACGGCGCCATCGTGCATTACCGCGTCACCCGCAAGACCAACCGGCGGATCGCGCCGGGCGATCTCCTGCTGATCGATTCCGGCGCGCAATACGAAGACGGCACCACCGACGTCACCCGCACCATCGCGATCGGCGCGCCGACCATGGAGATGTGCGACCGCTTTACCCGCGTGCTGCGCGGGCACATCGCGATTGCGCGCGCGGTATTTCCCGACGGCACCACCGGCGCGCAACTCGACTCGCTGGCGCGGCAATTCCTGTGGCAGGCCGGCCTCGATTTCGATCACGGCACCGGCCACGGCGTCGGCAGCTACCTCTCGGTGCATGAAGGCCCGGCGCGGATTTCCAAGCTCGGCACCACGCCGCTCAAGCGCGGCATGATCCTGTCCAACGAACCCGGCTACTACAAGACCGACGCGTTCGGAATCCGGATCGAGAATCTCGAGCTGGTGATCGGGACCGAGATTGCCGGCGCGGAGAAGCCGGTCAACGCCTTCGAGACACTGACGCTGGCGCCGATCGATCGGCGGCTGGTCGACCTCAACATGCTGAGCGGAGACGAACTCGACTGGCTCAACGATTACCACGCCCGCGTGCGCCACAAGGTTCGCCCGCATGTCGACGAAGCGACGAAAGTGTGGCTCGACGCTGCGACCGAGGTGCTGTCGCTGTAAAACTCGCAGCCGTGTCAAAGGGACGAAGGCGCTGCACCAAAGATAGTCGTCATACCCCGCGAAAGCGGGGTATCCAGTACGCCGCAGCTTCTCGATTCAATCACAACCGCCTCTGGAATACTGGATCACCCGCTTTCGCGGGTGATGACATCAGTATAGTGGCGGTGAGCGCACCTCACTCCCCGATCAGCTTCAGCCACTCGTCTTCGGTCAGCACCGCGACGCCGTGCTTCCTGGCGTCGGCCAGCTTCGAACCGGCGCCGGGACCGGCGACCACATAATCCGTTTTCTTCGATACCGAGCCGGCCGCCTTGGCCCCCAGCCGCTCAGCCGTCGCCTTGGCTTCGTCCCGCGTCATCTTTTCCAGCGAGCCGGTAAAAACCACCGTCTTTCCGGCAACGGCCGAGTTACTCTTGGGCTTCTCGGCGTCGAGGATGGTGACCTCGCCGGTCAGTCGCTCGACGATGCCGCGATTGTGGCTTTCGCCGAAATAGGCGGCGATACTCTTGATCACGGTGTCGCCGATCTGGTCGAGCGCATCCATCTCGGCGATGGTCTCTTCATCGCCCTTGGCGACCTTGAGACCGGCGTCGTGAAATGCCTTCCAGGAACCGTAGCCCCGCGCCAATGCCAGCGCCGTGGTTTCGCCGACATGACGCATGCCCAAGGCATAGATGAAACGCTCCAGCGAAATCCTGCGCCGGACTTCGATGGCGGAAAACAGGTTGCGTACCGAGGTCTCGCCGTAGCCCTCGATCTCCTCGAGCTTGAGCTTGGGGTTGCGGGCCTGCAGCGTGAAGATATCGGCCGGCTCCTTTACCCATCCGTTCTCGAAGAAAAACTCGATCTGTTTTTCGCCGAGCCCGTCGATATCGAAGGCGCGGCGCGAGGCGAACAGCTTCAGGTGCTCGATCTTCTGGTAGGGACAAGCGAACTCGCCGCTGCAGCGAGCGCGCGAGCCCTCTTCGCCGGTGGCGGTTTCCTCGCGCACCACGTCGGTATGCAGCGGGCACGGGCACTTCTTCGGAAAGTGATAGGGTTTCGCGTCCCTGGGCCGCTTGTCGAGCACGACATCCACGATCTGCGGGATCACATCGCCGGCGCGCTGCACAATGACGGTATCGCCGATCATGATTTCGCGTCCCTCGCGCAGTTGCTCGCCGTCGCCCCCGATACCCCTGATGTAGTCCTCGTTATGCAGCGTCACGTTCTGCACGATGACGCCGCCGACGCCGACCGGCTCGAGCTTGCCGACCGGCGTGAACGAGCCGGTGCGGCCGACCTGAATCTCGATATCCCGCAGCACCGTGGTGGCGCGCTCGGCCGGAAATTTGTGCGCTATCGCCCAGCGCGGCGTGCGCGAAACGAAGCCGAGGCGCTCCTGCCAGTCGAGACGGTCGACCTTGTAGACGACGCCGTCGATATCGTAATCCAGCCTGGCGCGTTGTTGCTCGATCTTACGATGGAAGGCGATCAACTGCTCGACCGAATGACAGAGTTTGGTTAGCGGGTTGGTCTTGAAACCACAATGTTCGAACCAGCCTATCATGCCGGACTGGGTATCCTCGGGCATCGCGCTCATCTCGCCCCAGGCGTAGGCGAAAAAGCCGAGCGGACGCGATGCGGTGATGGAAGGATCCTTCTGGCGCAGCGAGCCCGCCGCCGAGTTGCGCGGATTGGCGAAAACGGTGTCGCCGGCCGCCTTCTGGCGTTCGTTTAGCGCCAGAAATGCTTTCTTGGTCATGTAGACCTCACCGCGAACCTCGCAGACGTCGGGCACCTTGCGGCCCCTGAGTTTCTGCGGCACGTCCTCAAGCGTACGGATATTGGCGGTAACGTCCTCGCCTTCGGCGCCGTCGCCGCGCGTCGCGGCGGTCACGAGTTCGCCGTCTTCGTATCGCAGCGACATCGACAGCCCGTCGATCTTCGGCTCGGCGCTGAAGTCGATCCTGTCGTCCTCATCGAGTTTCAGAAAGCGGCGGATGCGCCCGACGAAATCGATGACGTCCTCTTCCGCAAAGGCGTTGTCGAGCGAGAGCATTGGCACCGCATGACGGACTTTCCTGAAACGCCCCGACGGCGCCGCGCCGACTCTCCGTGAAGGCGAGTCCGACGAAACGAATTCCGGAAACCGCGCTTCGAGCGCATTGAAACGCCGGCGCAGCGCGTCATATTCCGCGTCGGTAACGCTTGGCGCGTCGTTCTGGTAATAGCGCTTGTCGTGGCCCTCGATTTCGAGCGCCAGGCGCTTGTGCTCCACTTTGGCCTGCGCCTTGGTCAGCTTGGCGACCTCGGCGAGCGGCTTCTTCGCTTTGACAACCATGGTTACGCCGTGGCCGCGCGCAACAGCCGCTCCGCCGCAGCCCTTGCTTCGGCCGTGATCTCGGCGCCCGCCAGCATGCGGGCGATTTCCTCGCGGCGGTGGTCGGCGGCAAGCGCGTTGACCCGGGTGACGACGCGCTTGCCCTTGTCGAGCGCGTCCTTTGAAATTAGGAGATGCTGGTTGGCGCGCGCGGCGACCTGGGGCGCATGCGTCACCGCCATCACCTGCACCTTGCCCGCGAGCCGCGCCAGCCGGGCGCCGATCGCATCGGCCACCGCGCCGCCGACCCCGGTATCGATTTCGTCGAATACCAGGGTGGGCGCCGAACCGCGATCCGACAGCACGACCTTCAACGCCAGCAGGAACCGCGACAGTTCGCCGCCGGAAGCGACCTTCATCAGGGGGCCGGGCCGGGTGCCGGGATTGGTCTGGACCCAGAACTCGATGCGATCGAAACCCTGCGGGCCCGGCGATTGCGCGTCGGATTCAAGTTGCGTCGTAAAGGTTGCGCGCTCCAGCTTCAGCGGCGCCAGTTCGGCATTGACCGCCTTGTCGAGCTTTTGTGCCGACTTTGACCGCGCCGCGGAGAGCCTGGTTGCAGCGGCGCCATAGCGCATGTCCGCTTCCCTCGCCGCCGCCTCCAGCTTCTTCAACTGGTCCGCGCCGGCATCGATCAGCGCGACATCGGCGGCATATTTCGAAGCCAGCGCTGCAAGGCCATCAACAGGCGTCGAGTATTTCCGCGCCGCAGCGCGCAGCGCGAACAGCCGCTCCTCGATGCGTTCAAGCTCGCCGGGATCGAAGTCCGCCGCGACTAGCGCTGCGGCGAGGTGCTGTTCGGCTTCCTCCAGCGCGTTGATAGCGGCATCGATCGCCTTTACCGCAGGCTCGACCAGCGCCGGCGCATTTGCGGCCCGGCGTTCCAGCCGGCGTACCGCCGCCGACAGCGCCGGAACCGGCGAATGATTGCCGCCGACGGCGTCCTGAGCCTCGCGCAGATCGGCCGCGATTTTCTCGCCCTGCATCATCGCGGTGCGGCGTTCGGCGAGCGCGGTTTCCTCGCCGTCCTTCGGCGCGAGCTTCCTCAACTCATCGGCGGCGTGGCGCAGATAGTCCGCCTCCCGCGCGGCGCGTTCCATGCCGGCGCGGTGTTCGTCGAGCACGCCATGCGCGGCGCGCCTTGCGTCCCAAAGCTGCTCCAGGCCTGCGACGTCCTTCTCAAGACCGGCGAACGCGTCGAGCAGCCGGCGGTGGGTCGAGGCATCGACCAGCGCGCGCTCGTCATGCTGGCCGTGAATCTCGACCAGCGCCGAGCCGACCGCCTTCAGGGTCTGCACGCTGATCGCCTGATCGTTGATGAAGGCGCGGGTGCGGCCATCGGCAAGCTGCACCCGGCGCAGGATCATCTCACCGGTGTCGTCGAGCCCGTTGTCGCTGAGGATCGCCGAGGCCGGATGGCCCTTCGGCACGTCGAAAACAGCGGTCACCTGCCCCTGCTCGACGCCGTGCCGGACCAAGCCGGCATCGCCGCGGCCGCCGAGCGCCAAAGCGAACGCATCGAGAAGGATGGATTTGCCGGCGCCGGTTTCGCCGGTCAACACCGCAAGGCCACAGGAAAACTCGATATCGAGCCGTTCGATCAGGACGATGTCACGGATCGAAAGACGCGCCAGCATGCGAGACGATTCCTAACCGAGACCGATTTTCTTGAAGGCCCTGGAGATATAGGAACCGGTGTTCTCGCTCGGCTCGAGACCGCCGGACTTTACAAGATTATAGGCGTCCTTGTACCAGCGGCTGTCAGGAAAATTATGCCCGAGCACGGCAGCGGCGGTCTGCGCCTCGCTGACGATACCGATCGCCATATAGGCCTCGGTCAGCCGGGCCAGCGCTTCCTCGACATGCCGGGTGGTCTGATACTGGGTCACCACGGTCTTGAAACGGTTGATCGCGGCGGTGTAGTCGCGCTTTTGCATGTAATAGCGGCCGATATTCATCTCGCGGCCCGCGAGCTGGTCGCGCGCGCCTTCGAGCTTGGCCTTGGCGCTGTTGGCATATTCCGACGTCGGATATTTGCGGACCACTTCTTCCAGCGCGGCGATCGCCTTCTCGGTGCGGCCCTGATCGCGGGAGGTGTCCGGTATTTGATCGTAATGCGAGGCCGCGATGAGATATTGGGCGTAGGCGGCGTCGGGGCTGCCGGGGTGCAGGGTAACGTAACGGGTCGCGGCGCCGATGCAGCTATCATAGTCGCCGGCGTTGTAAAAGGCGTAGGCCGACATCAGCAGCGACTTGCGCGCCCAGTCGGAATAAGGATGCTGGCGGTCGACTTCCTCGAACTTCTTGGAGGCCGCCTTCGGATCCTGTTTTTGATTCATCAGGTACAAGCCCTCATTGTAGAGCTTGTCCGCGGGCTCCTCGACGAAGGTATCGTCCTTGGCGAAGAACTTGTCCCACAACGCGCCGGTGCCGCATCCGCCCAGGGGAATCGCCAGCACGGCGAGAGCCACGGCCAGACGCAACTGCCGGCCAACCCGGCTGCCACCAGCGTCGGCCGATGGTTTGGTCAGTTCAAGCGTCATACGCGGTGCCGACATGAGTTAAGACCTGACGCTTGTGAAGGAGTGTCCGCCGCAACATCCCGGAAGCGGCCATCAAGGTAAATGCTGCCGTGCCCGTAGCCTGTTGTCCTGCCGCGGGCCTGTTTATCCGAAAAACATCCGTTAACCAACCGAATACGCAGGCATTTCGCCCGGATTAAGGCGGCTGGAATGGATTGCGGCCGATCATGGTTAGCGCGGTAAATCGGTGACCAAGTGGGGACCGGCGATGCTGGAACGAGGTTCGGGAACCCGCGAGATGTCGAAAAGACAGTCGAAAACGTCGAAAAGAACGCTCAGGAAACGTCGGGACCGTAAGCCGGGGCGACCATGCCGCCCACCATCCCGCTTCCGACTTCGGCGTAACCGCGCGACCGGCGCGCCGTCTCGGCCTCTACCACCCGCCAGGCGCTGCGATCAGCCATCAGGGCGATCAGCACCGCATGGTTGAGCTTGTGGCCGCCGCGCACCGAGCGATAGGCGCCGAGCAGGGGCAGGCCCGCCAGCGCGAGATCGCCGATAACGTCGAGAACTTTATGGCGCACGCATTCGTCGGTGTAGCGCAGCCCCTCGGTGTTGAGCAGGCGGGTTTCGTCGAACACCACCGAATTCTCGAACGACGCTCCCAGCGCAAAACCGGCGCTCCAGAGCCGCGCGACATCATTCATGCAGCCAAAGGTCCGGGCGCGGCAAATCTCGCGGCGGAAGCGTTCGGGGCTGAGATCGAGCACATAGTCCTGACGGCCGATCACCGGATTGGTGAAGTCGATTTCGACCTGGGCGCGGAAGCCAGCCGCATGGGGCCGCAACTCACCGAACGAATCGCCCATCGCGACCTGCACCGGCCTCAGCACCTGGATGAAGCGGCGCGTCGCCGACTGCGTGAAAATACCGGCCTGATCGATCGCGGCGACGAAAGCCGCGGCGCTGCCGTCCATGATCGGAACTTCCGGGCCATCGACTTCGATGGTGGCATTGTCGACGCCCATGCCCCGCAAGGCGGCAAGCACATGCTCGGCGGTGGACACCAGTGGCCCTTCACGGTCGCCCAGCACGGTGGCGAATTCGGTGGCGATCACGGCTTGCGCCGTGGCCTGAACTTCACGGTCGCAGCCATCGAGGCCGGTACGGACAAAAATAAAACCTGCATCTACAGGTGCAGGTCCAAGGGTAAGGGTTACGGGTAGACCGGAATGAACGCCGACGCCCGTCACGGCGGCTTGCGACCGAAGCGTTGTCTGCCGGCTAAATTTCATTCGAAGCCCGCCCACTACTGACTTACCGACGAGAACAAACCAACCGAATTGCCCGCGGTGATTCGTCTTTTAGGTATCCCCAAGTCACGGCGGAACATATCACTGCCCCAAAGAGCGCCAACTCACGCTTCTTTACCGATTGTTACCCCATCTCGGCCGTATTCACGCCAAAGGTTAACCAAATTGCGCCATGCATGAGGTCAACCCCCGAGCTGCCATTTCACCATGAAATACATAATTAATCATTTAATATCAGCTGCTTGGTGAATGCGCGGAGATACCGTGAAGCAGCAAAAACAAAGGTCCCGGCTCACCCAGCCGGGACCTTTTCCGTCGCCAGAATTGTAACAAGTTTCAGTTGGCCTTCCGGCGCAGGAAGGCCGGGATATCAAGATGGTCGTCGCCCTGTGGCGTTGATGCAACAGATGCGGGGCGGCCGTGGGCATCCAATCCCTGGGGAGCCGGCCGGCGGGCGTATTCGGATACCGGATCGTGGGCCGCGATCTGCTGCGCGACCGACCGTTGCGGCTTCCGCTCGGGGAGCGGCGGCATCGGCGGCATCGCCGGACCCGAGGCGCGGGCCGAAATCGGCGGCTCGGTCTCTTCGTCGCGGCGGCCGAGGCCGACATTGGCGAGGCGCTGCAGCAGCGACATCCGGGTCTTTTGCGGATGCTCGTCCTCGACTTCGCCGCGGGCCTGCCGGATTTCGGCCTGCGCCGGCATCGGCAGGTCTTCGAATTTCGGCATTCTGGGCGTGCGAACCGGCGGACGCTCCGGGGCTTGCGGGATGAAGGTCTCCGGCGTCACGGGCTGATTCGCCTCGACACGGGCGACATCATGATCCGGGAACAATGACGGTTTCTGCGCAATCGGGCGAACCGTGACGTCGCCATAGGACGCAGGCTGCAACGGGGCTGCCGCTGCCGAGGCCTCCGGGGCGACCGCCGCGGCGATTGCCGCCAGCGCCGCACGTTCGATGCTGCCTGCGCGCGGGGGCGCCGCGGGGGCTGCATGCGCCGCCGGCGCTTCGGCCTTCTGGACGCGCTCGGTAATACGCTGATTGTCGGCGCGCAGCCGTGCCGTCAAGTCGGCCAGGCGGTTGTCGGGCGTGGCCGTCGAAGCCACGGCGTGGGTCAGGGATGGCGTCGCCGCACTGCGCGTGAGTTGCGCCGGTTCGATGCCGGTGGCAACCACGGAAACGCGGATCACGCCATCGAGGGTCTCGTCGAAGGTGGCGCCGACGATAATGTTGGCGTCCTGGTCGACTTCCTCGCGAATCCGGGTTGCAGCTTCGTCGACCTCGAACAGCGTCAGATCCTTGCCGCCGGTGATCGAGATCAACAGGCCGCGGGCGCCCTTCATCGAGGAATCGTCGATCAGCGGATTGGCAATCGCGGCCTCGGCCGCGGTCAATGCACGCTTGTCGCCCGAAGCTTCGCCGGTGCCCATCATCGCCTTGCCCATTTCGCGCATCACGGCGCGAACGTCGGCGAAGTCGAGATTGATCAGGCCTTCCTTGACCATCAGATCGGTGATGCAGGCGACGCCCGAATACAGCACCTGGTCGGCCATCGCAAAGGCGTCGGCGAAGGTGGTCTTTTCATTGGCGACCCGGAACAGGTTCTGGTTCGGAATGATCAGCAGCGTGTCGACCACCTTGTGGAGTTCGACGATGCCGGACTCGGCGGTGCGCATGCGGCGCTGGCCTTCGAAATGGAACGGCTTGGTGACGACGCCGACGGTGAGAATGCCCATGTCGCGCGCGGTCTTGGCTATCACGGGGGCAGCCCCCGTGCCGGTGCCGCCGCCCATGCCGGCGGTGACGAACACCATGTTGGCGCCGGTGAGATGGTCGCGGATTTCGTCGATGACCTCCTGCGCGGCGGCAGCGCCGACATCGGGCTGCGAACCGGCGCCGAGGCCTTGCGTCACCTGCGTGCCCATCTGCACGATGCGCTGCGCCTTGGACATGGTGAGCGCCTGCGCGTCGGTGTTGGCGACGACGAAATCGACACCCTGCAGTCCGGCGGTGATCATGTTGTTGACGGCATTGCCGCCCGCTCCGCCGACGCCGAATACGGTGATCCGCGGCTTCAACTCGCGAATGTCAGGGACGTTGAGATTGATGGTCATGGTTGCCTCTCGATTACGCGCGCGTTGGTTCGCCCCGGCCGACGGCCGCGGGAGTTGGTGAAGTCGAAGGGTTGCGGAAAAGATTCATCAGAAGCCCTCACGAAGCCATTGCCCGACTTTTCCGAAATAACCGTCAGTCCCTGTCCTGAGCTGCCGCGTATGCCGCGGTTCGACGTGTTCAAGATGAGCGTATTGCGGATAGACCAGCAGGCCCGAGGGGACCGCGAACGACGCGCTCTTCGCCTCATTGGGCAGCCGGCCGAAGCCGAGCGGACGGCCGATACGCACCGGCCGGCCGAGAATCTGGCTTGCAAGTTCGGGAACGCCGGTCAGCTGCGAGGCGCCGCCGCTCAAGACAACCCGCGCCCGCGGCTCTGCCGCAAAGGGGGAGTCCGCGAGCCGGTCCCTGACCATTTCAAAAATCTCCTCGGCACGGTGCCGGACGATGCTCGCAATCGTGGCGCGTGAAACGATCTGCGGGGCATCCCGTTGGTTGTCGCCGGCGGTCGGCACGGACATCAACTCACGCGCGTCGGACCCGCCGGTCAGCACCGTGCCATATAACGTCTTGATTCGCTCGGCATCCGCAATGCATGCGCCAAGGCCCCGCGCAAGGTCCATGGTGATGTGGTGCCCGCCGACCGCAAATCCGTCGGCATGCACGAAGCGCCCGCCGGAATAGGTCGCGAGCGTCGTGGTGCCCGCACCCATCTCCACGATGGCCGCGCCGAGATCGGCTTCATCGTCGGTCAGCACCGACAGGCCCGCCACATAGGGGCTTGCCGCCATGGCTTCGACGTTGAGATGACAGCGCTCGACCACCAGCATCAGGTTCCTGGCGACCGTCGCATCCGCGGTGACGACGTTCATGTCGACGCCAAACTTCCGCGCCACCATGCCTTTGGGATCGCGAATACCCTTGACGCCGTCGAGGGCGTAGCCGACCGGCAATGCATGGAGCACGGTGCGGCCCTCGCCGGTGGCGTGATGCATGCCGGTCGAGGTGACGCGGGTGACGTCGGCGGCCGTGACCGCGCCGCCCTTGATATCCGCCGCCGCTTCGACCAATTGGCCCCGCAACCTGCCGCCGGAGACCGACAGCAGGATCGATTCAACCCGGACCTTGGCCATGCGTTCGGCCAGCGCCACCGCGTGACGCACCGCCTGTTCGCATTCGGAAAGATCGACTACTGCGCCGGCCTTGACGCCGCGCGACTGGATCTGGCTGTAGCCGATCAGTTCGACGGCATGGCTGCGTCCGCGCAAGGCCTCGTTCGGCGGGCATGGCTTCAGCCGCGCGATCATGCAGGCGATCTTGCTGGTGCCGATGTCGAGCGACGCCACCAGCGCCGTGCGCTTTTGCGGCATCGGGCGCGTCTTCGGCGTCTGATGGCGATCGAGGCCGGTCATGCGCTGCCGGCTTTCTTCGGTTTCTTGTCCTTGAACTGGTCTTCGCGGGCCTTGGCCGCGTCATCCGACAATTGCACCGTGAGCCGGTCCGGCAGACGCATATCGACGGCGACGATGTCGCGGGAGAACAACCAGTCTTCCTTGTCCAGCCTGCTCAATGTCGCCAGCGCGTTGCCGACGTCGTTTTCCGGCAGCCGGATATCGAGGCCATCCTTGAGCCGCAGGTTCCAGCGGCGCTCGCCGACGAAGACCGCGGCCTTGGTCAGGGCGCGCACCTGCGGATAGCGCGCGAGCAGCGCGAGGAAGTCCCTGGCGCGGGTCTCGGCACCCTTGCCGACCACCAGCGGCAGCGACATGAAACGGCGTGACACGTAAGGCTCAAGCACCGCACCGTCATCGGCGATCACCGACAGGCGGCCATCCTGCTGCCACAGCGCGAACGCCGAACGTTCCGAAATATCGATCTGGAGCTGGCCGGGATAGAGTTTCAGCACCGTCGCCTCGGCGATCCAGGGATTGGCCTTCAGCTTGTCGCGTACCGCAGCGGCATCCAGGAACAACAACGACGAGCGGCCGTTGACGCCGCCGATCGCCAGCACTTCATCCTGGGTCAGTTGCTTGCGGCCATTGATGGCGGTGGTCGTGATGCGAAATCCGGCGGAATTGGCCATAGCGTTTCGGGTGTCGCTCAAGGTCGAGATCAATGCATCGAGGTGACCGCCCTTCACGACCCCGAAGGCGGCGCTCGCAAGCAGCATCAGCACGGTGGCGGCGACACCGAAGCGGTTCGGCAGATAACGCTCAAGCAGCTCGATCAGCCGGTGTGGAGATTGGTCGCGCTCCAGGCGATGCCGGGCGGGCGCGCGATCAAAGCCCAGCCGCTCGCGCAACAATGCGGCCGCGCCAATAGCGGCCGCCTTCAGGTCAGCTTGGGGCCCCGGCGATCTCAGCGATCGAGCGAGGCGTCCTGCACCATCCATTGCACGAGCTCGTCAAATGTTACGCCCGCAAAACTTGCGAGTTCCGGCACACATGACGCCCTGGTCCTCGATGCGGTCGTCGAAGCGGAAATCCGCAACAGCTCACGCCCCCGGCAGCCAGGCGCCACATGCGCCTCCAGCGTTAACCTTCGGACTTCCTGGTAAACAAAGGGTAAAATAGGCGAAGGATGGACGCGATTTGGTCCGCTTTCTGAGTGGTTTACCCTGTAATCGCTGGGATTTTAGCGATTTGGCGGTTCACGTCCCCCGAGCGGGCGGGCTCCCGGCCGGCTATTTCCGCGCGCGTCTTGCCGCGATCTCGATCTGGCCCCGCAGGAAGTCGGGGAATTCGATCCCCTGCGCCTTGAGAGCCTTCGGATAGAGCGAGGCCCTGGTCAGACCCGGCAAGGTATTGGTTTCCAGATAGATCGGTCCTTTTTCCGAGACGATGAAATCGGTCCGGGAATAGCCGCTGCAGGACAAGGCGTGGTGCGCCCTGAGCGCCTGATCCATGATCCGGGCGCTGATTTCGGGTGAAAAGCGCCCAGGGCAAATCTCCTGCGTCGACTTGAGCAGGTATTTGGCGGTGTAGTCGAACCCGCCCTCCGCCGGAACGATCTCGATCGGCGGCAGTGAAAAAACCGAGCCGTCCGGCTGCTCCAGGACACCGCAGGTCGCTTCCACGCCCGAGATGAACGGCTCGATCAGATAGTCCTCGGTCCGGGCCGCGTTGCGCACGGCGGCGAGGTCCTGTTTCGCATTGACAAAGATCAGGCCGTAACTCGATCCGTCGCGCGCCGGCTTGGCGATCAGCTTGCCGTATTCGGCGAACGCGGCCTCGACGTCTTCCAGCGCAATGCCGCCCGGCGCCTCGACGCCCGCGATGGCCGCAAAGCGCTTCGCCGCCACCTTGTCGAAGGCGAGATGCGATGAGGCCGAACCCGAACCGGTGAAGGCAATGCCGCGGATTTCGCACATTGCCTGAAGTTCGCCGTTTTCCGCCCTGCCGCCGTGCAGGCCAAGCACCAGCAGGCGGTCCTCGGCCCTGGCGCTATCGAGCGCCTGCTCGATCCCGACGCCGCGGCCGGGAGGCTTGAACGCAGCCTCGAACGGCCGTGAATGGTCGAGAAGATTCCGGGACGGAACCTGCCGCACGGTGTCATCGACGTCCCAGAACCACAGGTCGGCCTCGGGCAAAGCCAGATGCAGCGCCTGCGCGCTTGCCACCGACACCAGGCGCTCCTTGTTGGTGCCCCCGAAAAGAATGGTAATCCGCATCAGCCTGGCTCGATCCCGATCCGCTTGATTTCCCAGTGTAGCTCAATTCCGGAATTTTCCTTCACCCGCGCGCGCACGGTTTCGCCGAGGGTTTCGATATCATGCCCGGTCGCGCTGCCGGTGTTGATCAGGAAATTGCAGTGCATCTCGGATACCTGCGCGCCGCCGACGCGCAAACCGCGGCAGCCGGCGGCATCGATCAGCTTCCAGGCGCTGTGCCCGGGCGGATTCTGGAAGGTCGAGCCGCCGGTCTTTTCGCGGATCGGCTGCGCGGTCTCGCGATGAGTTTGCACCTCCAGCATCCGCGCGCGGATCGCATCGGGTGCTGCGATCAGCCCGCGAAAGCGCGCCGAGGTAAAAATCATGGAAGCATCGACGCCACTGTTGCGATAGACGAATTTCATGTCGGCGTTGGCGAAGCTGTGCTTGCTGCCATCGCGGCCGATAGCTGTGGCCTCGATCAGGACATCCCTGGTTTCGGCGCCGTTGGCGCCGGCGTTCATGCGCAGGGCGCCGCCGATGGTGCCGGGAATGCCGAAGAAAAATTCCAGGCCGCCGATATTGGCCGCCGCCGCCGTCTCCGCCACCCGTTTGTCGAGCGCCGCAGCGCCCGCCCTGACGATATTGCCATCAGCACCGGTCTCGCCGAAACCGCGCGGACTTAGCCTGATGACCACGCCCGGAATGCCGCCATCACGCACGATCAGGTTGGAGCCGACGCCGACGACATGGACCGGAAGCTCCGGCGGCAGATGCACGAGGAAATAAGCCAGGTCATCTTCATCCGATGGCGTGAACAGCACCTGCGCCGGGCCGCCGACCCGAAACCACGTCAACTCCGCCAGCGACGGGTTCGCCAGCAACCGCCCGCGCAATTGCGGCATCGCGGCTTTAAGATCGGGCGTGATGTCGGCAAAGGTCATGCGAGCGCGCCAAACCATTCTATTTCGTCATGGCCGGGACGAGCCCGGCCATGACGAACTTCCACGTTGCATCAAACCCTTCACCCCAGCGCCTTCAATTCGCCCGGCAGCGCGTAGGCCCATTGCGTGATGTTGCCGGCGCCAAGACAAACCACCAAATCGCCGCTGCTCGTCAGGCCATGAACCACGCCCGCAAGGGCCGCGGCATTCGACAACGGGATCACTTCGCGATGGCCGTGCGCGCGCAAGCCGAGCACGAAGTGGTCGCGATCGATGCCGGCGATCGGCGCCTCGCCGGCGGGATAGACTTCGGCGACGACAACCGCGTCGGCATCGTTAAAGCAGGTGCAGAACTCCTCGAACAGCGATTGCAATCTCGTGAAGCGATGCGGCTGCACCACGGCAACGATCTTGCCATTGGTGGATTCGCGCGCCGCCTTCAGCACCGCCGCGATTTCCACCGGATGGTGACCATAGTCGTCGATCACGGTGACGCCGTTCCATTCGCCGGTTTTGGTGAAGCGCCGCCGCACGCCGCCAAAACCGGCAATCGCCTTGCGGATCGTTGCATCGGGCAGGCCGAGTTCATGCGCCACCGCGATCGCGGCGGTGGCATTGAGCGCGTTGTGCCGTCCCGGCATCGGCAGCACCAGGTCCGCAATCTCGTGCGCGGTGTCGGTCTTGCGGTCGCGGAATGCGACCTTGAAACTGGAGCCGCCGCCCATCGGATTGAGATCGAGCAGCCGCGCGTCGGCTTGCGGATTTTCGCCGTAGGTGACGATGCGGCGATCCTCGATCTTGCCGACGATGGTCTGCACCACCGGATGATCGATGCACATCACCGCGAAACCGTAAAACGGCACGTTCTCGACAAAATTGCGAAACGCGTCCTGCACCGCCTCGAAGGTCTTGAAGTGGTCGAGATGTTCGGGATCGACATTGGTGACGATGGCAATATCGGCCGGCAACTTCAGGAAAGTGCCGTCGCTCTCGTCGGCTTCCACCACCATCCACTCGCCGGCGCCCAGCCGGGCATTGGTGCCGTAGGCGTTGATGATGCCGCCATTGATCACGGTCGGATCGAGATCGCCGGCATCGAGCAACGCCGCCACCATCGAGGTGGTGGTGGTCTTGCCGTGGGTGCCGGCGATCGCGATGCAGCTTTTCAGCCGCATCAGTTCGGCCAGCATTTCGGCGCGGCGCACCACGGGAATGCGTTGTGCGCGCGCCGCCATCAATTCGGGATTGTCGCGCTTGATCGCGGTCGACACCACAAGCACATCGGCGCCGGCGACGTTCTCGGCCTTGTGGCCGACGGTGATAGCGATGCCCTTGTCGCGCAGGCGGCCGACATTGGCGCTCTCGGAAGCGTCGGAGCCCTGCACGGTGTAGCCGAGATTGCACAGCACTTCGGCGATGCCGCTCATCCCGATGCCGCCGATCCCGACGAAATGGATAGGCCCGATCTCGCGCGGCAGTCTCATGGGTTCGTTCTCTGTGTTCTCGTCCTGCCCGGGCTTGTCCCGGCCATCCACGTCTTTCTTTAGCTGATTCATGGAAGACGTGGATGGCCGGAACAAGTCCGGCCATGACGTCATAATACTGAAAATTCGTCGTTTCCGGCTTGAATTCCGGCGGTTTTCATCACCAGATCGGCCAGCCGTTCGGCGGCGTCCAGCCTGCCGACGGTGCGGGCGGCGGCGGCCATCGCGATCAGCCGCGCGGGCTCGGCGGCAAGGGCCGAGATTTCCGCCGCCAGCCGGTCCGGCGTGAACTCGGCTTGCGGAATCCGCAAGCCGCCGCCGGCCTGCGCCAGCACGCCGGCATTGGCGAATTGATCCTGGTCGATCGACCCCGGCAGCGGCACCAGGATCGAAGGGCGGCCGATGGCGCCGAGTTCGGCCACCGTACCGGCGCCGGAACGCGAAACCACCAGATGGTTCGACGCCAGCCGCGCCGGCAGATCGCTGAAGAACGGCGCCAGTTCGACTTTGATTTTAAGCCGGTCATAGACCGCACGCACCCGCGCCATGTCTTCTTCGCGCACCTGCTGGGTGAGAACCAATCTGCTCCACAGCGCCGGCTCCAGCCGCTCGATTGCACCAGGCACGATGTCGGCCATCACGCGGGCGCCCTGGCTGCCGCCGACGACCAGCAAACGCAGCGGCCCGGTCGGTTCGGGCGGGGTGAATTTCACCGCGGCGGCGGCGAGGACCGCCGGACGCAGCGGCGTGCCGACGGTGGTCGTCCTGGCCGAAAGCTGCGGATCGCGATCGAGCACGCCCGGCAGCGAGGTCGCGATCGCGCTGACGCGGCGCGAAAGGAAACGGTTGGCGCGGCCAAGCACCGCATTGGCGTCGTGAATGATGCCGGGGATCCCATAGAGCCGCGCGGCCAATAGCGGCGGCACGGTCGGATAACCGCCGAAACCGACCACGGCCGCCGGCTTCAACCGGCGCATCAGGTTGAGTGCAACGCCGGTGCCCGCGGCGAGCATCAAACCGGTATAGGCCAGCGCCCACGGCGTGCGGCTGCGCACGGTCTCGCTCGGCACCACATCGATCGTGTCCTTGGAGAACAATCCGCTGTAGCGCAGCGCGCGTGAGTCGGTGACCAGACGCACGCGCAGGCCGCGCCTGATCAGTTCAACGCCAAGCGCCTCGGCGGGAAACAAGTGACCGCCGGTGCCGCCTGCGGCCAGCAGGATCAGGGGCGCAGTGTCCATTGGGGCAATCTTCAGACCAATTACCGTCATTGCGAGCGAAGCAATCCTTGGAGCAGCAAGCAACGCTGGATTGCTTCGCTGTGCCCGCAATGACGAAAAACGATCGCAAAATCAAGCGTAGCTGCGCACCGCGTTGGCGTCGCCAATCGATTCCATCTCGGTGCGCGGCCGGTGCCGTGTCAGCGCCAGCATCATGCCGACGCCGTACGCCAGCGAGATGATCGACGAACCGCCATAGGAGATGAACGGCAGCGTCATGCCCTTGGCCGGTATCAGTTGCAGGTTGACCGACATGTTGATCGCGGCCTGCACACCGAACAAAATCGCAAGGCCCGAGGCGGCAAACCGCGAGAACATATCCTCGGTGGCGTAGGCGCGCGACAGGGCGCGGATCACGATAAAGCCGAACAATGCCAGCAGCGCGAGGCAAAGGATGATCCCGAATTCCTCCGCCGCCACCGCGAACACAAAGTCGGTGTGGCTGTCCGGCAGGCTGCGCTTGGCGATGCCTTCACCCGGCCCGAGCCCGAACCAGCCGCCGTTGGAAAATGCCTCCATGGCGGTATCGACCTGAAAGGTGTCTCCCGAGGCGGGGTTCATGAAGCGCTTGATGCGGCCGGCGACGTGCGGGACCAGAAGATAGGCCCCGAACAACCCGGCGCTCGCGGCGCCCGCAAGCCCCAACACCCAGATCATTCGCATGCCCGCGATAAAGAACAGGGCGCCCCACACCATCAGGATCAGCATGGTCTGGCCGAAATCCGGCTCCATCACCAGCAACGACACCAGCGTCATCAGCAGCACCAGCGCCATCGTGGTTGCCGGCATTTCCGGCCGCCGGGCGGATTCCGCAAACAGCCACGCGGCCAGCACCACGAAGGCCGGCTTGGCGGATTCAGAGGCCTGGATGTTGATGCCGATCAGGGTGATCCAGCGCCGCGACCCCTTGACCTCGGGACCGATCAGCAGCGTCGCCACGATCAGCACGATCGAGACCGCGAACACGATCAGCGCGGTACGGCGAATCTGGCGCGGCGACAGGAACGACACCCCGATCAGCACGATGAAGGACGGCAGCAGGAACAAAACATGACGATTGAAGAAGTGAAACGGATCGAGCCCGATCCTGGTCGCCACCGGCGGGCTGGCTGCGAGCGACAGGATAATGCCGGCCAGCATCAATGCGACGATCGCCGCCAACTGCAGGCGATCCACGGTCCACCACCATTCGCTGAAGGGGGTGCGTTGTTCACGGGACAGCATGGGCATTCCTGCGCGAAGGTTCGCCCATTGGTCGCCCATGATGGTTTAGGGAAGGTTAACGAAACGCGTAACTTTGGACGGGCCGTGATGCCTGCCAATGCCGAGCCCGCGCGCGGCGGCCTTGAAGGTCGAGCGAGAGCGCCTCACACCACCGGCTTGACGCCCGGCAGCGCGGTGACGAGTTCGCGGAAACGGGCGCCGCGGATTTCGAAATTGCGATACTGGTCGAACGACGCGCAGGCCGGCGACAACAGCACCACGGGCTCGCCTAGCCCCGAAGCTTCAGCGTCACGAGCGGCATTCGCCACCGCGACCTCAAGCGTTTCGCTGATCTCGTGCGGCACGCGATCGCCGAGCGTCGAGGCAAACTCCGTCGCGGCTTCGCCGATCAGATAGGCCTTGCGGATGCGCGGGAAATAATCGGCAAGGCCTGTGATGCCGCCGGCCTTGGGCTTGCCCCCCGCGATCCAGAAAATATCGGTGAACGACGACAGCGCATGCGCCGCGGCATCGGCATTGGTGCCCTTGGAGTCATTGATGAACAGCACCTTGCCGCGGCGGCCGACCTGCTCCATGCGATGCGCCAGGCCGGGAAAGCTGCGCAAGCCGTTTTGCAGGGTGTCCTTGCCGACGCCGAGCGCCAGCGCGCAAGCCGCGGCGCAGGCCGCATTCTGCGCGTTGTGCGCGCCGCGCAGCGAGCCGATGCCGCCGATCATGGCGATCTCGTCGCGGGCGCCGCCGGAGGCGCGAAAGATGATCTCGCGCTCGACATAGATGCCGTCCGGCAGCGGGTTCTTCACCGATATCCGGACCACGCGCCGGCCGGCCCGCTCGATCCGGTCGGCGGTGTCGCGGCTCCAGCCGTCATCGACGCCGACGATCGCGGTGCCCTGCGGCTGCACGCCGGCGACAAGGCGCGCCTTGACGGCGGCATAATGTTCGAGCGTGCCATGGCGATCGATGTGGTCTTCGCTGACATTGAGCAGGATGCCGACGCTGGGATCGAGCGACGGCGCGAGGTCGATCTGATATGACGACATCTCGATGACGTGAACCCGTCCTTTGCGCGGCGGCTGCAGCGACAAGATTGCCGTTCCGATATTGCCGCCCATCTGGGTGTCGTAGCCGGCCACCCGCATCAGGTGCGCGATCAGGGCGGTGGTGGTCGATTTGCCGTTGGTGCCGGTGATGGCGACGAACGGCGCATCCGGCGCATGACGCCGCCGCTCCCGGCAGAACAATTCAATGTCGCCGATTATCTCGATGCCGGCCTGCTGTGCCGCCAGCACGATCCAATGCGGCGCCGGATGGGTCAGCGGCGCGCCGGGCGTCAGCACCAGCGCCGCGAAATTCGCCCACGACACTTTTCGCAAATCCGCCGTGACGAATCCCGCCCGCGCCGCTTCAGCGAGCTTTTCGGCGCCATCGTCACTGGCGATCACCTGCGCCCCGCCCGCCTTCAGGGCGTGACAGCTCGCCAGCCCGGATCCGCCCAGGCCGAACACCGCAACCGTCTTGCCCGCAAATGAGGTGACGGGGATCAAGCGATCACCGCAGTTTCAGCGTGGAGAGGCCGGCCAGCGCCAGCATCACCGAGATGATCCAGAACCGGATCACGATCTGCGGCTCGGTCCAGCCCTTCTGCTCGAAATGATGATGCAGCGGCGCCATCCGGAACACGCGCTTGCCGGTCAGCTTGAACGACACCACCTGCACGATCACCGAGACTGCTTCCAGCACGAACAGCCCGCCGATCACGCCGAGCACGATCTCGTGCTTCACCGCAACCGCGATCGAGCCGAGCATGCCGCCGAGCGCGAGCGAACCGGTGTCGCCCATGAAGATCGACGCCGGCGGCGCGTTGAACCACAGGAATCCGAGCCCCGCGCCCAGTACCGCGCCGCACAGTACCGCGAGTTCGCCGGTGCCGGCGACGTAGTTGATCTGCAGATAGTCGGAGAATACCGCGTTGCCGACCAGATAGGCGATCATGCCGAAGCTCGCCGACGCGATCATGACCGGGACGATGGCGAGTCCATCGAGGCCGTCGGTCAGGTTGACCGAGTTGCCGGCGCCGACAATGATGAAGGCGCCGAAGATCAGGAAGTACCAGCCGAAATTCAGCACCACCTCCTTGAAGAACGGAATCACCAGCGAGGTCGAGAACGGCTCGCGCCCGAGCCGGGCCAGCGCGTAGCATGCAGCGAGTGCGATCAGCGTTTCGATCGCGAGCCGGATGCGGCCGGCGAAGCCGCTGTGGCTCTGCTTGGTCACTTTCAGGTAATCGTCGTAGAAGCCGACGAAGCCGAAGCCGAGTGTCACCGCCAGCACGATCCAGACATAGGGGTTGAGCGGATTGGCCCACAGCAGCGTCGAGACCACGAGGCCCGAAAGAATCATCAGCCCGCCCATCGTGGGCGTGCCGATCTTAACGAGATGCGATTGCGGGCCGTCGGTGCGGATCGGCTGTCCCTTGCCCTGGCGAAGCCGGAGGTGGTCGATGATCCAGGGGCCGAACAGGAAGACGAACAACGCCCCGGTCACCATCGCGCCGCCGGTGCGAAAGGTGATGTAGCGAAACACATTCAGAAACGGATGCAGTACGCCGAAACCGGGAACGGTGCTGGAAAGCTCGATCAGCCAGTAAAACATTCAAACCGCCTATACCGCGGCTTCGTCGAGCGCGGCCTTTCCGGGAAAGCGCTTTTCGAGCGCATTGACAATCGTTTTCATCTTCGAGCCGAGCGATCCCTTGACCATGATCGCATCGCCGGCGCGAATTGCGGCGACCGCCTGCGTTTCGAGGATAGCCGCAGTCTGGGCATAGCCGCCCCGTTTGCCGGTGGAAAGAGCGTCCCACAGATTACGCATCAGCGGACCACAACAATATACCAGATCGATGTGGTTGGCCTTGATGGCCTCATTCAGGCCGCGATGCAACGCGGGGCTGGTTGGACCCAATTCGAGCATATCGCCGAGTATGGCGATGCGCCGGCCATGCGGGCCGACCGCGGCTTGGCCGAGCACGTTCAGCGCCGCCGCCATCGACGCCGGATTGGCATTATAGCTTTCATCGATCAGGGTGGCCTCGCCATTGGCAACCTCCAGCGCGCGCCGGCTGCCGCGACCCGCGGCCGGCTCGATCTGCGACAGCGACAGCGCCGCCAGCGCCAGGTCGGCGCCCGCCAGCGACGCCGCGGCCAGCACCGCCAGCGAGTTCATCGCCATGTGTCGGCCAGGCATTCCGAGCTTGTAGGTGACGTCATGGCCCAGAATATTGGCATGCACGGCCGAACAGGCTGAATGCAGCGACACGTCGAGCAGCCGCGCGCCGGACTTCCTGTCGGCGCCGAACGAGACGATGCGTGCGATGCCGAGCTTTTTGGCGCGCCGCTGCAACCGGGCGAATTGTGAATTGTCGCGGTTGAGCACCACCGCGCCGCCGGGCTCGAGCCCTGCGAAAATCTCCGCCTTGGCGTCGGCGATCGCCTCGATGCCGGCAAAGAACTCCAGATGCACCGGCTCGACCGTGGTGATGACGGCGACCTGCGGCCGCACCATCTTGACCAGCGGCTCGATCTCGCCGGCGTGATTCATGCCGATCTCGAAGATCGCGAAACGCGCCGTCGCCGGGCATCGCGCCAGCGACAGCGGCACGCCCCAGTGATTGTTGAACGACGCGCTCGAAGCGTGGGTCTCGCCTTGCGCGCCGAGCACGCGCCGTAGCGCCTCCTTTGTCGAGGTCTTGCCGACCGAACCGGTGACCGCGATCACCTTCGCATCGAGCCGCGCGCGCGCGGCATGCGCCAGTTCGACAAGACCGGCGAGTACGTCGTCCACCACCAACAGCGGCGCATCGGCGGCAAACCTGTCGCGTTGCGCGGCTTGCACCACCGCCAGCGCCGCGCCTGCCTTCAAGGCCGCGGCGACGAAGTCATGGCCGTCATGGACGTCGCCCTTGATCGCGAAATAGGCTTCGCCCGGCGCGACCGTGCGGCTGTCGATCGAAAGGCCCGACACCGTTGGCGGCAGGACGCCCTGGACCTGCGCGCGCATCGCCTGCGCCATCGCCTCCGACGTCCATAACGGCGCCGTGCTCATGCGACCCTCGAGGCGAGTGCGGCCGCCACCGCATCGTGATCGCTGAAGGCAAGCGTGCGGTCGCCGACAATCTGTCCGGTTTCATGGCCCTTGCCGGCGATCAGCAGGGCATCGCCGGGCTGCAGGTCGGCAATCGCGGCCCGGATCGCCTCGGCGCGGTCGCCGATGTCCTTGGCGCCCTTTGCAGCGCTCAAAATCGCCGCGCGGATCGCCGCCGGATTCTCGCTGCGCGGATTATCGTCGGTGACGATGATGCCGTCGGCATTCTCGGTTGCAATCGCGCCCATCAGCGGACGCTTGCCGGCATCGCGATCGCCGCCGGCGCCGAACACCACCACAAGCCTGCGCTTCGCATACGGCCTTAACGCCTGCAGCGCCTTGGCCAGCGCATCCGGCTTGTGCGCGTAGTCGACAAAGATCGGCGCGCCATTGCGTTCGCCGACCCGTTCCAGCCGTCCCCTGGCGCCTTCGAGATGCTCCAGTGCCGCGAACACGGCTTTCGGCGCGCTGCCGGTGCCGATCGCGAGCCCGGCGGAGACGAGCGCATTCTCGATCTGGAATTCGCCGACCAGCGGCAGCCGGACCGCATGCCTGCGCCCGCGATGCTCGAGGGTCAGTTTCTGGGCAAAGCCGTCGATGTCGGCCTCAATCAGCCGAATGCCATTGCCGGCGCCGCCGCCCTTGCGGCCCACCGCGATGACCTTCAAGTTCCGCGCGCGCGCCGCATCGATCACAGCCTGCGAACAGTCGTGATCGGCCGAGATCGCCGCAGCGCCGCCGGCCGCGACCAGATCGAACAACCGCAGCTTGGCGCCGAGATAGTGCGCGACATCCGGATGGTAATCCATGTGGTCGCGGGAAAGATTGGTGAAGCCGCCGGCAGCGATGCGCACCCCGTCCAGCCGAAACTGATCGAGCCCGTGCGATGACGCCTCGAACGCCAGATGGGTGACGCCCTCGCGCGCGATTTCGTCGAGCTGCCGATGCAGCGCGATCGGATCCGGCGTCGTCAGCGATCCGTAGATGGTGCGTTTCGGCGAGACCAGCCCGATGGTGCCGATGCTGGCCGAGGCGTGACCGAGCCGTTGCCAGATCTGCCGCGTGAAAGCAGCGACCGAGGTCTTGCCGCTGGTGCCGGTCACCGCGGCGATGGTAGCGGGCTGCAGCGGATAAAATTTCGCCGCCGCCTGCGCCAGCGCGCGGCGCGGATTTGGCGTGGTCACGAACGGAACCCGAAGACCGCCTTGCGGCGGATGATCGCCCGCGACCGCCGCCGCACCGGATGCAATGGCGGAATCGATGAAGCGCGCGCCATCGGTTTTGCTGCCGGCCAGCGCGAAGAACAAATCGCCCGGCTTGACCGCCCGGCTGTCCACGGCAACGCCGGACACCTCGGCCGCCTCCGCCCGCGGGTCGATCATGGCGTCATCGCTGAACAGGTCGCGAAGTCTCATTATCTTCCAGTCCGGCCGGCGCTGGTATTACGCCTTACTGGGTTGTCCTGGATGCCGCAAGAATAAGGCGGTCGGACGGCGGCAGATCGAAGCGCGGCTCGATCCCCAAAAGCGGTGCAATGCGGGCAATCACCGCGCCGCTGGTCGGCACCGCGTTCCAGCCGGAGGTCATGAACCCGTAGGTTTCCTTCAGCGCCTGCGGCTCGTCCAGCATCACCAGCAACTGGTATTGCGGATTGTCGGCCGGCAGGATCGCGGTGAAGGCCGTCAGCACCCGCTTCCTGGCGTAGCGGCCGTTGACGACCTTTTCGGCGGTACCGGTCTTGCCGCCGATATAATAGCCCTTCACATCGGCCTTGCGCGCCGTGCCGATCTCGGCGTTGAGCCGCATCAGGAACCGCATCTTTTCGCTGGTCTCGGGCTTGATCACCCGCTTCGCCAGCGCCATCGCTTCCTGCTGGCTGCGTTTCATGAAGGTCGGGGGAATCAGCCAGCCGCCGTTGACGAGGGCGTCGATGCCCATCACCGCCTGCAGCGGTGCCACGGCAATACCGTGCCCGAAGGCAATCGTCACCGTGTTCAACTCGCCCCAGTGTTTGGGCACGATCGGCGAGGCGCTCTCGGGCAGTTCGGTGCGCAGCCGATCGAGCTGACCCAGTTTGCGTAGGAACGCCTTGTGCGCCTCGACGCCTTGCGACAACGCAATCCGCGCCGCGCCGACGTTCGACGAGAAGGTGAATACCTCCTTCATGTTGAGCAAGCGGCCCTTCGGCTCGTCGTCATGGATCGTGAACTTGCCGTAATGCAACGGACCGCGCGCGTCCCACAGCGAGTTGAGATCGGACTTGCCGGAATCCAGCGCCATCGCCAGCGTGAAGGCCTTGAAGGTCGATCCCATCTCGTAGACGCCGGTCGTCAGCCGATTGATGCGATCGGGATCGTGCGCCTCTTTCGGGTTGTTGGGATCGAAATCCGGCACCGACACCATGGCGACGATTTCGCCGGTCTTGACGTTGGAGACGAGACCGGAGGCCGCCTTGGCGTGGAATTTCTCCTTGGCCTTGAGGAGTTCGTCGCGCAGCGCGTGCTCGACGCGCAGATCGACCGACAGCTCCACCGGCCGCTGTAGACGGTCGGTGGCAAAGCCGGCGCGATGCAGATCGGCGAGGCCATTGCTGTCGACCCATTTCTCCATCCCGGCGATACCCTGATTGTCGATGTTGACGAGGCCAATCAGATGCGCCACTTCGGCGCCGGTGGGATAAACCCGCTTGTTCTCGCGCAGGAAGCCGATGCCGGGAATGCCGAGGCGGTGAATTTCCTGCTGCTGCAGCGGCGTGATTTCGCGCTTCAGCCAGACGAAGCCTTTTTTGCCCGACAGCCGTTCGCGCACCTCGCCGGTGTCGAGATCCGGCAATGTCGCGGTCAGAAGCTCGATGGCTTCGTCCTTGTCGATGATCCTGCGCGGCTCGCCGAACAGGCTGGGCGCCTTGATGTCGGTGGCGAGCACCTCGCCGTTGCGGTCGGTGATATCCGGCCGGGCGGTGGCGATCGCGTCCTGCGCGGCGGTGCGGCGGGCGCCGTGGCCGTCACCGACGACGGCAAACATCACAAGCCGTCCGCCGATCACCGCATAGATCGCGACGAATGCGACGATCGCAAATCCGACGCGCGCGCGCGCTTTCGCGGAGCGGTTGACGTTGCGGCCGTACAGCAGGCTGCGGATCAGCCGCTGCCGCCACGGTTCCACGGACTTGACGGATGCGCGCGCCTGACCGGTCATCGCCGATCCTCCGGCGCCGGCACCGAACCGGTCACGCTGGGGGCATCGATGGTCTCGATCATGGCGCCGATCGGATCGGGATCGCCCGATTTGGTAAAGTTCGGCGGACGCTCGGGCAGGTTTTTCAGCGAATCATATTGCGTGGCGCTGAGCGGTTTCAGCGCCAGGTGACGCTCGGCGAGGCCCTGCAGCCGCAGCGGCGCATCGAGCTTTGCCCATTCCGAACGCAGTGCGGCGATGGCGTCGCGCTGCTCGCGAATGTCTGCGTGCAGGCGCAGCACGCGCTCGGTGCGCGCGGTGGATTCCATCTTAATCCGGTAGACATAGGCCGCGGCAAACACCAGCACGCCGATCACGAGGAGGTGGATGATCCGCATGGTCAGCCTCCCCCCATCACGTCGGCGAGAACGGGCCAGGCCGGCAATTCGGCGGCGGCATGCGCAGGTGCATCGGTACGCTCCGCCGCGCGCAATTTCGCCGACCGCGCGCGCGGATTGGCTGAAATCTCGTCGTCGCCAGGCGTGACCGGGCGCTTGGTCAGAATTTGGAAACTCGGCGCGACCGGCGCGATATCAGGCAGATGCCGCGAGCCGCCGCCGGCCCTGGCGCGTTCGACCAGGAAATTCTTGACGATGCGGTCTTCCAGCGAATGAAACGACACCACCACCAGCCGGCCGCCGGGTTTCAGGATGCGCTCGGACGCCGACAGCGCCAGATGCAGTTCGTCGAGTTCCTGGTTGACGAAGATCCGGAGACCCTGGAACGTCCGGGTCGCGGGATGAATTTCGCCGGGCTTCGAGCGCACCACCTTGGAGACGATATCGGCCAGTGCGCGCGTGGTCGCGACCGGTGCATGCTTGCGCGCCGCGACGATGGCGCGCGCGACACTTCGCGAATACCGCTCTTCGCCGAAGATGTAGATGATGTTGGCGAGATCGGCCTCGGAAGCCCGGGCGACCACATCCGCCGCGGTCGGACCATCATGGCCCATCCGCATGTCGAGCGGACCGTTGCTGCGAAACGAGAAGCCGCGCTCGGCGTCGTCGAGTTGCATCGACGACACCCCGACATCCATCACGACGCCGTCGACGGCGTCGACACCCTGCGCGGCGCAAATTTCGGCGAGATTGGAAAACCGGTCTTCGACCAGGGTCAGCCGGCCGCCCGATCGGTCGACCAGACCGAACCCGCCGGCAATCGCCGTGCGGTCGCGATCGATTCCGATGACGCGGGTTCCGGCGACCGCAAGAATGGCCCGGCTGTAGCCGCCGGCCCCAAAGGTGGCGTCGACATAGATGCCGCCGTCACGCGGGCCAAGCATCGCCACGGCCTCAGCGCCGAGGACGGGAACATGACGGCTACCGGACGAACTCACGCCCCGGCTCCGGATCCGGCCGGGGTCAAGTTGTGGAAACGGGACGCGAACGAGTCCATTGCGCCTCAAACATACGCGCTTAGCCGGGCTTTTCGCCGCAAAAAGCCCCGGTAAGGCACGATTGCCGCTCCGGTGCGGCCCAAATCGCATACCCTGATTTCCCGACGGGATTTGGTGGGCTGCCATGGGATTTCGAGCGTCAATAGGGCCTCGGCCGCCCCCACACCGGTTCGGCTCTTCACCACTCAGTAACGGCGGTTAGCGTTAAGAAAGCGTTGAAGGTTTAAGAGGATTTTAGGGATCGACCGGACCACCGGACGGCCCCTCCCCGGCACGAATTTTCTCCAACAGGCGCGACGTTCGCCGGCGCAGTGATGCTCCCCGCACACACTCGCCGAAAATGCGAAGCGAGGGCCGGCTGCCGCATTGCGCGGACGGCATCGGATAAGGAATAGTGCTGAAGTGTGTTTTGAAACGCACTATTGCCGTTCTCCTGCCCGGTTTGAGTTGTCGTATGCCGCTCGGTTCGTTTGCGCCTGTTGGAATTGATTCGAGGCTCCGGCGCGCCGCTCCGCTCCCCAGGGCCAATGCGAATATGAAGACGTTCACTCCGGATTCCTCGATCGCCTCCGATGTCATCCCGTCGCCGAACTATGGCGACCGGAACAAGGCCCGTCTGCCCGACATGATCGTGCTGCACTACACCGGGATGCCTGACGTGGAAGGCGCCATCGCGCAGCTATGCACGGCGGGCACCGATGTTTCGGCGCATTACATCGTGCTGGAAGACGGCCGCATCGTGCAATGCGTCCCGGAGTCCAAGCGCGCCTGGCATGCCGGCGTGGCGTCCTGGGCCGGCGAGGAAG
>NZ_SSMW01000110.1 GCF_004799405.1 Bradyrhizobium sp.
GCCTGGCGTCCTCGCGGCACACCTCCAGCACGCGGCGCGCGATCATCGCCCCCTCCCGCAACGTCGAGGCCGGCAGCACGATGGAAAACTCGTCGCCGCCGGTGCGCGCCAGCAGGTCGCCGGGCCGCAGCCGGGTCTGCGCCATCAAGGTGAAATGCTGCAGGCAGGCGTCGCCGGCGGCATGGCCGTGGGTATCGTTGATGGCCTTGAAGCCGTCGAGATCGATCGCCAACAGCGCAAACGGCTCGCCGCTGCGCTCGGATCTGGCGCATTCCTCGGTCAGCCGCTGCAGCAGATGCCGCCGGTTGCCGACGCCGGTGAGATCGTCGAGCAGCGCCAGGTCGGCGACCTCGTTGCGCAGCCGGTCCATCGCCATCAGCAAAAACCCGAAATTCCACGACATCGACAGGAACATCAGCACCAGCACCACCACCGACTGGATCGGGCTGTGGTGAACAAAGGAAAAACTGGCGCCGAACTGCGGAAGGGCAGCCACCGCGCGGACGGCATACAGCGCGATCATGAGCACCGAGACGGTGCCGGCGAGCCGGGCACCGGGATTTATCCGGCCATGCTGCCGCGACAGCAGCAGTTTCAGCGTCATCACCAGCGGCACCGACTGGCCCAGCGAGTAGACCAGGACCCGCATCGACACGCTGTCGTAGCCGACGATGAAGAACAACATGACACTGAAACTCGATCCGGTGATCAGGGCCGCGGCGCGCCAGGACACCGGCTGGTCGTAAAACCGCTTGATACCCATCGCGGCGAGGCAGCCGGCGAAAATCAGCACGCTGCCGCCGGCCAAGAGCGGCATCAGCGAATCCACGGCAAAACGCAGCATCGCCAGCGCGGCACCCGCGGTCGCGACGAATGCCGAAGCGGTCCAGAACCGCGCCGCCTCGAATTTGGGATAACTGCGCATGACATAGGCCCAGATCAGGCCCAGCGCGAGAAAATTGACGACGAACGCCGTCCACAGCGTCGGAATGCTCAGCATCGCGAATTCAGAACGCGCATTGCCCTGCCCCTTCCGTTGACCAACAGCCCGCCTGCAACGATCCCCGTTATTGCGGCATAAAGTGCAGCCGCGCCGCTTAACGGACTCTCACCGCGACCGCGCAATTCGCACCGTGGTTTTGATTTGATGAAGACGACGACGCCGAGGCGCCGCTAGTTGTCCCGGATCGGCGCAGAAACCGCTGCTGCGTTGGCGCGTCGTTAACCCTGTCGGACCGGCCCGAACGCGCGCTTCGAGCGAAGATTTTGCGACGGAGACCGCTTCACACGTCAAAAAATGCGCCAAAACGCATAACAGCTGTGGATAACGCGGCAACATCCGCGTGACAGCGCGAGGCATCGCGCTGCGAATCTGTTGGGATTGCATTCGAGGATGTTGCGAGGCTGGCCCTCCGCCGAGCATGCCTCGTGTCGCGTTTCATTCCATTAACCCTGAGAGGATGCTATGGCTAAGAAAGCGAAGAAGGCGAAAAAGGCGAAGAAGGCCAAGAAGTCGAAGAAGAAGTAACCTTCGAGCCCGGGTGGAGCCTCGCTCCGCCCGGGCATCTCATACCGGCGAAGACGGTTGATCGAAATGGCGGGCCTGGTGCCCGCCTTTTGATTCCGGCCGAGGTCGCGCGCTCGACCGCGAGCACGCTATAACCCTGCACCACCTGCGCCCGCATCCAGGCCCGCTAGAGTCCCATGATGCGGGCCGTATAAGGGTTTCGACCAAACTTCGATGGAGTTCATCCCATGACCGCGATCCGTGGATCCGCCGCCGCCGTGACGGGTGCGGCCAGTGGCATCGGCCGGGCGCTGGCGCTGGAACTGGCCGCGCGCGGCTGCGATCTGGCGCTGGCCGACCGCGACGAGGCGGGGCTGCAGACGCTCATGGCCGAGATCGCCAAAGCGCATCCGCAGAAGGTCACGGTGCACACCGTGGATGTCGGCGAGCCCGGTCAGATCGCGGCGTTCGCGCTCAATGCAACGGCGGCGCATCCCGGCCTCAACATCGTCGTCAACAATGCCGGCGTGGCACTGATGGGCACCTTCGGCGAGATCGAGCAGGCGCAGATGGAATGGCTGATGAACATCAATTTCTGGGGCGTGGTGCACGGCACCCGCGCCTTCCTGCCGCACCTTTCGCGCCAGCGCGAGGCCCACATCGTCAACCTCTCCAGCATCTTCGGCATCATCGCGCCGCCGGGACAGACCGCCTACGCCGCGGCGAAATTCGCGGTGCGCGGCTTTTCGGAGAGCCTGCGCCACGAGTTGCAGGTGGCGAACAGCCCGGTGCGGCTGTCTGTGGTGCATCCCGGCGGCGTCGCTACCGCCATCGCGCGCAACTCCCGCGTCGGCACCGGCATGACCGACAATGCGCGGCGGGTTCAATCGATCGAGCGTTTCGAGGCGGTGGCCAAGACCACGCCGCAGGCCGCCGCGCTACGCATCATCGCCGGCATCGAGAAAAACCAGCCGCGCATCCTGATCGGCAACGACGCCCGCTTCATGGACCTGCTGCAACGCTTCCGCCCCGCCAGCTACTGGTCGGTGCTGGCGCGCAGGCTGGAGAAGGCCGCGAATGCGGGGAAGTGATTTCGCATTAGCGTTCCCATGAATGCAGGGACGACGCACAGTATCTCGGCGAGGACGGTGAGCTCCCTCTCCCACCCAACTCGGGTTCACCCGAGTTGGGCATTTCAAATTGTCGAAGTCGGATATATCCGACTTCGACGTGGGAGAGGGTTGGGGTGAGGGGTTCAGGTCTATCGATAGAGCGTGACCCCTCACCCGGATCGTCTCGACGTTGTCGAGTCGATCCGACCTCTCCCACAAGGGGAGAGGTGACAAACAGCCGGCGCCTACCGTCCCACCAACTGATCCGCGAAATACGCGATCGTCTTGCGATAGATCATGGCGTGGTTCCATTCGCGCATCGCTTCGAAATTGGCGCTGCCTTCGCCGTAGGGCGCGCCCATCTTGAAGCCGTTGGTGTGCAGCAGGTTGGCGGTGGAGGCCAGCACGTCGGCCACGCTGTGGCGCAGGTCGACGCGGCCGTCGCCGTCGAAATCGACGCCGTACTTGATGTAGGACGAGGGCAGAAATTGCGTCTGGCCGATTTCGCCGGCATAGGCGCCGATCATCTCGCGCAGCGGCAGGTCGCCGCGCTGCACGATCTTCAGCGCCGCCAGCAATTCGCCCTGGAACAGCTCGGTGCGGCGGCAATCATGCGCCAGCGTCGTCAGCGTGCGGATCACCGGCAGCTTGCCCATGTCGCCCTTGCCGAAATCGGTTTCCAGCCCCCAGATCGCGACCAGGATCTGCCGCGGCACGCCGAACTGCGCCTCGATCCGCGACAGCAGCGCCGCATTCCGCTGCAGCATCGCCCGCCCGCCATTGATGCGTCCGGCGCCGACCCGGGTCGAGACATACTGCTCGAAGGTCTTGTTGAAGGTGTAGCGCTGGCGCCGGTCGAAATTCAGCACCGCCATGTCCTGCGTCACGCCCGCGAACGCCTGGCTGGTCACGGCTTGCGAGACGCCGGCGGCCTGTGCCTCGGCCGACATGCTCGCAACAAAGGAATTGAAGTCGCCGCCGCAGCGGGCGGCCAATGCAGGGGTGGCGGCGATGAGAGCGGCGAGACAAACAGCCAGACCAAGCGTGCGCATGCGAATCCCTTGTGATCGTTTGTCCCGATCATGGCATGGGAAGACCGCGCGCGGCAGTTATAAAACCCGTCGGCTCGGAGGCCGGGACCAAAGGGTGCCGCTACCCGCCGCCGTCGATCTGCCGGCCCATGATGGCAATCGCCTTCTGATAGACTTGGGCTGCATTCCAGGCCTCGATAGCGGCGAAGTTGGGCTCGCCCGGCTGGTAGCCGGCGCCCGCGCGCCAGCCATGGGCTTTGAGGAAATTCGCCGTCGAGGTCAGCGCGCCCGAGGCGCTTTCCAGATTGCCGACGCCGTATTCCAGCATGGTCTTGGGCAAGAACTGCGTCTGGCCGATCTCGCCATGCATGGAGCCGCGCTGGCCTGCGGCCACCGTGCCGCGGTCGATCAGCTTTAGCGCAGCGTAAAGCTGGTCGGTGAAGTATTCCGGCCGGCGGCAATCGTAAGCCAGTGTCGCGATCGATGAGAGCATGTTCTGGTTGCCGCGCTGGCTGCCGAAGGCGCTCTCCATGCCCCAGATCGCAATCAGGGGACCTGCCGGCACACCATAGCGCTGCTCGATCGAGGCGAACAGCGCCGCATTCTTCTGCTTCATGCCGCGGCCGCGCGCCACGACGGCGGCAGCACCCCGCTTGACCATGAACTGATCGAGCGAGAGCTTGAAACTGTGCAGGCTGCGGTCGGCGTTGATGGTAGCCTGCGCATAGCTTGCCCCCATCAGCGCGGAGAGCGCATTGCCGCCGACGCCCTTGGCCCGCGCTTCGCCGGCGAATTGCTGCTTCCAGGTCTCGAAGCCGGCAGGCCCGTTGCCGCATTGGGCGGCGTGGGCATGGTAGCCAGACACGAAGATCGGCAACAGCAGGAACGTGGCTATCGTAAGTGATTTGCTCTTGGTCATCTGGATTCCCCAGCTTGTGATGTTGTCCAGCCTCCCGAGGTGGTGAGCGACCATACAGGAACCGGCACGCAATCATTAGCCTTGAAAAGGCTTACTCATTAATATCCAATTCAGAGCCTAAACTGACCGCTAGAGAGTTATCACGCAACTTCCAATTGAATCTAGCTCCTGCTAGGGTTCCACGAATCACCCACGAGGTAGTGGATGGCGTTGGAGTTAGCCTTTGAAACGAAGGCCCTTCGCGATATTTGTGAAAGCGAAGTTGTCGCAAAAAGCAAGTTGGGAGCGAGAGTTGCTGAAGCGCTCAGGCGCCGACTTTCCGACTTTCGGTCTATCGACACGTTCGATGAATTGCCGTTCGCTAAACCCAAGAAAAGCTCAAACAACATCACATTCGGTTTGCCCGACGGATGGCAACTGGTTGTATCGAGCGGACACGGCGACAATCCAAAACTTGCTTCTGGCAAGACGGATTGGGCGAAGGTGACCCGGCTCAAGATCACTAGGATTGAGAAGATCAAATGAACGAGAAGGCATTCGAGCCTGACTGGCTGTCAGCCCCCGGCGGTACAATCCTCGACGCAATCGAAGAACGAGGAATGTCTTCAAAAGAATTAGCCGCTCTCCTTGGCTATTCGATAGATAAGACAGAGAAACTGATCGCAGGAAAGGAGACCATCACGCGAGACGTAGCTGCATTACTCGCTGAGCATGTCGGTGGTGTCGTCAAATTCTGGCTATCACGCGAACGCAATTATCGGAGTGAGGTTGCGCGTCTCCAAACCGCCGGAAATATCATTGCCGGCAAAGCATGGCTCGACGAATTGCCTCTGAAAGACATGCAAAAGTTTGGGTGGGTGCCTCAACATGCTAGCGTTGAGGAAAATGTTGCTTCCTGTTTGAATTTTTTTGGTGTTCGTAATGTTCAAGAATGGCGGAGCCAGTACTCTCAATTCCTGTCACTTGTATCCTTCAGAACATCGCCCACTCATAAATCTGAGCCCGGCGCTGTTATCGCTTGGCTACGCTATGGTGAACTGAAAAGCGAAGCGATTGCGTGTGGAGCGTGGAATGCCGCAAGCTTTGAACGTTCATTGATCAGCATGCGTCGTTTAACACGAAAGAAGGACCCCTCAATCTTTATCCCCGAACTAAGAAAGTTATGCGCTGAGAACGGAGTTGCGCTAGTCGTCGCTCGTGGTCCTGCTGGTTGCCGGGCTAGTGGCGCAACTCGATTTTTGAGCAACAGAAAGGCAATGATACTATCGAGCTTTCGGCATCTAGCCGACGATCAATTTTGGTTCACCTTTTTCCATGAAGCCGGCCATCTACTAATGCACGGCCAAAAGTCAATCTTCCTTGAGGACGGCAGCGAGGTGTCGCTCAAGGAAGAACATGAGGCAAACTTATTCTCGCAGAACATTCTCATACCGCCGGAGTCGCGCGCTGAATTTATGTCGTTAAAGCCAAACAAAGATAGCATTATAAAATTTGCAGTTAAGATTGGGATATCGAGAGGCATTGTTGTTGGACAGTTGCAACATCAACGTCGAATTGAGCCAAGCCAACTCAATTTCCTTAAACGACGATACGACGTCGAGGACCTGAACAAGCTTACCTAACCCTTAAAAGAAATGAATTTCCTAGGACTCTTTTGCCAGTTACACAGCGAATCTTCCAGAACTTGCATCCCGACCTCCAGATAGGAATCTAACTTATTGAGACGATCATCAAGCTCGCGAGGGCTAATCTTAGCTTTCACATTATTGGTGAATAACAACCGCGCGCCCCGCAACGGGCCAGTTGCGCCCACCAGATAAGCCGAGCCAGCTTCGATAGGCGCGACACCAAGTTTTCCGAGCATGGTCAAGAAATCGAATCTTCCCAAACGACCAAAGCCCATTACAGAATCCATTGATCGGTAGAGGAAATCGAATACTGCTCGAGGGTCTTGACCAACTTCCTTGTGAATTTCTTGTATCATCTGCGCATGACTGCGCGGGGGTCTAACCCAATCGACATAAGAAGCGATAACCGCACCTGTACCTACAGCAGAGTTAGCGCTCAAACTCTGGTATTTTCGGTGATTACTAAAGGAGTATTTCGCTCTCAACCCGGCTTCATTCCTTGAAAGCCAGTTTCTGAAGGCGTTTACATCTTTGTTAACTCGTTTCCAATTCCACGTTTCATGATTAGAGCCCGCATAGACGGCACGAGATAGTCCCCAACCGTGCTTGATATGTTTTTAAAAATGCGTAGCCAGAAATATTAGCCAGAATGCTTCATCGAGTTTACCCTTCCGCATCATAGACACGGCTGCACGGAGAGGGTCGAAAAGGTCAGAAGAGGAGTCCGCCCTACGGGGGTCGATCTCACTATCTCGAACGAAGTGTGCAAATTCGATTCGGCGTAGACTCTCGACTATTTGCTCAACAAACACAGCACGAGCGACCTCATCTTGGATGCCAAGCAGTGCTTCAACTTCGGAATCGAATCTAATTAGGTTCGAGCTAAGAATGGCCGCACGATTCAAATCACCCGGTCGTACGATCATCTTCTAGCCGCCCGCCTAGCACCCCTATCAATATAAGCATCATACACGTGTGAAACCATCTTTGACTTAATCGAGCGCGTCGACTTTCTTGCCTTATTCAGCGCGAATGCCTGTAACACTCTCATCAAATCTGCCCAGTAACTCTGGTATATCGAGCCGATCTATTTGAACCGGACTACCCTGCCTAATTCTCGCTTCGGCTCTAATCAATTTTTTTAGATTCGGCCAAGGATCGCCGGGTGGCATACGCGGCATAAGTATCCGTGATTGATATGCCTCCTTAAGAAATGTCCGTACCTTTTCTTTGTCTGCATCATAGATATGTAGACTGCCGGCCATATGTTTATAAGAACCAAGTTTTAATCCGAGGCTCCTAGCGATCAGTTCTTGAATAAATGTGAAAGCGAAAACATCGTGAGGCAATCCCAGGAACGTCATCGTTTGATCGCATGTACACGACCATTTGCAGCGAATTTTTTCGAACAAAGAATTGCATCGTGCAGGTGCAAGGAATGTCATTGTAGTTTTTCAATAGATCTTCGGCGTTAAACAACTGAATGACAGCCTGGCGAGAAGTTGGCTTCCTTCGAAGCAATTTGATTACGTTGGCGATTTGATTAATTTCGCCACGCATTTCAAGCAATCGAGGGCCATATGCCCCATGAATGGTATCATCGCGCTCAGCGAACTTTCCGTACATAGCGATGTAGTATTCAATGAACGCGAGTTCATCTGATCTTGCTAAATACCAAAGTGTCTCGCCAAGGCAGCTGAACAGGGTGCCTTTCGTTTCCGATCGACTTAGTCGAGCAAGCGGATTGCGCAACTCTAGGATTACACCGGACAGTTCCTTGTTCCAGCCCTTACTAGCCTTAACGCGTTGACCGCTTTTCAATATCTTTGGAAAGACCTTGCGTAACAGATCGTCCAAAGTGTCTGCGATCATTTGGTGCATTGTTTTGTTTTAAAACCTATGCGGGACAATTCAGACAAAAAAAGCCCCGCGCGAGCGGGGCTTTTACTAAATCAATTATCCAAAAAGCTACGCAATTTCCTGCTCCGCGACGGATGCTTCAGCTTCCGCAGCGCCTTGGCTTCGATCTGCCGGATGCGCTCTCTGGTCACCGAGAACTGCTGACCGACTTCTTCCAGGGTGTGGTCGGTGTTCATGCCGATGCCGAAGCGCATGCGGAGCACGCGTTCTTCTCGCGGGGTGAGCGAGGCCAGCACGCGCGTGGTGGTTTCGCGCAGGTTCGACTGGATCGCGGCATCGATGGGCAGGATCGCGTTCTTGTCCTCGATGAAATCGCCGAGGTGCGAGTCTTCCTCGTCGCCCACCGGAGTCTCCAGCGACAGCGGCTCCTTGGCGATTTTCAGAACCTTGCGCACCTTCTCCAAGGGCATGCCGAGTTTCTCGGCGAGCTCTTCCGGGGTCGGTTCGCGACCGATCTCGTTGAGCATCTGGCGCGAGGTGCGCACGATCTTGTTGATGGTCTCGATCATGTGCACGGGAATGCGGATGGTGCGGGCCTGGTCGGCGATCGAGCGGGTGATCGCCTGCCGGATCCACCAGGTCGCATAGGTCGAGAACTTGTAGCCGCGGCGGTACTCGAACTTGTCGACCGCCTTCATGAGACCAATATTGCCTTCCTGGATCAAATCGAGGAACTGCAGGCCGCGGTTGGTGTATTTCTTGGCGATCGAAATCACCAGCCGCAGGTTGGCCTCGACCATTTCCTTCTTGGCCTGGCGCGCCTCGCGCTCGCCCTTCTGCACGCCGTGCACGATCTTGCGGAATTCGCCGATCTCAAGCCCGGTCAATGCGGCCAGCGACTGGATCTCGTGGCGCAGTTCCTTGATGCGGTCCTTCTCGTTGTGGACGAAATTCTTCCAGCCTTTTGCGGAGAGTTTCGAAACCCGGTTGAGCCAGCGCGGATCGAGCTCCGAGCCCTGGTAGTTCTTCAGGAAGTCCTCACGGGCGACGCCGTGGCTGTCGCCGAGGCGCAGCAAACGGCCCTCGAACGACACCAGCTTCTTGTTGATGTCGTAGAGCTGCTCGACCAGCGAGTCGATACGGGCCTGGTTGAGCCGCAGCGACTTCACCTCGACGATGATTTCGTCCTTCAGCTTCTTGTACTTGCGCTCCTGCGCCGGCGACAGCGTCTCGTTCTGCAACTGGTTAGAGATGTCCTGCTCCTGCAGGCGGCGCAGCTTCTTGTAGTTGTCGGCAATCTTGTCGAAGGTTTCGACCACCTTCGGCTTCAGCTCGGCCTCGATGGCGGCGAGCGACATCTGGTTTTCGAACTCGTCGTCGTCCATGTCGGATTCGGCCGATGCTTCCGACGGATCCTTTTCCTCGCCTTCGGGCGTACCGGCCGGCGCCGGGCGGAACGGGGTCGGCGACGGCGGCGCGGCCGGCGGGGCGATGTGCGAGGGTGCGGCTTGCGCCGCGATCGCCGCATTATTGTTGGCAGGCGCAGGAACCGGCTGGCCGTCGGGGCCGAGCGGGGCCCCCAGCATCGCCGGGTTCATGTTGTTCTTGGCGTCGGGGCCGGCATAGGTCGCTTCGAGGTCAATGATGTCGCGCAGGAAGATCTTTCCCTCGTTCAACTCGTCGCGCCAGATGATGATGGCCTGGAAGGTCAGCGGGCTTTCGCACAGCCCGGCGATCATCGCCTCGCGGCCGGCCTCGATGCGCTTGGCGATGGCGATTTCGCCCTCGCGCGACAAAAGCTCGACGGTGCCCATCTCGCGCAGGTACATGCGGACGGGATCGTCGGTGCGCTCGCCGGGCTCGGATTTCTTGACTTCGGTGACGGCCTTTTGCGTGACCTCGACCAGCTCGTTGTCGGTCTCGTCCTCGGCCTCTTCCTGTTTCTCTTCCTCGCTATCGGCTTCCTCGGCTTCGGAGACGTTGATGCCCATGTCGGAGAGCATCGACATGATGTCCTCGATCTGCTCGGGCGAGGTGGTGTCGGAGGGCAGCACTTCGTTGAGCTGATCGAAGGTCACGAAGCCGCGCTTCTTGGCCTGCTTGATCATCTTCTTGACGGCGGCATCGGACAGATCGAGCAACGGAGACGGCGCGTCCTGAGAATCCTTCTCGGGGGCGTCCGCTGCCTTGTCGTCTTTTTCCTTGTCCTTTACCTGCAGCGTCTTTGCCTTGCTGGCCATTCATTGCTCCCAAAACGCGCTCGTGCAGGATACGTCGCCGCGCCCGCTCAAATCTGACGTCACGTATGACGCGGAAAGGGCGGCGCAAACCGTCGCCACCCCCGAATTACCTAAACCGGTTTCGAACTCATAGCCCGCAGGCGATTAAGCTTCGATTAACCCTGTTTTTGCAGCCAAACCATGGGTTTGGCGAGTCATTTCGCGGTTCCGGCCCCGGCCGTCCGCATGATTTTTTCATCACATGCTGCGCTGGAAACGGCCCGAGGACTCCCCGAAACCCTCGATCAGGGCCTCGGTGCCGTCCACTTCCGCCAGCCGCGCCTTGACGTCACGCAGCCATGCCAGATTGGCCTCACTCGCCTCGTCACCCAAGGCCCGCTCGGCATCTTTCAATTCCCTAAGTAAGGAGTGCCATTGCCGATGCAAGGAGACGAGCTGGCGCCAGGTGGAAAGAACGTCGTCGGGCGCTGCACCGCTTTGCGCACCCCACACCGCCGAGGTCGTGATCGCAAGCTCAACTCTTTGAAGAAGCTGTGAAAATCCGCCTGCGGCCAGATCGGCGCGCATCTTCTCGCTCTGTTCCGAAGGCTCGGGGCTGTGGTGATGGTCGCGGGCAAAGGCGGCGATGATTCCGGCGCGCAGTTTGTTGACCTCCGGGTGCGCCAGTTCGAGCACGGCGACCTCTTCCAGATGGTCGTGCAACAGCCAGGGATGATTGATCAGGGATTGCAGAATCAGCGCCTCGCGGCGGGAGATCGCGCTGCGCTGGCCGCGCATGATCGGGCTGGTGGCGAGCTGGGGGCTGGCCACCTGGTAGGGCCCGCGGTTGATGGTCTGGCCGCCCTGCGTCCGTCCGGCGGCGCGAGGCTCGAATCGGCCCGCAGCACCAGGGGTGAACGTGCCGCGCGGGGCAAAGCGCCGGCCTGATTCGCCGCCGATATTGCTGGCCCCGCCGCGATAATTGCCCCTGGCATAGCCGCCGCGCCCGGCGTCCGGCGCAAAGGCGCGTTGCAGTCGCTCGGCAAAATCCTGGCGATAGTAGCGCCGCACCACGTCGTCGCGGATGCCGTTTGTGAGTTCGCCGATCCGCGCCTCCAGCGCGGCGCGGCGTTCGGGGGTTGCGAAGGTGCCGCCTTCGATTTCGCGCGACCAGATCACTTCGGCGAGGCCACGCGCCGCCGAGATCACCTCCTCGATCGCGCCGCGCCCGCCCGAGCGTGCGAGATCGTCGGGGTCCTGGCCCTCCGGCAATAGCGCAAAGCGAAGACTTTTTCCGGGCTTGAGGTGCGGCAGCGCCAGGTCAGCGGCGCGCCATGCCGCTTTCTGCCCGGCCTTGTCGCCGTCGAAACACAGGATCGGCTCGTCCGCCATCTTCCACAACAGCGCGAGCTGGTTTTCGGTCAATGCCGTGCCGAGTGGTGCCACGCTGGCGGCAAAGCCGGCGCCGACCATGGCGATGACGTCGACATAGCCTTCGACCACCACCAGGGCTGCGCCGTTATGGGTGGCGAGCCGCGCCGGCGCCAGGTTGTAGAGATGGTCGCCCTTGTGAAACAGCGGGGTTTCCGGCGAGTTGAGGTATTTCGCCTGCGCGTCCTTTTCCAGCGCGCGGCCGCCGAACGCGATGACGCGTCCGCGCAAATCGGTAATCGGAAACATCACGCGGTCGCGGAAGCGATCATAGGGCACCGGGATATCATCGCCGGCGACCAGCAGACCCGCTTCCACCATGTCCTCGACCGGAATGCCCTGCGCGCCCAGATGTTCCTTCAGCGCGAAGCGTTCGGAAGGCGCGTAACCAATGCGAAACTGCAATTGCACGGCGGGCGAAATCGCGCGGTCGCCGAGATATCCACGCGCCTTGGCGCCGTTACGCGACGCCAGGGTGTCGGCGAAGAATTTCGCGGCCAGTTCCATCACGTCATAGAGCGTCTTGCGGCGCTGCTCGTGGCGCGCGGCATCCGGCGTCACCGCCGGCAGCGGCATGCCGGCCATCGAGGCCAGGCGCTCGACCGCTTCGGTGAAGCCGACGCCTTCGGTCTCCATCAGGAACGAGATGATGTCGCCGTGCTTGCCGGAGGAGAAGTCGTGATAGAATCCCTTCTGGTCGTTGACGGTGAACGACGGCGACTTCTCCTGCTGGAACGGCGACAGCCCCTTCCACTCCCGCCCGGTCTTCTTCAGCTTCACGCGCCGCCCCACGACTTCCGAAACCGGAAGCCGGGCGCGCAGTTCATCGAGGAATTGAGGCGTAAAGCGCATGGGGAATTGTTGCCGAGTCGGAAGCCGGTGCCAACCGATCATGGATATAGGCGCTCGGAGCTAAAATACGAGAATTGTTCGGATTCTAGCCGCTATTCACAGGGGGTGAAGTTCTACCCCTCCAGAAACCGCCCCGACGTGATCCGCGGCAGATGCGCGACCGGCCAGTTATAGAGATAGGTCCAGGCTTCGCTGGCGGCTCCATCCGCCAAGGCGATCGGCAGCATCTGCCTGACGTATTCGGTCGGTTGCGCAAAACCTTCGCCGCAGGCCTCGTACATGTCGAACTCGCGCAGCAATTCGGCCGGGGCGTGCAGCCGGAAGAGTTCGCCGAACACCACGTCACCGGCGTCGTGGGACAACACCAGCCCCGGATAATGCTTGACCCGGTAGAGCCGGCCACGGCATTGCGCCTCGCCGATGAACTCGGCGCTGCGCGACAATAGCTTCGCCATCGGATGGTCGAAGCCGCGCATCAGCGTGCCGTAGACGAACAGACGATCCAGCATGATGCCCCTACGCCGCCACGACCTCGTCGGTAATGACGAGGAACTTGACCAGGGTCATCCGCCCGAAACTCGTGGTCAGCGCCACGTCGGCGGCGTCGCGGCCGGTGCCCATCAGGATGCGGCCGATCCGCGGGTGGTTGTGGCGGGCGTCGAAGGTATACCACTGTCCCGCCAGGTAGACCTCGAACCAGCCGGAGAAATCCATCGGTTCGGGATCGGGGGGAACGCCGATGTCGCCCATGTAGCCGGTGCAGTAGCGCGCCGGGATGCCCATGCAGCGGCAGAAGGTCAGCGCCAGATGCGCGAAATCGCGACACACGCCGGTGCCCTGCTCGTAGACGTCATGGGCGGATTTCATGAAATGGGCGTGCTGGTAGCCGAAGGTGACATGGTTGTGCACGAAGGTGCAGATCGCCGACACCCGCGCCCATCCCGGCGCGGTGTTGCCGAACAGCGACCACGCCACGTCGGTCAGCTTGTCGGTTTCGCAATAACGGCTCGCCATCAGGTACAGCAGCACGTCGTCAGGCAGTTGGTCGATCGGAAGCTGCTGCGCCGTCGGCACCACCACGTCGGGCAATCCGGAATCGCGCACCAGCGCGCTGCCGCGCAGCGTCACGCCGCCGGCGGGCGCCACCAGCCGGCCGCAGACATTGCCAAAACTGTCGCGGTAAAATCCGATCGGGGTGTCGGGTTCGGCCACGATGCTTTCGGTACCGACGATGTCCGAATAGCGCGAGGGGTGAATGCGGAGCATGATCACTATCGGCGTCGGCGCCACCGCGGCATACCCAATCTCGAAGCCGACCTTGATTTCCATGACTAGACCTTTGCCTCTTCACCGACGGAGACGACGTTGATGGTGACGTCCATACGCACGAACGCATCGGCCGGACCGAGATAGGTGCCGTGCAGCGGGATGGCCTGGCGCGGATCGCGCGCCACCGCAACCCGCACCAGATCGCGGGTGCCGACGATGCCGTTGGTGGGATCGAACTCGATCCAGCCAGCGCTCGGCAGGTAGACCTGCACCCAGGCATGGGTCGAGCCACCGCCGACATAGCCATGCGCGCGGTCGCCGGGAATGAACAGATAACCCGAGACGAAGCGCGCGGCGATGCCGAGCCGGCGCAGCGCCTCGATCATGAACAGCGCATAGTCGCGGCAGGTGCCGGATTTGGTCTGTAGCGTGTCGAGCGGATGCTGGGTGCCGTGCGCGTGCCGCTTGCGGTAGGTGAAGGCCTGGCGGATGCCGTGGGTCATGCCGCTGAGAATGTTGAAGGTCGGGGTCGAGCCTTCGGCGTCGAGAAAATTGCGCGCCCACGCCGACAGCTCGCCCTCGGGATCGCCATACTGCGGCGTGATGAAATGAACGAGGTCGGGAAACTCCTCGTCGTCATAGAGGAACGGATAGAAATAGGCCGGATCGTCCGCGGTCAGCGCGTACTCTTCGGCGGGGTTGTGCTCGACCGTCGCGGTGCTTGAGATCGACAATATTTCTGCGGGCTCGTCGAAGGTCGCGATCGCGACGCTGTTGCCGAACACGTCGTGGATCCAGTGCAGCGACATCGGCTCCGGCACGATCTCGAGGCTGCCCGACAGCACGCGCAGATCGTGGCCGTCGCGCGGGCGCAGCATGATGCGGTGTTCGCCGAACGCGACGGGACGCGTATAGCGATATTCGGTCTTGTGATGGATCGTCAGCAGGGGCATCGTCGAGGCAATCATCGCGATTTTGGGCAATCTAATCTATACCGATCCCTGCTTATTTCTAAATCGGTATGCTGCTTAGCTAGGCAACACATAAAGAAATGGCTTTGGACAGCGCTGGCGACACCTCATTACTCCTTGGAAGCGCGGATGTTCCGCCGGTATTTGAACAAAATGCCACCGGACGCTCGCCATTCCTGCTCACTTGCGACCATTACGGCCGGCTGATCCCCAAGGCCCTCGGCGATCTCGGACTGCCGGCTGCCGAGTTCACCCGGCATATCGCCTGGGATATAGGCATCGGCGGCGTCGCCGAAAGGCTGGCAGCGCATCTCGATGCGCACCTAGTCGCGCAGCGTTATTCGCGGCTGGTGATCGACTGCAACCGTCCGCCCGGCGCACCCAGTTCGATCCCGCGCGTCAGCGAGGCCACCACCATCAGGGGCAATCAAGGTCTCGCGCCGGAGGCGGTCGAGGCGCGGCGCCGGCAGATCTTCGAGCCCTATCATCGCCGCATCGACGAGGTCATCGACCGGCGCCGGCGCGACGGCGCTGCGACCGTGCTGGTGTCGCTGCATAGTTTCACGCCGGTCTATGCCGGGATCGCCCGTCCCTGGCATATCGGCACGCTCTACCATCGCGACACCAGGCTGCCGCCGCTGTTGCTCGGGCTATTGCGCGGTGAACCTGATCTGGTGGTCGGCGACAACGAGCCTTATGCGGTGAGCGACGAGACCGACTACACCATTCCGGTGCACGGCGAAGCGCGCGGGTTGATGAACACCGGGATCGAAATCCGCCAGGACCTGATCGCCGACCAGGCCGGGCAACGGCAATGGGCGGAACGGCTGGCGCGGATTTTCGCCGAGATCGAAGCGACGCTGCGCGCGCGGCGGCTGATTTAACGTCGTTCCCTCCCCCTTGTGGGGGAGGGTTAGGGAGAGGGGTAGCAACAAGCACCGCCCTCGCGGCTGACCCCTCTCCCCGGCCCTCCCCCACAAGGGGGGAGGGAGCCGACTCTTTTTATGCCGTGCCTGATTTCTCTTTCATCGCGCACGCGTCAGCGCCAGCCAGACACCGCCGCCGATCATGAAGCCGCCGGAAATGCGCGACAACAGTCTCGTCCGCCGCGCCGAGAAGAAGCGCCGGGCACGGCCGGCCAACAGCGCATAAACGGCATCGGTCATGCCCGCGATCACCATGAAAGTAATCCCGAGCAGCGTCACTTGCGAGAAATGATCCCTGCTCATGTCCATGAACTGTGGAATGAAGGCGCCGAAGAATACCAGCACCTTGGGATTGCTAAGCAGCACCAGGAATCCCTGCAGGAAGAACCCGCCGCGCGGCGGCGCTGGCGGCGATTCCGCATTGACGCCCTCGACCGGGAAACGAACCAGCTTGATGCCGAGCCAGACCAGATAGGCGGCGCCGGCAAACCGCACCCAGTCGAACCAGTAGCCCATGGTCGCCATCAGCGACGTCAGCCCGACCGCGACAATGCCGATCACGATGGTCAATCCCGCCTGCACGCCCGCGATATTGGTCAGCGCCGCGCGGGTGCCATAGCGCAGACCATTGGCGATCACCAATGTCACCACCGGACCCGGCAGCAGCGCCAGCGCGATGCAGGCGGCGACAAAAGCGAGATAGAGATTGAGGGACATCGGCGGGACTCGTGATAAGAGTTAAAGGAAAACAGAGTATGCATCAAATGCAGCACGCGAGAAGCTGCCTTCTTCACCCTCGCCCCGCTCTTCGCGGGGAGAGGGTTGGGGTGCTGGGCTTCTCTCAACAGGCGGACTCGCGGAGAGTCCCCCCTCACCCGAAATTCGCTCTCGCGAATTTCGACCTCTCCCCGCATCCGCCTTCGCCCGAAGGCGGGCTTCGGCGGACAAGAGCGGGGCGAGGTAAGAGAGTCACCGCCCATCCATCGCTGCCGTCATCCACTGCTGCATGTGGCTGGAGGCCAGGAAATCCAGCGCCGCGCGCTGAACCACCGATGCCTCTCCATTGCCCTGGGCCGCCGCAACCAGCAGGTCGCAGCGGTGCGACACCGCGATGCCGACGGCGGCATGGCGGGAGCCGTCGGGCATGTCGAGATGGTAGCTGCGCAATCGCCCGGACATGTCGGCGAACCGGATCTTGTGGCCGGCCTGCAGCGGAGCGAAGCGATCGCTGATCAGGTCGAGATCGGCGACGCGGTCAACTTCGTCGTCATCGGCAACGCCGCCGTCGCAATTGCAGAAGCCGATCTTCGGCCGCACGTAAAGCTCGACCTCGTCACCGCAGGAGGCCGCGCCGCACCGGAACGCGCGCCCGGCGGGCCAGCCGTCGCGCGGAAACGGCCAGGTGATTTCGTTCCAGCCTTCGATATCCGGCCGCGCATGCCGGTAGCCGACCGCGCCGGTCAGGGCAACGATCGCAACGGCACACGCGATCAGCAATCGCTTACGCATTGTCGTCCCCAAACATCACCGCAGGAGGCATCACGGCAGCCCAGCGACGGCGCGCGCCGGACCGGTCAGTTCCAGGATATGCAGGCCGGTGTTGGCGCGATCGACGATGTAGATGTAGCCGCGCTCGTCGGTTTCGACATTGTTGGTCTGGGTCGCGACCTTGCAGCGGTCCTTGCCGTCGACGGTGACGCAGCGCTTGTCGGTCGCAGCCGTGATCGACGGAATGAAGTAACCGACTTCGGTCGGATGATAGGGATCGCGAATGTCGAGCGCGCGGACGCCGGCATTGAAGAAGGCGATGAACGCCATCTTCTTGTAAAACACCGGCGCCATGCTTTCGTTGGAGGAATGCGAGCCAAACCGCCCGCCCCGCTCGCAGAACGCGCCGCCGCCCTCCGGCACGGTATAGCTCGAAATCATCATCGGGCGGTTCTCGACCGTGACGTCGGCGAACCACACCATCTGGCGCGGCTCGGCGCATTCGTTGAGGATCGCCTCGTCGACGATCATCACGATGTCGCGGGTCTTGCCATCCTTGTCGCGAGCGAATTCGGTAATCGGCATTTTGAGCATCGGAAAGGTGGTGTGGGCGCCGTTGAAGGCCGACATCGCAAGCCGCGAGATTTCCGGAAAGCGAAGATTATCCGGCGTCGGCTCCTTCGGTCCGTTGATCAGTTTGTCGCGGTCGACGATCTGTAGGACACCGCCCTTGTCGGTGCCATAGCCAAAATAAACGCGGTTGCCTTCCGGCCCGGTCGAGATCGGCCCGTGCAACTCGGTCGGCACCGCGCCGGTTGAGCCCGGCTCCTGGCCGGGAAGACCGAAATCCCTGATCTTCATGGGGTGGGCGGGATCGCTGAGATCGTAGACTTGCGTCATGCGGCGGGTGCGCCAGTCCGGTGCGCCCGACACCAGGAAGGCAATGCCGGTTTCGCATTCCCACCAGCTCTTGTGGGTGTCCTTCAGGCCGCCGAGCCGGGTGATCAGCACTGGACTAGCTGGATCGGCGACGTTCCAGATTTCATGGGCCTCGCTGCCGAAGGTGCGCAGCAGGTAGACCGCGTTGCGATCACCCTTGGGCAGCGCGCTGCCGTCGCAGACCCGCACCATCTGGGCGCCGCCGGCCTCGTATTTTCCTTGCTGACCGGGAATGTGGTGCAGGTATTTCGGGTGCGCAGGATCGGTGACGTCGACGATCGAGGTGCCGTTCGGCTCGGCCTTGCCGGTGATCGGATTGACCGGATCGGGAATGGCGTCGGTGCCGCCGTGATGTCCGATATAGGCGATCCAACGGTCGCCCTGATGGTGGATGGTCGGCTGATAGGCGCTGCGCGCCTGCAGGTCGTTGGCGCCGACCAACTTCATGTTGGAAGCCTCGGGCGGCGCGCCGATCGCTTGCTGCTGGGCGTAAGCGGCGGAGCCGCAGCCAACCACAACCATCGACGCCGTCAACAAGGCTGGCGATAAAAGCCGGTCAATCATGTTTCACCCACCCAAAACTGTTCAGAACCAGTCTTCGCTGGCTGACCGCGACGATATCACGCCCGACCGCGTGGTGAAGACACGCTCTTGACATGCAACCATTTGGTTGCCTATCATGCCGGCCATGGATGAGGTCTTCAAAGCGCTGGCCGATGCTTCGAGGCGGTCGCTGCTGGACAGGCTTCATGCCCGGAACGGACAGACCCTGAACGATCTCTGCGACGGCCTTGCCATGACCCGGCAGGCCGTGACCAAGCACCTTGCGATTCTCGAGGCCGCCAACCTCGTTACCACCTTCAGGCATGGCCGCGAGAAGCTGCATTATCTCAACCCGGTGCCGATCCACCAGATCGGCGAGCGGTGGATCAGGAAATTCGAGCGCGGCAAGCTCACCGCGCTCAGCGAATTGAAACGTCAACTGGAGAAGCGCGATGAGTAAACCGGAGTTCATCTACGTCAGCTATATCGAGACCACGCCGGAAAAACTCTGGCATGCCTTGACCGACGGCAATTTCACCGAACGCTACTGGTTCGGCGCCCGGCTCAGGTCGGACTGGAAGGTGGGCTCGTCGTTCGAGATGGTGCGAAGCGATGGCACCGTTTCCGATGCCGGCAAGGTCGTCGAATGCGACCCGCCGCGGCGGCTGGCCTATACATTCGTGAACCAATCGGACAAATACAAGAACGAATTGCCGGCGCTCGCGACGTTCGAACTCGAGCCCTATGGCAAGCTCGTCAAGCTGACGCTGACGTATCAAGGCTTCGCCGAGGGCAGCAAGTTCTTCGATGGCATCTCCAAGGGTTGGCCCGCCATCCTGTCCAGCCTCAAGAGCATCCTTGAAACCGGACGGCCACTTGAAATCCCATACGCCGCACTGAAACTGGATAGCTGAGAACGTGATGAACACCGACAATTTCAAGCCCGCTATCGTCTACACCATCTACATCGCGTCCACGCCGCAGAAGGTGTGGCAGGCGCTGACGTCATCAGAGTTCAGCCGGAATATTTCTTCGGCTTCGCGGTGGAGGCGGATTTAAGGGTCGGCGGCGCCTTCATCGTCCGCGCGCCGGATGGTTCCGTCCACATCGACGGCGAAGTGATCGAGTGCGAACCGCCGCGCAAACTCTCGGTCACCTGGAATGTGAACTGGCCAGGCTTGATCGAAAAGCTTGGGCCTACGCTGGTCACCTACGACATCGAACCCGCCGGCGACGCCGTCCGCCTCACCATGACCGAGGCGCACGACCGGCCGATCGACGACGACATCCTGTCCGGCGGCCGCCAGGGCTGGCCCGCGATCCTCTCAAGCCTGAAGAGCCTGCTAGAGACCGGCGACGTTCTGGTCGTCAAGATGGCCCCGCCGCAGCGCATGCTGGAAGCGTTGAAGCGGCTGGGGGTCGAGACACCTGCGTGAGCTGTCGTCCCTGCGAACGCCGTCCCTGCAACTCCCTCGCCCCGCCCTTGCGGGGGAGAGGGTTGGGGTGAGGGGGCTTTCTCAACCCGCGGACTCGCTGAGAGTCCCCTCACCCGAAATTCGCTGTCGCGAATTCCGACCTCTCCCCGCATCCGCCTTCGCCCGAAGGCGGGCTTCGGCGGACAAGAGCGGGGCGAGGTAAGAAAAGTCACCCCAGCGCGCGCAACTCCCGCCGCAGCACCTTGCCCGTCGCCGTCATCGGCAGCGTCTCGGTGAACTGCACCACCCGCGGATATTCATGCGCGGCGAGTTGCACTTTCACGAAATCCTGGATCTCGCGCGCCAGCGCGTCGTCGGGCGCAAAGCCCGGCCGCAGCACGATCCAGGCCTTGATCGATTCGGTGCGGATGGCGTCGGGAATTCCGACCACCGCCGACATCGCCACCGCCGGATGCTTCATCAGCGTGTGCTCGATTTCCGACGGACCGACGCGATAGCCGGCGGTGGTGATCACGTCGTCCTCGCGGCTGACATACCAGAAATAGCCGTCGGCATCCTGCACGCCGAGATCGCCGGTCAGCAGGAATCCGCCGGCATATTTCTTCGCCGTGGCTTCCGGATTGCGCCAGTATTCGAGCATGGTGCAGGGATTGGGCTGGCGCACGCCGATGATGCCGCGGCTTCCCCGCGGCAGTTCCTCGCCGTGCTCGTCGACAATCCGCACGTCGAAGCCGGGTGTCGCCTTGCCCATCGAACCCGGACGGATCGGAAACAGTTTTGCGTTGCTGCCGACCACCAGATTGCACTCGGTCTGGCCATAGACCTCATGGGCCTCGATGCCGAAGGTCTCGCGGACCCAATCGAGCAACTCGCCGCCGAGCGATTCGCCGCCGGTGAAGATGCTGCGCAGCTTGACGCCGGAATGCCTGACGCCGGCCAGCCGCATCAGTTTCAGCGCCGTCGGCGGCAGGAACACGTTGCGGATGGCATGATCGGCCATCATCTGCATGGCCGCCTGCGGCTCAAATTTCCGCGCGCGATGCCCGACCACCGGCACGCCGTGATACCAGCCCGCCAACAGCACGTTGATCAGCCCGCCGATCCAGGCCCAATCGGCCGGCGTCCACAGGAGGTCGCCGGGCCTGGGCAGGAAGTCGTGACACATCTCGACATTCGGCATGTGTCCGAGCACGACGCGATGCCCATGCAAGGCGCCCTTCGGATTGCCCGTGGTGCCCGAGGTGTAGATGATCATCGCGGGATCGTCGGCCGCGGTGTCGACGGTGGTAAACTCGGCCGATGCGGCCTTGAGCGACGGCCAGAACGGCCTGGTGCCGGGATGTTCGCCATCGCCGATCACATAGATATTCGCAAGCTCCGGTAGCCGGTCGCGGATTTTCGCCAGCTTCTGGTATCCACCCTCGTCGGTGACGATGGCCCGCGCGCCCGAATTCGCCAGGCGAAATTCCAGCGCATCCTCGCCGAACAAGGCGAACAGCGGAATCGACACCATGCCGGAACGAAACGCCGCCATATGGGCGATCGGCAGTTCCAGCGATTGCGACAGGAACACCGCGACGCGGTCGCCACGCTTGAGACCGTCGGCCTTCAGCACATTGGCAAAGCGCCGCGACATCTCGCTGACGGCATCGAACGAGGTACGCGATGCGGCGCCGTCTTCGTCGATATAGATCAGCGCGAGGCGGTTGGAGCCGTCGGCATGGCGGTCGCAACAGGCGGTCGCGAGATTGAACCGCTCGGGAATTTCCCAGCGGAAGTCGCGATAGAGTTTCTCATAGTCGGTGGTTTCGGTGAGCATGAAAGCGAAGCTCTCTCTTTATTCACCTCTCCCCGTTCTTCACGGGGAGAGGTCGCGAACGTAGCGAGCGGGTGAGGGGCTCGTCACCACAAGCACGATAGTCGCGGAGAGTCCCCCTCCCCGAAGCCTGCGCTCCGCTTCGGCTTCGACCTCTCCCCGCAAGCGGGGCGAGGTTAAGAAGAAAGCGCCGCCTTCACCAACCCACTGGCCTTGCCGAAATCCATCTGCCCGGAATATTTCGCCTTCAGCACGCCAATCACCTTGCCCATGTCCTTCATGCCGGCAGCACCGGTCTCGGCGATTGCCGCCGCAATGGCGGCCTTCACGTCGGCTTCCGACATTTGTTTGGGCAGATAGGCGGAGATGATCGCGATCTCCTCGCGCTCCTGCGCGGCGAGTTCGGCGCGGCCGCCCTTGTCGTAGAGCTCGACGGATTCCTGGCGCTGCTTGATCATTTTCTGGAATACGCCGAGCAGATCCGCATCCGACAGCGGCGGCTTGCCTTCGCCGCGCGCGGCGATGTCGGCGTTCTTGATGGTCGAATTGACCATGCGCAGCGTCGAGAGCTTGCGCTCGTCCTTGGCCCGCATCGCGTCCTTTACGGCATTATTGATGTCGTCGCGCAGCATCTTCGGTCCTCTCCTGGAGCCCCTGATCTAGGCGGTTCGCGGCCCGGAAACAACTAGATCCGCAGCCATTCGACCAGGGCGGCCGCGACCGCTTCCGGTTGCTCGATCTGCGAAAGGTGGCCGCAATCGGGAATGGTCACGAGTTTCGCGCCCGGAATTCCACCGGCCATTTCGGGCGATAGGCTGTTGGAAACGGTATTGTCCTGATCGCTGGTCAGGACCAGCGTCGGACATGAAATCACCGACAGCGTCGGGCGCGAATCAGCGCGGCTCATGATTGCGGTCAGCTGCCGTATGAAGGCCTCGGGACCGATATCGTCCCCCATTTCGCGGACGACCTTTTTCAACGCGGCATCATCGCGCCGCGATGGATGCACAAATCCGGGATACAGCGCGTCGATTCCGGCGCTGAAACCGCCGGCCTCAATTCTCTTGATCATGCCGCGGCGGCGCTCGATCGCCTCCGGCGTGTCCGGCCGCGCCTGGGTATTGAGCAGCGCCAGCTTTGCCACCCGATCCGGCGCCTGGCGCATGATCTCGAACGCGATGTAGCCGCCCATCGAGTGGCCGGCGAGCGCAAAACGCGGCGGCGCTTCGGCCAGAATCCGGCGCGCGATCGCACCCATGCTGTCGTCGCGGATGTGGTTGGCCACCGTCACCGGGCCGAATTGCCACAATGCCGGGATCACCGGCGCGTAAATTCGGGGCGAGCCGCCGAGGCCCGGAATCAGCAAAATCGGCATCGTATTGTCCATGCGGCCCCCGGCGTTCGTCATGTCCGGCCATAGTAGTCTGCTTTGCGCAGACTGCGTAAACTTGTCTGCGATGCCGGACATCCATGTCTTGCTTTCCCTTATAGCAACAAGACGTGGATGGCCGGCAAGCGTAGGCGACGCCGTCCTTCGGACGGCTATGCCCGGCCATGACGAAAGAAAGTTCATAAAATACCCGCAAACAGCATGTGAATCCGCGTTTTCCGGCTTTGACGCGAGCGGATGCGGCGACTATGTAATGCGCTCATGACATCAACCGAAAACGCGTCTGCCTGGCCGGATCACAACCCGACCGCGCTGCTTGTGCTCGCCGACGGCACCGTGCTGGAGGGTTTTGGCCTCGGCGCCGAAGGCCAGGCGGTCGGTGAAGTCTGCTTCAACACCGCGATGACCGGCTACGAGGAGATCCTCACCGATCCGTCCTATGCCGGGCAGCTCATCACCTTCACCTTCCCGCACATCGGCAATGTCGGCACCAACGACGAAGATATCGAGACCGTGAACATGGCGGCGACGCCGGGCGCGCGCGGCGTGATCCTGCGCGCCGGCATCACCGATCCGTCGAGCTACCGCGCCACACGGCACCTCGACCAATGGCTGAAGGCGCGTGGCATCATCGGCCTTTCCGGCATCGACACCAGGGCGCTGACCGCGCTGATCCGCAGCAAGGGCATGCCGAACGCGGTGATTGCGCATGCCCGGGACGGCCTGTTCGACCTGCAGGATCTGAAGGAAGAGGCGCGCAAATGGCCGGGCCTCGAAGGCATGGACCTGGTGCCGATGGTCACTTCGGCCCAGCGCTTCACCTGGGACGAAACGCCGTGGGCGTGGGAAAAAGGCTTTGGGCGGCAGACCGCGCCCGAATTCAACGTCGTCGCCATCGACTACGGCATCAAGCGCAACATCCTGCGGCTATTGGCCGGTGAAGGCTGCAGGATCACCGTGGTGCCGGCGACCACATCGGCCGAAGACATCCTGGCGATGAAGCCCGACGGCGTGTTCCTTTCCAACGGCCCCGGCGACCCCGCCGAGACCGGCAAATATGCCGTACCGGTGATCCAGAAAGTGATTTCGTCGGGAACGCCGACTTTCGGGATCTGCCTCGGCCACCAGATGCTGGGCCTCGCCGTCGGCGCCAAAACCAAGAAGATGCATCAGGGCCATCATGGCGCCAATCATCCGGTCCGCGACGAGACCACCGGCAAGGTGGAAATCACTTCGATGAACCACGGTTTTGCGGTGGATCAGGCGACCTTGCCGAAGGGCGCGACGCAGACCCATGTCTCGCTGTTCGACGGTTCCAATTGCGGCATCGCGCTCGACGGCAAACCGGTGTTCTCGGTGCAGTATCACCCCGAAGCCTCCCCCGGCCCGCGCGACTCGCATTACCTGTTCAAGCGCTTCGCCGACTTGATGCGGGCGAACAAGGCCTCGTAAAATTCTCCGGCGTCACCCCCAGCCGTCATTCTGAGGTGCGAGCCTTTGCGGCGAGCCTCGAAGGATGGATGCGACAAAAGGTACCTGCGGCCCATCCTTCGAGGCGCGCAAGGGCGCGCACCTCAGGACGACGGTAGTGTGTTCTGAAACATTCCGTTCTGAAAATACTGGTACGATGCCAGCTCGTTTAGTATGATGACCATCATCATACTGCGGAAGTAACCCGATGCACGATACAACCCCCGCTCCCGAATTCGGCGTCACCCCGACCGAGATCATGGCCTCGATGCCCGGCATCGATTTCGTCCGCGCCATCTTCTCGGGCAAACTGCCGGAGCCGCCGATCATGCAGACGGTCGAGCCGTTCGACTGCACGGCGGAGCCCGGCGTCGTGGTGATCCACAGTGTGCCGGGCTTCCGGCACTACAATCCGATCGGCTCGCTCCATGGCGGCTATGCCGCGATCCTGCTGGATTCAGCGATGGGGCTTGCCGTACATTCGATGCTGCCGGCGGGAACCGGCTATACCACGCTCGAATTCAAGATCAGTTTCATCAGGGGCATGAACCAGGATACCGGCCCGGTCCGCAGCGAAGGCCGCACGCTGAGCGTCGGACGCCGCGCCGCCACCGCGGAAGCGCGCATCACCGACGCCAAGGGCCGCCTGCTGGCGCACGCCACCACGACCTGTCTGGTGTTCGAGTTTCCCAGCGAAAATAAAAAGGGAACGTGAACCCGCGATATAAGTTCAATCCGCAACTTTCTTGCGCGAGGAAGATCATCATGTCCGTTGTCGACACCGATATCGAACCCCTCACCTTCGTCTTCAAGGACGACGGCCTCGTACCCAACAATCCGCTGCCGTTCGTGGTCTACAAAAAGGCGATCGACCTCGCCAACGCGCATCCCGAAAGAACCATCGAGGGATTGTTCGGCGCCAATGGCTGGGGCCAGATGTGGCGCAACGGCGTCTACGACTATCTGCATTACCATGCGACGGTGCACGAGGCGCTCGGCATCGCCCGCGGCCATGCGCAGGTGCGTTTCGGCGGCGACCACGGCCGGGAGATCGAGATCGCAGCCGGCGACGTCGCGATCCTGCCCGCGGGGACCGGGCATCAATGCCTGTCCGCGAGCAAGGACTTCTCCGTCGTCGGCGCCTATCCGCCGGGACCGCAAATGCACGTCACGCTGCCGACGCCGGAAAATCACGCCAAGGCACTAAAGACAATTCCGGAAGTGAAACGGCCGAACACCGATCCGGTGCGCGGCGCGGACGGCCCGCTGGTCCGGCTGTGGAAGCGAGCCTAATCGTCGAAGATGCCCGGACCGGCTCCGCCGGCTCCGAACATTCGCCGGCACTGGCCGATCCACATCATGACGACGCAGACATCGAGGATAATGGCGAAGACGCCGAACGCGGCGCGTCCCATCAGTTCGCCCGGAACGAACCCGACGCCATTGATACTGCCGCTGAACTGACGCTCGCCGGGGCCGAAGGCCACCCAGTCGAAGACGATCGCCAGGCCGGTGATGGTGAGCGCTCCCAGCAGGTTCTTGGCTCCGGTGTATTGCGGTGGCAGGCAGATCAGCACTCCGGGAAATACAAATATCAGCCCGAAAAGCACCGCCATCAGACTCTCGCCGGTGAATTTACCGGTCTGGACCGCCGCAACGATCGCAGGTCCGGTCATCGCCAGACCCAACGCGGCTGTGGCAATCCCCAGCGCGAGTCTTGCGTGCTGAGCGCCATTGGCCGACGGCGGCGCGCGTGCCGCGCGTGCTCTCAGGTATTTGGCCAGCGCCAGAAAGCCGACCGAGGCGATCGCGAAACCTGCCAACAGGATGCGATCGGTGCGCGTTCGGTCGGGTGACAGTTCGGCGGATGCAACGACCGCGCGATTTTCCCGGGATGGGTCGTAGCGAATGTCGATCCGGCTGCCCCTCGGTTGCTGCTCCTCCGCAGCCTGCAACTTCGCGGCATCGGTTTCCGAAAACACCGTGCGCGATGTCAGCGTCGCCGTCCGCGTGACGCCGCCCACCTCGTAGTGTACGCGGGTCCGGAGATTCCACAGCGATCCGCCGTTCTGCTTCCCGCGCGCCGCCGCGATGATCTCCGCGCGGTCGACGACCGCCGATGTCACCGGCCAGCGCGCCTGCGTGGCCTCGTCATGCCAGTCGAACAGCGTAACGCTGCCGGCGAAAACCGCACAAACCCCGGTAAACAGGCCGAACAGCCCGGCAAGGCCGTACGCCAGCGTCGGCTGCGCAGGGCGCGCAATGCTCAAATCCGTCATGACGTTTTCGATCGGGTGCTTCGGATCAGCGTTCCTCTTACGCGCGGACTTTTAAAGCCCGATTCCGATTTACATGCGCATTCGATCGGCCCGCTTGATGCGGGATTAACCAAGTGACCGGATTGATCGGTCGCTTGCGCTCTCCCTACGCCTCGTTGCCGCCTTCCTGGCGGGTGGCTTCGAACAGGAACCAGGTGCGGCGCTCGGTCTCGTCGATGAAGGTCTCGAGCAGCCCGGCGCTGCCGGAATCCTCGTGATCGTCGCACAGCTTGTGGGCTTTGCGCATCGCCGCCGCCATGTGCTTGTTGTCTTCCATCAACTCGCGCAGCATGTCGCGCGGCGGCACATAGCTCTCGTCGTTGTCCTTGATGGTCTGCAACTTCCCGATCTGCCCGATCGAGCGCAGCGTGACGCCGCCGAGCTTGCGCACCCGTTCGGCGAGTTGGTCGGTGGTCGCGAAAATATCCTCGGATTGCTGGTCGAGCATCAGATGATAGTCGCGGAAATGCCGGCCGCTGACGTGCCAGTGAAAATTCTTGGTTTTGACGTACAGCGCGAAGGCGTCGGCCAAGAGCGTGTTGAGCGATGCCGAAATCTTCTCTACCGCGGCCTGCGGCATATCGGTCGGGGTATCGAGATCGGGAGAAACTTTGTCAGACCTGGCTTTGCTCACGATGAACCTTCCTGTTAGGAACCGGACGATGGCGGCAATGGACATCGCGCGCCGGACAATCTAACGCATCATCTATCCCCCGGTTCCATCGCTGGAACCCCTGTTTACCGGGCTTTTGTGACCATGGACGACTGGATCGATTATTACGATTCCACGCATACGATCTATGCGAGCAAGCTGCATCGCGACCTGCATTTCCAGGTCATCGCCCGGGACATCATCGGCTACATCTCCTCGCCGGACGCGGTGGTACTGGATTATGCCTGCGGCGAAGCCCTGTCGGCAACGCGGGTGGCCGAGGCCTGCGGCAAGCTGTACCTCGCCGAACCGGCACCCGGCGTGCGCGGCCGGCTGATCGCGCGGTTTGCGCCCGACACCAGGATCCGGGTGCGCTCGCTGGAAGACCTGCGCAAGATGGACGAAAAGTCGATCGATCTCGTGATCATGAACTCGGTCGCGCAATATATGACACCGGCCGGACTCGACGATGCCTTCGCGGTGATCCGACGGCTGTTGAAGCCGGGCGGCCGGCTGGTTCTGGGCGATATATTGCGTCCGGAGGTCGGCATGGGCAGGGACGTATTCGCTTTGTTGCGCTTTGCGGCGACCCACGGCTTCCTGAAAGACGCCCTGATCGGACTGGTCTCCACCGCACTGTCGGACTACCGGCACTTGCGCAACCGCATCGGCCTGCAGCGCTACAGCGAAGCGGAGATGGTGGCAAAACTTGCGGCAAACGGATTTACCGCCTCGCGCGCGCATTTCAACATCGGGCACAATCCGTGGCGAATGACCTTCGTCGCCCGGCATGCCTTCTGACCCGCCTTCGCTCTGCGAGCTTCGGCGGGGCAAGCCCGCGGCCGGGCCGAGCAGGATCCTCGTCGGTGGGCTCGCCCAGCCGAAGCTGCGAAGCAGCGAGGCCGGTTAGGGTTAACCGCGGCTAGACGTGGCCGGCCGAGACCCGATCGGCAATGATCGGCGCGGCCCGGTGGCGGAAAGGCGTCGACGCGAGAGCAATGCATCGCTCTTTATCCTGGTTCAATTCCAGGCCGGGCCTCCAGCCTTTGGTGCTGCGCAGCTAAGGCTGGGCAAGTCGTGTTCCAGCGGGCCTGCCCCGCCGAAGCTCGCCGAGAGAAGTCGGGAAATTGCCGGTTGATGGGGGCTTTAAGGGCCTTTCGCGGTTGCGGAATCTGGTCTAAAGACCACCCGCGCGCGAGGGTGACCTGGCGCTTGAGGCTTAGGGGACGCGCGGTATGCGCGCCCTTTTTTTGTGCCCAATTCCCTGCCCGTGAGACTTGATGCCCAAAAGAACCGATATCTCCACCATCCTGATCATTGGCGCCGGCCCGATCGTGATCGGACAGGCCTGCGAATTCGATTATTCCGGCACCCAGGCGGTCAAGACGCTGAAGGCCGAGGGCTACCGCATCGTGCTGGTCAATTCCAATCCGGCCACGATCATGACCGATCCGGAACTGGCTGACGCCACCTATATCGAGCCGATCACGCCGGAAATCGTCGCCAAGATCATCGAGAAGGAGCGCTACGTTGTTCCCGGCGGCTTCGCGCTGCTGCCCACCATGGGCGGGCAGACCGCGCTCAACTGTGCGCTGAGCCTGCGCAAGCAGGGCACGCTGGCCAAATTCGACGTCGAGATGATCGGCGCCACCGCCGATGCCATCGACAAGGCGGAGGATCGCGGCCGCTTCCGCGAGGCCATGACCCGGATCGGCCTCGAGACGCCGCGCTCGATCCAGACCAAGAATCTGCCGGACTCGCTGCGGGCGCTCGACGACATCGGCCTGCCCGCGATCATCCGGCCGTCCTTCACCATGGGCGGCACCGGCGGCGGCATCGCCTACACCAAGGCCGAGTTCATCGAGATCGTCGAGCGCGGCATCGACGCCTCCCCCACCGACGAAATCCTGATCGAGGAATCGGTTTTGGGATGGAAAGAGTTCGAGATGGAGGTGGTGCGCGACAAGAAGGACAATTGCATCATCATCTGCTCGATCGAGAACCTCGATCCGATGGGCGTGCATACCGGCGATTCCATTACCATCGCACCGGCGCTGACGCTGACCGACAAAGAGTATCAGATCATGCGCGACGCCTCGCTGGCGGTGCTGCGCGAGATCGGGGTCGAGACCGGCGGCTCCAATGTGCAGTTCGGCGTCAATCCTGCCGACGGGCGCATGGTCGTGATCGAAATGAATCCGCGAGTGTCGCGCTCCTCGGCGCTGGCCTCCAAGGCCACCGGCTTTCCGATCGCCAAAGTCGCCGCCAAGCTTGCCGTCGGCTACACCCTCGATGAAATCGCCAACGACATCACCGGCGGCGCCACGCCGGCCTCGTTCGAGCCGACCATCGATTACGTCGTCACCAAGATTCCGCGGTTTGCCTTCGAGAAATTTCCCGGTGCCTCGACCACGCTGACCACGTCGATGAAGTCGGTCGGCGAAGTGATGGCGATCGGCCGCACCTTCCAGGAGAGCCTGCAAAAGGCGCTGCGCGGCCTCGAGACCGGCCTGACCGGCCTCGACGAAATCGAGATCGAGGGCCTCGGCCGCAGCGACGACAAGAACGCGATCCGCGCCGCCCTGGGCACGCCGACGCCGGACCGTCTGTTGCAGGTCGCGCAGGCGATGCGGCTCGGCTGGAGCAACGAAGAAATCTTCACCTCCTGCAAGATCGACCCGTGGTTCCTGGCGGAGCTGCGCGGCATCGTCGAGATGGAGAGCAAGATCAAGAAAAGCGGCCTGCCCGCCAACGCGTTCGGCATGCGGACCCTGAAAGCGATGGGCTTTTCCGACGCGCGGCTGGCGGTGCTGTCCGAGACTACCGAAGCCGAAGTGACCGCTGCGCGCCATGCGCTCGGGGTTCGCCCGGTGTTCAAACGCATCGACACCTGTGCGGCGGAGTTCGCTTCTCCAACCGCCTACATGTATTCGACCTACGAATCGCCGTTCGCAGGCGTGCTCGCCGACGAGAGCGCGCCATCGGCCAAGAACAAGGTGATCATCCTCGGCGGCGGGCCCAACCGGATCGGCCAGGGCATCGAGTTCGACTATTGCTGCTGCCATGCCTGCTTCGCATTGCACGACGCCGGCTATGAAACCATCATGATCAACTGCAATCCGGAAACGGTCTCGACCGACTACGACACCGCCGACCGGCTCTATTTTGAACCGCTCACCGCCGAAGACGTGCTCGAAATCATCGACACCGAAACCAGGAACGGCAAGCTGCACGGCGTCATCGTGCAGTTCGGCGGCCAGACGCCGCTCAAGCTTGCGCATGCGCTGGAGGCGGCCAACGTGCCGATCCTCGGCACGTCGCCCGACGCGATCGATCTGGCCGAAGACCGCGACCGCTTCAAGCGCGTGCTCGACCGGCTGCGGCTGAAGCAGCCGAAAAACGGCATCGCCTATTCGGTCGAGCAGGCGCGGCTGGTGGCGGCCGATCTCGGGCTGCCGCTGGTAGTGCGTCCGTCCTATGTGCTCGGCGGCCGCGCCATGCAGATCATCCGCGAGGACAACCAGCTCAGCGACTACCTACTCGGTACCTTGCCCGAGCTTGTGCCCGCCGACGTCAAGGCGCGCTATCCGAACGACAAGACCGGGCAGATCAACACCGTGCTCGGCAAGAATCCGCTGCTGTTCGACCGCTATCTGTCCGACGCCATCGAGATCGACGTCGACTGCCTGTGCGACGGCAAGGACACCTTCATCGTCGGAATCATGGAGCATATCGAGGAAGCCGGCATTCACTCCGGTGACTCCGCCTGCTCGCTGCCGCCGCATTCGCTCGACGCCCGGATGATCGGCGAACTGGAACGGCAAACCCGCGAACTGGCGCTCGGTCTCGACGTGGTCGGATTGATGAACGTGCAATACGCCATCAAGGACGGCGACATCTACGTGCTCGAAGTCAATCCGCGGGCGTCGCGCACGGTGCCGTTCGTGGCCAAGGTGATGGGCATGCCGGTGGCGAAGATTGCCGCCAGAATCATGGCCGGGGAGAAGCTAAAGGACTTCAACCTGGTCCGGCGCAAGCTCGGCCATGTCGGCGTCAAGGAATCGGTGTTTCCGTTCGCCCGCTTTCCCGGGGTCGATACCGTACTCGGTCCGGAGATGCGCTCGACCGGCGAAGTGATGGGCATCGACCGTTCGTTCGAAGTCGCATTCGCCAAGAGCCAGCTCGGCGGCGGCACCCGCGTGCCGCGCAAGGGGACGGTATTCGTATCGGTCCGCGAGAACGACAAGACCCGGATCGTGGAAGCGGTGCGGCTGTTATTTTCGCTTGGCTTCAAGGTGATGGCGACCTCGGGCACGCAGCGTTTCCTGGCCGATCACGGGGTGCCGACCGAAAAGGTAAACAAGGTGCTGGAGGGACGGCCGCATATCGTCGACGCCATCATGAATGGCGATATCCAGCTGGTCTTCAATACCACCGACGGGCCGCAGGCGCTGGCCGATAGCCGTTCGTTGCGGCGCGCTGCCCTCTTGCATAAAGTGCCATATTACACCACTCTTTCGGGTGCCGTGGCGGCCGCGCAGGGCATCCGCGCCTATCTGGGCGGGGACCTCGAGGTCCGCACGCTGCAGAGTTATTTTTCCGAAACCTGATCGTTGGGCGGGCTCAAGGGCCCGCTAACCGATTGGCAATAAAGCCGCCATGGCTGGAACTCACCAGTCATGGGGATGTTCTGTTTCGGCGTTTGTCATGAAGTTGAAGGACGAGGACAAATGATGGAAAAGGTTCCGATGACCGCCGGCGGCTATGCCGCCCTTCAGGTCGAATTGAAGCGGCGCCAGTCGGTGGAGCGTCCGCGCATCATCGAGCATATCGCCGAAGCGCGCTCCCATGGCGACCTCTCGGAAAACGCGGAATATCACGCCGCCAAGGAAGAGCAGTCCCACAATGAAGGCCGCATCGCCGAGCTTGAGGACAAGCTGGCGCGCGCCGATATCATCGACATCTCGAAACTCTCCGGCGACACCATCAAGTTCGGCGCGACCGTCACGCTGATCGACGAGGACACCGACAAGAAAGCGGTGTGGCAGATCGTCGGCGAGCCGGAAGCCGACGCCAAGAAAGGCCGCATCTCCATCACCTCGCCGCTGGCGCGGGCCTTGATCGGAAAGAAAAAGGGCGCCTCCGTGGAAGTCGTGGCCCCCGGCGGCGCCAAGGCCTACGAGATCACCAAGGTCGAGTGGCGCTAGCAAAGCGCGTCTTGAATTTCGTAACGTGACAAAGGGCCAGGATGATCTCCCGGCCCTTTCGGCTTGTTGACGAGGCCGGTCGCCTTCATTCTTGCTTTGCAGCAGCGATGAACGGCCGACGGGGACACTCCCGCTCGAGCGGTTCCTTGCGAACCAAATCCTTCAGTGCGCGTTGATGTACGTCCGGCCCAACTGGCCAGACGCACCGAAGCGGACGGCTGCCGATCACACCATGCTGACAACATTGTGAGTTGGCATGCTGTCGGGCTCGGCAATACAAGGCCCGGCCACGATAGTTATATAATATAATCAACCCGCCAGGACGACTCGATGAAGTTCGACCAATTCTCCACCCTCTGGATGCTTCGCGTCCTGAGTGTTCTTCGCATTTTCACTGGGCTGGATTTGCTGCAACATGGCACGGCAAAGATCCTTGGCTTCCCCGAGGCTGCCCGGTTCGCAAACGTTCAGATCAATTCGCTGACCGGGATGGGCGGGCTGATCGAACTGATCGGAGGACTTCTGTTCACGATCGGTCTGTTCACGCGGCCGACCGCGTTCATTCTCTCGGGCTTCACGGCGGTCGCCTATTTCATGGCGCATGCCGGCAAAGGCTTCTATCCGATAGTGAACGGCGGCGAACTTGCCGCATTGTTTTGTTTCGTTTTCCTGTATTTCGTGTTCGCCGGCGCCGGCCCGTGGAGCCTGGATGCGATGAGAGGGAACCGTTCATTGTCTGAAGGGGCGTCCCGGGTGCATGCGCTGTAAACCAACGATAGCCGTTCGTTGCATGTCGATACCATGATCGGAGGACACCATGAGCCTGGATCGCATTGGCGCAACCTATCAGCCGTATTTGCTGAGCCTGTTCAGGTTCATCACCGGCCTGTTGATGTTCCAGTTCGGCGTCGCCAAATTGTTCAAGTTTCCGCCGATGCCCGTGTTCGAGGACGTAACGCCGCTCTCGTTGTTCGGAGTGGCAGGGATGCTGGAGCTGGTGCTCGGCGGGATGTTGATGCTGGGTCTCTTGACCCGGCCGGTGGCTTTCATTTTATCGGGCGAAATGGCGTTCGCTTATTTCATTGAACACTTTCCGCAAAGCTTCTTCCCTTTGCTCAACGATGGATCGCTGGCCATCATGTTCTGTTTCGGCTGTCTTTACCTTGCGGCAACCGGTGGCGGTCCGCTCAGCCTCGATTCGTTGCTGGGTGCAGGGTCCAGGCTTCAACCGGATGTTTCGCGGACATCGTAACCGCGACCAGATCAGAACTCCTTGCCGATAATTCGATCGATCGAATAGCGGCCGCCGCCCTTGAAAAAGATCGCGATGCAGAGCAGCAGCCACAACAAGGCGTACTCGTATCCACGGGCTGTCCAGAAGTATCCGAACTGCCATTGAAAAACGACGACGATGACCAGCATTTCAATTCCGACCATGGCCGCCGCGACCCGGGTAAACAGCCCGATGGCGAGGCATGTAGCTGCGACCGATTCCGCAAAGTAGGTCAGATAGGCCAGCGCTTCCGCAAACGGCAGCCCTTTCGCCGCAATGTTCGGCGCGAATTTGGCAATCGGGGTGTTGAGTATCTTCTGGATGCCATGCGGCACCAGGATTGCGCCGGTCACAAAGCGCATGAAGGCGTAAGAGTACGGGGAAAAGCGCCGGTAGAGACCTGCCAGAGCTGGAAAAACGAGTTTCGGTTCCTCGCGTGCAGCCATCGTTTTCTCCGCATTTCCTTCTGCCCACTTCGGAGTCTTGCAAGCCCCGTTTCTGGTTCTGGAACACCGTCGCGCCGCAGCTATTCCCGTGAGGAAACAATTTGCAAGGACAAGCGCTCACACCCAGGTCGCGCTAGCCCGGGACTTTCAATTCGAGCGGCACCGCGGCCTCGTATTTCGAATTGTGCAGCACCAGCGACGTCCTGACATTGCGCACATGGGGCGCTGCCGTCAGATGGGTGACGAAATCCTGAAACGTCGCCATGTCGGGCGCCACGCATTTCAAAATGAAATCCACCTCGCCCGACAGCATCCAGCATTCCCGCACCAGCGGTTCGGCGCGCACGAATTCCTCGAACGCGCGCAAGTCGGCGTCGGCCTGGCTGGACAGATGCACCGAGGCGAACACCGTGACATCGAAACCGAGCCGCCGCGGATCCAGCAGTCCGCGATAACCCTGGATGTAACCGGCTTCCTCCAGCGTTCGCACGCGCCGCAGGCAGGGCGGCGGTGAAATGCCGACGCGCTTGGCCAGTTCAACGTTGGTGATTCGGCCATCGGCCTGAATTTCGCTGAGGATTCTGAGGTCGATTTCGTCAAGATTCTTCGACACGCGGGTCCGGGGTCCTGTCAGTTTCGTCGCCGATTCCCGGGCTGACAAAGCCTGCGGGAGATAGCGGCAACAGTCTTAGCGCAGCTCCCACCCTCGCGCAATTTTATTGCGCGTGCGGTGCGTCATTTACCCGGTTCCGGGGAAAATTCGCGGATATGGATTGCAATTCTTGCATAGCTTGCCAGATGTCCTAGACTTGGATTTGACGCTTTCAGCGCCGCCGTGACGCCTTTCCGGGCGCTTTCCGCTCAAGCACTTGCCAAATTCCCTTACGAGAGGGATCTACCCATGCCCGCCCCCATCCACGCCAAGGTCGTCATTATCGGGTCTGGCCCGGCCGGTTACACCGCCGCGGTCTATGCGGCGCGCGCGATGCTCGAGCCGATCCTGATCCAGGGCATCCAGCCCGGCGGACAACTGACCATCACCACCGACGTGGAAAATTATCCGGGCTTCGCCGACGTGATCCAGGGTCCGTGGCTGATGGAGCAGATGGAGAAGCAGGCCGCTCATGTCGGCACCAGGATCGTCACCGATCTGGTCACCAAACTCGAACTGGCGCAGCGGCCGTTCCGCCTGACCTGCGACAGCGGCGACATCTATCTGGCCGAGACCGTCATCCTGGCCACCGGCGCGCAGGCGCGCTGGCTCGGCACGCCGTCGGAAGAAAAGTTCAAGGGCTTTGGCGTGTCGGCGTGCGCGACCTGCGACGGATTTTTCTATCGCGGCAAGGAAGTCATGGTGGTCGGCGGCGGCAACACCGCGGTCGAGGAAGCGTTGTTCCTGACCAACTTCGCCTCGCAAGTGACCATCGTGCATCGCCGCGATCATTTCCGCGCCGAGCGCATCCTGCAGGATCGGCTGTTCAAGCATCCCAGGATCAAGGTGGTATGGGAAAGCGCCATCGATGAAATCTGCGGTACCGAAAATCCCGCCAAGGTCACCCACGTCCGGCTCAAGAACGTGAAAACCGGCGCGCTGACCGAACTGCCGGCCGACGGCGTGTTCATCGCGATCGGCCATGCGCCGGCCACGGAACTCATCCTCGGCCAGATCAAGCTGAAACCGTCGGGATATGTCGAGGTGGCGCCGAATTCCACCGCCACTTCGGTGCCCGGTGTATTCGCAGCCGGCGATGTCGCCGACGAAACCTACCGGCAGGCCGTCACGGCGGCAGGCCTCGGCTGCATGGCGGCCCTAGAGGCCGAACGCTTTCTCGCGCTGCGCGCGAGCGACCGCGCGGCGGCGGAGTAATCATGGCTCGAACGCGCAACGGATTTACCGATATGGACTGGGACAAGCTGAAGGTATTTCACGCGGCGGCGGAAGCCGGCAGCTTCACGCATGCCGGCGAGCAGCTCGGCCTGTCGCAATCGGCGGTGTCGCGGCAGGTCAGCGCACTGGAGCAGGAGCTTTCGGTCTCGTTGTTTCACCGCCACGCACGCGGCCTGATCCTCACCGAACAGGGCGACCTTTTGTTTCGCACCGCGCATGACGTGTTCATGCAGTTGCAGGCGGCTCGCGCCAAGCTGACCGACAGCCGCGAGCGGCCGAGCGGCGATCTCAAGATCCAGACGCCGCCGGCGCTCGGCATCAACTGGCTGATTCCGCGGCTCGACGAATTTACTGCGCTTTATCCCGATATCCGCATCTCCCTGATCGTGAGCGACGAAGACCTCGATCTGTCGATGCGCGAGGCCGACGTGGCGATCCGCACCCGCAAGCCGACCCAGCCTGACCTGATCCAGCGCAAGCTGTTCTCGATCGGCTTCCACGCCTATTGCTCGCCGGAATATATCAAGCGCTTCGGCACGCCTCGCACGCTGGACGATCTCGACTCGCATCGCATCATCATGCTGAGCGATGCGCAGCTCCAGCCGCATTTGCAGAATCGCAGCTGGCTGATCGAGGCCGGCCGCAACGGCTCGGGGCCCCGCGAAGCCTATTTCAAGGTCAACAACATCCTCGGCGTCGTGCGCGCCTGCCAGCAGGGGCTGGGCATTGCCGCGCTGCCGGACTATCTGGTCGAGGAAAACAACCGCCTGGTGCAACTGTTCGGCGAATCGGACTCGATCCAGCTCGATACCTATTTCGTCTATCCTGAAGAGTTGAAGACGGTGGCGCGGGTGCAGGTATTCCGCGACTTCGTGGTCAGCAAGGCGCAGCGCTGGCCGTCCTGATTATCGCTCGATAACCCCCGGTCTCCGCATGACTGACATGCGGAGCAAACGGTTGCCGCAAGGCGCGGACGCGAGTCATAGTGTTTTTACGCTGAGTGGTCGCGTTACGTATTTGTCCCCCTCCTCCAGTGGCGCGAACGCTCAGTAAATCCCTCTTGGAAGGTGATTGTGTCGGCCTCACGTGGCCAATACCTTAAGCCGGGCTCTCGCGAGCCCGGCTTTTTTTCATGCGGTAAGGCCGGCCCCGATGGAGCCACCGCATTGACAACCGCCCCACGTCCAATCACCATCCGTCAATGATCACGAATCTGTGTGCAGCGTCGTCGAAAAAAGCTCCCCTTCCGGGGGCTTCAGATTGGCGTGCGCGATAGACTTGTGGTCCGACACCGATCCGAAAAACCCCGCCGTCTGGACGGGGTTTTTTGTTGTCCCGTCTCCGGCTTTCCCAGGAGATGAACAATGACCGAACTTCGATCTTCCCTGCATGGGCTCTGGCTGCCGCTCGTGACGCCGTTTCGCGACGGCGAACTCGATGAGGTGTCGCTGCGACGGCTGGTCCGGCACTACGCGGACTTTCCGGTCAATGGAATGATTCTCGCGGCCACCTCGGGCGAAGGCATGGCGCTTGGGATCGCCGAACTGGAGCGGCTGGTCGCCACCGTGCGCGCCGAAATGTCGGATAGCCGACGCCACCTGCCGATCTGCCTTGGCCTGTCGGGCGCCAGCACCGCGAAGATGTGCGATGCGCTAGACGAGACGGCGGCGTGGCCGATCGACGGCTATCTGATTGCGAGCCCCTATTACACCCGGCCGTCGCAGCGCGGCATGGTGCAGCATTTCAACGCGCTGGCGGATCATTCCTCTTGGCCGATCGTGCTCTACAACATTCCCTACCGGACCGGCGTCAATCTCGGCAACGACACGCTGCTTGCGCTTGCCGAACATCCAAACATCGTCGGCATGAAGGATTGCTGCGCCGACCGCGCCCAGTCGATCGATTTCCTGCGCCGGCGGCCCTCGGGCTTCCGCGTCCTGACCGGCGAGGACGCGCAATATTTCGACGCACTCACCGACGGCGCCGACGGCGCCATCCTGCTGTCGGCACATATCGAGACCGAAACCTTCGCAGCGGTGCAGACGCTGCTTGGGGAAGGCAACCGCGACGCCGCATCGGCGAGTTGGGAGAGTGTTTCCGGATTGACCCGCCTGTTGTTTGCCGAGCCGAGCCCCTCGCCGGCCAAGTACTGGCTGTCGCGCACCGGGTTGATCGACAGCGCCGAAGTGCGCCTGCCGATGGTGGAAGTGAGCGAGGAACTGGCAACGCGGCTCGATGCGGAAATCGAGCGGAGAACGCCACCGTTGTTGCGGCGCGCTTGAAAGCATTCCCCCTCGCCCCGCTCTTGCGGGGAGAGGGCCGGGGTGAGGGGCTCTCTCGACAGACTCGGACTCGCGGATAGCCCCCTCACCCGAAAGCTCAATCCAATTTTGTGCGCGCCAGCCGCAGCGCATTGCCGATCACGCTGACCGACGACAGCGCCATCGCCGCGGCCCCGACCATCGGCGACAGCAGGATGCCGAAAACCGGATAGAGCACGCCGGCGGCGATCGGTACACCGGCGGCGTTGTACAGGAACGCGAACGTCAGGTTCTGGCGGATATTGCGCATGGTCGCGATCGACAATCGCCGGGCCCGCACGATGCCCATGAGATCGCCGGTCAAAAGGGTAACGCCGGCGCTTTCGATCGCGACATCGGTGCCGCCGCCCATCGCGATGCCGACATCGGCGGCGGCCAGAGCCGGCGCATCGTTGACGCCGTCGCCCGCCATGGCGACGCGGCGGCCTTCGCGATGCAGCCGCTGCACCACCTCGCTCTTGCGTTCCGGCAGCACGCCCGCCTCGATCTCGTCGATACCAAGCTTTGAGGCCACCGCGCGCGCGGTGGTCAGATGGTCGCCGGTCAGCATCACGATGCGCAGGCCGTCGTCACGCAGCGCCCGTAACGCTTCCGGCGCCGACGGCTTGATGGGATCGGCGATGGCAAGGACGCCGGCGGCGCGCCGATCGACCGCGACATAGATCGCAGTAGCGCCGTCCTGCCGGGCGGCCTCGGCGGCACGATCGAGATCGCGCGTGACGATGTTCAATTCATCCATCAGTGCCGAATTTCCGAGCGCAACGGACCGGCCGTCCACGGTCCCGGTCGCGCCCTTGCCGGCGGGCGAGGCGAAATCGCCGACCTCGGCAAGATTCAACTTACGCCCGCTGGCGGCATCGAGGATCGCCTGCGCCAGCGGATGCTCGCTGCCGCGCTCGACACTCGCCGCCCATCGCAGCAATTCGTCCTCGCCGAAACCGTCGGCGGGAACGACGCCGACCACTTGCGGCTTGCCTTCCGTCAGCGTGCCGGTCTTGTCGATCACCAGCGTGTCGACGCTTTCCAGCCGCTCCAGCGCCTGCGCATCGCGGATCAGGATTCCGGCATGGGCGCCGCGGCCGACGCCGACCATGATCGACATCGGGGTGGCAAGCCCGAGCGCGCAGGGACAGGCGATGATCAGCACGGTTACGGCCGCGACCAGGCCGAAGGTGAAGCGCGGCTCCGGTCCGAACGCCGCCCATGCCGCGAACGCCAATAACGCCACCGTTATCACCGCCGGCACGAACCAGCCGGCGACCCGGTCGGCGAGGCGCTGGATCGGCGCGCGCGAGCGTTGCGCCTTTGCGACCAGTTCGACGATGCGCGCCAGCATGGTGTCGCGGCCGACTTTTTCGGCGCGCAATACCAGCGCGCCGCTCTGGTTGACGGTGCCGCCGATCACGCGGGCGCCTGCGGCCTTCGATAGCGGCATCGACTCGCCGGTCACCATCGACTCGTCCACCGAGGAGCGGCCTTCGGTGACGACGCCATCGACCGGAATCTTCTCACCTGGACGCACCCGCAAGCGATCACCGACCGCGATGGCATCGATCGCGACATCTTCGTCGCCGTGATCGGTAATGCGCCGCGCGGTTTTCGGCGCGAGGCCCAACAGCGCGCGGATCGCACCCGACGTGCGCGCCCGCGCGCCCAGTTCGAGCACCTGCCCAAGCAGCACCAGAACCGTGATGACCGCCGCCGCCTCGAAATACACCGCGACCGCGCCATGCATGTCGCGGAAATCGGCCGGAAACAGCTGCGGCGCCAGCGTGCCCACCACACTGTAGAGCCAGGCAACGCCGGTGCCCATCGCGATCAGCGTGAACATGTTGAGGTTTCGCGTAACGACGGATTGCCAGCCGCGCGCAAAGAACGGCACCCCGGCCCACAGCACCACGGGCGTCGCCAGCACAAGGGAAATCCAGTTCGACCAGCCCGGCGGCACGAGGTGCATCAGCCCGAGATGGCTGCCCATCTCGAGTGCGAACACCGGAAACGTCAGCGCCAGCGCGATCCAGAATCGCCTGGTCATGTCGATCAGTTCGGGATCCGGCGCATCGTCGAGCGAGATTTGTTCCGGCTCCAGCGCCATGCCGCAGATCGGGCAAGAACCCGGACCGACCTGCCGCACCTCGGGATGCATCGGACAGGTGTAGATGGCGTCGGCCGGTGCAGCCGACGCAGGTTTCGGCGCCAGGAATTTTTCCGGCTCGGCCTCGAAACGCTCGCGGCAACGCTCCGAGCAGAAAAAATAATCCCCGCTGTTGTAGGTGGTGCGCTGCGTGGCGGTCGCAGGATCGACCTTCATGCCGCAAACGGGATCGACGGCGGACGCAACGCCTTTGGCTTTATCGGCATCGCCATGTTTGCTTCCGCAACAGGCATGAGCCGATGCTGCGCCGCCATGGGGATGGCCGTGCCCGTGATCCCGATCCATCTGACCCACCGAAATTCTCCCGGGCCTTCGATCACGGCCCTTGAAATATATACCCTAGGGGGGTATATGGACCACATGCGCACCGAGATCAAGACCTCCTGCCTGAAACGCCTCAAACGAATCGAAGGCCAGATCCGTGGGCTTGCCGGGATGGTCGAGGACGACCGTTATTGCATCGACGTGGTAACGCAGATCGCTGCGGCGAAGGCGGCGCTGCGCCGCGTCGAGGAGGAAATCCTGCGCGACCACGTCGCCCATTGCGTCGAGCACGCGATTTCATCGGGCGACAAGGCCGACCAGCGCCGCAAGATCGCGGAATTGATGGATGTGGTCGGCCGCGCCGACAGATAGGTTGGCCATTCCTTGCGCCGGCCATCCGCCTGGTTAACGCGCGGTTGCATCGTCATTTCAAGTTCGAACGATGCGGCGACCGCGACTTTAAAATTTGAGGATTATTGAATCTCCCCAATAACAACAAACGGGGGAATCATGACCGCTCAAACCATTCAAAAAGCCAATCATCGGATCTTCGACCGGGCCCAGCGGACACAGGATTACCTTCTGGTGTCGTCGTTCGGGTTGTGGGCGCTGCTGCTCGGCGCATCGCCGGTGCTGGCCTTCCGCATGCTGATGGCAAGCTGACCCTGAAACTACCGGCGGGTGCTCATCGTGGTAAACCCGCGGTAGCACCTGTGGTCAAATTCGAGCGAAATCGCGACCGGCTTTTTAAAAGTCTTCGCGTATCGCTTTCGACAACAACAACGCAGAACGCGGGGGCGTCGTGAACAATCAGAACAATCCTCTGCCCGAACAACAGGGTTTCAGCACCCAGGATATTCTCTGGGCGCTCGGCATCTGGTCGGTGATCCTGAGCCTGTCGCCGGTCGTGGTGTTCTACATGCTGATGGTGAATTGAGCGGCGCTTTGCCCCCTGCACCGGCGTCACCCTGAGGACGTGCAGCGCTTTCGTCATTGCAAGCCGACGGGTCGCGCGAATGCGCGCCCGATGGCAGGATCCGCGAAGCAATCCATCGCCGCAAGAAAGAATGGATTGCTTCGCCGCCTTGCTCCTCGCAATGACCCGCCGGTGGCGGAACTACGCCGCCTGCTTGTGCATGGCGCCTGAGGATGGCGACGTGCCGCGGATCGCCTTCACCGAACGTTCGATCGCCGCCCACAACCGGCCGATTTCCGCCGCCGCGCGGCCTTCGGCGAAATATTCGCGCGCGCCTTCGCCATGGCCGAGCGCCATCAACAGATCGGAGCGGTTGGTGATCTGGCCGCCCCACACCGGCGCACGGAACTTGGCCAGCGCTTCGCGCGCGATGGTGACGATGCGGCTTTCCGCGTTGTCCCTGGACGCCGGCGCGCCGTTGAGGACGACCGCATAGGGCTTGCGGTTCGCGCGACAGGTCTGGATGGTCTCCTGCACCGCATTGACGTCGAACACCCCGGGCCGCGCCGGAATAATCACCATGGTGGCGTTCTTGATGGCGTCTTCGACGACGGCCGATGTATTCGGCGGCGTATCGATGAACACCCATTCGATGCCATCCCTCTTGGCGGCGGCGACAATCCCGCTGACCGAATTGACGGCGGTTTTGATCGGCGGTTCGTTGGTGCCGCGTAACTTATGCCACAGGGTCAACGACCCCTGCGGATCGGCATCGATCAGCAGACACGGCTTCGATGCCTTGTGGACTTGCGCAGCAAGATGAGCGGTCAGCGTACTCTTGCCCGTGCCGCCTTTACGCGATGCGAAAACGATGACGTTCATTACCTTGGCCTCCAGATATTGACCCCAGGAGACGAAAATGAATCAGCGCGCTGATTCGTGGAAGGAAAATTTTCACCTAATTGTGGCGAAGCCTCTGATTCGTCTATGAGGTTGGCTTTTGAGTCACACCTTTGCGTTGCAAACAGGGGAACCATCGGAATCGGGCGGGCGAGAGGCCACCTTTCAAATAAGGCAGGATGCCGGGGAACGCCCGCAGTCCCTTGCGACTGCCTTCGCCGCAAGGGACTCCGATGACGTCGCTATTTCACATCATCCCAGCTTGCGCCGTTGAACCGCTGCAACTGCATATAGGTCACCACGCGATAATCCGTCGGTGAGGTGTTGATGCGGCTTGCCGGCAGCAGCAGGCCGACGCGGAAATCCCTCAGGTTCGCCGCCTGCTTCATGATGTTCTCGCGGGTGAGGTTGTCGCCGCACTGCCTCAGCACCTGCTCCATGGTTTGCCCGAAGCTGTAGCCGGCGGCGGTGAGGCTGTCGTTGAGGTCGGCGCCGGGCATGTTGGCCTTCATCCATTCGGTCCAGGTCTTGACGTCGGGGTCGTTGGCCCACTTGGGATCGGTGACGTCCTTCATGAAGCCGGCGCTCATGATGCCCACGGACTTGTCGAGGCCTGCCGGCTTGAAGGTGGCGCCGACGGAGGCGGCGCCGAGATGCAGGTAGGTCTCCGGTTTCCATTTCAGGTCGGACATTTTCGAAATCGCTTGCGCCGCCTGCTTGGCATAGGTGAACAGGAACAGCGAGTCGGCGCCGGCGCTCTGCAGGATCACCATCTGGCTGTCGATGGTCGGGTCGGTCGACTGAAAATTCTGCGCGCTGACGATCAACTTGTCGGCGCCTTCGCCGAGGCCTTCCTTCAGGCCGGCCAGCAGATCCTTGCCGAAATCGTCGTTCTGGTAGAGCACGCCGATTTTGGGCTTCGGGTTATGGGCGAGCAGGTTTTTGGCGTAGAACTTCGCCTCATCGCGCAGGTTGGGCTGCCAGCCCATGCTCCAGGGAAAATGCTCCGGGTCGTTCAGGGCCGAGGAGCCTGCGGCGACGAACAATTGCGGCACGCCCTGTTTGTTCAGGTAAGGCCGGATCGCCATGTTCAACGGCGTTCCGAGCACGCCGAAGATCAGTGCGACCTCGTCGCCTTCCACTAGGCTGCGCACGTTCTCGACCGCCTTGGCCGGCGAGTAGCCGTCGTCGCGGCTGATGAAGGTGATCTTGCGGCCGTTGATGCCGCCCTTGGTGTCGTTGAGCCACTTGAAATAGGCGGCTTCGACCTTGCCGAGCGTGCCGTAGGCCGAGGCCGGGCCGCTATAGGCAATGCTCTGGCCGATCTTGATCTCGGTATCGCTGACGCCGGGCCCGTATTGCTTCTGCGCGAATGCAGGCTGCGCCAGCAGGACCGCGATGACAGCGCCGAACAGCCCCCAACTCCTGACCAACATTGGCTTCCTCCACGATTTTTTCGTTGTGGAGGAAGTCTGAGTGAACGGCCGCGGGTTGGCAAGCCGATGCGCGGCGTTCACCGGCAGTTACCTCAGCGTGTTGCGATGCGGTCAGGTCGTGGCCGGCTTTGCCGGCTTTACCGGCTTTACCGGTTTCCTGGACGTGTGCGGCTTGGCTTGGACGGGCTTTCGCACCGTGAGCGGCCTGATGTTCATTGGCCTTCCCGCGGCGACCGGTACGGCTTCCGGCTCCGACGGCCTGAAGAACACCCTGCAGCCCGGCGAGAGCTGGGACTTTTTGGCAATCATGCAGACCGTGACGCGATCCACGTCCGGAATCTCGGAACTGCACAGCCTGAACGCATCGCCGCTGCACGCCTGCTGCTGCTCGGCGGTGTAGGCGCGGCCCGCCGTCGGCAGCAACGACGCCGAAAGCGTCGTTGCGAGCATCAGACCGAGCTGAAAATTCCTCGACCGGACCAAAAACATATTTTTCCCCGCGAACGCGTTGAACTGAAATACCCGAGCAAACGCGACAAACCCCTCCGCCCGCGGCGAATTGTGGGTGAATGGCGGAACGTTGGCAAGACGGGCGGGCAACACAATACGCCGCAGGGGACGGGCGTTGGCGCGAAATAATTCGACAAGGCGGATGACGCGGCTGAACTACTCCGGCGCCTTGAGTTCGCCCGCCAGCCACCGGACGGCATTGGATTTGATCGGGTCCGACGGCACGGCACGGGTCTCGGCATGATCGCATTTAGAGCACTCAAACAACCGGCTTTCGAAACCTTTCGGCCCCGGCGAGACGTCTTCCAGTTTCATTCGCCGCTGACAGCGCGGGCATCGTGGGTGCTCAAGGACGGTAATGAATTGTCGGGATGAGGGCACGCTGCTGCTCCACTGACTTTCTGGACTTTCAGGACACCAGGCGTTTTCGTCTGACGAGGCGGCCACAAACGCCGAGACTGCTGTGTTCAAATTCAAGTTCGGCGCTGAGCCCGTTCGCCAGCGCCCGCATAAGCTGAAAGCCCAGCCCGCCATCCATGGACGGATCGAAATTCTCCGGGAAACCGATGCCGTCGTCCGTCACTTCCACCAGCAACGAACCGTCGTCGCTGGTCTCGCAGCGGATATGGACCTTCGCCGGCAGGCCGGTCGGATGCGCATACTTGCCGGCGTTCGTAAGTAGCTCGGCGGCAATGAGCCCGGCGTGAAGGGCGTGACGCGGGTCGATATAGCCGTCGCAAGAATTTTCGACTGTCAGGTCCATCCTTCCTTCCGGGCCGAGCGTGCCGATCAGTTCGGAAATCTCCTGCAGGAAATCGCCAAGGTTTACGCCATTGCCGTTGCCGCTCAGCGCCAGGGACTTGTGGAGCTTCGCCATGACCTCGATACGCACGCTGACATCGTCGAGCAGCATGCAAACCTGTTCGGTCGTAAGGTTTTTGCCGTTCCTGGAAATAGCGTTGCGCTGAAGGCGAAGAACACTGCTCAGGCTGGCCAGGTTGTTCGCTATCCGATGATCGGCCTCGGCTGGGCCGAGAATCCCCTGTTCGATCGGAATTGACATTTCTAGAGTCCCTTCGAAGGTTAAGGCTGTCCTTCCGGAAGTCGCAAATAAATAAAATAATAGTAAGTTCAATATGTTAGCTACGTACTAAGCGCCTTTGTGACTCAAGTTGCCAAATCCAAAAAAGGAAACTAATGAGTATAAATAGTAAGGAACTAATTTTAGGGTTCTGTCGTTGAAGGGGCGAATTTTCAAGGGGAGGTTCGATGGGTGAACTCAGCCGAGGCGAGCGGCTCCAGATCATGCTCACGCATGACGAGCTGCGGATCGTGGATACCTGGCGTTTTTCAAAGCGAATGCCGAGCCGCGCAGCGGCCATACGGGAGCTGCTTAAACGCGGCATGGCTGCCGAGGGATTTTCGGAAGTAGCCGATGGCCAGAAGTCCAAGGACTTCTCGGTTATCTCCGGTAAAGCGTCCGGATAGTCGCTCCGCCTCTCGCAGCGCCCTCAGCGAAAATGGCAGGCGACCCAATGCCCATCGGAGCTTTGCTTGAGCGCCGGCGTCCGGCTGCTGCATAACGGAAACTGCGCGATCGGGCACCTGGTGTGAAAGTGACAACCGGTCGGCGGATGAATGGGACTTGGCATCTCGCCCTGCAACGCGATGCGCCGGCGTTTCACCTTGGGATCCGGAATCGGGACCGCCGACAACAGCGCTTCGGTATAGGGGTGCAGCGGCGAGACATAGAGCGCGCGCGCGGGCGCGGTCTCGACGATGCGGCCGAGATACATCACCGCAACGCGCCTGCTGATATGCTCGACGACCGACAGATCGTGGGCAATGAACAGATAAGCCAGCCCGAACTTCTGCTGCAGGTCTTCCAGCAGATTGATAATCTGGGCCTGAATCGACACATCCAGCGCCGACACCGGTTCATCGCATATGATCAGTTTGGGTTCGACGGCGAGCGCGCGCGCAATACCGACGCGCTGGCGCTGACCACCGGAGAACTGGTTCGGATAGCGTCCCATATCATCCGCCCGCAGGCCGACGATTTCGAGCAGGTTCACCACACGGTCTTCGAACTGCCGTCTGGTTTTGGTCAGTTTGTGGATGATCAGGGCCTCGCCGACGATCGCGCCGACACTCATCCGCGGATTGAGCGACGCATAAGGATCCTGGAAGATGATCTGGATGTCGCGGCGCAGGGCGCGAAGGTCTTTGGCCCCCAACGATCGGACGTTCCTGCCTTCGAAATCGATCTCGCCGGAGGTCGGCTCGATCAGGCGAAGCACACAGCGTCCGGTCGTCGATTTGCCGCAGCCGGATTCTCCCACCAGCCCGAGGGTTTCTCCGCGGTCGATGTTAAAATCGACGCCATCGACCGCGTGGACGCTACCGGCCTGACCGGAGAACAAGCCGCCCTTGACCGGAAACGCCTTGGTCAGATTGCGGATGCTGAGCAACCGTTCGCTCATGATGCGGCCGTGTCTTCCGCATGGATGCAGGCAACCTGGTGATCGGGTTCGACTTCGCGCAAGGCCGGTTGCGCCCGCCTGCATTCGTCCGTCGCAAGGCTGCAGCGTGCCGCGAAGCGGCATCCAGCGGGCGGATTCACCAGTCCGGGCACGACGCCGGCGATCGTCTGCAGGCGGGTGTGGTGCAGGGCCGCCAGATCGATGCGCGGGATCGAGCGGATCAGACCCCGGGTATACGGATGACGGGGATTGGCAAACAACCGTTCGGCCGACGCCTGCTCCACGACCTTGCCCGCATACATCACCACGACACGCTGCGCGACCTCGGCCACGACGCCCATGGCGTGGGTGATCAGCATGATCGACATGCCGAAGCGGGATTTCATGTCCTGCAGCAGGTCGAGGATCTGCGCCTGGATCGTGACGTCGAGCGCTGTCGTCGGTTCGTCGGCAATCAGGAGTTTTGGATTGCACGACAGCGCCATCGCGATCATCACGCGCTGCCGCATGCCTCCGGAAAATTGATGCGGGTAATCGTTGACGCGACGCTTCGGATTCGGGATCTGGACCAGCGCCAGCATGTCGAGGGTTCGCTCCAGCACGGCGCGACGCCCCAATCCCTCGTGCCGGGCGATCACCTCGCCGATCTGGTCTCCGATGGTGTAGACGGGATTGAGCGAGGTCATCGGTTCCTGGAACACGATCGCGATTTCCCTGGCCCGAATCCGGTTCATCTCCTGCGCCGGCAGCGGAACCAGGTCGCGGCCTTGCCACAGGATCTGTCCGCCGACGATGCGGCCGGCCGGCGTCGAGATCAGCTTGAGGACGGACAGGGCGGTGACCGTCTTGCCGCAGCCGGACTCGCCGACCACGCAGACGGTTTCGCCTCGCCCGACGGTGAGATCGACGCCGTCCACCGCCTGCACGATGCCGTCATCGGTCGTGAAGTGCGTCTTGAGCCCCCTGATATCCAGCAGCGGGGCTTCGCCGGGCGGTTTTTCGTCGAGCCCCGTCGCACGCTCCACATGCAACATCACATGACCCTTCTGGGATCGAGCGCATCACGCAATCCGTCGCCGATGAAATTGATGGTGAGCACGGTCAGGAAAATCGCGGCGCCGGCGAACAGCGCCCAGTGCGGCGCAATGTCCAGATAATCCTTGGCGTCGAACAGCAGGCGGCCCCAGGTCGGAATGTCCGGCGGAAAGCCGAGACCCAGAAACGAGAGCGTCGATTCCGCGATGATCGCCGCCGCGATGTCGATGGTGCCGGCCACGATGACCGGTCCGAGCGAATTCGGCAGGATGTGCCGGATCACCAGCCGCGGCGTCGTGGCGCCGAGCGCGCGGGCCGCCTCGACGAATTCCTTCTCGCGCAGCGACAGGAACTGGGCTCGGACCAGGCGCGCCACCGGCATCCAGCGAAAGGCGCCGATCACCAGCACGATCAGGATAAAGATGCCGCCCTCCGGGCCGACCCAGCTCTTGAGGAAATCCCGGAACAGATAGATCACCAGCAACAGCAGCGGCAATTGCGGCAGCGCCAGGAACAGGTCGGTGATCCACATCAGCGCGGCGTCGACGCTGCCGCGGGAAATGCCCGATATCGCGCCGATGACGGTGCCGGCGATCATCGCAACCGCCATCGCCGCGAAGCCGACCGCCAGCGAAATGCGCCCGCCGTACAGCATGCGCGCCAACAGGTCCTGGCCGAGATCGTCGGTGCCGAACGGGTGCTGCCAGCTCGGGGAGGCCAGCCGCGCGGTAAAATCGATTTCGTTGATCGGCACGCGCCAGATCAACGGCCCGAGCACAACGGCCGACGTCAGCGCCGTCAGAATCACCACGCTGACGACCGCCATGCGATGGCGGCGAAACTTTCGCCACGCCTCGAAGCCGGGCGAGATGCGGCGCGCGCGACCCTGCAGCGGGAGCGGGACCGCAGCGTCAACGGTAGGAGATGCGTGGGTCAAGCCAGCCATAGATGATATCGGCCAAGAGGTTGAAGATAACGACAAGACAGGCGAACACGAACGTCACCGCCATGATGACGGGCGTATCATTGGCGAGTATCGCGGTGATCAGCAGCGAGCCGATGCCCGGAATGCGGAAAATCTGCTCGGTGACGATGGCGCCGCCGAACACGGCGGGCATTTGCAGCGCGACCAGCGTCACCACGGGAATCAAGGCGTTGCGGACCACGTGCTTGATCACGACCTTGCCTTCGCCAATCCCCTTCGAGCGCGCGGTCGTGACATAGTCCAGGCGGATGACGTCAAGCACCGCGGAGCGCACGTAGCGGGTATAGGATGCGGTCTGGAACAGGCCGAGGACCGCGACCGGCATGATGGCTTGCTTGAAAGTCTCCCAATACAAGTGCCATCCGGTGGCGGCGATATCGGCGCGATAGACGAACGGCAGCCAGCCGAGATTGACGCTGAACACAAGGATCAGCAGCAGCCCGGTGAAGAAGGTCGGCAACGAGAAGCCGACAAAGGCAAGCGCGTTGGCGATCTGGTCGAAGATCGAATAGGGCCGCATCCCGGCATAGACGCCGACCGGGAGTGCGATCGCCAATGCCAGGATTTGCGACGAGCCGACCACAAACAGCGTGGTCGGGACGCGCTGCAGGATCAACTGGTCGACGTCGATGCGGCTTGCGAACGAAAAGCCCCAGTCGCCGTGCAGCATCGCGACGAGCCAGCGCAGGTAGCGAACGAGAATGGGATCGTCGATCCCGAATTTCACCCGCAGCGCCGCCTGGACCTCGGGTGGAATATTGGCGTTGCTGGCGAGTTCGCCGAACGGATCGCCCGGCGCCAGCGCCAGCAGCACAAAAAGAATGAGACTGATGCCGAACAGGCTGGGAAGAGCGATGATCAGACGTCTGAGAATGTACTTTCCCATTGCTCGCTCTGCCCTCGCCCGTTCAGGTTTTGCGCATCGCAAGTCTCATGCTTGACCTCACGCCTCCCGATACCAGCTCGCAAGCTGGTACAAGTCGTTGTCCCAGCCGCTGAGATGCGCGGTCAGGCTGCCGCTCAGGGCCGTGACCCTTGGCCGGTAGACGACGGGCTGGATATAGTTGTCGCCGACCGCCATGTCGTTGAGCTTGATATACATCGCCGCCCGCTTCACCGGGTCGAGCTCGCGTTCGGCCTGATGATAGAGATCGTCGTACTCCTTGTTTTGCCAGCGCGAGACATTGCGCCCCTGCCACTTGTTGTCCTTGGTCGCCACTTCCCATGATACGCACTGATTCATGAAGAGCTGCGGATCAGGCTGCAGCATGGTGGTGGTGTACATCTGCGCGTCGCAGTAGAAATGCGGGTAGGTATCGGGGTTGGCGGTGTCGGACGAGAAGAATACCGATCCGACGACCGATTTGAGCTCGATGTCGATGCCCGCCTTCTGGCACGCCTGCTTGATGATGGCCTGGGTCTTCTGGCGCGGCGCGTTGATGGAGGTCTGGAATACGAATTTCAGCGCTTTGCCGTCCTTCGCACGAATACCGTCGGAGCCTTTTTTCCAGCCGGCGGCCTCGAGAACCTGATTGGCCTTCTCGATGTTGAACTCGAATTTGGTATTCTTCGACTGGAAGCGTTCCGGATTGTTCAGGAAGTTGGCCGTGGCGACAGCGGTGCGGCCGTAGATGAATTTTTCGATCGATCCGCGATCGATCAAAAGGTTGACGGCCTGGCGCACCGCCGGGTCGCTGAACAGCGGATGTTTGGTTTTGATGCTCGCGCGCTCGCCGTCAACCTCGACCGCCGGATCGGTCACATTGAGCATGATGAATTCGACATTGCCGGTCGGTACGATGCTGACCTTGCCCTTGCCGCTGCTCTCGAGCTTGGACAGGATTTCGTCTTCCACCTGCATGTTCCACGCGTAATCATATTCGCCGGTCTGCAACACCGCGCGCGCCGCCGACACCGCGTCGCCGCCGCCCTTGACTTCCAGCGTATCGAAATAGGGCCGGTTCGGAACGTGATAGTCGGGATTGAGCCTGGCGCTGACGGTGTCGCCCGGCTTGAAGTCGACGAACAGGTAAGCCCCAGTGCCCACCGGCTTCAGGTTGGTCGGCGCGTCGCGCGACTTGCCTCCGATATAGTCCGCAAACAGGTGTTTTGGGATGATCATGCCGGACGCGCCGACAAAGGCGTCGGCCCAGAACGGCGTCGGCTTTGCGAAGATCACGCGAACGGTAAAGTCGTCGATCTTCTCGACCTTGATATCCTTGTAGCTGGCGACCGTGACGGCTGCAGTTTCGGGCGTTCGCGCATACTCCCACGTGAACACAACATCGTCCGCCGTGAACGGCGCCCCGTCATGCCATTTGACGCCCTTCTTCAACTTCCAGACCACCGAGAGCCCATCCTCGGGGAGGCTGCCGGTGTCTTTGCTCGGAATCTCGGCGGCCAGCACCGGAACCAGACTGCCTTCGCTGTCCCATCCCGCCAGCGGCTCGTAAAAGATCCGGGAGCCCTCCTGATCCTTGGTTCCAACGGCAAAATGCGGATTGAGCAGGGTCACCGCCTGCCAATACAAAAGTTTAAGGGGCCCGCCGCCGCCGGCCTTGGTCGGCTTGTACGGGATCGGGGTCGCAGCCATCGCCACCCCGGAATGGCCCAGCATCATGCCGGCCATCGGCGCCGTCAGGCCAAGCGCAATCATCCGCTGGACAAAGGCCCGCCGCGACAATCGGCCGGTCTTGACATCTGCAATCAGGTTTCGAAGGTCCCGCTCATTCATCGGTTCGGCTCCTCGCTGATGCGCAATGGTTGATTCACCTCTCGATGCCCCTGCATCGCAGAAGCCCGGAGTGGCTGGAAATGGATCAGGTTACGACCACCCTGTCAAAGCAGGATCCGGGCCAACACCGCGTCCGCGGCCGCTTCAGCCAGCCCGCTGGATGCTGCTGCTATCCAGGTGATGGACAATAGCGACGGGTTGCTCGGCTTGACCATCGACGGGCGGAGAGATCGCAAGACCTGCGACGCGGCGGGCGTCGAAGCCTGGCTTCGGATCACGGTTCGCGCTTGGCGCACAGGATCACCACGCTTGGGATCTCGGACTGACCGGAACGCGGATCGCAGGCAGCACCGCTGTCACCGAGTGTTTTGGGCGCCTGATCCGCCGACCCGGTTTTCGACAGACAGGTCGCGCTCACCATCACCTCGTCGATCCCGCACATCGCTGGCCGCGACACACCTCCATCGGAGGACGACCTGACAACACGGAATTGGGGTGGCGGCGACACGCCGTTTTCACCGTTTTTTCCGGGAGGACCTTGCGGGCCTTGCGGTCCGGCAGGCCCATTCGGACCGGCGAGGCCGGGGTCGCCTTTATCGCCTTTGTCGCCCTTGTCGCCCTTCGGTCCGGAACAGCCCGCCACCGACAATGCGACTACCAGGCTGCAGGCGATCATGAATGACTTTTGCATCTGAAAACCGCATGTGGGTACGGCCTCACCAACGTCAGTGGCAACCGGTTGTTCCCCCAGGGTGGCACAGGATTAGGCCGTGCCCGCGCCGGAGGTCCGCCTCCGCCGACGGGTGATCGAATAGCGAAGCTCTCTGGGTCTCTCGTTGGCGCCAACCGGGACATGCCGGCGGCAGGCAACCTGATTGTCGTCTCCGCGCCAAAGCGCTATCCTCACTTGCACGATGAACACCCTGCAAGCGTTAGGAGCCAGAACAAGATGGCGCAACCCCTGGACCTCGACGCTTACCTTGCGCGCATCAATTACTCCGGCCCCCGCACCGCGACCTACGATACCCTCGCCGCCATCCTGCGCGACCATAACGCCCACATCCCCTTCGAAAGCTTCGACGTCCTGCTCGGTCGCCCAATTCGCCTTGACCCCGAAAGTCTGCAAGCCAAGATCGTCACCGCCCGTCGTGGCGGCTATTGCTTCGAACACGCAAGCCTGATGTATGCCGCACTTGGGGCGATCGGCTTTAACCCCGTGAGACACGCTTCCCGCGTCCTGCTTTTCGAACCGCGCCACGAAAGTGTGCGCCAGCACATGTTCCTCACGGTCACAACCGGCGGCACTACCTACGTCGTCGATCCTGGCTTCGGCCCCTTCGCCTGCCCCCAACCTATCCCGATCGACGGCACTCCAATCCCGACCGGCGCCCCCACGCACCGCCTCGTCCGCGAAGGCAATGATTGGTTCCTCTACGTCGCCCGTGACGGCGAAGAGATCCAGGGCTGGGTGTCGACCATGGAAGAGGAACATCCCGTCGATTTCGAGATGATGAACCACTACATCGCTACCCATCCGGCCTCCTTCTTCACCCACAACATCCTCGCCAGCGCCGCAACCAGGGAGGGCCGTGTTAACGTCATGAACCAAGGCGTCCACGTGATCCGCAATGGTGTCGCCGAGGCCACGCAGTTGGAGGATCGCAAAGCCCTGCGTTCGCTTGTCGCACAGCACTTCGGCTTCGATCTGCCTCAACTCGAGACGATGCGCGTGGATGGCGTGCCTGGCTGGCAGTAAAGGCAAATCGCCATGAAGAACGGCGCGCCCACATTCCACATGGCGTAATTTAAGATCAGGGTGAGCGCCCGTCCTTCGATGAGCAGGGTTGATTTCGAATGCCAACCTATTTCCTGCTTTTGATGCTTGCGGTTTTCTGCCTCGGACTTGGCGTTGCGTATATTGCCAGTCCCCGATTTGCCGTCTGGATGGTTACCAAGGATCGCAGGGGACAGATGTGGGTCCGTATTTTGGGACAGGAGCGGGCCATTTTCGCGATACGTAATATTTTCAGCCTGTTCTTCACCGGAGCTGGAATCGTGCTGCTCTATTTTTCCTACCAGAATTACTAGCATCGCATTCCGAACCGTGGATCCCCGATCCTTCCCAGGGCAAAGGCTCGCGCCGTCAGGACCGCGTTTGACCCGGAACGGACCTTCCATCCGGTGAGTACCTTCAGAGGTGAAAGCGGTTCGGTAAAGGGCATATGTTCGTGCAAGAGCGCGATCTTGGTCCTTGCTCAAACCTGTTCGAAACGTGAGAATGTTCTTTACCTGTGGTTCGATGGCGAGAGCAGCTATGAAACATGGATTGTGGAGGAAGTGGACTGTCGATAAGCCGGCGGCTTTCGGCGATTGGCTTTGGGATGTTTTCGTCGTGCAGCTTGCGGCGGCTTTGGACCGAGTGACACTGAGGGAAGTCATCGCCTTCATCCCCGTAGTGATTCTTGTCTTTGCTTACTTGCACAGGATACCTATCCCTCCCGAGCTGATGCTGGTGGGCGATTTGCTGGCCTACATTGACGTTTTTGCGATGGTATTCCTGCTCAGCATGATCGGACGGGTGGGAGTGGTACTGTACGTTTTGAAAAGGACGGTCGAGTTGGCAATCAGTTGCGTCAGCGGCGCTCTGACCAGCCTGCGGCGTTTGGATTTCCGTCATCGCCGCGCGAATAGCGAGAGTCGCAGAAAGCGAGGTTCCAGCCAGGCAAAGGAAAGCGACGGCGACTACGTGCCTGTCGGGGCGTTCGGCTTATCGCCTGCATGATTGCACGCCCTCTCGCCCGGACTGACGGCGGCTCCCGGCGTCTTCCGGATGTCGAGCTTGGACACTAGACCGCGACATGATGATCCCTGGGGACTGGCGCCGGCGGCAGTTATCGTCGCGGTGCAAATGTCCGTTACTGGCAGCGCGGACATGGCGATCAAGGAGAGCCATGACGATGGTCGCAGGGCGGAAGGAATGATGCGAGCAAAGGAGGACGCGTGAACATTCTTGGAATCAATTCCGTGTATCACGACTCGGCCGCGGCACTGCTCGTCGACGGCAAGCTCGTCGTCGCCGTCGAGGAAGAGCGGTTCAATCGCATCAAGTACGGCAAGCTGCCCGATGTCGACAACCCGCATCAATTCCCCGAACAGGCGATCCGCTTCTGCCTGAATTATGCCGGGCTCACCGCCCGCGATATCGATCACGTGGCATATTCGTTCGACCCGCAACTGCGCCGAAAGCGATTTCGCCCGCAGTGGTGGGCGGATCCGCGGTTCGAGGAGGTCTTCCTGCTGCGGCTCGGCCAGGTGCGCGGCGTCGCCGACGATGTTCTTGGACGCCGGCTTGGGCAACGATTTCATTTCGTCCCCCACCATCTGGCCCATGCCGCCTCGGCCTATTTCCCGTCAGGCTTCGATGGCGCGGCCATCCTCGTCATCGATGGCATCGGCGAGGCCGCCGGCACGACGCTGTGGAAGGGAATCGAGGGGCGCATCGAGCCGGTCGAGACATTCGACTATCCACATTCGCTTGGCTTTGTATGGGAGATCGTCTGCAACTATATCGGCTTTTCGACCTACGACGCCTCGAAGGTCATGGGCCTCGCCGCCTACGGCAATCCCGAGGTCTTCCATCGCGCATTCCAGTCGATCGTGCAGGTCGGCAAGGATAAATATGCCGTGGACCCGGAGGCGATCGGCTTTCAATCGGCCAAGTCGAGCCGGATAGAGAGCTTGCTCGGTCCGCCTTGGGAGCCGGGTACGGGAATGCTGCCGCGACATGCCGATATCGCGGCGGCCCTCCAGGAGGCCACCAATGCGGCGGTGCTGGCGATGGTCCGGCGCCTCAAGCGCAAGGTGCCGCTCGACAAACTGTGCTTTGCCGGCGGCGTCGCGCTCAATTGCGTGACCAATGACCTGATCCGGAAATCCGGCGATTTTTCCGATGTGTTCATACCCACCGCGCCGCACGATGCAGGCACCGCTGTTGGAGCCGCCTTTGCCGTGCATTGCGCCAAGCAGAAATCCCGCCCCGGGCGCGGCAGCTCCACGCCCTATCTGGGTCCCGCGTTCAACCGGCGCGAAATCCTGGCGGCGGTCGAGTCGGCCGGTCTGAAGCCCCGGCGCAGCAAGTCCCCGGCGCGCGACGCCGCCGACATGGTGGCGGACGGCAAGATCGTCGCCTGGTTTCAGGGGCGCATGGAGTTCGGGCCGCGCGCGCTGGGCAACCGGTCGCTGCTCGCCGATCCGCGCCGCCCGGACATGCGCAACATCCTCAATCAAATGGTCAAGCACCGCGAGGACTTCCGCCCCTTCGCACCGAGCGTGCTGGCCGAACACGCCGACGAATGGTTCGAGGTCGGCGCCCACACCAGGAGTCACGAATTCATGCTGTTTGCATGTCCGGTCAGGCCCGAGCAGCGCAATCGCATCCCCGCCGTCCTGCACCGCGACGGCAGCGCCCGGGTGCAGCTGGTGCGGCGCGAATCAAATCCGCGCTTTCACGAGCTGATATCCTGCTTCTTTGCGCGAACCGGCGTGCCGCTCGTCATCAACACGTCCTTCAACGACAGCGAGCCGATCGTGTGCACACCGACCGACGCGATCGTCACGTTCCGCAAGTCGGGCATCGATGCGCTGTTCATGGACGATGTCTGTCTGACCGCGCGGAAATGAATCCGCGGTCTCGATGTTGCTCCCGGGGAAGTTGCAGGTGTAGCTTCAGGGCATGGCGGAAATCGTTCTTTTTGGCGAAACGCGGCCGGACGATTGTTACGGGTCCGACTATCTTTCCGAATTGCGACGCATCCTGCTGAGATACGTCAAGCCACGAACGCGGGCCTATCTGGAATGGGGCGTCGGCCTCAGCACGATGGCAATCCTGCAGTGGCGAAAAGAATTGTCGCTCGACCGTTTCTTTTCCCTCGACGACAACAAGCCCTACATGGCCGAGTTGTTGCCGCAGCTTCCGGACTGGAGCGGCTTCCGGCCTTTCACCATCGATTTGCGCGGAACCGCCGAAAGTGACCGCGACGCGGGTTTGAACTACTCGACGCTTCCGCTCAGTTTCGGAACGAAATTCGATTTCATCTTCATCGACGGCCGGCGAAGAATGGAATGTGCGTTCGTGGCGTCCTTGCTGTGCCACCGACACACCATCGTGGTGCTGCACGATTACCGCCGCACCCGCTATCAGCCGATACTGACCCTTTTCAAGATCGTGGAAGACGGTCCCCAATTTCGCGTGATGCGGCTGCGAAACAATCTGCTGATCCCGAACCGGCTTCGCAATCTTCCGCGGAGATTGATGGATCCCGCTGCCTGATGTCGGACGCCTGGCGCGGCGGCCTTCGCTTCGACTCACGGGATATTCACAGGACGGATGCAGGAAAGGCCGGTTTTATTGGTACAGTTGGGTGGGCTCGAACCACCGACCTCCTGTTCCACAGACAGGCGCTCTAACCAACTGAGCTACAACTGCATCCTTGTCGGCCCCGAAAAAGGGTCGCCGATCGGGGCGGAAACTAGGTGCAACGCCTGTCTTTGGCAAGGCCGGGAAACGTCCCTGCGAATGCAATGACAACGCGCAAACAAAAGCCCGGGCTGACCGCCCGGGCTTTTTTGAACGGGAACGGTGCGCGATCAGGCGGCGGGCTTGAACAACTTCGACGCGTTGGCCTTGATCGGCTCGACCGTCTCGGTCGCGACCTTCTGGCTCAGTTCGGCGAGTTCCTTGGTGTTGGCGGTGAACGCCTCGAACTGCTTCTTGGCATGCGAGCTCCACAGCTCGATTGCTTCCGAGGGCGATTTCACGCCGATCAGCGCCTGCGCGAAGTCGAGAGTAGCAGTGGTGTTGGATTTCATGAATTCCATCAGCTTGGCGGAGAATTCGCTGGCGCCCTTGCTGGCGCTGGAGAACACCGCTTCGATGGTGCCGTTATGGGTCTCGGCGACGTCCTTGAACTTGGCGTAGTTGTCGCGGGCCTGCGAAACGCCCTTCTCGGCGAACGCGCGCATCTGTTCGGGGACTTCAAACGGGATGACGGAAGCGGAGAACGGATCGTTGGGATTTGCCATGGCATGCGTCCTTCAATGGGGTGAAACAAAGCTAACCCCTGCGAACGCTCGGCGGCCAAACTTGCCGGGGGCAAAAAGGGCCGGAGGAAATGTCGACCAGTCACGCAGAGGGAGTGCCCTTCGTCGGGCAACCGAGACGTAATACCCCTATCATGTCAATTTTGTGCAATGCAACGAAATTTAAGGTGCGATGCCACATTTCTGCCCTGGCGCGCCCCATCTAAGGCAAGGCGAAGCCTTGGGTCCAAGTGGGCCGAAATCCCTCCCCGTTGCAGCTCAAGGTCTCTGAAACGCCTCAGCTTTTCGGCTTGGCCGCATCCATCGCCGCGCGGCTGACGGCCTGGCCCATTTCACTCGCCTGCTCGGCCAGCGACCGCATCTGGGCCTGAATAAATTCGCTATGGAGCCGCATCACTTCGGTCAGGTCCTTGGCCTTCAGCAACGCCTGGGCAAAATCCAGCGACGACTGCACGTTCTTTTCGGCATAGGAAATCGCCTTGGCGCCGATGTCCTTGGCGCCGGCGCGCACTGTGGCACCCCGCTCCTCGATCGATCCGGCGGTCTGCTGCGCGCTGGCGACGAATTTCTCGAAGGTCTGGCGGGCCTGATCGAGGCTCGCCTCGGCCATCGATCGTATTTCCTTTGGAATCTCGAAACGGTTACGTCCATCCTCAGTCATGGTCCCACTCCTGTTTAAGTTGGCGGCGCCCCCCATCGGTTCCCCATCGTGACCGATGGATCGGCTTTTGCAACGGTCCAACTGAAACAACTCAACGCGATGACCCAAACCAGGGTTCAGACGGGTTAAGGTTATCGCCGCATTGAAGGTTTCCGCGACCGGCAGGCCGTGGACCTGAACTCCCGCGCGGGCGATACTAACGGTTCGTTAAGGCTGTTGCCGCCTGGCCGTCGCGTTGCGGCGCCCTTGATGCGCGCGGCCAAACCCATTGGTCACGTCATCCACCATGAATCATGCGGAATTCCAGTTGCAGGGCGTCAGCGATCCGCGACTGGCGGTGCACGCGACGAGTGCCTTGCCGGCATGGCTGTGGTCGAGCGACGGCACGCGGATTCTGTGGGCCAACCCGGTCGGCGCCGGGCTGTTCGGCGCCGCCAATGGCGCTGCACTGGCCGAGCAGACCTTCGGACCGGCCGATCAACATCGGCGACAGGTGGCGCAACTCGCAGGCCGGCTGCCGTCAAGCGGCGCGATCCGGCTGGAGCGAATGCGCGGCTTTGGCGCGACCCTCGGCACCCTCGTCACCTGCGGCTGCGCGCGGCTGGATTTTGCCGATGGCAGCCACGGCATCCTGGTGGCGGCCGCCGAAGCCGCCGGGCGCGCGATGCCGCTGGCTGAGCGGCTGCAACGGCTGGTCGAAGGGATCGATGGGCCGGTTGCGGCCTTTGCGCGCGACGGCCAGTTGGTCGGCGCCAGCGACGCCGCGCGATCGCTGCCCGGTTTTGCCAACCTTGCCGAAGCAGGCCTTGGCGAGGCAGGCCTTGGCGAGGCGCGCAGCGACGCGCTGAAGCAGGGCCGCGCCGAGACCCCGATCGGCATCGGTCACATGGTGCTGCAGCGTGTCGGCCGCGGCGCGGATGTCGGCCTCGTGGCGCTGTTTGCGCCGGGCGCAACCTCAGCCGGACATCTCCGGCATATCGCACCGCCATTGCCGGTGGCCGCAGCGGTCGAACCGGTAGAGCCGCCGACCGCGACGATCCCCGATTACGAACAGCCCGCCACGACCGGCGAAGCCCCGGCCGAATTCGCGTTGATCGACGAATTCGCGGAATCACAGGTTGCGGCAGCCGTCGAACCCGTTGCCGAAGCCAGCGCCCCCGACCAGCCGCATGAACCCTCGCCCTATGTCGAAGCGGTCGCCGATGAACCGGCCGCCGAGCCCGCCCCGCGCCGGCAGCCGCTGCGCTTCACATGGCAGATGGATGCCGAGGGCCGCTTCTCGCTCGGCTCCGACGAATTCAGCCACCTGATCGGCGAACGCACCGCCGCAGGCTTTGGCCGGTTGTGGAGCGACATCGCCGAAGCATTCGGCCTCGATCCCGATGGCCGCGTCGTCAAGGCGATCGCCACGCGGGAGACCTGGAGCGGCATCATCTTGAACTGGCCCGTCGACGGCGGCGCCCGGTTGCCGGTGGAATTGTCCGGGTTGCCGGTGTTCGATCGCGCGCGCCATTTCAGCGGCTATCGCGGCTTCGGCGTTTGCCGCGATCTCGACGCGCTGACGCGGCTTGAAGCAGCGCGCCGCGATGAATCCCTCCTGGCCGGCACGCCTGCCACAGACCGGCCAGCCGAAACCCAAACTCCTGCCTCGATTGCTTCCGAGACTTCACAACAAACCGATGTGGAAACGCCCGTGGAAACCCCCAACGAAATGCTGAACGTCCTGCCGTTTCGACCGATCGGCGAACCGAAATCGCCGGTCCTGACGCCGGTTGAAAACAGCGCCTTCAACGAACTCGCCCGGCAATTGTCGGCGCGGCTCGACACCGACGACGGCGCGCCCGCCACGCCTGAAACAGCCGCGGCTCCCGAAGCTGTCGTTGGTCCGCCGGCCACGGCCGACATGACCGAACCCGTGAGCGAACAACCGGAATGGCTGGCGCCCCCGGAGCCGCCGGCGCGCGGCGAAACCGGGCGCGACAAGATGCTGCTCGATCTTGTTCCCGTCGGCGTGCTGATCTACCGGCTCGACCGGCTGCTCTACGCCAACCGCGCCTTTCTCGACCGCATGGGGTATCAGACCCTGTATGCGCTGGAAGAAGCCGGCGGCCTCGACGCTCTCTATGTCGAACCCGGCGTATCGAGCGCCAGCAGCACTTCGACTACCGGCACGCCGGTGACGATCTCTGCGAGCCAATCCCCGTCGCAACACGCGCCGTCGTCGGCGACCGAAGCGCATCTGTTCACGATTTCATGGGACCAGGATTCGGCACTGGCGCTGATTTTCTCGGGCGCCCAAACCGGCAGCGTCGCCGCCGCCCTCACCGGCACGGCTCCCGTCGCAGCGCCCCCGGAAGCCGGTCACGCCGCTGCCGAGGAACTCGGCGCCATCCTCGACACCACGGCCGAAGGCGTCATGATGTTCGACGCCGAGGGCAACATCAATTCGTGCAATCGCAGCGCCGAGGCGCTGTTCGGCTATGACGGTCCCGAGCTTGTGCAACGCAATCTCGCCGAGCTGTTCGCGCCGGAAAGCCAGCGCGCGGTCAGGGATTATCTGCAAAGCACCGGGGACGCCGCCGCCGCCAGCCTGCTCGATCACGGACGCGAGGTGCTGGGCCGCGTCCATGGCGGCGGTCTCATCCCGCTGTCGATGACGATGGGACGGACGCAAGCCGACAGCCCGAATTTCTTCGCGGTGTTCCGCGACCTGTCGCAAAGCAAAAAGAGCGAGAGCGAGTTGCAGCAGGCGCGGCGGCTGACCGATCGCGCGGCCAGCGCCAAGGCCGACATGCTGGCGCGGATCAGCCATGAGGTCCGCATGCCGCTCAACGCCATCATCGGCTTTGCCGAGGTGATGATCGGCGAGCGGTTCGGCAAGCTCGGCAACGAGCGTTACGTCGAATACATGAAGGACATCCGCGCATCCGGCGAGCGCGTGATCGCCATCGTCAACGACCTGCTCGACCTGTCGCGGATCGAGACCGGCAAGCTCGACCTCACCTTCGCCAACCAGAACCTCAATGACCTGGTCGAGCAATGCGTCGCCGTGATGCAGCCGCAGGCCAATCGCGAACGCATCATCATCCGCACCTCGCTGGCGCATATGCTGCCGCCGGTGGTCGCCGACGTCCGCGCCCTGCGCCAGATCATCCTGAACCTGATCGGCAGCTCGATTCATCTCGCCAATGCCGGCGGCCAGGTCATCGTCTCCACCGCGCTGTCGGATTTCGGCGAAGTGGTGTTGCGAGTCCGCGATACCGGCCACGGGCTCAACGACGACGAGGTCGCCGCCGCGCTGGAGCCGTTCCGCACCCCGGCGCCGTCGGACCAGGCCTCCGACGGTTCCGGCGTCAGCCTGTCGCTGACCAAGGCGCTGGTCGAAGCCAACCGCGCCAAATTCGCGATCAAGACCGGCGCGCATTCCGGCACGCTGGTCGAGGTGGTGTTCACCCATGCGATCGCCAACGCCTGATTTCGCGCGCCCACCCGCCCGTGCGGGAATCTGTCGCGCTTGATCGGTCCCATCGGATATGGATATTGCCGCGGCATTGAATACAAGTGCCGAGAGATCGCGCAATTTTGATTCCGAACGGATCTTTTGAGCATGCGTTGCCTTGTCGTCGCCGACCTGCATTATTCGCTGCCCCAACTGGACTGGCTGCTGAGCGCCGCTCCCAGTTTCGACCTGGTGATCTTCGCCGGCGACGCGCTCGACATCGGATCCTATGTCGACTTTCGCGCCCAGATCGTCGTCGTGAAAAAGTACCTGTCGCTGCTGTCCGGCGTCACCAGGGTGATCCTCTGCTCGGGAAATCACGACCTCGACGAACGCAATGCCGAGGGCGAGAAGATTTCAAGATGGATCGCCGAGGTGCGCCAGCTCGGCATCGCCTGCGACGGCGACAGCCTGACGATCGGCGACACGCTGTTCACGGTACTTCCTTGGTGGGATGGGCCTTTGGTCAAGCAGGGACTCGAGCAGCAGCTTCGCGAGACCGCCCCGAAACGTTTAAAGCGATGGGTCTGGGTGCATCATGCGCCGCCGGCGAATTCGCCCACCAGTTGGGGCGGCAAGCGCTTTTTCGGCGACGTCGATCTGGCGCAGCGGATCGAGACCTACCAGCCTTCAATGGTGATCTCGGGCCATGTGCATCAATCGCCGTTCATCCCCGATGGATCGTGGTTCGACCGAATCGGAAACACCTGGGTATTCAATGGCGGCCTTCAGCCCGGGAGGCCGCCGGTCTACATGGTGCTCGACATCGATGCCGGAATGGCATTCTGGCTGCCGATCGGCGACGAGCAATATATCGACCTCAACGCGCCGATACAGCGGCCGGCGGCGCCGATGACCGATCCGCCGGCGTGGTTCACATCCTTGGGTCGGATTGCAGATCCGAACCTGGCGAGACCGTTGTCGGCGGCAGGTTGATCATGCTCTGCAGGATTTCGCCGACCATCGACAGGTGATCGCCGTGACCGGCGTATTGATGCATGATGTCGGCGAGATAGGTGGTGGCGACATTGAGACGCTGCGCCAGCAGACGCGCGATCAATAGCGCCACGGCCGGCTGATCGCGCAGAAACGAGGCGGCGTCGTCGAATTCGTAAACCGTCGAAGCCGACGCCGCGCGCACCGTCGCGGTGTGCGGCTTGTCGAGCAGAAACGACATTTCTCCGACCACCGCGCCGGGTTCGGTGATGCTGGCGACCACGGTGTCGCCCTTGATGACCTCGAGCCGTCCCTCGATCAGGACATAGAGATGTCCGGTGGTTCCGCCTTCGTGGATGATGAGCGTTCCCGCGGGCACCGCCCGCTGAACTCCCCCGCTGCAATAGTCCAGAATTGTACGCATCCAGCGGGCACTCCCGTCACAAGACTAGGCATCAGCCATGCCATCGTCGAACGGATAATGTATTCGCCCTGCTCAAATTGTCAGCAGGCGAAGCCAAACAAAGCGGGCCGATCTCACGCGGCACTTTGCGATACCGGCAAGAAATCGCGGATCGCCTCCAGAAAAACCCCGGGCGATTGCAGCTGCGGCACATGCGCGCAACCCGGAATGACCTGGAGACGCGCGTTCGGCAGGCCCGCGGCCAGTTCATGCGACATCGGCGGCGGCGTCGCCTCGTCATGTTCGCCGACCAGCACCAGCACGGGAACCTTGACTCTTTCAAGCTCGGGCCGGAGGTCGAGCTGCGCCAGCGCGGCGCAGGCCGCGCGGAACACATACGGGTCGGTCCGCAGGAACGCCTCGCGGCGCTCGCGCATCAGGTCCGGATGCCGGGCCTGGAATTCCGGCGCAAACAGCCGGCGCATCGCGACGTCGGTAATTGCGGCCAATCCCTTGGCCTTCGAGGCCGCCGCCATATTGCGAAAGGCCTCGCGGCCGCCTGGCGAAAACGCCGCCCCGCAATCGGCGAGAATGAGCCGGGTGGCGATGCCGGGATGGCGAATGGCCATTTGCAGCGCGACGAACCCGCCATAACCATTGCCGAGCACGATTGTACTCTCGCCGCCGGCGGCCTCTTTCACCGCCTCGGCCATCCGGTCGGCGACGGCGACAAAATCGCCGTTGACGGCCGCGGACTGGCCGAAGCCCGGCAGTTCGGGAACGATCAGGCGGAACGACTGCGACAAAACCGGAATGACGGCGTCGAAACTCGCGCGATCCGACAACAGCGAATGCAACAGGAAAAGCGGCGGCCCGTTGCCGAACTGCGCGGCGTTGACGGTGCCGTTGGCGAAAAGTCGGTCCATGCGTCACTCATTTTCAAAGCCGCGACAGCGGCGCCGCGCGATCAGACCCGACTGATAAATCAAAATTCGGCCTATTCCAACCTTTGTCGCTTGACGTGATATTTCACGGCTGCAAGGTTATCGGCATATCGTGGGAAATAAACCATGCTTTTGCGCGACAATGTCTATGAAAACCTGCGGTCTGATATTCTGACCTGCCGTCTTGCCCCCGGCGACGATATGCGGGAGCAGGATCTCGCCGCGCGCTACGTCGTCAGCCGCCAGCCGGTGCGCGAGGCGTTGCTGCGGCTGGAACGCGAACATCTCGTCACCGTGCAGCCGCGCCAGGGCTACCGGGTCAATCCGATCTCGCTGGCGGATGCGCGCGACCTGTTGCGGTTCCGGTTGGCGCTGGAGCCCGCCTGCGTCGCGCAAGCCATCGAGAGTGCGCCGGAGAATGTCCTCAAGGCGCTCGACGCGTTCAGGCGCTTCGAGGGCAACCGCGAGGACTTCATCGCCTATAACCGCGGCTTTCACTCTGCGCTGGCTCATGCCTCGGGCAACCGCCGCATGGCCTCAGCCCTGTGCGATCTGATCGGACAGGCCGATCGCCTGGTGCGCGTCAGCGTGGCCAATGTCCGGGGCCACGACCCGGCGCAACTTGTCGCCGAGCACGTCGCCTTGATCGAGGCGATGCAGCGCCGCGATTCCCGGGCAGCGGCGCGCATCATCAAGGCGCATATCGCGCAGACCGAAAAACGTGTGCTGCCGGCGCTCAGGCGCAACGCGGTGATCGTCGAAGGGAGCGGCCTTTGAACATTTCCGCCAGGCCCGCCGTGGTCGAAATCCACGGCAATTTCGTCGACGGCCGCGAGGTCGAAGCAGGCTCCGGGTTGCTCGATGTCCGCAATCCCGCCACCGGCGATGTGATCGCGCGGATTCCGGATTCGACCGCGGAAGATATCGACCGGGCCATGAAAAGCGCGCGGGCCGCCTTCGAGGGACAGGCCTGGGGCGGCATGGACATCCGCGCCCGCGCGCGGCTGGTCAACCGGCTGGCGGATGCCTTCGAGGCCAATCTGGAGCAGCTGTACCGGCTGGGAACGCTCAACAACGGCCGTCCGGTTAACGAGACGCGCGCCCAGCTGTCGCGGCTGCCGGATTTCTTCCGCTACTTTGCCGGATTGGCGCTGTCGCGCCGCGACGCCGTCATCCCGGTCGAAGGCGCCTATCTGAACTACACCTTGCGCTCGCCGATCGGCATCGTCGCCAACTGCACGCCGTTCAACCACCCCTTGATGATCATGTGCAAATCGCTGGCCGCGGTACTGGCGACGGGATGCGTCACCGTGGTCAAGCCGTCGGAATACACGCCGCTGACCACCCTGAAGCTGGCGCGGATTTTCAGCGAGGCGGGCCTGCCGCCCGGCGTGTTCAATGTCGTGTGCGGGCTCGGCCAGAGCGCAGGCAAGATGCTGGCCGAGCATCCCGATATCAACAAGCTGGTATTGACCGGCGGCACCGAAGCCGGCCGCATCGCCGCGGGCTCGGCCGCGAAAGTATTCGCGCACCAGACCCTGGAACTCGGCGGCAAGACGCCGGTCATGGTGTTCGACGATTTCGACGTCGACCAGGCGGTCAACTATGCCGCGTTCGGCGCCTTCATCGGCGCCGGCCAGACCTGCGTCTGCGCCGCGCGCCACATCGTGCAGGCCTCGATCTACGACGAGTTCGTGGCGAAGCTGAAGGCCAAGACGGAAAATATCCGCATCGGCGATCCCTTCGATCCCGCGACCCAGCTCGGACCGGTGATCTCGGCGTGGCAACGCGACCGCGTGTTGCTGTTTTGCGGGTTCGGCCGCGAGGACGGCGCGCGGCTGGTCACCGGCGGTAACGCTGCCAAAGTGCCCGGTCATGAGAACGGTTACTTCGTCGAACCGACGGTGTTTGCGGACGTGAAGTCCGATATGCGGATCTTCCAGCAGGAAGTATTCGGTCCCTTCACCTCGGTGACGCCGTTCACCGACGAGGCCGACGCGTTGCGGCTCGCCAATGATTCGCCGTTCGGGCTCGCGGCTGCGATCCGCACCCGCGACGTCGGCCGCGCCCATCGCCTGGCATCCGCGGTCAAGGCCGGCATCGTCTGGGTCAACGATCATCACCGGCTCGATCCGGCTTCGCCCTGGGGCGGTGTCGATGATTCAGGGGTCGGGCGCGAATTCGGCTCCGAAAGTTTCGACGATCACTTCAACACCAAGAGCGTGATGGTGGCGACCCACGACCAGCCGTTCGACTGGTACCGCGACACGGCGGGGCAGCGACGATTGAACTAGCGCCAATAAAACTGAAAACCGGCGGCGATGCCGCGCCCAAAGAAGGCCGGTGCCGTATCCAGACATCACAAGGGGGAAACCAACAATGGCTATCGCAGTAAACGCCGGCGCACGTCTCGACCGGCTTCCGATCTCGTCGTTCCACTACCGGATTTTCGCCCTGGTCGGCGCCGGCATGTTTTTCGACGGTTACGACCTCTATATCGCCGGCGGCGTGCTGGCCTCGGCGGTCCAGACCAAATTCTCGACCGTGCCGCAGAACCTGCAGTTCATCTCGCTGACCTTTGTCGGCATGACGCTGGGCGCGCTGATCACCGGGTTTGTCGGCGACCGGATGGGGCGGCGGTTCACCTATCAGATCAATCTTTTGATCTTCGGGCTGGCGTCGCTGGCGGCGGCTTTCGCCCAGGACATGAACCAGCTGATCGTCTGCCGCTTCGTGCAGGGCCTCGGCCTCGGCGCTGAAATCGTCGTCGGCTACTCGACGCTGACCGAGTTCGTTCCGCCGGCGACGCGCGGGCGCTGGCTGTCGATGATGGCGTTCCTCACGGTATGCGGATTCCCGGTGACTGCCCTGCTCGGTTATCTGATCATCCCGGCCTGGGGATGGCGTCCGATGTTCGTCATTGCCGGCGTCGGCTCGCTGATCGTCTGGTACCTGCGCAAGAATCTCCCGGAGTCGCCGCGCTGGCTTGAATCGCAGGGACGCAGCGCGGAAGCCGAAGCCCTGATGCAGTCGATCGAGCAGGAATCCGCGGCCGGTGCAATCCTGCCGCCGGCAATGGCCGTGCCGCCGGCGCCCCAGGTCAGCGTCTCCGACCTGCTGAAGCCGCCGCTGCTGCAGCGGATGCTGGTCGGTTCCTGGGTGCTGATCACGATCAATACCCTGATCTTCGGCTTCGTGATCTTCCTGCCGCAATTCTTCCTGCGCCAGGGGCTGACCATCGCGAATTCGCTGGCCTACACGCTGGTGCTGTCGGCGGCGTCGCTGGTCGGCTGCGCGCTCGGCGCCTGGCTGTCCGACACCATCGGACGGCGCTGGAGCATCATCGGCGCGTCGATCGTCACCATCGTGAGCGGCTATGTCTATGCCCGCTTCAGCGCGGCGTCGGATCCGACCATCGTGCTCTCGGTCGGCTTCGTGCTGATCGTCGCGATCTATGTGCAGACCGCGATCCTGTTCGGCGTCTACACCACCGAACTGTTCCCGACCGAGATCAGACTGCGCGCCAACGGCATCTGCAACACGCTCGGACGGGGTGCTACCGTGGTGTCGCCCTTCATCGTCGGCGCGCTGATGGCATCCTACCAACTGCCGGGCGTGGTCTGGCTGATGATCGGCCTAGTGGTGGTTCAGATCGTGGTGGTGTGGGCCTGGGGCGTGGAGACGCGCAACCGCGGACTGGAGGAAGTCGCCGCCGCCGCGGCGTGATGTAAAGGAAGTGGGCAGCAGTCATCCTGAGGTGCGAGCGCAGCGAGCCTCGAAGGATGGAAGCTAAAAAGGTGCCTGCAGCACATCCTTCGAGGTGCGCAAGAGCGCGCACCTCAGGACGATGGGTGCCGACTAGATCGCTCGCGCAAACCTGCGGAAACCCGGCGCGCCGGTCAGCGCCTGGAAGGCCGGGTCGTGTTTTTCTTCGGCAAAGGCAAAGCCGGCCCTGGCGTAGCATCGCTCGGCCGGCTCGTTGCCGATCAGGAACGAGATCGAGGCGCGCGAAAAGCCCGCGGCCCTGCCCTTGTCCAACGCGTGTTCGATCAGCGCCTGCATCAGCCCGCGACCTTGATAGGCCGGCAGCGTGGCGGCGTGCTCGAGCAGCCACTCGCTATCGCTGCCCTGCACCCAACATTTGGACGAGTATGCGACGCGCTGAAATATTGCGGCCAGTTCGGATGAGTTCAGGCCCGTCTGCCCGGCGACTTCAGCAATCGCCGCGCGCGCCGCGACGCCGATTCCGGCCGCAGGCAGCGCACAGAGCGACGCGGCGGGTACGCCATCGAACTCGGCGACGAGGAAGTGCGAACGTGCCACCAGGATTTTTGTTGCGCGACGGCAATCCACTCCACGAAGGCCATGCACTGCGGCTCAGGCCAGCCGAGCGCGATGTCGAACCAGCCGCGCGGCCTCGGGCCGCGCTGCGACGGCAGGATATTACGGGCAATAAACCTGGCGTCTTCCGGACGCGCGGCGCGGATCACAGGCTGCGACCGCCCCACCGAATGGCACGTCACGCGTTCTTCAGCGCGACGCGGTACTCGGCTTCGGTCTTCGACTTCACTTCGTCGAGCGTGACGCCGTCGGCAAGCTCGATCAGCGCCATGCCGTCCTTGCCGTGCCGGTCGATGGTGAAGACCGCGAGATCCGTCACCACCATGTCGACGACATGCTCGCCGGTCAGCGGCAGGTTGCATTTCTTCAAAAGCTTCGGGCCGTCCTTGGCCGAATGCTCCATCACCACCACCACGCGCTTGACGCCGGCGACCAGATCCATCGCGCCGCCCATGCCCTTGACCATCTTGCCGGGGATCATCCAGTTGGCGAGATCGCCGTTCTGCGCCACCTGCATCGCGCCGAGGATCGACAGGTCGATGTGGCCGCCGCGCACCATGCCGAAGGATTCGGCGCTGGAGAAATAGCTGGTCGAGGGCAGTTCGCTGACCGTCTGCTTGCCGGCGTTGATGAGGTCGGCGTCTTCCTCGCCCTCATAGGGAAACGGCCCCATGCCGAGCATGCCGTTCTCGCTCTGCAGGCTGACGTCCATGCCGTCGGGGATGTAGTTCGACACCAGCGTCGGAATGCCGATGCCGAGATTGACGTAATAGCCGTCGCGCAATTCCTTGGCGGCGCGGGCGGCCATTTGATCGCGGGTCCATGCCATCAGATTTCTACTCCGGTTGCCGCCGCAGGCGCGGGCGCGCTGGTGCGCTTGCGGGTGTTGCGGAACTCGATCCGCTTGTTGCCGCGGCCGACCTCGATCATGCGCTTGACGAAGATGCCGGGCGTATGGATATGGTCCGGATTGATGTCGCCGGCCGGAACGATCTGCTCGACCTCGGCCACCGTGACCCGGGCCGCGGTCGCCATCATCGGATTGAAATTCCGCGCGGTCTTGCGATAGACGAGATTGCCGGCGGTATCGCCCTTCCAGGCGTGGATGATCGCGAGATCGGCGAACAGCCCGCGCTCCATGATGTATTTCTCGCCGTCGAAAATCTTTTCTTCCTTGCCTTCGGCGATCAGGGTGCCGACGCCGGTCTTGGTGTAGAATGCCGGAATCCCGGCGCCGCCGGCGCGGATGCGCTCGGCTAGCGTGCCCTGCGGATTGAATTCGAGTTCCAGTTCGCCGGCAAGGTACTGCTGGGCGAACAGCTTGTTCTCGCCGACATAGGACGAAATCATCTTCTTGATCTGGCGGGTCTCCAGCAGCCGGCTGAGCCCGATGCCGTCGACGCCGGCGTTGTTGGAAATGACCGTGAGATTCTTGACGCCGGAATCGCGGATCGCATCCGACAACACCTCGGCGATGCCGCACAGCCCGAAACCGCCGGACATGATCATCATGCCGTCCTTCAGGATGCCTGCGAGGGCCGATTTGGCGTCGGGATAGACCTTGTTCATGGCAATGCGACCTGATGCGGGAAGGCGCTGACCGCCAGCACTGATTGAGGATTATTAGGCGAATTCTTCGCAGTGCGTCAATGACGGGGCCTTTGGTGCCAAAATCGTCGGAAGTGCGCCCCGTCTTCCGCTTGCGGGGAGGGTGCCGAGCGTTAGCGAGGCGGGTGGGGGCGCTCTCCGCGAGTCCCATTGCCGGAAAGAGCCCCCACCCCAACCCTCCCCCGCAAGGGCGGGGAGAGGGGGAAGTTAAGAGCCGGAGCGGGAACGCGGGCGGCCTTGAAAGCGTCAAGAAAACCCATCAAGTTGCGCGGGTTGGCATGGGTTCGTCCAAATCGGTCGTGGCCGAGCGCCGCCCGCCCAACAACGAACCGGCCCCATAACCCGACCCGATTTAAGCAACCTGGATATGTCATTGACCACGGCCCAAGGAATTAAGCGCCTGGGGATGCCGGTTGCGGCATTTCTGGGCGTGGTACTGATCGGCCTGATCGCGACCTCCTGGTTCCTCAACCGGGACGCGCTGCGCCAGGCGGTCGAGGCGCAGATCAGGGCGGTGACCGGGCTCGACCTCGTCGTCAAGGGCAATATCGAGATTTCGGTCCTTCCCGCCAGCTACATCTCCTTTCATGACGTTGGCCTCAAGGGCGGCGGCACCGATGTCCCCGCGCTCAATGTCGACGTGCTGACCGCGAACTTGCGGCTGCTGCCGCTGTTGCTACAGCGGTTCGAAATCTCCGACGTCATGATGCTGCGGCCGCATATCAATGTGGTGCGCGACGCCAAGGGTGACAGCAACTGGACGCCGTTCATCGAGACCATCGCGCGCACCATGAAGCCCGGCGCCGAGAACCCGGTGTCGTTCTCGGAAATCAGGATCCAGGACGGCGTGCTCAGTTACGGGGACGCCGCCAATCACGTGTCCGAACAACTTGGCGATATCGACCTGTCGCTGGCCTGGCCGTCGATCTCGCGCTCCTTTGCCGCCACCGGGCAGTTCGACTGGCGCGGCGAGCGCGTCGACGGCAGCATCAGCGCCAGCGATTTCCTCGCGGCCCTGTCCGGCGACAGGTCCGGCCTGAAAATGCGGCTGGCCAGCGCGCCGGTGAAACTCGCCTTCGACGGCACCGTCGCCAACCGCACTAGCGCGATGCTGGAGGGCACGCTGACGATCGACAGCGCGTCGCTGCGCAATGCCTTGCACTGGACCGGCCAGGCGGCGCCGCCGGGCACCGGCGGATTCGGCCGCTTCGCGCTGAAGGCGCGTGCCAGTATCGTCGGGGCGTCGGTCGCGCTGACCAATGTCAATGTCGAACTCGACGGCAATGTCGCCGAAGGCGTGATGACCTATGCCAATAACGACCGCCAGACGCTGCAGGCGACACTGGCCGCCGACGCGCTCGACTTCACGCCCTATGTTTCCACCTTCCGCGTGCTCGCCAGCGGCGCGCGCGACTGGAACCGGCAGTTGTTCGATTTGACGTCGCTGTCCACCACCGACTTCGACATGCGGCTGTCGGCGGCAAAGGTCACGGTCGGCACATCGAAGTTCGGCCGTACCGCGCTTGGCGCCAATTTGCGCGGCGGCGCGCTGGCGCTGAGCGTCGGCGAGGCGCAGCTGTATGGCGGCATCGGCAAGGGCTCGCTCGGGATCGCGCGCTCGGACGCCGCCGCCGAGATCAAGGCCCAGTTCCAGTTCACCGACGTGGACCTGCAAGCCTGCGTCGGCGAACTGTTCGGCGTCAGGAACCTGTCCGGCCGCGGCGATTTCAACGTCTCGGTGGTGGCTTCGGGGGCAAGTCCGTTTGGCCTAGCGCAATCGCTCGACGGCACCGCGACGCTGACCGGTCATGACGGCGCCATCGCCGGGATCAATGCCGAGCAATTGCTCAGGCGGCTGGAGCGCCGGCCGCTGTCCGGCGCCGGCAACTTCCGCGCGGGCTCGACGCCCTACGACAAGCTGACCGTCGCGGTGAAATTCGCCGACGGCATCGCCACCGCGCAGAACATCCACCTCGAAGGACCGACGGCGCGCATCACGCTGACCGGCACCGCTTCGGTGCCGGCGCGCGAATACGATTTGAAAGGCGTCGCCAGCCTGACCACGGCGCCGTCGGCGCCGCCCGGTTTCGAACTGCCGTTCGTGATCCAGGGCCCATGGGAGGATCCGCTGATCTTCCCCGATCCCGACAGCCTGATCCGCCGCTCGCCGGCCTCTGCGCCCCTGCTCGATGCCCTAAAGGATCGCAAGGCCCGCGACGCCGTGCGCTCGGTGCTGGAGCGGTTTACCGGCGGTGGCACAAAGCAGGCGGTGCCGGATGCGACAGCGGCGCCGGCGCCGGCGAGTGCGCCGGTGGTGGATGGAGCGGCGAAGGGGAATTGAGGGCTGGTGGGTTAGCGTGCGCCACCGCTCATGTCGTCCCTGCGAACGCAGGGACCCATACCGCGTTGTCCGTGCGATCTCGTACAGATGGCCGTAGCAAGCTTTCTCTTCAACAATTGCGGTCGGTTATTATGGGGCCCTGCGTTCGCAGGGACGACGTTTTGAGATTGTGAGCCGTCGTCGCGCGAAACACGCCGCGGGATCGTGGAGGTGTGTCTTTGCTCGCGGTTTGAGAATTGAAATCTGCGCATGCGCGCTTGCAACGCCGTTGCGCAGGATGACACAGCTACAACGGCGCCGCGCTGTCGCCGCGCGCGTTCGACAGTTTTGCCGCGAACGAGGCTGCGATAATCAGCAGCGCGATCAATCCGACGATCAGGGTGCAGATGGCGTTGATCTCGGGTTTTACGCCGAGCCGCACCTCCGAATAGATCCGGATCGGCAGCGTCGCCGAACCGGGGCCGGTGGTGAAGCTCGCGATCACGAGGTCGTCGAGCGACAGCGTGAACGCCAGCATCCAGCCGGCGACGATCGCGGGCAGGATCAGCGGCAGCGTCACGGCCAAAAACGCCCGCGCCGGATCGCAGCCGAGGTCCATCGCCGCTTCTTCCAGGCTCGAATCGAGCGAGCCGAGCCGCGACTGCACCACCACGGCGACAAAGCACATGGTCAGCGTGGTGTGCGCGACCGTCACGGTCCTGAAGCCGCGCTCGGCGTCGAGCGCCACGAACAGCAGCAAGAGCGAAAGCCCGGTGATGACTTCAGGCATCACCAGCGGCGCGTAGAGCATGCCCGAAAACAGCGCACGTCCCTTGAAGCGCCGGCCGCGCGAGAGCGCCACGGCGGCGAGCGTACCGAGCAGCGTCGCCAGCGTAGCCGAGGTCGCCGCCACCCGGAAACTCATCCAGGCGGCGTCCAGCATGGCGCGGTCATTGAAAAATTCGGAGTACCAGCGCAGCGACCAGCCGCCCCATACCGTGACCAGCCGCGAGGCGTTGAACGAATAGATCACCAGAATCACGATCGGCAGGTACAGAAACGCCAGCCCCAGCGCCAGCGAGAAGAGGTTGAAGCCGGAGAATTTATTGGTCGCGCTCGCCATCACCGCGCGCCTTCGAGCTGGCGGCGCTGCAGCCGGTCATACAGCACCAGCGGCGCCAGCAGCAGCACCAGCAGCACCACGGCGGCGGCGGAGGCCACCGGCCAGTCCTTGTTGGTGAAGAATTCCAGCCACAGGGTTTGGCCGATCATCATCGAGGAGGAGCCCGCCAGCAAATCGGGGATCACGAATTCGCCGACGATCGGAATGAAGCACAGCAACGCGCCGGCGCCGACGCCGGGCAGCGACAGCGGAAAGGTCACCTGCCAGAACGCGGTTCGCGGCGAGGCGCCGAGATCGGCGGCGGCCTCCAGCAGCGCCGGCTCCATTTTGGCCAGCGTCGCATAGAGCGGCAGGATCATGAACGGCAGATAGGAATAGACGATGCCGAGATACATCGCGCTGTCGGTGGAGAGCCACACCACCGGCGCCGACACCAGGTGCAGCGCCAGCAGGACCTGGTTGAGCAGGCCGTCATGCTGCAGGATGTTGATCCAGGCGTAGATGCGGATCAGGAACGAGGTCCAGAACGGGACGATCACCAGCATCATCGTCACGCTTTGCCAGCGGCGCGGCAACCGCGCCATGCCGTAGGCGACGGGATAGCCGATCAACAGCAGGACCGAGGTCGAGACCGCGGCGACCACCAGGCTGCGCAGATAGGAAAGGACATAGAGGTCGTCGGAAACCAGCAGCCTGAAATTATCCAGCGACAATGCCGCGAAGGCGGCCTTGATCGCGCCTGCGCCGGCGGCGAGGTCGAATACCGGCAAGTAAGGCGGCTGCGCGATCGCGGTCTGCGACAGGCTGATCTTGAGGACGAAACCGAACGGCACCAGGAAGAACAGCACCATCCAGAGATAGGGCGCGATCGCCGCCAGCCGCGCCGGGCGGGTGAAGGTGCGGCGCGCGCTCATTGCTCAAGCACCAGGCAATCGTCGGGCGTGAACCACGCCACCACGCGCTGGCCGGCGCTGTAGGCGTCGATATCGAGCCGCGCGGTGTTGGCCATCGACGAGCGCACCACCGCGCCGGTATCGAGCTTCACCTTGTAGACGGTGAGCCCGCCGAGGTAGCCGACATCGGTCACGGTGCCTTCGAGGCGGTTGATCGCGTGCGCATTGACGGCGTCCGACACCGGCCCGCGGCGCGACAGCTTGACCTTTTCGGGGCGGATCGCGACCGAGACCACCGTCCGGGTGATCGGCGCGCGCGGCTCCGCGACGATGACGGTTCCGGCGTCCCGCGTCGAAATCGCCAGGCGGCCGGCCTCGCGGCTTTCGACCTGGCCTTCGAATATGTTGATGTCGCCGACAAACTCGGCGATCCAGCGCGAAGCCGGAGCCTCGTAGAGTTCGCGCGGGGTTGCGACCTGATCGAGACGGCCGGCATCCATCACGCCGATCCGGCTTGCCACCGTCATCGCCTCTTCCTGGTCGTGGGTGACGATGATGAAGGTCATGCCGAGGCGCCGCTGCAGCTCCATCAATTCGAGCTGGGTGCTTTCGCGCAGTTTCTTGTCGAGCGCGGCCAAGGGCTCGTCGAGCAGCAGCACCTTTGGGCGGCGCGCCAGCGAACGCGCCAGCGCCACGCGCTGCTTTTGACCGCCGGAGAGCTGATCGGGTTTGCGCTTGCCGAGGCCGTCGAGCTTGACCAGCGCGACCAGCTCGGCCACGCGGCTGTCGATCTCGGAACGGGCCATGCCGGCGCGCTTGAGGCCGAACGCGATGTTGTCGTGCACCGAAAGATGCGGAAACAGGGCGTAGTTCTGGAACATCATGTTGACGGGGCGCTGATGCGGCAGAACCTGCGCGATGTCCTTGCCGTCGAGCAGGATCCGGCCCTCGTCCGGCGTCTCGAAACCGGCGAGCATCCGCAGCAGCGTGGTCTTGCCGCAACCGCTGGGGCCGAGCAGCGCGAAAAACTCCCCGGCCTTGATGTCGAGCGACAGCCGGTCGACTGCCCTGAAGATGCCGAACTTCTTCACCACCGCCTCGATCCGCAGCAGCGGCATGTCGGCCGCGACCGCCGGCTCAGTCACCACTGCCTCGGGCGCAATCGCCACGGGCGGTTCGGGTTTCGGCGCCGGCGCCGCTTCCACGTTGGGTAATTCCTCAGCCATGATCCCTTCAAGTCCGATGCCGCGATCTACGCTAATGACTGATCGAAGCCGGCTCAACCGGCTCGCCGTGCGCGGCCACAACTATTCCGTGCGGACATATCCGGAAAATGCCGCTAGCATCGCCGGCAAGCCGGAGATTATCCCGGTGGCTACGGGACCGGGGACATCGATGCGGCGCAGGCAATTCCTGAAGATGGCGACCACCGCAGCGGGCGCCGGCCTGTTGGTGAAAATGAACCCGGCCGCGGCGCAGTCGCTCGCCGGCAAGCAAATCCGCATCGTCGTTCCATTTCCGGCGGGCGGCCCGACCGACATCGTGGCGCGGCCGCTGGCGCAGATGCTGGGCGATGCCCTTAAAGCCAGCACCTTGATCGACAATCGCGCCGGCGCCGGCGGGTCGATCGGCGCCGAAGCCGTGGCCAGGTCGGCGCCCGACGGTCAGACCCTGCTGCTGGGGACGGTGGGCACGCAGGCCATCAATGCCGCGCTCTACCCGAAATTGCCCTATGACCCCGTCAGAGATTTCACGCCGATCGCCGTCGTGGTGCTGGCGCCGGTGGCGGTGGTCGTCAATCCGGCGCAGCCGATCAACAATCTCGCCGAACTGGTGGCGCTGGCCAAGCGCATGCCCGGCAAACTCAATTACGGCTCCGCCGGCGCGGGCACGCCGGGGCATCTCACCGGCGAGATGTTCAAGGCTGCGGCCGGCATCGACATCCAGCATGTGCCTTATAAAGGCAGCGCGCCGGCCTTGACCGACCTGATCGGCGGCCAGATCGAGATCATGTTCGACCCCTTGCAGTCGGTGCTGTCGAATGTGCAGGGCGGAAGGGCGCGCGCGCTGGCGCTTTCGAGCAAGACGCGGTCATCGATTCTGCCTGAGGTGCCGACCATCACCGAGTCCGGCTATGACGGTTTTGAAACCACCGCCTGGTGGGGTGTGTTTGCGCCAGCCAGGATGCCCGATGCCATAACGGCCACGTTGGCCGATGAAATTGAAAAAATCGTCGGCGGCGACGGGTTTCGAAGCAAGCTGGAACCTCTGGGAGTACTTTGCACCGTCATCCGCGGCGACGCACTCGCCAAATTCCAGCAGAGCGAATTGGCAAAATGGGGTAAAGCGGTGCGCGACGCCGGCGTAACGATCGATTGACCAAAATGAAGCTCAACGACGAAGAAAAAGATATTCTGGCCGGCAAAGCCGGCTTCGTTCCGCAGCAGGCCTTGCAGCACCAGATCAAGGTCGGAGAGTTCTTCGGCGCCGAAGATCTGGTTCCGGTTAGTCAGGCCCATGTGATGGCCGACACCGAAAGCCTCGGCGAGGCCGGCGTGCGGTGGCTGGAGGGATTGGCCGCGACCGCCGACGGGCAACGCCGGGTACGCATCCCGACCATCACCGATCCGCGCGGCACTGACTTCGCCAAGGCCGATCTGCTCGGCCAGACCTCGACCATGCTCGATCTCGAACGGCGGGCGATTGCCGCATTCGTCAAGCTCGGCGTCACCATGACAGATACCTGCATCAACTATCAGACCATCCAGGCGCCGACGCGCAACGAGCATGTCGCCTTTGGCGATACCGGCGTGGTGATCTACTCGAACTCGATCTGCGGCGCGCGCTCCAATTTCGAGGGCGGGCCCTCGGCGCTGGCGGCGGGACTTACCGGAAGAACCCCGCGCTACGGATTTCATCTGCCCGAGACGCGCCGCGCGAGCTTGCGCGTTCGCGTGGACTTCACGCCCACCACCCTCAACGGCTGGGGTGCGCTGGGCGGCGTGATCGGACGGCTCGCGGGCAATTATTGGTCGGTGCCCGTGATCGAAGGCATCGAAGGCTCGCCCCGCTCCGACCAGCTCAAGCATTTCGGCGCCGCGATGGCGAGCTTCGGCTCGATCGCGCTGTTTCATCTGGCGGGCCTGACGCCGGAAGCCACCAGGCTGACCGACGTGGCGGCCGCCGACTTGCCTGTCGTTCGCGCGACGCGAGCCGACGTCGATAACCTGCAAAGATCCTATCACACCGACGATCAGGTCGACGTGGTGGTGTTCTCGGCGCCGCAACTCAGCCTGTTCGAACTGCGCGATCTGGCCGAACTCTGCGACGGCCGCCGGTTCACGGTGCCGATGCTCGCGGTAACGAGCCCGCAGGTCAAGCCGGACGCCGATCGCATGGGTTACACCGCGCGAATAGAATCCGCCGGCGGCAGCGTGTTGTCCGGCATGTGCTTCTATCAATCCTATGCGCGTGAAATTTCGGAAGCCAACGGCTGGAAGCGTCTGGCCACCAACAGCGCAAAGCTGGTCAATATATTGGGCGGCTACGGCTATCGTCCGATGCTGGCGTCGATGGAGTCATGCGTCGACGCAGCCTCAAGCGGGAGGCTGGCGCGAACATGAGCGCAAGAATCTTTCGCGCCCGGCACGCCATGGGACCGACGGTGCGCGGACCGACGCTGGTCGCCCATGACGGCTTCTCGGCCCGTTACGACCTCAACCGTATCAACGGCGTCTTCAGCCGTCCGACCCACAAGCTGGTCGGCCAATCCTATGCCGGCAAGATCCTGGTGCTGGACACCGCCAAGGGCGGCGTCGCGACGGCGTGGATGCTGCACGAGATGCAATCGCGCGGCATCGTGCCGCTGGCGCTGGTGCTGAATTCCGTCAATCCCATTCTCGCGCAGGGTGCCGCACTGGGCGATGTCGCCATGCTGGCAGGCTTCGACGAAGATATTACCGCGGCTATTCCCCATGGCGCCGAGGTTGAAGTGAACCCGCAGGCGGGCGTGCTGACGCTGCTCGGCTAGATAGCCGTCCCAGTTCCCGCGGTGCCGCTTACGCGGATGCCTTCATGAATTGCGCCAGCGCTTCGCGGTCCGGCGCCAGCATGGTCAGGCCGAGTTTCGAGCGACGCCAGAGAATATCGTCCGGGAAGCGCGCCCATTCGCACGTCATGAGATAGCGCACTTCCGCGCCGGTGAGTTCCGCACCGAAGGCGGGACCGAGGTCGGCCCGGCTGCCGGCGTCGCCAAGCACGGCCTTGAGGCGCGTGCCGTAAGCGGCAACCAGGCGCCGGGCCTCGCTCTCACCCAGGAATCGCCAACGCGCCCGCGCACGCTCGACCTCGTCGTCGAACTTGTCCGAGGCAAAATCGCCGCCCGGCAACGGCGTCTTCGCGGTCCAGCGCGGCGACATCGGATAGAACGGGGTAAGCCTGGAGACTGCCTCCTCCGCGCGCAGGCGCGAGGTTGTGACATCGCCGCCAAAGATCGTCAGCAGCGGCGCGCTGCCGCGCCGGTGGTCGAACGCCATGGCGCCGTCCCGCGCAGCGGGATTTATGACCATGTTAGCGCCGGAAACCGTCCTGATCACATCAGACGGTTCGACCCGTTCGCGGAAATACCGGTTGGCGGCGTCGCAGAGATAGGCGACTTCGCTCGCCGCCATCGATACCGCCGCGGGATCGCCCTTGAAGGCGTGTCCCACGGTGCCGATCAGCGTGAAATCGCGCTCATAGGGGCTCGCGAAAATCAGCCGCCGGTCGCGGTTCTGGAACACGTAGACATTGTCGGTGTCGAACAGCCGCCGGACGACGATCTGGCTCATCTGGGCGGCGCGTAAGCTCGGCAGCGGCATCCGCAACACGGTTTCCGCGACCGAAGCCGTCCACGCGCCGGTCGCGTTGACCAGCGCCCGCGCCGTGACGACCTGACGATGGCCGCGGTCGATCGTCGCCAGCCGCCAGATGTCAAGCCGGTCGGCACGGACGCAGCGTGCGCCGGTTCGGATCACCGCCCCTCGTTCCGCGGCGTCGACCGCATTGAGGACCACCAGGCGGGAATCGTCTACCACGCCATCGGAATATTCAAACGCGGTGCCGAATGGCCGTTTCAGCGCGTTGCCGATCGGATGGTGCGTAAGATCGACCGTCGCCGAGGCCGGCAGGCGGCTGCGGGAGGCAAGCCGGTCATAGAGCAGCAAGCCTGTACGCAACAACCACGACGGACGCTCTTCGGAATGCTCGGGGATCACAAAGCGCGCCGGACGCACCAGATGCGGCGCGATCCGCAGCCAGATGTCGCGTTCGGCCAGGGCCGCGCGCACGCGTAGAAAGGCGCGGCGCTCCAGCACGGCAAGATCGCCATGGATCAATCGCGATGAAGCGGAAGACGCCGCCGCTGCGAGGTCGCCCTGCTCGAGCAGGATCACCCGCAAGCCGCGTCCGGCGGCATCGCGCGCAACGCTGACGCCGTTCAAACCGCCGCCGATGATCGCAAGGTCGTAGTCCGCCATCCCGCAAGGTCTAGAGCATGATCCGGAAAAGTGGAAACCGGTTTTCCGAAAAAGATCATGCGCAGGCAAAAGATACCGCTGGGGTCTCACTCAACTCCGGTTGGATCAGACTCTAGCCGATCTTGCGCGCGGGCTCCATCGAATTGCCGCCGAGCCGGCCAACCACGGCGGCGTATAGCCCGATCGGCGCCGGTCTGCCCATGAAATAACCCTGCACCGCGTCGCAGCCTTCGTCCGCGAGGAAGCTGAGCTGCTCCTGAGTTTCCACGCCCTCGGCAACAATCGACATTTCGAGACCATGGCCAAGTCCGATCACCGCGCGAACGATCGCAGCCGATTGCGGGTTGCGTCCGAGATTCATGACAAAAGCCCGGTCGATCTTGATCTTGTCGAACGGGAACGCCTGAAGATAGCTCAGCGAGGAATAGCCGCTGCCGAAATCATCCATGGAAATCCGCACGCCGAGCGCCTTCAACCGCCGCAACAGCGCAAGGCCGCGATCGAAATCCTCGATCAGCACGCCTTCGGTGATTTCGAGCTCGAGCCTGTCCGGCGTAAGATCGGTTTCCAGCAGTATCGAGTGCACAAGGCTGACCAGATCACCGTGCATGAACTGCGCCGGCGACAGGTTGACCGCGATCTGCAGCGGCAGCGGCCATGAGGCGGCTTCCCGGCAGGCCTCGCGCAGGATCCATTCGCCCATCTCGACGATCAAGCCGCTTTCTTCCGCGAGCGGAATGAAGTCGCCCGGCGGAACGAAACCGCGGACCGGATGCAGCCACCGCGCCAGCGCCTCGAAGCCGATGACTTCACTGGAGGCGACGGTCTGGCGCGCCATCGCCTGCGGCTGGTAATGCAGCGAGAGTTCGCCGTTCTTGATCGCCAGCGACAGATCCTGGTGCAGCACGCGGCGGTCGCGAATCTGCCGGTCCATTTCGGGTTCATAGACGCTGATCGAGCCGCGCGATTTCGCCTTGGCGCGGAACAGTGCCGCGCCGGCATTGGCAAGCAGCGAGGCGGCGTCGGCGCCGTTGTGCGGGAATACCGAGATGCCGGTGGTCACGCCGGTGCGAACCGATTTGCCCTCGATCAGGAATTCCTGCGCCAGCACTTCGGCAAGCTGTTCGGCCAAGGCCTTGCCGGCCGCAGGCTGCTTGCCGTCGATGATCAACCCGAACTCGTCGCCGCTGAGCCGGGCCACCACGCCCCCGCGCGCCGCTGTCTGGATGCGGCGCGACACTTCGATCAGCAGCTTGTCGCCGATCGCATGGCCGAACACGTCGTTGATTTCCTTAAGGCCGTCGAGGTCGACGGACAATACGGCGAATTCCTCGTCGGTGCCTTCGCAGGCTTCGATCATCTGCGCCAGCGCCTGCAGGAACGCCGCGCGGTTCGGCAGGTCGGTCAGGCCGTCATGATACGCCATGTGGGCCATCCGCGATTCGGTCTGGCGGCGGTCGGTGACGTCCTCGTGGGTCTTGATCAGATATTGCGGCTCGCCGGCTTCATCGAGCACCGTCATGCGGCGCGTCAGGAACAGCCGCAACCCATCCTTGGTGCTGATCGGGTGTTCTTCGGTGAGCAGGCCGCGCTTTTTGATCGCCGCCTCGTCGCGCGCGATGATCAACCTGGCTTCCCTCGGATTGAAGATATCGGCGGCCGTCATGCCGGTGGCATCCTCGCGCCGCCGGTTGAGGATGGTTTCGGCGCTGCGATTGGCCAGAAGGTATCGTCCGTCGCTGACGCGCTCGACGGTCAGCGAAACCGGAATGTTGTCGACGACCAGTTCGAGAAACTTCTTGGTATTTTCGAGTTCGCGGGAAAGCGACTTGCGATCGGTGACGTCGTCGAACAGTGCGATCAGGAATTCCGGCCGGTTCTTGTCATCGCGCGCGATCACCCGGTTGCTCGCAAGAATACGCTTCTTCGAACCGCGCTCGACCACGAGTTCGGAGCGGAGCTGGCCGTCGGGCGAATCCAGCGCGGCGCGGTCTGCCGCGGCGATGCTTGCCGCCGTGTCGGGCTGGAAGATTTCATCGGCGGATTTGCCGACGATGTGCTCGCGGGGAAAACGCGAGAAGCGCTCGAACGCGCGGTTGGCGAAGATGTAGCGACCGTCTTCGATACTCTTGGCGGCGACGCATACCGGCACGTTGTCGAGCACCGATTCCAGAAACTGCTTGGTCGACGCCAATTGCCTGGAAAGCTTGCGCTGTTCGCTGCAATCCTCATGGGTCGCCACCGAGCCGCCGTTTGGCAATGCAAAATATTTCACCATCACCGATCGTCCGCCCGGCAGTTCGGTGACGACGCCTTCCGGACCGCCGGCGCTGGCATAAAACTCCTCGGGGCTGATGCCAAGGACGCCGCGCCGGTGCCGCATCTCCAGCAGTTCCGGTCCGGTCATGTTTTTGGAAATATCCGCACGCACCAGACCGTAGATTTCGAGATAGCGATCGTTGCAGAACACGACCCGCTTCAGCGAATCCGTCATCACCACACCCTGGTTCAAATTGTTGAGGGCGGACCTGACAAACGCATTTCGCCGCAATTGCGATCGCTGGACCCTGCGCAAGGCCGAAAGAATCCACAACGTGATCGCGGCCAGAAAGGAACAAACCACGATACCGCCAATCAGCATCTCCCAAACCATATTGGGATCGGCGGAACCGACATAGCTGGCCGGTGCAAAATTATCGGAAACGGCCCAGGCGGTATCGAACGACGCAAGGATCGCGAGCAGGCACACCGGTGCCCGCGCAGGAATCGAAATCTTGCCGCCTGCCTGCCAATTCTTGTCAGCCATCAATCACCCGCGGATTTCCGGGCGGAGTGTCTGGCTTCACGGGTTTGAATCGGGTAAACGCATACTCCCGCACCCCGAAAATGTAACTTAAATTACGGCAATTGCCCGGACATGATTAATTCTTTGCTAACGGCAATCCGGCCGAAAACCCGCGCTGAAAACGGTCCAGCAGGTTTTATCGAAAAAGCCATCCCTAACAGAGCGATAGCGTACAGGCGCGATTGATCCCGGACGAGCGCCGGCTGCCACGACGCGCGTCGAACACAACCACAAACAATCCCGGATTCGAACTGCGAATGGACAAGGTCGAGTGCGTCGTTATCGGTGCGGGGGTGATCGGTCTGGCCGTGGCGCGGCGGCTGGCGCAGGCCGGCCGCGAGGTGATCATTCTGGAGGCGGCCGAAGGCATCGGCACCGTCACCTCGTCGCGCAACAGCGAGGTGATCCACGCCGGCATCTACTATCGCGCCGGAAGCCTGATGGCGCGGATGTGCGTCAGCGGCAAGCGCGCCCTCTACGCCTACTGCCGGGATCACGGCATCCCGCATCGCAATTGCGGCAAGCTGATCGTCGCCACGACGCCGAAAGAAACCGAGAAACTGCAATCGATCAGGGCTCACGCCGCGGCCAATGGCGTGGCTGACCTGCAGACGCTCAGCGGTGAAGCGGCGCGCGCGCTGGAACCGGCGCTGAACTGCGACGCCGCCCTGCTTTCGCCGTCCACCGGCATCATCGACAGCCACGCCTTCATGCTGGCGCTGCGTGGCGATGCCGAAGATGCGGGCGCGGCATGCGCCTTTCACACCCCGCTGCTGCGCGGCAGAGCCGGCGCCGGCCGGATCGAACTCGACGTCGGCGGCGATGCGCCGATCAGCCTTGAATGCGGACTTCTGGTCAATGCCGCCGGCCTCGGCGCGCCGGCGGTGGCGCGCAGCATCGACGGCATGCCGGCCGAACTGGTACCGACGGCCTATCTCGCCAAGGGAAACTATTTTAGTTGCAGCGCGCGGGCGCCATTTTCACGCCTGATCTATCCGGTGCCCGAGCCCGGCGGCCTCGGCGTGCACCTCACCCTCGACATGGCGGGCCAGGCCCGGTTCGGTCCCGATGTGGAATGGGTCGACACGATCGACTATGCGGTCGACCCGGCGCGCGCGGAACGGTTCTATCCGGCGATCCGGCGATACTGGCCGGCACTGCCGGACGGCGCGCTGATGCCGAGCTATTCGGGAATGCGGCCAAAGATCGTGCCGCCGGCGGTGGCGGTGCAGGATTTCCTGATCCAGGGACCACGGGACCATGGCGTCGGCGGGCTGATCAATCTGTTCGGGATCGAATCGCCGGGGCTGACATCGTCGCTGGCGATCGCGGATCATGTCGGCGAACTGGCAGAGGTGTAGCCGCGGACGGCGCGACCTTTCGTCACCCTGAGGCGCGAGCCCATTCGGCGAGTCTTGCCTTGCGACATCCTTGGAAGCGCGCAAGAGCGCGCTCCTCAGAGGGATGACCGATGGATGGGAAGCCTGGGAGGAGAATCCTAGTGCAGCGTTTCTTCCGCGGTATGCCTTAACCGCTCGATCTGGTCCTTCACCATTAATTTTCGGCGCTTTAACTCGACAATTTGCAGGTCGTCTGTTGAGAGGTGCACGAGAGCTTCGTGTAATTCGTTTTCGAGAACCTTGTGTTTACGTTCTAGTTCAACGAGATGCGCCTGAATTGCCATACGAAACCTCCTCGGTTGGATTAGACCTCAGATTCGATCCGGACGGCCAAGTCTACACCAGTAACCCAATCTGTCGATGGGTATCGAAAATGGCGCGTGCTCATTTTTAGGTATTCGTCAGCAACGAATCGTGAGCATGGAACCGGTCCGGCTTTTGAGCGCTTGCGGACCGGCCCGGCAGGGACGATATTCCTTCGATGGCTTCCGCAACCTTTTGCAATCTCATCGCGTTTTTCAGTTAACGTACACCATGACCGACGAAGATGAGCGCGAGCTTGAATCCGAGCTCGCACGGCTGCAGCAGGAGCACCGCGACCTCGACGCGGCGATCGATGCGCTGCATCAATCGCCGGCGCCGGATTTATTGCGCCTGCAACGGCTAAAGAAACGCAAGCTGCAGTTGCGTGACCGCATCGCCTTCATCGAAGACCAGATTACGCCTGACATCATCGCGTAGTGATTGCCTTACCCACCGGTTAATTCCCGTAACACGCCGGCGAGCTCCCGGGGGCCGTATGGCTTGGGTAAAAACCGTCCGCCTTCGGGCAGATCGATATCCCCGATATTGAGGCGGCCGGACGTCGCGATGATCTTGATCGGAGGCCAGCGGCCCCTGATCGCCCTGGCGAGCTTCAACCCGTCCATCGAACCCGGTATCTGGATGTCCGTGAAAACCACGGTGATGTCGGGACGCGTTTCCAGGATTTCGATCGCCTCATCGGCGTTTCCAGCCTCAATCACCTCGAACCCGGCAGCCCCCACCATATCGACCGCATCCATTCGCAGCAGGATCTCGTCCTCGACGATCAGCACCACGGGTCTTTTGGACTCAACACGACCCATGCGTCTCACTCCTTCGCGAACATCCGACAAGCGTCGGAAGTTGCTTTGGTTCCGGCGGCTGCTTTAGGCGGCTGATCGGTTGGCTGCCCGACTGCGGCACTCATCCCCCAGACCAACGCTGTGGAGAATTGGTAACCGTACGGGCCTGAATTGAATGACGCCGCTTGACTTCTTGAGAACAAAAGAAGAACATTATTCCCGTCCGCAGCCAGCATCCCGGGGATATTGCGATGTTCAAACCGATCTCGACGTCCGACCACGACCGCTACGATCAGGCCTGCGACCAGGCGATCGCGATGTGCGACGGCAATATGCGCAGCGCCATCAAGGCCCTGCTGCTGGTGAACGAATATCTGGAAGCTGAAGTCGAGGAACTGCAGGCGATGAGCCCGAACAGCGCGCCGATCTTGTCCAAGGCAAAGGGCGCCGCCTGATCCATCGAGGAAATCTCCCAATGGCCGATGTCACCTATTACGTCGCGCTACCCTTCATGCAGGACGATACCGGCTCGCCGGTGGCGGGGCCGGCGGAAGAATGCCAGAGTTCGTCGGGCGCATTACGGCGCGCGGAAATCCTGTCGAGGACTGCCGGCAGCATTGGCGCGGTCGCCTTCAGCCGCACCGGAGATCCGATGATCGGCGAATTTGGCGACGCTCGATTGCTGCGAAAATTCGGCAACGTGCCGGATGATCTCAGCGGGCTGTGAGACCCCGTCACGCTTCGTGCCGCCGCTGGGCCTTGCGCACATACATCGCGCTGTCGGCTTCTTCCAGCGCCCGGCCGGCTTCGGCATGAGGGCCGAGAACGGCAACGCCGGCGGACGCGCCAGCCGTGATAGTGCGGCCGCGAAACACGAAGCTGAGCCGGTCGACGGCTTGTTCCAGCGACGCGGCCTTGGCGCGGGCGTCGGTTTCGCTGAGATTCCACAGCAGCAACGCGAACTCGTCGCCGCCCAGCCGTCCGATCACATCCGACGAGCGCACATGGCGCAGCAGCTCCACCACGATGGCCTTGAGGACCTGATCGCCGGCGGCATGACCGAAGGCGTCGTTGATCGGCTTCAGGCGATCGACGTCGAGCACGATCAGCGCGCCGCTTGCATGGTAGCGCTTGATGTAGGCGACCGCGCGATTGAGTGCGCGCTCAAAACCGCGCCGGTTGGGAATGTCCAGCAGAAAGTCGATATCCACCGACGCCTGTAGTTCGTCGATTCGCGCCTGCGCCCGCGCCAACTGGTCCCGAAGCCGGCGAATGGTCGGTTTGGTGTCGTCCGGCAGTGCCGACGACCGGGGTGAAGATGAACGCAAGGCGCGGGGTGGCGTGGCCTTGCGTTCCGCGACGCCGCTTTTGCGGCGCTTGGCGGGCTTTGCGGCGGTTGTGCCGATTTTCTTTTTCATGGGCCTGCTTCAGAATGCTTGCCGGGATTCACCAAGACAGGATAGTCCATTCCGGACCCCTTGCCACGCCTTGCCGAACCTTGGGCCGATCCTATAATCCGGCCTATGTTTTTGGATTCCCGAAAAGAATTGACCGCATGACCGCCCCAGTCGCCATCATCATGGGAAGCCAGTCGGACTGGGACACCATGCGCCATGCCGCCGAAACCCTGGCCGCGCTCGGCGTCGCCTGCGAAAAACACATCGTCTCGGCGCATCGCACCCCGGATCGGCTGTTCGGGTTCGCCAAGGGCGCCAAAGCGGCCGGCTTCAAGATCATCATCGCCGGCGCCGGCGGGGCGGCACATCTGCCAGGCATGACCGCATCGCTGACGGAGCTTCCGGTATTCGGCGTCCCCATCGAATCCAAAGCGCTGTCCGGCGTCGACTCGCTTTATTCCATCGTCCAGATGCCCGCCGGCGTACCGGTGGGAACGCTGGCCATCGGCAAGCCCGGCGCCATCAATGCCGCACTGCTCGCCGCCAGCGTGCTTGCGCTCAACGATCCCAAGCTGTCCGGCCGGCTTGTCGCCTGGCGCAAGCAGCAGACCGAGGCGGTCAGCGAACGCCCGGAGGGATCCGCGTGACGGCCGCACCACAGGTGAAGCTCAAGCCCGGCGACACCATCGGAATTCTCGGCGGCGGACAACTGGGCCGGATGCTGGCAATGGCGGCGCCGCGTCTCGGGTTGCGATGCCAGGTGTTTTCGCCGGACCCCGATTCGCCCGCGTTCGATGTCGTGCTGAATGCAACCTGCGCGGAATATGCCGACGTTGAAGCGCTGGAACTGTTCGCCAACGACGTCGACGTCATCACCTACGAATTCGAGAATGTGCCGGCGGCCACCGCGATGATCCTGGCGGCGCGGCGTCCGGTCCTACCCGATCAGAAAATCCTCGAAACCACCCAGGATCGCCTCGCCGAAAAGGACTTCGTCAAGCGGCTTGGCATCGGCACCGCCGATTACGCCGATGTATCGTCGGCCGCGGCGCTGCATGCTGCGATCGGAAAGATCGGTCTTCCGGCCGTGATCAAGACCCGCCGCTTTGGCTATGACGGCAAGGGTCAGGCGATCATCCGCAAGGGCGACGATCCGGATCAGATCTGGGCGGATCTCGGCACCAAATCCGCGATCCTCGAGGCCTTTATTCCTTTCAGTTGCGAAGTCTCGGTGATCGCCGCGCGCAGCGCCGATGGCAACGTCGAATGCTTCGACGTCACCGAAAACGAACATCGCGACCATATCCTGAAAATCTCGCGCGCGCCGGCGGGTATCTCGGATGCGCTGGCGGCACAGGCGCGCGGCATCGCCGGGACCATCGCCAACGCGCTGAACTATGTCGGCGTACTCGCGGTCGAGATGTTCGTGGTGCAGGCGGATGGCGGGCCCAAGATTCTGGTCAACGAGATCGCGCCGAGGGTGCACAATTCCGGGCACTGGACGCTGGACGGTGCATCGATCTCGCAATTCGAGCAGCACATCCGCGCCATCGCCGGTTGGCCGCTCGGTAAACCCGTCCGTCATGGCCCGGTGACCATGACCAACCTGATCGGGGACGATATCAACGATTATGAGCAATGGCTGACCGTCCCCGGCGCCACCGTTCATCTGTACGGCAAAGGTCCGCCGCGGCCGGGCCGCAAGATGGGGCATGTGACGCAGGTCGGAGCTACTTCGCCCAAAAGCGCCTGATCGGGGCCGAAACCGGCTAATTCAGCCGCGCCAGGGCGCTTGCGCTGGTGGACATTGCCACCTTTGTCTGATACATCCGCGCGCTCAGGGTTAAGGGCTCGGCCTTTCGCCAGCCCTTTGCTTTAGCAGAATTCCAATCCGATCAATTGAAAGAGGATGCCGCGTGCAGGTTCTCGTTCGCGATAACAATGTCGATCAAGCCCTCAAGGCGCTGAAGAAGAAGATGCAGCGCGAGGGTATTTTCCGCGAGATGAAGCTCCGCGGCCACTATGAAAAGCCCTCCGAGAAGAAGGCCCGTGAAAAGGCCGAAGCCGTGCGCCGCGCGCGCAAGCTCGCCCGCAAGAAGCTGCAGCGTGAAGGCCTGCTGCCGATGAAGCCGAAGCCGGTGTTCGGCGCGGGTCCGGGCGCAGAACGCGGTGGTCCCGGCGGCCGTGGCGGCCCAGGATCGGGGCGCGGGCAGCGCTAGAATTTTGCAGCCAGAATGTGATGACGCGGGCCTTGGGCCCGCGTTGTTGTTTTTTTGCGCCGAGTATTGCCGGCGAAGCAAGTTCTCGAACGTGATTCCGGGGATGGAGTCCGGCTTGCCGAAGGAAAATTCCCGACTTCAATGCGCTAATGCATTTTGCGACACGGCGGGCTACCAATACTGCTTTGGTCCGTGCGAGTGTTCTGCATAGATGGCCCTTCCGGTTCCCCATGTTTTTTCCGGAGCTTCCCGGCTTGGTCCGCGTGCCTTCGCGTCGATCCTGCTGATCGCAATCGCGCTCGGCGGCTGCTCGTTCAATCTGGGATCGCTGTCGCCGGAGCCCGACAAAGACACCTTGCCGAAGACAGCACCAACCGGCCCCAGCGTCAGCGAGGCGCAGGCCGCCACGACGCATGGCGAGGAACTGGTACGATCCGGAAAAGCCGAGGACGCGCTTGCCGAATTCGACAGGGCGATCGCGCTCGATCCCCACAACGCGGAAGCGTTGTACAATCGCGGCCTGATCTATCAGAGCGACAGGCGACATCAGCTTGCGATCGACGATTTCACCTCAGCAAACGGCCTGACGCCGCAACGGCCTGAACCGTTGCTGGCCCGCGCGATCAGTTACCTTGCGATGGACCGACTGAAGGAAGCCGCCGCCGATCTCGACGAGGCGGTGCAGGCCGATCCGCAGAACGCACAGATCTGGACCACCCGGGGGATCGCCTATGAACGCCTCGGCGACAAGTCCAAGGCCGCCGGCTGCTATGGCCGCGCCATCAACCTGCGCCCCAAGGATGAAGCGGCGCGAAGCGGCTTTGCGCGCGTCGGCGGCAAGCCCGGCCAAAGCTACGATACGTTTTAGTATATCTTACCGGGCTAGTTTGCCGAACTGTTCGGCAATACCTTGTGCAACACCGACTTCGCGGCCAGCAGCACATCCTCGGCGACATTGCTGCGCGGACGCGGGGGCGGCTTTGCCGCCTCGGCATGCAGGTCGAGCGGCCGCGAAGACGGAATATCGGCCGGCGGCGTCGGGCGGCGCGGATCGTCAACCCGCACCGACCCAGTCGTCGAATCGAACGACTCGCTTGGCGGCGTGGAGACCATGATCGGTGGCGGAAGCGGCTGAACCGGCGGTGCCGACACGATGCGCGGCGGGTCGGGAATGCGCGGCGCATCCGGAACGTGCGGCAAATCGGGCAGACGCGCGGTTTCTAGCGGGCGCGGCGCGCCGTCGTTCGCCCGCAAGCGCTCGATCGCTGCGCGGGCGAGATCGCTGGCGTCGCGGGGCTGCGCATCCGGAGCGATGGTGGCTTCCACCGGCGGGGCCGGGTTTGGCGCAACCGGCGCGACCGCCGGCACCGGAGCCGGAACAGCCTTGGCAACCGCCTTTTCGCGCAGCGCAGCCGGGTGCCGCTTTGTATCCGCGGGGATGCTTGCGGTCTCCGCCGGCTTTTCGGCGGGTTTCTCGGTGGATTTCTCCACGGGCTTTTCGACGGCCGATTTCTGGAAAATGACCTTTTCGGAGATGCCCTTTGCCCTGACGCCTGGCTCGGGGATGTTGGCGACGTCAGTGGAGGCATCGGCTTTGGCAGTCTCAGGCGCGACCTTGACTTCGGCCTTTGCGTCAGCTTTGGGCTCAGCTGTCGATACCGCGGCAGCGACCGGCGATGCCGTCCCGGGCTTGGTGACGATGTAATGATTGACGATGTAGGCCCCGATGATGGTCGCTACCACCGACGGCAATATATCCAAGGCAAATTTCGATAGGTATTTCAGCATGCCGGCCACTCCCCGCACCCGGTTTGATGCGGGAACTTTGAGGCGCATTAAGGGATCAACTGCGACAGATCGGTGGCAATTCGGTAAACGGCTGTTTACGGCTTCAATTCGACCTCCAGGAACACGATTTCCTTGTCGGTTTCGTTGAGCACGTCGTGCTCGACGCCGGCTTTACGAAAGTAGGATTTGCCGGCACTGAGCTGTGCCTTGGAACGTTCGCCGTTGGGCGCGACGATGGTCATTTCGCCCGAAGTCACGGGAACGATGACGTAATCCATCTGATGGATGTGATGGCCGGTGGCGCTGCCGGGCGCCAGCCGCCATTCGGTGACACGGACCTCTTTGGTATCGACCTGAATATCGGATTTGGCAGCTAGCATGGTCAATTTTCCACAAATCTCTCAGGGCACGAATACCAGGAACACAAATACCGCAAACACCACCACGTGAACCAGCCCGAACAGGATGTTGGTGCGGCCGGTGCCGAAGGTGAGCATGCTCAGGATGAAGGTCAGCACCAAGAGCACCATCTCCTGGGCATTGAGCCCAAGCACCAACTGCTTGTCCAGCGCGTAGGCAGCGACCGCGACCGCCGGGATCGTCAGCCCGATGGTCGCCAGCGACGAACCGAGCGCCAGGTTGATGCTCTTCTGCAGATCGTTCCTGCGCGCGGCGGCAATGGCGGCCACGCTTTCCGGCAACAGGATCAACAACGCGACCAGGACGCCCGCGAAAGCCGGCGGCGCGCCGATCCGAGCGGTGGCGAAATCGACCACCAGCGAGAATTTTTTCGCCAGCAGGACGACTGCCAACAGCGAGACCAGCAGCAGCACGACGCTCAGCGCCAGCATCCGGTTTGAGACGCTGGCGTCGGCATGGCCCGGATCGTTTGCCTTGCCGATGAAATAGCTGCGATGCAGGATCGTCTGGGTGTAGAGAAACACGCCGTAGAGCATCACGGTGACGACACTGACGAAGCCAAGCTGGCCCGCCGAGTAGACCGGCCCCGGCGTGGTCAGGGTGTAGTTGGGCATGATCAGCGTGATCGTCGCCAGCACGATCAGGACGCTGAGATACAGGTTTGATCCCGTGACCTGGACATCCTGCTCGCGGTAACGCAGCCCGCCGACCAGGATGCAAATGCCGACCAGGCCGTTGCAGACGATCATCACCACCGCGAATACCGTATCGCGCGCCAGCGTCGGCACGGCTTTTTCCCCAAGCATGATGGTTGCAATCAGCGCGACCTCGATCACGGTGACCGCCAGCGTCAACAGCAACGTGCCATAGGGCTCACCAATCCGCTGCGCGATCACTTCGGCATGATGGACGGCCGCGAACACCGTGCCGAACAGAATGACCAGCAGCCCGGCTGCAAACACCAGCCCGGCGGCAGAGGGCGTGAAGGCGAAGCCGGATACCGTGACGCCCGCAAAAAGCAGAACGGCCAGCGCGGGGAAAATCCACGCCGATCGCGGCATCGGGCCGTGCGCGCTCATCTGATGACATCCTTAAAGCCAGAAAATGGACTATGCGCCAAACAACGGCAGCTGTCAGCCGATGGTCACGATAGACCCGGCACCACGACTTCACGGATCACGCGGATTGGCGGAATCCCACTGGTTCTTGGCTGACGGAGCGGAAGCATGGCTCGGCTTCGTCA
>NZ_SSMW01000111.1 GCF_004799405.1 Bradyrhizobium sp.
CGCAGGGCGAAATCACCGCCGTCGGCCCGGGTGGCCGCGACGAAGCCGGCAAGCTGATCCCGATCGACCTCAAGGTCGGCGACCGCGTGCTGTTCGGCAAATGGTCGGGCAACGAGGTCAAGCTCGATGGTCAGGAACTGCTGATCATGAAGGAGAGCGACATCATGGGCGTTCTCACCGATCTGCCCGCCGCCAAGAAGAAGGCCGCGTAGGCGCCAGCCAGTTTCCTTATCCTGAGGAGCCGGCGAAGCCGGCATCTCGAAGGATGGGGACCGCAACCCAAATGTCATCCCTCAAGGACCCGCCAGACGGGTGGTCTTTTGGGATCTGACCACTTGAAAACGGAGATCATTATGTCAGCCAAGGAAGTCAAATTCGGCGTTGATGCGCGGGACAAGATGCTGCGCGGCGTCGATATTCTCAACAATGCGGTGAAGGTCACGCTCGGCCCCAAGGGTCGCAACGTCGTGCTCGACAAGTCGTTCGGCGCACCCCGCATCACCAAGGACGGCGTCACCGTCGCCAAGGAAATCGAGCTTGACGACAAGTTCGAGAACATGGGCGCCCAGATGGTGCGCGAAGTGGCATCTAAAGCAGCCGATGCGGCCGGCGACGGCACCACCACCGCGACCGTATTGGCCGCGGCGATCATTAGGGAAGGTGCTAAGTCGGTTGCCGCCGGCATGAACCCGATGGATCTCAAGCGCGGCATCGACCTGGCGGTGGAAGCCGTGGTTGCCGACCTCGTCAAGAACTCCAAGAAGGTTACCTCGAACGAGGAAATCGCCCAGGTCGGCACCATTTCCTCCAATGGCGACGCCGAAATCGGCAAGTTCCTCGCCGACGCCATGAAGAAGGTCGGCAACGAGGGCGTCATCACGGTTGAAGAAGCCAAATCGCTCGAGACCGAACTTGAGGTCGTCGAGGGCATGCAGTTCGACCGCGGCTACATCTCGCCCTACTTCGTCACCAACGCCGACAAGATGCGCGTTGAAATGGAAGATGCCTACGTCCTCATCAATGAAAAGAAGCTATCTCAGTTGAATGAACTGCTTCCGCTGCTGGAAGCCGTGGTGCAGAGCGGCAAGCCGCTTGTGATAATCGCGGAAGACGTCGAAGGCGAAGCTCTCGCGACGCTGGTCGTCAACCGTCTGCGCGGTGGTCTGAAGGTCGCAGCCGTCAAGGCTCCGGGCTTCGGCGATCGCCGCAAGGCGATGCTGCAGGACATCGCGGTTCTGACCGGCGGTCAGGCGATTTCGGAAGATCTCGGCATCAAGATGGAGAACGTCACCCTCGCCATGCTCGGTCGCGCCAAGAAGGTGATGATCGACAAGGAGAACACCACCATCGTCAGCGGTGCCGGCAAGAAGGCCGACATCGAGGCGCGCGTCAATCAGATCAAGGCGCAGATCGAGGAAACCACCGCGGACTACGACCGTGAGAAGCTGCAGGAGCGTCTGGCCAAGCTCGCAGGCGGCGTCGCGGTGATCCGCGTCGGCGGCGCGACTGAAACCGAGGTGAAGGAACGCAAGGATCGCGTGGATGACGCGATGCATGCGACCCGTGCGGCGGTTGAAGAAGGCATCGTTCCGGGCGGCGGCGTCGCCCTGCTGCGCGCCTCCGAGCAACTCAAGCGCATCAAGACCGCCAACGACGACCAGAAGACCGGCGTCGAGATCGTCCGCAAGGCGCTTTCCTGGCCCGCTCGCCAGATCGTGATCAACGCAGGCGAAGATGGCTCGGTCATCGTCGGCAAGATCCTCGAGAGGGACCAGTATGCCTACGGCTTCGACTCGCAGACCGGAGAATACGTCAATCTGATCTCCAAAGGCATCATCGACCCGACCAAGGTTGTTCGTGTAGCAATCCAGAACGCGGCCTCGGTGGCAGCGTTGCTGATCACCACCGAAGCCATGGTGGCCGAAGTGCCAAAGAAGAACGCCGGCGGCGGCATGCCTCAGGGCGGCGGTGGCATGGGCGGCATGGATTTCTAGGTCCGGCCGGTTCAAAACTCGTTCAATTAAGAAAGGCCCGGCATCGCTGCCGGGCCTTTCGCTTTAGGATTCGATTAAAGTCGTAGGCCCGAAATTCAGCTCGTGTGAGCATCATATCAGGGCCTTCCGCAAGCTATTGATTCTTGGGTGGTGTGCCTGGAAGCACGGCTGCCACACCTTCCGGATTGATGTTGAAGGCCAGGAATGTCAACAGCTCACTGCCAGGGTTCCCCCATTGATGCACGAGGGCGTACGGTTCATAGATCAAGGAACCCGGGGCTCTTTCCGCCGTCGTGCCGTCGACCGTGTTGGCACCGGTGCCGGAGATTACATAGTACAGAGCCGCTCCTGACCGATGGTGTGGCGGATTGGAAGGCATCTGCGCCGGAAACGTGACTCGTGTCAGATTGAGATCATAACCGCCTGGCTTCAGGTCAGGGATAGGTGCAGCTGTGCGATATAATTCGCTCACGGCGGCAGGTGCCGACTCGGCAGGCCGATCCAGGTCCGCAGCGGGGGCAACGAAGAAGTGGAGGAAGCTCGATGGCCCTCCACTGCCCGCCTTCAGCACAGACGTCTTCCCGGACGCGATGAACAGCCCCTCTCCTGCGCTGAGCATTTTGATCTCGCCATCCAGCGAGACCTCGGTCGATCCTGAAATCTGGTAGACGATGCCGTTGGCCGCAGAGACGCTGCTCTTCTCGCCCGACGGGAGCGTGACGCTGACGGCTTTGAAATAGAGTGGCACGTCCGTCACGGTCGACAGTTTGGTTGCAGCGATCACTGTTCGGGTAATTGCCGGCGGAGCTGGCGTGGTTTGTGCAGCCACGGAGGCGCCAAGTGCCATCGCGCCGAGTGAAAGTGACAGTATTCCAGTCGTCCTGAACCGCATGATGGTCTCCCAGTTCAACAGATGGTCAGAACACCATACGCGCTTCCCCCGTCTGTTGTAATGGCAGATGGCTTCGAACTTTGAAGGGACTACATAATCTTCGATGAACTCGCGGGCGACTTCGCTAACGGCCTAGCGGCGGCATCGGTCGCCCCCATTCGATCACCGCATTAATTGTCGGAAACGGAGCCGCTTTTGACCTTGGTCAAATCGCAGGTTCTTTGTCTCGCTAATCATCCAAGATGGCCAAGTTGATGTATCGATGCCCCAGAACCGGTGTGAGCGTAGATATTTGGTTTGCAGACGAGGTCACGCCCGTCAATGCGGATACCTATGAGCACGTAATGTGCCCATCATGT
>NZ_SSMW01000112.1 GCF_004799405.1 Bradyrhizobium sp.
CGCGCCATTTTCCCAATTCACTCCCGCTGCCGTGGGATCGACACGCTCGCCCCACGTCTCAAAAGCGTGAAGAAGGACGACAAGGAGAGCTGCGACGGCGCGGAGCGCCTGAATGGTCAGAAAGTTCCCGGGTGAGTTTTCGCGCGCCGAGATTGTCACGCAAGACCCGACAACACGCCGGCACCAGCCAGAAGCACGACCACCGTCCATGACGGCAGTTTCCAAACCGTGAGAAGCAGGAAGCCCGCCGTCGCCAGTGCAAAATCGCGCGGCGTCAACACCGCGCTGGTCCAGACCGGGCTGTAGAGAGCCGCGCCGAGAATGCCGACCACCGCTGCGTTGGTGCCACGCATGGCGGCCTGAGCGGCGGGGCGCGTGCGCATCGCATCCCAGAACGGCAGCATGCCGTAGACGAGCAGCATCCCCGGAAGCTGCAGTGCAACGAGGGCAAGGGCTGCGCCGCCGGGACCATTCGGGGGCGGACCCATCACCGCCCCAAGATAGGCGGCAAAGGCGAACAGCGGCCCCGGCACCGCCTGTGCCACGCCGTAGCCCGCCAGGAATGCCTCATTGCTGACCCATCCCGGTGTCACGACCTGCGCCTGCAACAGCGGCAGCACGACATGGCCGCCGCCAAAGACGAGCGCTCCGGAGCGGTAGAACGCGTCGAACAAGGCGATCGCCTGCGAGCCGGTCGCAGGGACGAAGATCGGAGGGATCAGGAGAAGTGCCGCGAACAGGGCGAGCGCGACGATGGCCGCCCGTTGGCTGACCGGAAAATTCAAATGCCCGGAAACAGGTGCGACGTCTGCCCGACAGAGCCAGAGGCCGGCGCAAGCCCCGAGCGCGATCGCTGCGATCTGCCCGAACGATCCGGCAAAGAACACCACGATCGCAATCGCGGCAAGCGCTATCCCTGCACGGGCGCGATCGGGAATCAGGGTTCGCGCCATGCCCCAGATAGCTTGTGCGACCACCGCGACGGCGACGAGCTTGAGGCCGTGCAGGAATCCTTCCGCAACCGGCCCCGTGAAGGCTGCTGCGCCCATCGCAAAGGCGAACAGGATCAGGGCCGAGGGCATGGTGAAGGCGAACCACGCAACCAGGCCGCCCAACAGGCCGTTGCCGCGGAAAATTCCGAGTGAAAAGCCGACCTGGCTGGAGGCCGGTCCCGGAAGAAACTGGCAAAGCGCGACCAGGTCGGCGTAGTCGGCTTCATCGAGCCATTTGCGCCGGACGACCAACTCGTTGCGGTAATAGCCGAGATGGGCGATCGGGCCGCCGAAGGAGGTCAGGCCCAGTTTCAGGAATGCCGTAAAGACTTCACCCACCCGGCCCTTCGGAGCATCACTGCTCACGGGCGGACACCGGCAATCAGCCCTGGTGCTTCATCGCTTCGCCGGTGAATTCCCGAACCCGGACCTTGGCCAATGCGAGCCCCTGTTTGCCCAGTTTGGTTGCCTTGTAGAGCTTTCGTCCGACGCGCCCCTGGCGCAGCACCCGCGACGTCAGATAGCCGTTGCGTTCCATCGCATGAAGCATCGGGTACAGAGTTCCGGGGCTGAGGCGGTAGCCGTGATGCGCCAGTTCGTCGATCATCCACTGGCCGTAGATTTCCCGTTCCGCCGCGTGGTGCAGGATATGCAGCCGGATGAAGCCGGTGAGCAGATCGTTGAACTTCATTGTCCGGATTCATGTGATTCGGCCCAACTATCGATAGACGATATCGGGAACCGATACTGTAGCCAAGCGTTTCCGCCCGTAGCATAAGCAAGGGAGACGATAATGGCTTCCCTATCCGACAAGAATCCTCAACATCACACCCAAAATATCAAAAAGCGCCTTTCCGAGACGGTGACACATCTCCGGGGGGATATCGGCAAAGTGGACGAACCGCAATTGAAGGCCATGTTTGAAACTTCAGCCGAGGTGCTGGGTGGACTGATCAAGGCGTTCGACGACTACGAAAAGAAGAACGAGGCAGCCTGGCGAAAATAGCCCCGATCGGGTGGCGCCGTTGCAGTGAAATTGCCCGGTTGGCGAGTCGTTCGATTCAGACTATCGCATTCGATCGTCCAACCCGGCCGCAGGTCGATTTGGTCGTTGCGACGGAGTCCCTCATGACAATCGATCGCCGCCGGCTGCTGCAAGCCGGAGGAATTGCAGCGCTCTCGGCAGCGCTCCCTCAATTGGTCCGGGCTCAATCCTCAGGCAGCCCATCCGTATCGCCCCAAGACGCGGCAGATCACGCGGCCGATCAGACGATCCGGATCGGCAATGGACTGGTTGAACTGGCACCGGATCGCATCATTTCCACCACTACCTACAACGGACAATTTCCCGGCCCGCTGCTGCGTCTCAGGGAGGGCCGGCAGATCGTCGTCGATATCCATAACGACACCGACACGCCGGAGCAGTTACACTGGCATGGGCAGACGCTGCCGGTCGACGTGGACGGCGCTTCGGAAGAAGGGACACCGTTTATTCCGGCCCATGGCATGCGCCGGATAAGCTTCATGCCCGGCCCGGCCGGATTGCGATTCTACCACACCCACCTCACGCCCGGCGCCGATCTGTCCGGCGGGCAATATGGCGGACAAGTAGGAACGGTCTACATCGAGCCGAAACATGAGCCGGGCCGCTACGACCGCGAAGTATTCCTGATGCTCAAGGAATTCCAGCCGGCGCTCAGTCGCGGCGGCGATATGGATATGGATTTCCTGGCGCCGGCGACCCGGGTCAAGGCGCTCGAAGAAGCCGGCGAGTCGGCGATGCGCGCTTCTTTGGCCAGGGGCATGGCGCACGGCTTCGAGGTCGGTTACAGCCTGTTCTCGATCAATGGCCGCATGTTGGGTCATGGCGACCCCATTCGCGTGAAGACCGGGGAGCGCGTCCTGTTTCATATCGTCAACGGCAGCGCGACCGAAATCCGCAGCCTCGCTTTGCCGGGACACAGCTTCGAGGTGATCGCGCTGGACGGCAATCCCGTCCCGACATCGACACAGGTACCGGTGCTGTGGCTGGGGACCGCGGAACGCATATCGGCGGTAGTTGAAATGAATCATCCGGGAATATGGGTGATGGGCGACCTTGCGGACGATGACCGCACCAGGGGCATGGGCATCGTAGTCGAGTATGCCGGCAAGACAGGAAAGCCGACATGGATCAAGCCGGCTCCGTTCAAATGGGATTACACGCGATTTGGAAAGTCGGGACCTGCCGGGCAAGCGCCTGACGAAATCATCGAGATGACGTTCACCAAGAACAACGCCGCCAACCAAGGCTTCAACGAATGGCGCATCAATGGCGTGGCGTTCTCGATGGACAGGATGGAGCCGATGTTTCATCTGCGCCAGGGCAAACGCTATCGGCTGCGCATGAGCAATGCCAGTGACGACGTCCACCCCGTGCATCTGCACCGTCACAGTTTCGAATTGACGCGGGTAGCCGGAAAAACCACAGGCGGAATCGTGAAGGATGTCGTGATGCTGGGCGGTTACCAGCAGGTGGAAATGGACTTTGTCGCAGACAATCCCGGCCGAACCCTGTTCCACTGCCATCAACAATTGCATATGGACTTCGGATTCATGGCGCTTTTCGATTACGTCTAGTGCAAGTCTGCCCAAGCCTGGTCCCCGTATCATCGGGACGTCGTGAGAATTCACCGAGCTGGATTTGAAGGAAAGTTGTGCATCCGTTGCTGAACCGACGCCAATTCGCAATCGGATCCGCCGCCGTCGCCTCCGGCGGTCTCGTTGGCGGCATTGCCGGCATTCGCCTTGCGCAAAGCGAGTCGGTGCACTTCACCAGGCGCCTGCCGATCCCTCCGTTGGTCGACGCGGCCAAACAGGCCGGCGCGGTGAGATTGAAGGTCGGCTCCGGACGGCACGCATTCGTCGAGGGCAAGCCGGCGCCGTGCTATGGCTACTCAGGACCGGTGCTTGGGCCGGCCATCCGGCTGCGCCGTGGCGACGAGGTGGAGATCACGGTCGAGAACGCGCTCGACGTTGACACGACCGTGCACTGGCACGGACTTCTGGTGCCCGGAGATGTCGATGGCGGGCCGCATCAAGTCATCAAGTCAGGCGGCACCTGGCGCCCCAGGCTCAAGGTGGAGCAGCCGGCTGCAACCGCGTGGTTTCATCCTCATCTGCATCATGACACGGCGCGGCAGGTCTATATGGGTCTCACGGGACTGATCATTGTCGATGACGGCTCCGACGCCAGCCTCGGCCTGCCCCGCAGTTACGGTATCGACGATTTGCCCATTATCATTCAGGACCGATCGTTCGCTTCCGATGGATCGCTCTTGTACGATCTCGATCCCGACCCGCAAACCATCCAGTACGGCAACCGGGGTACCACCATCATCGTCAACGGCGTGGTGGGCCCGGTCGCCAGGGTTCCATCCGGTTTGGTGCGGTTGCGAGTTCTCAACGCGGCCAACGCACAAAATTTCGACCTGCGCTTCAGCGATCGCCGCGAGTTTCGCGTCATTGCGTCGGACGCCGGATTTCTTGCAGCGCCGGTTTCGATGAAGCAGCTCAGGATTGCTCCCGCGGAACGTTTTGAAATCCTGGTCGACTTCGGCAACCGCAAACCTGTCATGCTAGAGACCGGCCCCGATACACTGATGGGGATCTTCGGCACGGTGTCGCCGGATGGCTCCGCCGATTTCGTGTCGATCATGCGCTTTGAACCCACGGCGATGGCGGCAACAGCAAGATATTTTCCGGCTCGCCTCGTTGAACCCGCTGCGGCCAATTCCCAGGCAGCCGTGCAACGCCGTCAGTTCGTCCTGGACAGCGGGATATGCGGCGGACAACGGCCGACGGAGATGGGCATGCTGCCGGGCATGTGCATTAACGGAAAAACCCACGACCTGGCCCGCATCGACGTCGAGACCAGGCTCGGCACGCTCGAAATATGGGAGATCGTCTCGGTCGGCATGGCCCATCCTTTTCACGTGCACGGTGCGTCGTTCCGGATTTTGTCCCTCGACGGCGCGCCGCCGCCGGCGCATCTGGCTGGCTGGAAGGATGTGGTTCTGGTCGAAGACAAGGCCGAGCTTCTGGTCGCTTTCAATCACTCCGCGACGCCGCAACATCCCTTCATGTATCACTGTCACATCCTTGAGCATGAGGATGCCGGGATGATGGGGCAATATGTCTGCGCCTGACGGCCGCCAATGCGTCCGTTCAGTGGGGAGATACCCGAACCGGATAAACGTCGGGCACCTCGTGTGGTGGACCGGCATTATCAGCTGTTGACGCCCGTTGTGTGGACGATGCAAATGTCAACCGACAGGACGAATGCGGATGATACCGGCAAGGAACAACAATGGCGCGTAAGCCATGAGCGGTCGCCAGTTTCCACTCATTCTGGCGCTCGGCACCACGCAGACGCTGGCATGGGCTTCGAGCTATTACCTGCCGGCGATCCTGGCCGACCCAATCGCGCGCGACCTTGGCGTCTCCCCGAACTGGATCTTCGCCGCCTTCTCGGCATCGCTGGTGATTTCGGCAATGCTGGGCCCGCGCGTCGGCCGGCAGATCGATCTCGTCGGCGGCCGCCAGGTGCTGTCGATTTCCAATTTGACGCTCGCCGCCGGCCTGACGCTGCTCGGCTTCAGCTATTCGATCCCGGTGCTGGTGATCGCATGGCTGCTGCTCGGCGTCGGCATGGGCCTTGGGCTCTACGACGCAGCCTTCGCGGCACTCGGGCGCATCTATGGCGAGGCCGCGCGCCGGTCCATCACCGGCATCACCCTGGTCGCGGGTTTTGCCTCCACCGTCGGATGGCCGCTCTCCACCTGGGGACTGGACACGATCGGATGGCGCAACACCTGCTTTGCGTGGGCGGCCGCGCATATCCTGATCGGCCTGCCGATCAATTTCTTGATGCTGCCGGCCGTCAAGGGCGCGAAGGCGGCCGTGGCGGCGGCGGTCAAACCGCAGATTCCGATCGATCGAACCATGATCCTGCTGGCGTTCACCTTTGCGGCGGCCTGGACCGTCACCGGCGCGATGGCGGCACACATGCCCCGCATACTCGAGGCCGCGGGGGCGACAACCGTACAGGCGGTGGCGGCGGGCGCGCTATTCGGTCCGGCGCAAGTGGGTGCACGTATTCTCGAGGCCAGTTTTCTCAGCCGCTATCATCCGCTGCTGTCGACCCGGCTTGCCTGCCTGACGCACCCCATTGGCGCCGCCATCCTCGCGGTAGCGGGCGGCGGCGCGTCCAGCGCGTTTTCGATCTTCTTCGGTCTCGGTAACGGCATCCTGACCATCGCGCGCGGCACCCTGCCGCTGGCGATCTTCGGAGCGGAAAATTACGGCTATCGCCTCGGCCTGATCGGCGCGCCGGCGCGAATGGCGCAGGCGGCCGCGCCACTGCTGTTCGGCCTTTTGATCGACATAATGGGCAGCCGCGTCCTGATCGTCTCGTCCGCGCTCAGCCTCTCGGCCTTGCTGGCGCTATGTTTGCTGCGGACGAAGCCGGCGGTGGCGTGACCGCGTCGCGCGAAGCCTGAGAGATTTATCCTTCCCATCCCGCGTCGTTTCGCGCAAAATCACCGCATGGAAAAACAACCCGATCCGGCAGCACCCAAAAGCCTTGTGCAATGGGCGATGACGCCGCCGCAATCCTATGTGATTTATCTGGTTTGCCTGTTTCTGGTGGCGGGATCGTCGTTCTATATCGGTTCGCTGAGACCGAAGAAGGCGATCGGCTTCGGGCCGCCGCCGGTCTCCGCTCCGTCCGTGCCGCGCAACTGATACCGTTATGACCGGGCAACAAGAAGAGCGTTGATGTCCGGATCAAGCCCGCGCATGACGGTCGAGATGGAGGATGTCCGAATGACAAGCAACAAGAAGCCTTCGATCATCCGTATTAATCCGCCCGAGCTCGGCGCGCCGCCCGGCTATTCGCAAATCGTCGACATCAACGCCGGCCGCATCATCTTTATTGCCGGGCAAACCGCGCTCGACCGCGATGGCAATGTCGTCGGCAAGTATGATTTTGCCGCGCAGGCGGCGCAGGTGTTCTCCAATCTTGGTTTGGCCCTGCAGGCGGCTGGATGCACGCCCGCCAATCTGGTGAAGCTGACGGTGTTCCTCACCGACATGGGCAATCTTGCCCGCTATCGCGAGGCGCGAAACAGCTTCTTCGCTTCGGTCACGCCACCGGCGGCGCCGGCGGTGACGCTGGTCGAGGTCTCGAAACTGTACGGTCCGGATTTCAAGATCGAGATCGAGGCCATCGCGGCCGGGTGAGGCATCGCCTCCGCGCAACTGACACGACCGGTGTTTTCAGGGCTGCTTCGGCAGCTTGCCGATCCACGCGACGATAGCAGCGACGACAGCTTCCCGGTGAGCCTTCAGGCTATTCCCGGTCATAACGATTGCCAGCGTCAATCATCGATCTGCCGCGGACGTTTTCGCCTCTGATGTCGCGATCCAGATCCCGGCGAACACCGCGACCAGTCCGAACACGAGATTGGCGGTGATCGGCTCGCCCACCAATTGGGTCGCGAGCAACGCCGCCGCGATCGGGTTGACGGTCATGGTGGCGGCCACGCGTGTCGGCGTCGCTCGCTCCAGCGCCATGACCCAGAGGATAAAGGCAAGCGCGCCGCCGCCGATGCCGAGATAAATGCCGGCAATCCATCGCGAGGCATTGAGGTTGCCGAGGACCGCGACGCTGCCGGTCAGCGAACCCACGAGGATCAGCGCCGCGGCGCCGGCGCCCATACCGACGGTCAGGAAGCCAAGTGCGCTGGATCGCCGGATAAACGGACGCGACCAGACATTATAGAACGCCATGCATAGGACAGCGCCGGTCATGATGAGCTCGCCTCGCCATGCTCCGGACGGCGCTACCGAAAGGCCCCATGCTAGCGCTGCGACCACGCCAAGCACGGCGATGCAGACTCCGATAGATTGCCGCAACGTCAGCGGCTCGACGCCGAGCAGCGCGCCGATCACCATGGTGTGCAGCGGCAGGGTCGCCAGCGCCAGGCTGGCGCGGGCCGCGGTGGTAAAGCCGACGGCGATATTGTAGAGGACGAAGAACAGCCCGAAGAAACACAACCCCAGCACCGTCACCGCAAGCCAGTCGCGGCGTAGCGGCCATTTTACCTTGAGGAAAAGTGCTGCCGGCAGCAGGCACGCAAAGCCGATGCCGCAGCGCAGAATGGCAAGCGTGATCGGATCGGCATTACCGACGAGATAACGGGTGATCGCAGCCGCGCTACCGCCTAGGAGGCTCGACGCCAGCGCGATCGCCACCCCGATCCATTCATTCAAGCCCGGTCTCCTGTATCTGAGGGACCGCTTCTATGGCGCGATCAATTGCAGGGCGAGAACCACGATCATGCGGCCAAAGCTGAACAGATGATCGCGATAGACGGCGCGCGCCAGCGTCGACTGCAGCTCGGGCGCGTCCCTGGCACCGCCGAGCCTCCTGGCGTTCGGAACGGTGCGGGTGATCGTGAGCACAAAACCGCTGCCGGCCAGTGCGATCGAAACCCAGCGGATCCACCACGGGGTCGCGCCCTGCACGATCTCGGCGCAGATCGCGCCAAGCGTGACAACCATCACCAGCGCGACCAGGCGGTTCATCGGATAGGCGTCGGTGGTCACGCGGCGGTAATAGGCTGAAATCGACGCCAGCACGTCCGCGGGCAACACGCCGCCGGCGTTTCGCGTCTGCACGTCGAACATCAGATCGAACCACAACACGGCGAGCAGGAAGCTGGTTCCTGCCGCTGCGAACATCTGCATCACGAAGTCCCCCGTTGGCGCATCGCATCCGCCGGCAGCCCGATCGCGTTCAATGCGAGTGTTCGGCCGCCACCTGTGTCCCGGAACAAGCCTCGACCTCGACCGTCACATGACACAGCCCCTTCAGGCCGCCGAGGCGGCGCTTGTAAGTGGCCGGCGGCAACGGATTGTCCGAGACCACGGAAATCACAGCGGCGCGGTGGCCGGGACCGACCTGCCACAGATGCAGATCGGTGACGCGGTCGCCCCGGGTTTCCAGCCGGCTGCGGATCACGCCTTCGAGGTTCTTGTCGGCGCTGACGTCGAGCAAAATCGCGCCTGAATCGCGTATCAGCCCGAATGCCCAACTGCCGATCACGAGACTGCCGACGATTCCGACCAGCGGATCGGTCCATACCCAGTGCGAATACATCGCCGTGACCAGTGCTGCGATGGCGAGAACCGAGGTGGCGGCGTCGGCCAGCACATGGATGTAGGCCGCGCGAAGGTTGTTGTCGTGGTGATGGTGGTCATGGTCATGATCATGATCGTGATCTTGGGAATGGCCATGGCCATGATGATGCTCGTCACTGTCGCGCAGCAGCCACGCGCTGACGAGATTGACGCACAGGCCAAGGCTGGCGACCGCGATCGCCTCGCCGTACCCGATCGGAACCGGATAAAACAGACGGACCACGCTTTCATAGGCAATCTGAACCGCAATCAGGCTGAGGATGAGGGCGCTGGAAAACGCCGCGAGGTCGCCGAACTTGCCGGTGCCGAACGCGAAACGGGAATTGCGCGCATGCTGGCGCGCGAACAGATAGGCGGTCGCGGCGATCCCGAGGGCTGCCGCATGGGTCGCCATATGCCAGCCGTCGGCCAATAGCGCCATCGATCCGAACAGCGATCCCGCCGTAATCTCGCCTGCCATCATGACGACGGTCAGCGCGACCACAAACCAGGTGCGGCGCTCGTTATGGTCGTGCCTCGGACCCAGGAACACGTGGTCGTGGGTCCATTGGTCGACGGAATGGGAGTGCATGGGCCGATCCCTCGAAAGACGGAGTCCGATTCGTGCCACGAATATAGGCCGTGGGAGAGGAAGCGCTACCCGATCGACGAAGCAAAGCGACAGGCATTGTAATATTGTTCATGGGAATAGGCGTCGTCGCTACACCCTTGAGGCGCGCCCGGCGATTTGTTCCCATTGCCTTTGCGATCGGTCCGAATTAATAAGTCTGCAGGGGAAAAGCAGTGCCCCTTGAGACTTCGGTCCAACGACTGCGCAGCACTCGGCTTGTCGAGGAGATTTGCGCATGGACGACCAAAAGCCTCCGATATCTTCGCACGATCCTCTTGGACAGATCGGCTCCGATGCGGCGCCGATTTTGTCGCACATGAATAGAGATCGAACCGGCAAACTGGCACTGCTGTGGCCCAGGGATGCCCCGAAGTGGCATGCGGAAAAGCCGCAGGACTACCGACTCAGTCGCGTTTTCGAAGCGATGACCGCGCTCGGCATCGAAGCCGAACCCGCGCTCTATGCCGACGACATAGCGGATCAGGTGCGCGAGCAGCTTCTCCGTAGCGATGGCGTCCTCGTCTGGGTCGATCCGCTCTCCCAGGGGCGCGACCGTATCGTACTCGACGCGTTGCTGCGGGATGTGGCGTCGAACGGCGTATGGGTCAGTACCCATCCCGACGTCATCCTCAAGATGGGCGTGAAGGAAGTGCTCTATCGCACCAGGCATCTGGGCTGGGGCACGGACACCCATTTATATCGCGACGCCGGTGCGTTCCGAGAGGAATTTCC
>NZ_SSMW01000113.1 GCF_004799405.1 Bradyrhizobium sp.
CGAAGTCGTGTGGTCCTGACACCCCGACGCTGGTGTCAAGTTTGCGAAAGGCAACTTTCGCAGATGACGGTGGCAAGAAAGCCCGGTCACCGGGGAGAGCGCGAAAGAAGCCGTAAAACCATTGTGCGGGGAATGCCGGGTGATTTCCGGTGTGACCGTGGTGACTTTGCTGGCATGGCTTGTTTTTTCTGCCCTGCCAGGCTGCGGGCGCGTTGGGCGCCCGGCATTCCCTGCCCTGGCAAACCTCGGGCACATGGGTGCCGCGAGAATGCGAAAGTGTGTCCACAGCCGTCATCGCCCGCGAATGCGGGCGATCCAGTATTCCAGAGACGTTGATGATTGAATCGATAAGCCGCGGCGTACTGGATGCCCCGCCCGAGCCTGTCATCGGGCTCGCCGAAGGCGAGACCCGGTGGCGGGGCATGACGACGTGCGATGAAGCGACGCGGCGCGTCATACCCTCTATCGTCGTTCCTGCGAACGCAGGAACCCATAACCACAGGAAGTTGGGTTATGCGAAACGCGTCGAACAGCGTCTTTCACAACAAGCGGCGCAGCGTGTGGATCTCTGCGTCCGCAGGGACGGCGAGAGCGTGGCTTCGTCGCGCGGAATCAGCAGGGCGCGCCAATGTCAGCTCTCAAAAAACCGTTGAATGACCGGGTCTTGGGCCCTTGCGTCCAATTCCTTTAAGTATAAAATGTTTTGGAAATGAGCCTTTCATCCCGAAAACGAGGGGCGAACATGTCGGTTCCCGAGCTTGGCCCGTCCGGGCATGTCGACGATTTCGCGCGGCGCAATCTGCCGCCGTTCCAGCAATGGCCGGAATTGCTGCTGGAGCGGCCGGAGTTTCAATACCCCGAATATCTCAACGCCGCGGTCGAACTGACCGACCGCATCGTCGAGAAGGGGCTCGGCGACCGGATCGCGCTGATCGGCAACGGCCGCCAGCGCACCTACAAGGAACTGGCGGACTGGTCGAACCGGCTGGCGCATGCGCTGGTGGAGAATTACAGCGTCAAGCCCGGCAACCGCGTGTTGATCCGCTCGGGCAACAATCCGGCGCTGGTGGCGGCATGGCTTGGCGCTACCAAGGCCGGCGCCGTCGTCGTCAACACCATGCCGATGCTGCGCGCCGGTGAACTGACCAAGATCGTCGACAAGGCCGAGATCGCGCTGGCGCTGACCGACAGCCGCATCGCCGATGAACTGGTGGCCTGCGCCAAGACCAGCCGCTTTCTCAAGCAGGTGGTGAATTTCGACGGCACCTCGAACCACGATGCCGAACTCGACCGCGTGGCGCTGAACAAGCCGGTTCGCTTCGATGCGGTCAGGACGGGGCGCGATGATGTCGCGCTGCTGGGATTTACCTCGGGCACCACCGGCGAGCCCAAGGCGACGATGCATTTCCATCGCGACCTCATGATCGTGGCGGACGGCTACGCCAGGGAAGTCCTCAACGTCACCCCGGACGATGTCTTCGTGGGCTCGCCGCCGCTGGCCTTTACGTTCGGGCTCGGTGGCCTCGCGATCTTTCCGTTGCGGTTCGGCGCCACCGCCACGCTTTTGGAAAACGCCGCGCCTCCCGAGATGGTCAAGATCATCGAAACCTACAAGGCCACGATCTGCTTCACCTCGCCGACCGCGTATCGCGCGATGATGGCCGCGATGGACAAGGGCGCCGACCTGTCGTCGCTGCGGATCGCGGTTTCGGCCGGCGAGACCCTGCCGGCTCCGGTGTTCGAAAGCTGGACCCGCAGGACCGGCAAGACGATTCTCGACGGCATCGGCAGCACCGAATTGCTGCATATCTTTATCACCAACCGGGTCGGCGATGCCGTCGCCGGCTCCACCGGCCGGCCGGTTTCCGGCTACGAGGCCAGAATCGTCGACGATGACATGAACGAATTGCCGCCGGATACCGCCGGCAAGCTCGCGGTGCGCGGGCCGACCGGCTGCCGCTATCTCGCTGACGCGCGGCAATCGAACTATGTGCGCGATGGCTGGAACCTGACCGGCGATACGTTTGTCCGCGACGCCAATGGCCGCCTGTCATTCGTGGCCCGCTCCGACGACATGATCATCTCGTCCGGCTACAACATCGCCGGCCCCGAAGTCGAGGCAGCCCTGCTAAGCCATCCGGCGGTCGCCGAATGCGGCGTGGTCGGCGCGCCCGACGATGCGCGCGGCATGATCGTCAAGGCCTATGTGGTTCTGGCGGCCGATGTCACCGGCGATGCCGCGCTGGCGGCTGAATTGCAGGACCACGTCAAGCGCGAGATCGCGCCCTACAAATATCCGCGCGCGATCGAGTTCGTCACCCAACTGCCGAAGACCGGAACCGGCAAACTGCAGCGCTTTGCCTTGCGGCAGATGGCTTCCGCGAGCCCGGCGTCGCCGTCCTCGGGCATGGCCGCGGAATGAAGGAGATCGATTCGTGAGCATGCCAAAAGGTCCAACCCGCACTGTGCTGCCGATGGCGAAGGACGACGTTTCGCGGGCGGGGCCGCAAATCCTGCAGCCGAGCGGCTGGCCGGCGCCAAAGGGCTACGCCAACGGCATGGCCGCCGATGGCCGCCTCGTGGTGACCGGCGGGGTGATCGGCTGGGACGGCCAGGGACATTTGCCCGACAATTTCATTGCGCAGGTCCGGCAAACCCTGGGCAACATCTCCGCCATTCTGGCGGAAGGAGGCGCCCGTCCCGAACATCTGGTTCGCCTTACCTGGTATGTCGTCGACATCGAAGAATATCTGGCGAACCTGAAGACTCTAGGGCAGGTCTATCGCGAGTTTTTTGGCGCGCACTATCCCGCGATGGCGCTGGTCCAGGTGGTGCGTCTTGTGGAAAAGGCCGCAAGGGTTGAGATCGAGGCCACCGCGGTGGTGCCGCGCTGAGTACCGGGGTTAAAAAATTTGAACGCTAGGCGCTCCGTTTGTGCGTAGACTGCCGGTATCGTCGGAGGATGGAGACCGTTATGCATAGACATATTGCAGTGATTTGCCTCGCAACCATGTTGTTTTCGATGGGGGCTGCGAAAGCCGGGCCGGTTGAGGATGCAGCCTCAGTTCGGGCGCAGTGGGAGCAGGTCTACAATTCCGGAGACGCCGACAAGTTCATGGCTCTCTATACCAAGGATGCGATGCTGTTCGGATCGACCGCCCAGCTGTTCACCGGCGCCGACGGCGTGCGCACCTACTTCAGCAAGCTTCCGCCCGGTATCAAGACAAAGATGGGCGACCAGCAAGCCATCGCGGCCGGACCCAATGTTCTGCTCAGTTCGGGGTTTGCGGATTTCATCCTAAAGGACGGCACCGTGGTGCCCTACCGCCTGACATTTGCGATGGTCAAAGTCGACGGCCAGTGGTTGATCGCTCAGCACCACGGTTCACCCGTGCCGAAGTAACTATTGACCAGGTAGTTTGATCCTGCTCCCGAGCAGTCCCCGGTTTTGCTGCAGAGCAAAAGCTCGTCGTCGCAAATCTTTCACACGCGGACTGTACTTGGTCGCTCGTTGGTGATGATGTCCCGATCTTCGGGAATGCCTGGCTTTGAAATCGGAGCGAATTTCATGAAGACCGTCCGTTTTGTCCTGACTTTGCTCGCGCTGTCGCTGGTGGCTCCGTGGCAATTCGCCAAAGCGGCCGACGTCATCTGCTACAATTGTCCGCCGGAATGGGCGGACTGGGCTTCCATGCTCAGGGCGGTCAAGGCCGATCTCGGCTACGATATTCCGCACGACAACAAGAACTCGGGTCAGGCGCTGGCGCAGATCCTGGCGGAGAAAAGCAATCCGGTCGGCGATATCGGCTATTTCGGCGTCACCTTCGGCATGAAAGCCAAGGCGGAAGGCGCGCTGGAGCCGTACAAGCCGGCCGGTTGGGACGAGGTGCCCGCCGGATTGAAGGATCCCGACGGCTACTGGACCACCATCCATTCCGGCACGCTTGGGCTGTTCGTCAACAAGGATGCGCTCGGCGGCAAGCCGGTGCCGGCCTGCTGGAAGGATCTGTTGAAGCCGGACTACAAGGGCATGGTGGGCTATCTCGATCCATCGTCGGCGGCGGTCGGGTATGTCGGGGCGGTGGCGATCAACCAGTCGCTCGGCGGCAGCGAGACCAATTTCGATCCGGCGATCAACTTCTTCAAGGAGTTGCGGAAGAATGATGCGATCGTTCCCAAGCAGACCTCCTACGCCCGCGTGGTTTCCGGCGAGATGCCGATCCTGCTGGATTACGATTTCAACGCCTATCGCGCGAAATATTCGGAGAAGGGCAATTTCGAATTCGTGATCCCGTGCGAGGGATCGGTGGTGTTTCCCTATGTCGTCGGCCTGGTGAAGAATGCACCCGACAAGGCCAAGGCCGAGAAGGTGCTGGATTATCTGTTGTCCGACAAGGGACAGGCGATCTGGACCAACGCCTATCTGCGGCCGGCGCGTCCCATTGAACTGCCGGCGGCGGTCAAGGCCAAATTCCTGCCCGACAGCGACTATGCCCGCGCCAAGTCGGTTGATTGGGGCCGGATGGAAAGCGTGCAAAAAGGCTTTGTCGACCGCTATCTCGCCGAGGTCCGCTGATGCAGTATGGCGCCTTGAATTAAAGGCGCCGTCGCTTGATGCCGCATAAAACCTTCGTCTGGCTGTGCCTGCTGCCGCTCGCCGTGGTGACGACGGCGTTCTTTCTGCTGCCGATGGCCCGTCTGGTGGTGACCGGCGCCGAAGGCCCGCAGGGCCTCGCCGGATATCTCGCGATCCTGACCGAGCCGCGCTACCGCGCCACTTTGATCAACACCGTGTTGCTGGCCACCGCGACCACGATCGTGACGCTCGCGGTCGCGACGGTGGCCGGAATGTTCCTGCAGCGTCATCGCTTCCCCGGCCGCGCCGTGCTGATTGCGATGCTGACCTTTCCATTGGCGTTTCCCGGCGTGGTGGTTGGTTTCCTGATCATCCTGCTCGCCGGACGCCAGGGCCTGATCGGCGATATCACCAGCCACCTGTTCGGCGAGAAGCTGGTGTTCGCCTATTCGATCTACGGCCTTTTCCTCGGCTATCTCTATTTTTCGATCCCGCGCGTCATCCTTACCATCATGGCGGCGGTCCAGAAACTCGACGTCGGGCTGGAAGAAGCCGCGCGTTCGCTTGGTGCCAGCCCCTGGGCCGTGCAACGCGACGTCGTGCTGCCGGCGCTGGGACCGGCCTTCGTTGCGTCCGGCGCGATTGCGTTTGCCACCGCGATGGGAGCGTTCGGCACCGCGTTCACGCTGGCCACCAATATCGACGTGCTGCCGATGCTGATCTATACCGAGTTCACGCTGGCTGCGAATTTTGCAACTTCGGCCGCGCTGTCGGTCGGCCTCGGCATCATCGCCTGGGCGATCCTGGCGCTGGCCCGCTCGTTTGCCGGCAGCTCTGTCGCGGCGGCCGGATGAAACCATGCGCGACCGCCTGATTTTCACCGGCCAACTGATGTTCACGCTGCTCGTCGCTGCCTTCCTGGTGGTGCCCGCCATCCTGTCGATTTCCGCCGGCGTCACGGTGAATTACTTTCGCGGCATTTCTTCCGGCGTGACGCTGCAATGGGTATTCCAGGTCTGGGACCTTTATGCCGGCACGATCCTGCTGTCGTTCGTGATCGCGTTCGCGACGCTCGTCGTGACGCTGGCGGTCGGCGTTCCCGCAGCTTACGCCTTGCACGTCCGAGGCGGGCGGGTCTCACGCATCGTCGAGGAAATCATCACGCTGCCGCTGGCGATTCCGGGGCTCGCGATCGCGCTGGCGTTGTTGCTGACCTACCAGGGCTTCGGCGGCTTTCGCCGCTCCTGGCTCTTCATCCTCACCGGCCATGTCGTCTTCACCATGCCGTTCATGGTGCGGTCGGTGATGGCGGTGTTCGCGACCGTCGATATCAAGACGCTGGACGAGGGTGCGGCATCGCTCGGCGCCTCGCCATGGCGGCGCTTTCGTGACGTGATTGTTCCCAACGCGGTGCCGGGAATCCTGGCCGGCAGCCTGATGGTGGTCACGCTTTCGCTCGGCGAATTCAACCTGACCTGGATGCTGCATACGCCCTTGACCAAGACGCTCCCGATCGGGCTCGCCGACAGCTACGCCTCGATGCGGCTGGAAGTGGCGTCGGCCTATACGCTGATTTTCTTCGTGATGATCATTCCGCTATTGGTCGCGATGCAGATGTTCGCCGACAAGGAGCAAAGCAGATGACGATGGCTGCCGGGCACGGCGCTTCGGTGCGCATCAAGAGTTGCGGCAAGACGTTCGCCGACGGCACCCGCGCGCTTGAACCGGCGACCCTCGACATCGCGCGCGGCGAAACGCTGGTCCTGCTCGGCCCTTCCGGCTGCGGCAAGACCACCATGCTGCGCATCATCGCAGGACTCGAATTGCCCGATCCCGGCGGCCGGGTGCTGTTCGACGGCAACGACATGACGTCGGTGCCGATCGAGCGGCGCAATGTCGGCATGGTGTTTCAGTCCTACGCGCTGTTTCCGAACATGAGCGTCGCCGACAATATCGGCTATGGCCTGAAAATCCGCGGCATGGCTCAGCAAGCACGCGCCGCGCGCATCGCCGAGCTGGTGGCGCTGACCAATATCACCGGACTAGAGAACCGCCGCATCGACCAGCTTTCCGGCGGGCAGCGCCAGCGCGTCGCACTGGCGCGCGCGGTTGCGATCCGGCCCGGCATCCTGCTGCTCGACGAACCCCTGACCGCGCTCGATGCCGCGCTGCGCGACCGCTTGCGCGGCGAGCTCAATCGATTGCTACGCGCGCTCGGCATCACGACGATTTATGTGACGCACGATCAATCCGAAGCCATGGAGCTCGGCGACCGCATTGTCGTCATGCAAAAAGGCGCGATCGCCCAGATCGGCACGCCGCGCGAGATTTATTTCAAGCCGAAGAACCGCTTCGTGGCCGAATTCATCGGGGCTGCGAACATCATCGAAGCGCCGGTCGAGAACGGCCATCTCGTGCTGCCGGGCGGCCGGCAACCGATCGGCGGCGACGCCAACCTTGCGGCCACGATCGCGATGATCCGCCCCGAGACGATTGAGGTCGTCGATCCCGCACGCGCGCCGCTAACGGGAACCATCGACAGCGTCAGCTTTATCGGCAACCGGCAGCGGATGATCGTCAGCGGCGCATCGGACAAGCTTCTGACCATCGATGCGCCGAATACCGTCAAGGTCCAGGCGGGTGAACGGATCGGGCTTTCGATGGTGCCGGATGCCGTCCGCTTGCTGCCGCCGGAAAACTGAACGATGCCGCCAAAACCCGTTCGCATTGCGCAGATTTCCGATCTGCATATCAAGCAGCCGGGTAAGCTTGCTTACGGCCGCGTCGATACCGCCCGCGCGCTGGAGCGTTGCGTGACGGCCCTGAACGAATTCCTCCCGCAGCCCGACCTCGTGGTGATCTCGGGCGATCTTGCCGATACTCCGAAGCCTGAGGAATATGACCACCTCAAGCGCCTGCTGACGCCGCTGAAGCGGCCCTTCGTCGGCATTCCCGGCAATCACGATGCACGCGAGATGATGCGTGCCGCGTTTCCCGACGCCGGCTATGCGTTTTCATCCGGGCCGCTCAATCAAAAGCTTGAGACCGACGGTCTCGATCTGTTGCTGCTGGACTCCAGCGTCGCCGGTGAACCGTATGGCGAACTCGATGCGCCGACCTTGCGGTGGCTCGACACCATGCTTGCATCCTCGCCGGACCGGCCTGCGCTGCTGTTCCTGCACCATCCGCCATTCATCACCGGCATCTGGCACATGGACCGCCAGAATCTGCGCAACGCCGGCGACCTCGCATCGATCGTCCGGCGTCATCCGCGCGTGCAACTGATCGCCACCGGCCACGTTCACCGCGCGACGCTAACGATGTTCGCCGGTGTTCCCACCACGATTTGCCCCGCGCCCAATCACGCCGTCGACCTCGACCTGGAACAGTTGCGGCCGCCCTCGTTCAGGGTCGAGCACCCCGCATTTCATCTCCACAGCTGGTTTCCAGGGGAGGGATTTGGCAACCTCGTGACGCATCAGGTGCCCATCGGCGATTTCGACGGGCCGCGTCCATTTTTCGGACCGGACGGGAAGTTGCTGTAGCGAACGCCATCGCTAGCTGGCAACGTCGTCCAAACACAGGGAGGACCCGGTATGCGCCTGCTTCGTTTGTTTGTCCCGGCTTTGGCGTTGCTCGCCGGTCCCACTGCGATCGCGCAGACGGCCTATCCGGACCGGCCGATCAAGATGATCGTGCCATTGGCGGCGGCCAGCGCCGTCGACGTCGCGGCGCGGATCGTGACCCAGAAGATGGCCGACAACATGGGCCAGCAGATCGTCATCATCAACCAGGCGGGCGCGTCGGGGCTGATCGGCGCCGAGCAACTCGCGCGAGCCGCGCCTGACGGCTACACCATCGGCGGGTTCAACGACAGCGTCATGACCATGGTGCCCAACCTGCATTCGAAGATGCCGTGGGACATCCTGAAGGATTTCGAGCCGGTATCGCTGGTGGCGACAGTGGAGTGGGGACTGATCGCCGCCAACAACACCAGCTACAGGACCGCAGCCGATCTGATCGCCGCCGCCAAGGCCGCACCGGGAAAGATCAACTATAGCTCCGGCGGTCCCGGCAGCCCGCAACACCTGGCGATGGCGATGTTCGCTTCGCAGGCCGGCATCTCGCTGACTCACGTGCCCTATAAGGGCGCCACGCAGGCGGCGACTGATGTCGCCTCCGGCCAGATCCCGGTCGGCTTTCAGGGCCTCGGCACGGTCGCAGGACTGGTGCGCGGCGGTCAGCTCCGCCTGATCGGCGTGACCACCGAGAAGCGACTGCCGCAATTCCCCAATGTGCCCACCGTTGCGGAATCCGGCCTGCCTGGCTTCTTCTTCAATTCCTGGTTTGCGATGCTGGCGCCGGCCGGCACGCCGCAGGATATCGTCGCCAGGCTGAACGCCGAAGTCCTCAAGGCGCTCGGCGATCCCGAGGTTCGCCGCAAGCTTGAGGATCTGGGTTTTACGGTGCGCGGTACTTCGGCCAGCGAACTGGGAGTCCTGACGCGCGACCAGCTCGCCAAATATGCGCGGGTGATGAAGGAGATGGGGATCGCCGACGAATAAGTGCCGGCTGTCGTTAAGGCAAAGTGTGAAGCAGCTCACATCGAGCTGTCGCGAACCGGGTTAAGCCATCATGGGGCACATCGCGCCATGGAGGCTACCATGCATGGATCATTCGATCGATCAGGCGAACCCGATAACCGTACACACCAGCGCTGGAACGTTGCAGTTTTTGCCATCCCCGCGCTTGTTGCCGCCGCTTTGGCAGGGTTGATGCTAACCCAGCCATCCGCGTCCCTCTGGATATCGGAGGCGGCGCAAGCCGAGTTTGTCGGCTTCAATCCGCCGCCCGCAATGGCTTCGACGCAAATCGCGCAGCCGGCCGCGCCCGTTCGGGCCGTCAAGGCTGTGAATTGATGCAGTCTATCCTTAAGGCGCATACGCGCTCGCGCGCGTATGCGGCCTCGACCGAAACTCCCGGGTCGTCAGCCTTTGCGAAACTTGTCGACGATGTCGCGGAATTTCTTGACGTTGTCCTCGCCGGCATAGTCGGCGATCCGCTTGTAGGCCGGGTCCATTTTCGCACGGAACGGAGCCAGGTCGGGACGCGTGATCTGCATGCCGGCCTTCTGCAGCTTGTCGATCTGATCGGACTCGGAGTCGGCCATCAGCTTGCGCATCAGTTCGCCTGAACTCTTGCTCTCTTCCCGGAAAATGGCCTGCTGTTCCGGCGTCAGCTTCTTCCAGCTATTGATGCCGACGGTATGGATCATGTTGTTATAGATGTGCCGGGTGATGGCCAGGTGCTTCTGGACTTCGTAGAGCTTGTTGAAATAGATCACCGGGACCGGATTCTCTTCACCATCGACGACTTTTTGGGATAGCGCGAGATAAAGTTCCGGGAACGCGATCGCCTGCACCACCGCGCCGAGCGCTTCCATCGAGGCCTGGATCTGAAGTTCGGGTGGCGTGCGGATCTTCAGGCCCTTGACGTCGTCAGGCACGTTGACCGGATGCACGCTGTTGGTGACGTTGCGGAACCCGTAATCCCAGTTGCGCAGCAGGACGAAGCCCTGCTTCTCCGCCAGCGGCGCGAGCCAGTCCATGGTCGGGCCGTCCAGGATCGGGAAAGCGTCCGCCGGTCCATTGAAGATGAAGGGAAGCATGACGGCGGCGAACGACTTGTCGTACTTGTCCAACTGTCCCTGCGTCGGCAGGCCCATGTCGATGGTGCCGAGCTTGATCTGCTGCGCCTGCTCCGGCGGTCCGCCAAGCTGGTTGTTCGGGAAGATCGCAATCTTGATCGCCCCGTCGGTCCGCTTCTCGACCTGGCTGGCGAATTGCTTGGCGGCGATATTTGCCGGATGACCCTCTTCGGCAAAATGCGCAAATCGCATCGTGATGGTCGCTGCGCGTGCGATGTAGGGTGCCGCTATCGTCAGACCGGCAACGCCGGCGCTGGTCATCAGGAAATGTCTGCGATCCATTTGGTATCCTCCCGTTGTTGTTGGTCCGCGTTAGGTGCGGACATTATCCGCGAAAGCCGAAATAGTGAGGCAGAAACAGCGTAAACCACGGCACGAAGGCAACGATCAGCAGCCCGACCAGGAGCACGACAAGGTAGGGCAGCATGGCGCGCGATGCCGTCTCGATATTGCAGCGCATGACGGCGCAGCAGACGTAGAACCCGACGCCGGCGAAAGGCATGAAGCCTCCAATCCCCATCGCGATGATCAGAACCAGCGCATAGTGCAATTCGCTGAGGCCAAGCTTGCCGGCAATCGGTATCAAGAGGGGCGCAAGCACGTTGAGCGACGGCAGCCCCTCCAGCAGCACGCCGACCACGATCAGAAGAACGACCGAGCAGATCATGAAGATCGTCTGGCTGTCGCCGACCGATTGCAGCAGCGCCACCAGCCGCTGGGGCAGGTAGGCGACGGTCAGGGTCCAGGAGAAGCTCGACGCCGCCGCAAAGATGAAAAGCAAAACCCCCGTGAGAGCCGCGGTGTCGATCGCAATGCGGATGAACCCTTGCAGGTTCATTTCGCGATAGACCACGCTGGACAGCAGGATACCGTACACGACCGCGATGGCCGCAATCTCGGTCGGGGTGGCAATTCCCAGCAGGATGCCTGCCAGCAGCGTTCCCGGCATCAGCAGCGGCAGGATGGCGCCGAGCCCGGCGCGGGCGACGACACCTGCACCTGCGCGCGGACTGCGCGGTGCGCCGCTGGCGCGGGCACGCAGGTAGATCAAAGCCATCAGGCAGAGCGCCATCACCGCGGCGGGCACGAGGCCGCCGATGAACATGGCTCCCACCGACACGTTGGTAATGGAGCCGACGATCAGCATCGCGATGCTCGGCGGCACCGTTTCGCCCATTACCGCGGAGGCAGCCAGAACCGCGGCGCCCTCCGCCGGGCCGTGGCGTTCACCGAGCTCGTCGCGCATCACGGTACCGACAGCCGCGACATCCGCCGGCTTCGAGCCGGACAGGCCGGAGACCACGTACATGCTGGCGACGGTGACCTGGAGCAGGCCGCCTCTAACGTGACCGACCAGGGCATAGATGAAGCGCACCAGCCGGATGCTGATCCCGCCGCGTTCCATCACGAGCCCGGCAAGAATGAAAAACGGCACCGCGAGCAGAATGAAATTGCCGGTGCCGTTGACCATGGTCTGCGGCAGCACCACCAGCGACGCGGTTCCGGTGCCCCAGAGATAGGTCGCGGTCGACAGCAGCAATACGAAGCCAACGGGAACGCCGGCCAGGATCGCAAAGAAAAACAGGCCGAGCGCCGCGATGATGGAGGCGTCGTCTCCGAGCAGCGGCAGCCAGATGTCACGCGTCAGTGCCGCGACGGTGATGACCACGGCAAATACGACGCCGACACCGAGCGCCATCGCGCCATGGTCGCGCCTGAGATTGACCCCGGCATACAGCATCAGCAGCGCCATTCCGATCGGAAGCGGCACTGCGATCAACGCCGCCGGCAGCTGGAAGATCGGCGTGAGTTCACCCCAGCTCGAGGCAAGAAATTCGATCGATGCGAAGCCCGTCAGTCCGGCGACGAACAGCACGACGACATCGGCAAGCGCGAGGCAACCTCGCTCTACGCCGAGCGGAAGCCGGCTAAGAATGACGCGAACAAACGCGTGATCGCGCCGCCGATAGGCGACCGCGCCGCCGATAAACGCCAGGATAGACAGCGCCAATCTGGCGACTTCGTCGGTCCACAAAAACGAGTGCTGGAAATAAACCCGTGCGGCGACGTTGGCCAGCACCAGCACGAGTTCACCAAGGAGAGCGGTAACGATCGCGCTTTCGGCGGCAAGATCGACGAACCGAAGCAGCGTGATCTCCGGCCGGTCCGATGACGTGGCCACGCCCGACAGAGCGATCGGCTCTCCCGTATCGGTCAACACGATCTCGACAGCACTAGTGCGCATCGCGCCGCAACGTTTGCGAACGTTGAAATAACGGAATGCCGTTCAAGGCTGATCCTCCCAATGGCGCGGCTGTTTGCGCGTCCTTTATTTGTCAGCGGCGCTCGTCGAAAAACTCCGGATTGATGCTTTGCGTGGCGGAGATATCGCTGAGAAGCCTTTCGAGATGGAATTCCATGGCGGTTTTGGCGGCGGCCGGATCATGGGCCTCGATCGCGGCCAGGATGGCCTCATGTTCCCCGATTGCTTGCGCGATCCGTCCCTGTTGCGGCAGGGTCAGCCGGCGATAGCGATCGACGTGGACTTTTACCTGCTGGATCAGGGTCCAGATTCCCGGATAACCCGCAACCCCGGCAATGGTCGCATGAAACATTTCATCCGCCTGGTGGAAGGCGTCGCGGTCCTCCGCGGCATTCGCCTCTCGCTGGCGTTCCAGGATCGAATGCAGCGCCATAATCTGGCTGGAGGAGGCGCGCTCCGCGGCCAAACGTGCGGTGGTTTCCTCAAGCGCCTTGCGGACGATGATGGCTTCCGGCAGCGCCGCCATCGGAATCCGCGAGACGAAGATGCCGGATTGGGGAAATATTTCCAGCAAGCCTTCATCCGACAGTTTCAGGATGGCTTCGCGAACCGGCGTTCGGCTCACCCCGTAGGACAGCGCGATCTCGGCTTCCGAGATCGCCTCGCCAGGGCGCCGTTGCAGCGACACCAGCTCGATCCGCAGGTCCGAATAGATCTTCGCCGACGCGGTCGCAGCACGAGGACGGCCGCCACGGCGAACGCCGGCCGCGGCAGCGCCGGCAGCTTCGGTCCTTTTGGTCGCGCGCGCCGGCATCTTTGCCTCGTCCAAATTGATATATTAGTATACGAACGCTTTCGGCCAAAGATCAAGCCAGCCCGGGAGGATTCTCGTTGACCGATTATCGCAAGCTTTTCGATCTCACCGGCAAGACCGCGGTGGTGCTTGGTGCTGCTTCCGGCATTGGCAAGTCGTCGGCGGAAGCCCTGGCAAATCTCGGCGCCAGCGTGGTCTGCGCCGATCGCGCCAGGGAAGGTGCCGAAGCGACGGCCGCCGGCATTCGCGGGCAGGGCGGTTCGGCCGACAGCGCGGCGTGCGATGCGGCCAATGCCGATGACGTCAACGCGCTTGCGACCGTCGTGATGAAAAAGTTCCCACAACTGGATATTGCCGTCACCACGCCCGGACTGAACATCCGCAAGACCATCCTCGATTATACCGAGGAGGATCTCGACCGTGTCATCAACCTCAACATCAAGGGCACGGTGTGGTTCTTCCAGGCGTTCGGCCGCATCATGGTGAAACAACAGCGCGGCAGCCTGATTGCCTGCTCATCGGTACGCGCCGTCACCATCGAGCCGGGGCTGGCGGTCTATGGCTCGACCAAGGCGGCGATCGGCCTGTTGGTCAAGGGGTTTGCTTCCGAAGTCGGCCGCTTCGGCGTTCGCGTCAATGCCATTGCGCCGAGCATCGTTGAGACGGCGCTGACCGCGCCGTTCAAGCAGCGGCCGGAGATTCACAAGCTTTACGCCGGGCATACGGTGTTCAATCGCTGGAGCAGCGCCGACGAAGTTGCGACCGCGGTCGCGTATCTGGCCTCGGACGCGGCAAGCTATGTCAGCGGCAGCACTTTGTTTGTCGATGGCGGCTGGACCGGCATCGACGGGCCGCCGACCGGTTTGACGCAATTGAATAGCGGCAACTGAGCGCGGCTATTTCTGGCCGCTGAGAAAGCCCGCGCGTTCGCGCAGTTCGCGCTGGTCGGTGCCGGTTAACAACGCGATCAGGCTTCGGGCGTGCTGTGCGGCGGCAGCTTTGGTAGCCACAGCCGCGGTATACATGGTCGAGAGTTCGCATCCCTCTGGCAGCGACCCCGATAGCGTCACGCCTTGGGTGCTGATGATTTCAGTCGATTGCGTGCAACCGACGGGTCTGGCGGCATCTGACGCCGCCAGATGACGCATCGCGGTGGCGCCATTCGGATAGATCTTGAGCCGGGCGGCGACCTCGTCGGCGATGCCGAGCTGTCTCAGAACCTTTGCGACATGAATCCCGGCGGTAGACGCCGCGGTATCGGGAACGAAGATCGCATCGGCCGCAAGAAAGGCCGCGCGTAACGCTGCGGCGTCACCAACCGAAACCCTGGGATCGCCGGCGCGCACGGCCATCGCGGTCTCGACCAGGCCGATATCGGCGATCGAAACGCTTACCACCAGATTCTCGGCTCCCAGCTTCGCGATCAGCGCCGCGGTCAAAACCACAATGTCGGCCGGCGTGCCGGTCCGCAACTTGTCGGCCATGACGCCGACCGCGCCGAACTCGCCTTCGATATCGAGACCGGTCAGCGCCTTGAATTTCGGTGCAACGCTCGCGACCAGCCCATGGGCCGCGCCGCCGCTGAGAATGTTCAGATGGCTCATGCCGTCAATTCCATCGACGCGATCAGGCTGTCGCGCGTGATCGGCAGGTTGCGGACCCGCACGCCGAGCGCATCGAACACGGCGTTGGCAATTGCGGCGGTGACCGGGCCGTGCGCGGCCTCTCCAGCACCGACCGAATCGCACTCCGGTCGTTGAATGAGCTCGACATCGACATCCGGCACCTCGCTGAAGCGAAGAATGGGATAGCCCGTCCAGGTGTTGCTGGTAATGCGCTGGCGATCGAAGCGGACGCGCTCCTTCAACACCCAGCTGGTGGCCTGGATCGCGCCGCCCTCGATCTGGTTGATGACGCCATCCGGATTGATGGCCTCGCCGACATCGACCGCGATCGTGAGCCGCCTGACGCTGATATCCTGCGCGCCCTCGATCTCGGCGATCACCGCGCAATAAGCGCCGGTGTTCTTGTAACGGCCGAAGCCGATACCGTAACCGGTGCCGCTTTGCTTCTGCGGCTTCCAGTTGGCGCGCCTTGCAACGGAACGAATGACATCCCTGGCTCGCTCGTCTCTGAGATGGCGCAGCCGGAGTGCGACCGGATCTTCACCGCGTTCGGCCGCCAACTCGTCGAGAAAGGATTCGATCGCAAAGATATTGCCTTGCGCGCCCAGTGTTCGCAGCGCCGACGTCCTGATCGGCATGGTCAAAAGGCGATGGCTTTCGATCTGCCACGCCGGAAAATCATACAGCGGTATGGAATTTCGGTCACCGCCCCCACCATTGGCCTGCGGCGGGTTGGCAGAGATGGTGCGTGGGAAAGGATTGGCCAGTTCAGTTCCCGCCAGCAGCGCCGGAAGTGCCGCGCGCCCCGGCCGCGCGGCGTGACCGTTGCTCCAGATGCTGTGCCGCCAATCGAGAATCTCGCCATGCGCATCGAGATCGGCCTCGACCTCGATCGCCATCGCCGCACCGAACGGCCCATGCGACATCTCGTCTTCGCGCGACCATTGCACCCGCACCGGGCGGCCGCCGGCCGCTTTCGCCAGCAGCACCGCATCGAGCGCGACGTCGTCGGCGGCATTGTGTCCGTAGCAGCCGGCGCCTTCCAGGTGCTCGACCGTGATGTTCTCGATCGGGAGATTGAGAACCAGCGCCAGATCGGTGCGGAGCAGATAGACCCCCTGACTGTGGGTCCAGACCCGGACGCGATCCTGCGTCCACTGCGCCATGGCGCAGGACGGCGCAATCGAGGCATGCGCGATATAGGGGCGGGTATATTGCCGCCGGATCGTCCGTGTCTTTTCATTGGCCCGCGACGCTGTTTTTCGGTCGATGAGGGTCGATTCCACCGGCTGGGCTTTCAGCCATTCCGCCAGTCCGTCTTCATCGGGAAGTGTTTCGCCGGACGACCATGCCGCGCCCTTGCGCAAGGCGCCAAGCGTGGTCAGCGCACTGTGTTCGGTTTCGCTGACCACGCCCACGAAATTGCCGTCACGGACGATGTTGACGAAGCCGGCAATGCCGCGCGCGGCATCCTCCCGCAACGCGACGAGTTTTGCACCGTAGAGTTCCGGTCGCAGCACGCGGCCGTGCAGCGTCCCCGGCAGCGCCGAATCGTGAATGAAACGGGGATGCGCGAATACCTTGTCGGGGATATCGACCCGCTGCACCGAGCTTCCGGCCAGCACGCGTTGCGCCGATGGCTTGGGTATCGCCCCCGGGATGGCGTCGCGCTCCAGCGAGACTTCTTCGGCGAGTTCCCAATAGCTGGTCCTGATATTGCCGGGTCCCGAGATGGTGCCGTCTTTGACGTCGAGCGCTTCGATACCGACACCCAGCCGGTCGGATGCGACGCCGAGAAAGATCTGCCGGACTTCGGCGCAGACCTGCCGTATCGCCCGTCCCGACTGCTGCACCGAGAGACTGCCCGAGGTGACGCCTTCATTGGGACTTGCAGCCGTCGATGCGCGGACCAACTGCACGCGGCCGATATCGACATCGAGTTCATCCGCGGCGATCTGGGCCAATGCCGTCACGATGCCTTGCCCGATCTCGACCTTGCCCGGCGAGATGGTGACATGGCCTTCGGTGGAGAAGCGTATCCACGACGACAGCTTCGGGTTCGCCGCGAGACTGACCGGCAGTTTCGGCGCGGGGGGTGGCTCCGTCATGGCGCCTCCAACTCGGCCGCCGCGCGCAGCACCGCCCGCACCATCCGGTTATGCGAACCGCAACGGCAGAGATTGCGGTCCAGAGCGGCCTTCACCTCGGCGGCGGTAGGCTTCGGGTTTCGCTTCAACAAAGCCGCGGCGCTCATCAGGATGCCGGATACGCAATAGCCGCACTGCAACGCTTGCTCGGCGATAAATGCACGCTGCAAGGGGTGTGGTCGCCCGGCAGTTCCCAGCCCTTCAGGGGTGACGATCTCCTTGCCGGCGACCGACCACAGCGGCGTGTCGCATGAAGCAACTGCATGATCGTCGACCATGACGTTGCAGGCGCCGCATTCGTTGACGCCGCAGCCGAAATGCGGGCCGGTCATGTGCAGGTCGCCGCGCAGGATATCGAGCAGCGACCTGTCAGGATCGGCTTCGACATCGGTCTCGACACCATTGAGGCGAAATCGAACGTGCGGCATCGGGTGTGCGGCCTTATTGCGGCCTGTCGGCGAATCGCTTGACCACATCGGCCCATTTCACGATATCGCCACGCAGGTATTTGTCGAACTCTTCCGGCGTCATCGACATCGCAACCGCGCCTTGTTCGGTCCAGAGCTTGACGATGTCGGGCCGCTTGACCGCGGCGTTGACGGCGGCATTCAGCCTGTCGATAACAGCCTTCGGCGTGCCCATCGGCGCCATCAATCCGAGCCAGATGGTTGCTTCATACCCGGCAACGCCGGCCTCATTGGCCGTCGGCACATCGGGCAGAACCTTTGAGCGCATCTTGCCGGTGGTGGCGAGTGCCCTTACCTGGCCTGCCGTGACGTTGGGGGCCATGGCTGGAACCGCATCGATCATCATCTGCACCTGTCCGCCGATGACGCCGCTGCGTGCTTCACCGCTGTTGCGGTAGGGGACGTGCACGACATCGATGCCGGCCATGGCTTTGAACAGTTCGCCCGCCATGTGATAGGGCGTACCCTGGCCGGACGATGCGTAGTTCAGTTTCCCCGGCTGCGATTTGGCGAGCATGATGAACTCAGCCAGCGTCTTGGCCGCGACCTGCGGATTCACGACGATCACGAGGTCGGAATAGTTGACCGGCGCGATCGGCGCCAGGTCGCGCATCAACTCATATTTGCGCTGCGGCACCAGCGATTCGTTGGCGGTTTGGGTGTTCGACATCATCAGGAGCGTGTAGCCGTCGGGTGTCGACTTGGCGACTTCCTGTGTGCCGATCACGCCGCCCGCGCCGGGCCGGTCCTCGATCACGAAGGGCTGCCCGAAACCTTCCTGCAGGATGTTGCCGAGCAGGCGGGCGTTCACGTCGGCAGGGCCTCCGGCGCCGAAGGGGACGATGATGCGCACCGGCCGCGTCGGGTAATCCTGACCGAGACACTCCGTCGCCAAGAGACCTGGAGCCGCAAGGAACGCTGCCGCCAGTGCGAGGGCGAAACCTGATCTCGTCAAAGTTTTGGCCCCGTCATTGTCGATCTCCCGGATTTTGTTCGTGCGATGTGTTAGCCAAGTCTAGCTGCAATGGGAATGCGCTGTCGACGATAGACTAAGGGTGTCCGGCAGGAATAAAACATCACGATCGGTGTACCCAGCCTCGCCAGAACATGCGGATCGAATGAGCCAATGAAACATCTGAAATTGTCGCGCCGCGGCCTGCTCAAGGGCACCGGCGGTTTGTTTGCCGGTGCCGCCTTCTCGACCCGCGTCATGGCCGCGGCTCCGCCGCCGGAACCGGTCACGCCGGACCTGATCGAAGCGGCGAAGAAGGAAGGCCAGGTCAGCTACTACACCTCGGTCGACCTGCCGGTCGCCGAGAAACTGGCGAAGGCGTTCGAGGCGAAATATCCCGGCATTGCGGTGCGCGTCGAGCGCACCGGGGCGGAGCGGGTGTTCCAGCGGATCGGCCAGGAATATTCCAGCAACATCCATGCCGTCGACGTGGTGAATTCGTCCGACGCCGCGCATTTCATCGTCTGGAAACGCGATGGTATCCTGGCGGCGTATGTGCCGGAAGACGTCGCCAAATTCTATCCTCCCGAGCACAAGGATGCCGACGGCCAGTTTGCCAGTTGGCGCGTCTGGCTCAGCATCATCGCCTACAATACCAACCTCGTAAAAGCCGACGAAGCGCCGAAGAGTTTTGCCGATCTGCTCGATCCCAAATGGAAGGGCAAGATCGTCAAGGCGCATCCCGGCTACAGCGGCACCATCATGACCGCGACCTACCAGATGCAGCGCGATCTCGGCTGGGGCTTTTTCGAAGCGCTCGCCAAGCAGAACATCATGCAGGTGCAGTCCTCGGCCGATCCGCCGAAGAAGCTCGATCTCGGCGAGCGTGCGGTGATGGCCGACGGCAACGAGTACAATATTTTCCAGATGAAGGAGGCGGGGCGCCCGGTCGAGCCGGTCTATGCCAGCGAAGGATCGCCGCTGATCATCGGACCGAACGGCATCTTCAAGGACTCGCCGCATCCGAACGCGGCGAAGCTGTTTCAAGCGTTCTGCTTCAGCCGCGACGCCCAGCAGCTCATCATCGAGGTCGGAGGCCTGCGCTCGGTGCATCCGCAGACCGTGGAGAAGCCGGGGCGCAAGCCGTTCAGGGATATCAAGACCATGAAGGATGACGCGGCGGCCGTGGAAAAAGAGGGCGATGCGATCAAGGCGCACTATACCAGGCTGTTCCACGTTTAGCGGTTAGGCCGAGTATGTCATCCGAGCTGCCGAAGACCTCCGTCGCTGAAACGCTTGCCGCCAAGATCGTGGCGCTGAAGCCGGGCGGTTTGCCGGTAGCGACCGCGCGCAAATGCGAGGATTTGCTGACCGACGTGGTCGGCCTGTGCGTCACCGCGCGCAACGAGGTTTATGTGCGCAGCTCGCTGGCCGGCTGGGACGATGATGGCCCATGCACGGTGATCGGCCACAAGCGCACCCTGACCGCTGCGGGAGCGGCCTTCGTCAACGGCACCGCGGCGCATGGCGAGGATTTCGACGACACCTTCGAGGGCGGTCCGGTTCACGCCGGAGCGGTGGTGGTGCCGGCGGTTCTGGCGGCGTGCGAGCGGCACAATCCCGACGGCCGCATGGCATTGGCCGGCATCGCCGTCGGATCCGAGGTGCTGTGCCGGCTCAGCACAGTGGCGCCGAAGGCCGTGCACAGAGCCGGGTTTCACCCGACCGCGATCTTCGGCGCCATTGGTGCGGCGGCCGGCGTTGGTGCGGCACTCGGCCTCGATGCCAGGCAGATCGTGGATGCGCTCGGCATCGCCGGCAGCATGGCGGGTGGCATCATCGAATATCTCGCCGAGGGCGCATGGACCAAGCGGCTGCATGCCGGCTGGGCGGCGCAATCGGGGATTAGGGCGGCGTTGCTGGCGCGGCAGGGATTTGTCGGCCCGCGCACGGTGTTCGAGGGTGTCCACGGGCTGTTCCACGGCTTCGCGCACACCGCCAAAGGCGACTACGACGCGCTGACCGGCGATTTCGGTAGCCGTTGGGTGACCGACACGCTGGCGTTCAAGCCCTATCCCTGCGGAACCATGGCGCAGCCCTATATCGATTGTGCGAGACGGCTGGCTGCGCGCGGCATCAAAGCGGAGGACATCAGCGAGATCGTCTGCGAGGTCGCGGAGGGGACGGTGCACCGGCTGTGGGATCCGCTCGCCGACAAGCAGCGTCCGCGCAACGGCTATGCCGCCAAATTCGCCACGCCGTATTTGCTGGCGACCGGTTTTGTCAAAGGTGGCGTCGGGCTCGGCGCCTTCACCGAAAAAGCAATTCGCGACGCCGCAGTGCTTGCCTTGGCCGCCAAGGTGAAGTTCGTCGTCGACCCTGATAATCCCTATCCGAACAACTACACCGGCCATATCCGCGCCACCCTGAAAGACGGCAGCGTGGTCGAGGAACGGCAGCCCTATTTGCGCGGCGGGGCGCGGGAGCCGCTGACGCGGCAGGACGTGACCGACAAGTTCGCGCTCAATGCGCAACACGGCGGCTGGGATAAAGCGCAAAGCGATGGGGCGTTGAAGCTGCTGGCGGGGTTGTATCACGGGAAGATCGATCTATCCTCGTTACGCAAGTAACCAACGTCATGCCCGCGCAGGCGGGCATCCAGGAATCGCCGCACTATCGGATGAAACATAGCTTGCCGTGTTCACTGGATCGTCCGCCTTTGCGGACGATGACGAACCAAGAGAGCGCACATGACCAACAAGGAACTCGGCGGCAAGGTCGCCATCGTCACCGGCGCGGGGCGAAACATCGGCCGCGCGATTGCGCTGGCGCTGGCGGAGGCGGGAACATCCATTGTGGTGAATGCGCGCAGCAACCGCGCCGAGGCCGACGCCGTTGTGCGCGAGATCGAAGCTTTGGGGTGCAAGGCGCTGGTCCATATCGGCGACGTGGCCGATGCCACCGCCGTGCAGGCGATGGCGGATGCGGCGGTGAAGCATTTCGGCCGCATCGATATACTCGTCAACAATGCCGCGCTGCGGCGGGAAAAGCCTTTTGCCGAGATGGACTATGCCGAATGGCGCGAAATCCTCGATGTCACCCTCGACGGCACATTTCATTGCGTGAGGGCCTGCCTGCCGGCGCTGCGCCGGAGCGGCGCGGGAACCATCGTCAATATCGGCGGGTTGAGCGCACATACCGGCGCCAAAAACCGCGCGCATGTGGTGACGGCAAAGGCCGGAATCATCGGCTTCACCCGCGCGCTGGCCCATGATCTCGCCGCCGACGGCATCACCGTCAATTGCGTCGTTCCCGGCCTGATCGGCACCCCGCGCCCCAAGGACAGGCCGGAACCGGCGCATCATCAGACCCATCAGACCATTACCGGCGATCGCGGCAAGCCGGAAGACGTCGCTGCGACCGTGCGATTCCTGTGCGGGCCGGGTGCGCGCTACATCAACGGACAGGCGATCCACGCCAATGGCGGGGCTTATTTCGGGGCCTGATGCATGGCCCACGGGCGGTTTTGCGCGGGCATGCCGGATAAATGCGCTCGGCTGTCCGGGTTTTTGATGGTACCTATCGCTGCATGAACCAGCACGCCAAGGTCGACATCCGGCATTCCACCTGTCCGCACGATTGCCCGTCGGCCTGCGCCCTCGATATCGAGGTGATCGGCGGCCAGACCATCGGCCGGGTGCGCGGTTCCAAGCTGCAGAGTTACACCGCAGGCGTGGTTTGCGCCAAGGTCGCGCGCTACGCCGAGCGCATCCATCACCCGGACCGGCTGATGTTTCCGCAGCGCCGCACCGGCCCGAAAGGGTCGGGCCGGTTCGCGCGCATCTCATGGGACGAGGCGCTGGACGAAATCGCGCAGCGATTCAATGCGGCCGAGCGCGAGTTCGGCGCCGAGTCGGTGTGGCCCTATTACTATGCCGGCACCATGGGCCTGGTTATGCGCGATGGCATCAATCGCCTGGCGCATGTGAAGAAATATTCGCGTTTCTATTCGACGATCTGCTCCAACATCGCGCGCGTCGGCTTTGTCGCCGGCACCGGCAAGATTGCGGGCGTCGATCCGCGCGAGATGGCAGTCTCCGACCTGGTCGTGATCTGGGGCACCAATCCGGTGAACACCCAAGTCAATGTGATGACGCACGCGATGCGCGCGCGCAAGGAGCGCGGCGCCAGGATCGCGGCGGTCGATGTCTACAATAACGACACCATGAAGCAGGCCGACATCAAGATCATCCTGCGGCCCGGCACCGATGCTGCGTTTTCATGCGGCGTCATGCATGTGCTGTTCCGCGAAGGCTATGCCGACCGCGACTACATGGCGCGCTACGCCGATTGTCCCGGCGAGTTGGAGGCGCATCTGGCGACCCGCACGCCCCAATGGGCGTCATCGATTTGCGGCGTGCCGGTGGAAGAGATCGAGGCTTTCGCCCGCGCAGTTGGACAGACCAAGCGCAGCTTCTTCCGCCTCGGTTACGGTTTTGCCCGCAGCCGCAATGGTGCTGCGCAGATGCACGCGGCAGTATGCATCCCGACCGTGACCGGCGCCTGGCAACATGAAGGCGGCGGCGCGTTCTTCAACAATTATTCGATCTGGAAGTTCAACGAAGCGCTGATCGAGGGTCAAGACGCGATCGATCCCAATATCCGGCAGCTCGATCAGTCGCAGATCGGACGCATCCTGACCGGCGATGCCGAGGCGTTGCGGGGCGGCGGCCCGGTCAAGGCGATGCTGATCCAGAACACCAACCCGATGACGGTGGCGCCGGAGCAGAAGCTGGTGCGCCAGGGTTTTGCGCGCGAGGACCTGTTCATGGTGGTGCATGAGCAGTTCATGACCGAAACCGCCGAGATGGCCGATATCGTGTTGCCGGCGACCATGTTCATGGAGCATGACGACCTCTATTACGGCGGCGGCCATCAGCACATTTCGGTCGGCGCCAAGCTGATCGAGCCGCCGGGCGAATGCCGTTCCAACCACGAGGTGCTGCAAGGACTTGCCCGCCGCCTCAACGCCGTGCATCCCGGATTCGAGATGACCCCGCGCCAATTGATCGACGCCACCCTGAAAAAGAGCGGTCATGGCGATATCGAAACGCTGGAGGCCGATCTCTGGCGCGACATTCAGCCAGACTTCCGCACCTCGCACTATCTCGACGGTTTTGCGCATGCCGACGGCAAATTCCACTTCAAGGCCGACTGGTCGTGCGTCCCCATGGGCAATGCCGGCCTGATGGGGGCGTGGAACCAGATTCCGTCGCTGCCCGATCACTGGACCATCATCGAGGAGGCCGACGAAGCGCACCCGTTCCGCCTCGCTACCAGCCCGTCGCGCAGCTTCCTCAATACCAGCTTCAACGAAACGCCGTCGTCGCAGGCGCGCGAAGGCGTGCCGACGGTGATGATACATCCCGCCGATGCCGCCGCGCTTTCCATTGCCGATGGCGACCCGGTCACGCTCGGCAACACTCGAGGCGAGACGACGCTGACGGCCAGATTATTCGATGGCGTGCGGCGCGGCGTGCTGATCGCGGAATCCGTGCATCCGAACAAGGCGCATATCGGCGGCCGCGGTATCAACATGCTCACCGGCGCGGAGGCTGTGGCGCCCTATGGCGGCGCGGCATTCCACGACAACAAGGTCTGGGTGAAAAAGGCTTGATCGGCCTTTTGGAACCAAATCGCACCCGCCTCCTTAGCCCTTCGAACGACAAGGCTTCGCACCCAGGGAGAACACGATGTCACGCCACAATGAAATGCCGCCGATCCCGCCCGCCAATCGCAGTCCCAAGGGCACCGGCGGCAACACCGAAGTCAACAAGGACACCTCGAAGGGGCACGAAGGCATCCAGAACTCGGCCGAGCAGGGCGACACCGCCAACATCAAGCAGAACACCACCAATGCGGGGTTTTTCAAGGGACGGCGCGTGAAGTAAGATGGTGCTGAGTTCCAGGTTTGAGCGAGCGGGCAATGACCGACAGCGTGATACTTAAAAAGCGCGGACAGGCGTTCTGGATCACCATCAACCGGCCGGACAAGCGCAACGCCATCAATGGCGACGTGGTCGCCGGCATCGCCAAGGGCTATCGCGACGCCCATGACGATCGCGACGTGCGGGTAATCGTGCTGACCGGCGCGGGCGACAAGGCATTTTGCGCGGGCGCCGACCTGCAGAACAGCGGTGCGGCGTTCGCGATGGATTTTGCCAGGCCGAACGTCGACTACGCCGATCTGTTGCGGCTGTCGCAGATTGCCACCAAGCCTTCGATCGCGCGGGTCGGCGGGGTCTGCATGGCCGGCGGCATGGGTCTGTTGTGCATGACCGACATGGCGGTCGCGGCCGATCACGTGATGTTCGGATTGCCCGAGGTGAAGGTCGGGGTATTCCCAATGCAGGTGCTGAGCCTGCTGCAATCGATCGCGCCGCGGCGTCTGGTCAACGAATGGGCGCTCACCGGGGAGCCATTCGATGCGAAGGCCGCGCAGGCCGCCGGGCTGCTCAACTATGTGGTGCCGTCGAGCGAACTGGACGCCAAGGTCGACTGGCTGATCGGGCGGATCACCGACAAGTCGCCGACCGCGATCCGGCGCGGTAAATACGCCATGCACGCGATCGCCTCGATGTCGTTCGATGAGAGCATCGCCTACACCGAAAGCCAGATCGCGCTATTGGCGATGACCGAAGACGCCCGGGAAGGCCTCAAGGCGTTCGCGGAGAAGCGCAAACCGGTGTGGCCGGGGAAATAATACGCGGCTACCCCGGGTTCGCCTTCAATCCCGCAGCCTCAATGCCGGCGATCGCGCAGGCTTCATCGTTATCGGAAGTATCGCCGCTGATTCCGACTGCGCCGAGCAGCACGCTGCCATCCTGAATCAGGACGCCGCCGGGCACCGGCACCAGCCGTCCCTGCGCCAGCGTATTCACCGCGCTGACGAAAAACGGCGCTTCCTGCGCGCGCTGGAACAGCGCCCGTGAACCCATCCCCATCGCCAGCGCGCCGAACGCCTTGCCGTTGGCGATTTCGCTTCGCAACAGGCTGGTGCCGTCCTGTGCCGCGGTGAGTTTGACGCAGCCGCGGGCGTCGAGAATCGTCACCACAAGCGGCTTCAGCTTCTTCTCGATGCCCTTGGCAAGCGCGGCATCGAGAATCCTGCGGGCAACGTCGAGGGTCAGTTCAGCCATGATGATCTTCCTTTGCAAGCGATGATGATTTTGAAGGAGATTGCGCGGCGTCGAGGCTCATCGCCAGCACACGTGCGACGTGAAGGGCAGTGCGCCCGGTGCCATCCTTGATCTGATGCCGGCACGAGGTGCCGTCGGCAACGATCAGCGTTGTTTCATTCGCGTGCCTGACGGCCGGCAGCAGCGAAAGCTCGGCCATGTCGATCGAGGTCTGGTAGGTATCGGCGCCGTAGCCGAAGGCGCCGGCCATGCCGCAACAACTGGACTCGATCGTCTCCACATTCAAATCCGGGACGAGGCGCAGCACCTGCTCGGCCGGCTTGAACGCGCCGAACGATTTTTGATGACAGTGCCCGTGCACCAGAGCTTTCCCGGCGACCGGACCGAGCGGCAGTCGCAAGCGGCCGGCGCCGGCCTCGCGAACCAGGAATTCCTCGAACAACAGCGCATGCGCGCCGATGCTTTTTGCCGCGGCATCCGAACGCAGCGAGAGCAACTCGTCGCGCAGCGTGAGCAGGCAACTCGGCTCCAGCCCGACGATGGGTACGCCGCGCGAGGCGAACGGCGCGTAAGTCGCGACCAGCCGGTCGAGTTCGGTCCGTGCGTTATCAACGAGGCCGGCCGAAAGGAACGTCCGTCCACAGCACAGGGGTCTTGCGCCATCCGGGGGCCTTGGAATGTGGACGCGGTATCCACCCTTGACCAGCACGCGCAAAGCGGCGTCGAGATTCTCGCGCTCATAAATGCGGTTGAAGGTGTCGGCGAACAGCACGACCTCATGGCCATCGGCGGGGCCGGCTGCTTCGGCGTCGGCGGTGAAAACGTCGCGCCGCCAGGCCGGCAGCGCCCGTTGCGCGCTGATGCCGGCGAATTTTTCAAACGCCTTGCGCAACAACGGACTTCTATTGCGAAGATTGGCGAGCGGCGCGAAGCGCGCCGCCAGATCGGCATAATGCGGCAGATATCCCACCAGCCGGTCCCTGAGCGAAAGCCCGTGCTTGGCGGCGCGTGCGGCGAGCACTTCGATCTTCATCTTCGCCATGTCGACGCCGGTTGGACACTCGTGGCGGCAGGCCTTGCAGGACACGCAGAGCTTCAGGGTGTCCATCATCTCGTCGGAGGTGAGGGCGTCCGGCCCCAGCTGGCCGGAAATCGCCAGCCTGAGCGTATTGGCGCGGCCGCGTGTCACGTCTTTTTCGTCGCGGGTGGCGCGATAGGATGGACACATCACGCCGCCTTCGAGCTTGCGGCAGGCGCCGTTGTTGTTGCACATCTCGACCGCGCCCTGGAAGCCGCCGCCGGCGCCGGGATAGGCCGACCAGTCGAGCGCGGTCTTCAATTCGCCAACGCGATAGTCTGGCGGATAGCGAAACAGCGAGCGGTCATCCATTTCAGGCGGATCGACGATCTTGCCGGGATTGAGCACGTTGGCAGGATCGAAGCGGTGCTTGACCTCACGGAAATCGGCGACGATGCGCGCGCCGAACATGGTCTCGTGAAATTCCGAACGCACGATGCCGTCGCCGTGCTCGCCGGAATGCGACCCCTTGTATTCCCTGACCATCGCAAAGGTTTCCTCGGCGATGGCGCGCATCGCCTTGACGTCCTTTTCGAGCTTCAGGTTGAGCACCGGCCGCACATGCAGGCAGCCTTCCGAGGCGTGCGCATACATGGTGCCGCGGGTGCCGTGTTTGGCGAAAATGCCGTTGAGCCGCTCGGTGTAGTCGGCCAGGTGCGGCAGCGGCACCGCGCAGTCCTCGACGAACGAAACCGGCTTACCCTCCTGCTTCATCGACATCATGACGTTGAGGCCGGCGGCGCGAAACTCCGCGATCCCGGTCTGCAGGCCTGGGTCGGTGATCTCGACCACGCCGCCCCATTTGCGTTGCGGATTGTTCCAGCCGAAACCGAGATCGGCCATCAACTCGCCGAGCTGTTTCAACCGCTGGATATTGTCGGCGTGGTCTTCCTCGGCGAACTCGACGATCAAGACCGCATCAGGATCGCCGCGGATTGCGGCGCCGATGACAGGCTGGAACATCGCGATCTCGCGGCCGAGCGACAGCATGGTGCGATCGACCAGCTCGACCGCGATCGGGCGAAGCTTCACCAGATGCTGGGTGGCATCCATCGCTTGGTAGAAGCTGCCGAAATGGCAGACGCCGAGCACCTTGTTGCGGATGAGCGGCCAAAGCTTCAGTTCGACCCGGGTGGTGAAGGCCAGCGTTCCTTCCGAGCCCACCAGCAGATGCGCCATGTTGTTGTCGGCATTGCGCGGCACCAGCGCATCGAGATTGTAGCCGCCGACGCGGCGCTGCACCTTTGGAAATTTCTTCGCGATCTCGGCGGCCTCGCGCTCGCCGAGCGCCAGCATGTCGCGAAACAGCCCGACGTCGCTGTCGCGCGGCACCTCGCCGAAATGCATCAGGGTGCCGTCGGCGAGCGCCGCATCCATCGCCAGCGTGTTGTCGCGCATGGTGCCGTATCGCAGCGAACGCCCGCCGCAGGAATTGTTGCCGGCCATGCCGCCGATGGTGGCGCGGGATGCCGTGGAAACATCGACCGGAAACCACAGGCCGTGTTTTCTGAGCTGGCGGTTGAGGTCGTCGAGCACGATCCCCGGCTCGACCACGCAGCTACGGTTTTCGACGTCGAGCGAGATCAGGCGATTGAGGTGCTTGGAAAGGTCGATGACGACGCCGTGATTGACGGTCTGGCCGCATTGCGAGGTTCCGCCGCCGCGCGGGGTGACCGTCCGCCCCTCGTCGCGGCAGATCGCCAGCGCTCGAAGCGCCTCGTCGATGGTGCGGGGGATCACCACGCCGGCCGGCAAAATCTGGTAGAACGACGCGTCGGTGGCGTAGCGGCCGCGGCTGAAGGAATCGAACAAAACCTCGCCGCTGGTCTCGCGCGCAAGCCTGTCTTCAAGCGTCATTGAAATCGAAAAATGAGAGCTTTCATAGCAAGGAACATAGGCCCCCGGCGGGGAAGCCGTCGATCAAAAAATGCGAACAATTTGTTGGTTGTAGGTTGAAAAATTGGATGCAATATGCACCCGGCCAGATCGAATGGAGGAATCCATGACTCAGGGACGCCATTTTCTGCAGATTCCCGGACCGAGCCCGGTACCGGATCGCGTGCTGCGCGCCATGGACATGCCGGTCATCGATCATCGCAGTGCCGGATTTGCCGAGCTCAGCAAGACGGTATTCGAAGGCTGCCGGAAAATCTTCAAGACCGCCGGCCCGGTCATCATTTTTCCGTCGTCGGGCACCGGTGCCTGGGAGGCGGCGATCGTCAATACGCTGTCACCCGGCGACAAGGTCCTGATGGTCGAGACCGGCCATTTCGCCATGCTGTGGCGGCAGATGGCGGCGCGCTGGGGCATCGAGGTGGATCTCATGCCCGGCGACTGGCGCCATGGCGCCGATCCCGCGGCGGTCGAGGCCCGGCTGGCGCAGGATACCGCCCATGCCATCAAGGCCGTCATGGTGGTGCACAACGAGACGTCCACCGGCGTCACCAGCCGGATCGGCGATATCCGCGCCGCGATGGACAAGGTGAAGCATCCCGCATTGCTGCTGGTGGATACGATCTCTTCGCTAGGCTCGGTCGATTACCGGCACGACGAGTGGAAGGTCGACGTCACCGTCAGCTGTTCGCAAAAGGGATTCATGCTGCCGCCGGGAATAGGCTTCAACGCCATCTCCGAAAAGGCCCGCGCCGCCTCAAAGACCAACAAGATGCCGCGGTCGTATTGGGACTGGGAAGAGATGCTCAAGCCCAACGCGTCCGGCTTCTTCCCCTATACCCCGGCCACGACGCTGCTCTATGGCCTGCGCGAAGCCATCGCGATGTTGCTGGAGGAGGGGCTGGATGCGGTGTTCGCCCGCCACAAGCGCCTTGCCGCCGCTACCCGCGCCGCAGTTACGCAGTGGGGCCTCGAGGTACTGTGTCTTGAACCGGCCGAATATTCTCCGGTGCTGACGGCCGTGCTGATGCCGCCGGGGCACGATGCCGACAAGTTCCGCAAGACCGTGCTCGACAACTACAACATGTCGCTCGGCTCCGGCCTCAGCAAACTTGCAGGCAAGGTATTTCGCATCGGCCATCTCGGCGAGTGCAACGAACTGACCCTGATGGGGGCCTTGTCCGGCGTGGAGATGGGACTCGCCGCCGCGGGCGTGCCGCACCGTGCGGGCGGGGTCGACGCTGCGATGGCGTCGCTGGAAGAGCGCACTACGCTGAATTCGCCGGGCCACCTCAAGGTAGTCAAGACCTAGCGCGGGGCAGGAGATTCGCTCAAGCGGGCCAGGCAGGGCAACCCCCGGGCCACTTACGCATTGACGGGACCCGCCGGGCGGGGGACAAGCCCGCCAAATAGTGATATTCGACCCCCTGCCAAACCAAGACCCCCCGGAAGGACCCCAGATGACCCTGCATACCGGAAGGCATTTTCTTCAGATTCCAGGCCCGACCAACGTGCCCGACCGGGTGCTGCGGGCCATGGACATGCCGACCCTGGACCATCGCGGCCCCGAATTCGCCGAACTTGGTTATGCCGTGCTCGCCGGCTGCCAGCGCATTTTCCGCACCAAACAGCCGGTCATCATCTATCCCGCGTCGGGCTCGGGCGCCTGGGAAGCCGCGATCGTCAATGTGCTGTCGCCGGGCGACAAGGTGCTGCTGGCCGAAACCGGACAATTCGCGGTGTTGTGGCGCGGCATTGCTGAGCGGTTCAAACTCGACGTCGAATTCCTGCCGACCGACTGGCGGCGCGGCGCCGATGTCGAGCAGATCGAGGCCAAGCTCGCCGCCGATCGTGCGCACAAGATCAAGGCCGTGCTGGTGGTGCACAACGAGACCTCGACCAGCTGCGTCACCCATCCGCTCGAAGTCCGCAAGGCCCTCAATCGCACCAACCACCCGGCGCTGTTGATGGTCGACACCATCTCTGGGCTGGCGGCGCTCGAATACGAACATGACGCCTGGGGCATCGATATCTCCGTCGGCGGGTCGCAAAAGGGCATGATGGTGCCGCCGGGACTGAGCTTCAACGCGGTTTCGGAAAAGGCGCTCGCGGCCGCCAAGGCGAACAAATCGGCGATGCGGTCCTACTGGGACTGGCACGACATGATCGAGATCAACAAGCAGGGCACGTTCCCCTATACGCCGGCGACCAACCTGCTGTTTGCGCTCAAAGAAGCCATTGCGATGCTCGAGGAAGAGGGGCTCGACAATGTGTTCCTGCGCCACAAGCGCCATGGCGCGGCGTCCCGTGCGGCGGTCAAGGCGTGGGGCCTCGAACTTGTGTGCCTTGATCCGCACTGCTACTCGCCGGCGCTGACCGCGGTCATGGTTCCGGACGGAAACGACGCCGACAATTTCCGCAAGGTGGTTCTGGAAAACTTCGACATGTCGCTGGGCACCGGGCTCGGAAAGCTCAAGGGCAAGGCATTCCGGATCGGCCATATCGGGCACTTCAACGACCTGATGCTGATGGGAACGCTGTCGGGCATCGAGATGGGCTTCGATCTCGCCAAGGTGCCGCATCGCGCCGGCGGCGTGCTCGCCGCCATGGAGGTCCTGAAAGGACGCGACGTGGTGCCGATGCCGAAATCAAAGGCCGCGGTTGCCTGAGTCAATTTCGACTCGGGCTGGATAAAGAAGCAAGAACAGAAAGAGCCCGCGATGAATGCTCCGGTGCCAGCGACTGAGGACCTGCTCTACGTCGTCGAGGACGGCATCGCCCGGCTGACCTTCAACCGTCCGCAGGCGCGCAATGCGCTGACCTTTGCGATGTACGAGCAGATGGCGGCGATCTGCGAAAGCGTCAACGCCGACCGCTCGATCAAGGCGATGATCCTCACCGGCACCGGCGAGAAGGCTTTCGCCTCCGGCACCGACATTTCGCAATTCCGCGCCTTCAAGACCGCGCAGGATTCGCTCGACTACGAGGCGCGGATCGACCGCGTGCTCGGCGCGCTGGAAACCTGCCGGGTGCCGACCATCGCCGCGATCGCCGGCGCCTGCACCGGTGGCGGGGCGGGGATCGCCGCCTGCTGCGATATCCGGATCGGCACCGCGTCAACCCGGATCGGCTTTCCGATTGCGCGTACGCTCGGCAATTGCCTGTCGATGACCAACATCAGCCGGTTGGTGTCGCTGATCGGACCGGCGCGAACCAAGGATTTGATCTTCAAGGCAAGGCTGGTCGAGGCCCCCGAGGCGCTCGCCCTGGGCCTGCTCAATGAAGTGGTGCCCGACGTCGAGACGCTGCAGCGCCGCGCCAACGAGACCGCAAAGCTGGTGGCCAGCCATGCGCCGATCACGCTTGAGGTCACCAAGGAAGCGGTGCGCCGCATCCGGCGGACGCTCTCGCGCGACGAGGGCGAGGACCTCATCCTGCGCGCTTACATGAGCGAGGATTTCCGCGAAGGAATGGATGCCTTCCTCAACAAGCGCACGCCGAACTGGAAGGGCAAATAGGCTCTCTTCGCGTCAGCGGCGCGGTTGCACGCTCGTCACTTTCCACAGCGTGCAGGACTGATCGTCGGTAGCGCCGAGTTTCTCGGCAACGACGTCCCGGGTGGTTCTCAGGTTGTGAAACCAGGCCCGGCCGGATTGTTCGATGGCGAGGAATTGCGGGAAATTCCTCACGATATCCTCGGTGGGCATGACCGCGGGCATCGGCCCCCATTTCTGCAGGCTTCGCATGATATTGTAATCCACGGCGTTGCCTCTGGCGCGCTCGGGATAGTTCAACACCACATCCCAATCCAGCGGGAAGCGGTACGCCTCGCGGTGATTTGCGTAGGTTGCGCGGGGCAGGAAGACGTGCGGAGATTCCGCGATCACCGGCATGTCCCCGTTGACGAAACCGGTTTCGAAGGCGGTTCCGGCGCTGTTGGAGCAGGGCACGTCGTTGTGAAACGGATCTCGGGAGAGCATCACCGCGCTCAGCAGCAGCGGCGGAACGACGGCCGCATAGACGGCAAGGCTCGCCGGGTCCTCGAGGCGCTGCCGCGCCAGCCGCGTCAGCCATTCGCAGAACGCGATATGGAGCGCAAAGCCGACGATCAGTTGGGGCGTGAAATACCGGGGCACAAACAGCGGAAACAGCGCCACCGACACGGTCCATGCCGCCAGCGTGAAACCGGATATTCCGATTAACACCAGCGCGAGATATCGGAGCGGTTGCCATGCCGGGTCGCTGAAAACCGTGCGCAACTGCAATCCGCCGCGTCTGAGGCCGGCGACCGCCGCGCTCGCAAGGCAGCCCAGTTCCACGATCGCAATCCACATCGACAATTTCGATGCGAACAGGCTTTCGAGCAGATCGGGAAGGCCCGGAGGGCCGACCCACATATAGGGCCGGCCCACCGCGCTCTGCTGGACAAAGAACGGCATCCAGGCTGCCAGCACCACGATCGCGGGGATGACGGCAACGGCGATACGCCGCCAATGGGGCCATCCGTCTTGAGGCTGGCTGAGCCCGCCGGCGAGCGCGATGCAGCCGACATAGACGATGCCAAACGTGTGCGCCAGCGTCAGTCCCGCATAAAGGAGCGCGAGCGCGGCGACGTCGCGGGGCCGGTGGCGTTCGATCAGGCGCTGCTGAAATAGCACGGCGAGCGCTGCCATGAAAAAGTACAGCGCGTAGGTTCGCAGTTCGACCGCGATATGGATCAGGTTGTCGTTCAGCGCAGCGAACAGGAACGTGCCGATCCAGCACGCCGTCGCGGACGCAGCCCGCCGGCTTACGCGATAGAGCGCTATGGTCGCGGCCATCGTCAGCGCCAGATTTGTCAGTTCGAGCGCCGCGACTGACGATACCGCGCGCGGCATCGCATGGACGATCAGCCATGCGGCGGTGAGATAAAGCGGCGGGTTGCCGTCGATGCCGGCGATGATTCCGGACCAGAGTCTAGGGAGGCTATCGGCCTGAACCAGAGTCATTGTCAGGAGTTCGTCGAGCCACAGCGGGCCGGCCAGCGACCGGAACGCGAAGATCGCGATTGCGCAACAGGCGAGAAGCAAAGATGCCGCCCGCAGTGCCCGCGTCACCCGGATTGTGCCGGCATCATCCATCGGATACTTGTCCGGCGGCGCCGCTCGCCTGCGGTTGCGTCAAAGCACCCTCGGCACCGGCAATGGCGTCACCAGCATGCCTTTGTAGCCCTTGGCGCGCAGCTTCGGCGCCAACTCATCTGCGATGTGCCAGGAAAGAATGATGGCGCAGTCCGGCTGATCTCTGAACAGCCGGCTTTCCTCGACCACGGGGATCAGCGTGCCCGGCATGCATTTTCCGATTTTCAGCGAGCCCTCGATCTCGCAGACATAGTCGATGATCGCCGAATCCAGTCCGACATAATTGATCAGCGTCGAGGCGCGCGAAGGCGCGCTGATGCCGCAGATCCGGCCGTCCTTTTCCTTGACGTCGCGGATCAGCGCATGAAGCCGTTCCTTCGAGAGCATGACGTCGTGGCGGAAGGTGACGAGGCGTCGGCGCATTGCCTCGCCGGTGGGCTCGCCGGCAAGCATTTCCTTCACGCTGGCCTGTACCGGCCGCGTCCCCTTGCGCGCCGCATAAACCCGGATCGATCCGCCATGGGTCGGTATCTTGCGGGCGTGAAACACTTCGAGCCCGTGCATGCCGAGCAGGTAAGCGAGGCTCCCGACGGTGTAGTGCCGCAGATGTTCGTGATAGACGGTGTCGTATTGCAGGTCGTCGAGCAGGCCGATCAGGTAATGCGATTCCGAGATGAACACGCCGTCGGGCGCCAGCATTTCCACAATGCCGTCGACGATCGCATGGACGTCCTCGATATGTGCAAAACAATTGGCGGCGGTGATCACCTTGGCGGCACCGTGTTTTTCCCTGACTTCGCGCGCGACTTCACGGGAGAAGTAGCGTTGCAGCGTCGGAATGCCGCGATCATTGGCGATCTTCGAAACGTCGGTCGGCTCGATGCCTAGAATGCGATGGCCGCCGTTCTGGAAGTTCGAGATCAGCGTGCCGTCATTGGAGCCGATGTCGACCACCAGGTCGTCTTTCTTGAGCCCGAGCATGCCGGAGGATTCGGCATAGAGACCGGCGAAATTGTCGCGCAGGATCCGGGTCATGCCGCTGGTGTAGGGATATTCCGGCGGGAAGATGATCTCGGGATCGACGGCAACGCCGAGCTGCACTAGTTCGCAATTCGTGCAATGCATCAGGTTGGTCGGAAACCAGATCTGCTGTTTTTGGACGGCGCCGACCGCCACCATCTGGTTTACCGGCGGCATGTAGCCCAGCGACAGCACGGTCTCCAGCGGCTCATGGCCGCAGATCTGGCAGCATTCGACCGGGACACTTCCGCCGCTACCGGCACCGCGCGCGACTTTTGTGGGGAACACGGCAATATCTCCTGGGGGCCTGGCCCGGTGCAATCGTTTAGCTCCGCGGCGCGAGGTTTTCGTTAGCCCAATACCAGTCGATGGTCGGGGCGAGACCCTGGGCCAGCGATACCTTCGGCTTGTAGCCGAGCTTTCCAAGCTTGGCGATATCGGGGCAACGGCGGTCGGTGGCTCCAGCCGGCGCCGGCGTTGCGATCAATTCGATCTGGCGGCCGCCATGGGCCGCGACGCGCGCGGCGAGATCGGCGATGGTTACCTCTTCGGTGGTTCCGACATGATAGATGCCGAGGTGCGCACCCTTGTCCCGCATCACCAGCACGCCGGCGACCAGGTCGTCGACGTGGCAGAAGCTGCGGGTCTGCCGGCCATCGCCCTGCATCTGGAACGGCAACTTGCCGGAAGGTTGCTTCGCGGCGACCGCCTTGACGCGCCTTGCGAACTGCGGAATCACGTGTTCCCAGCCCATGTCGGGCCCGTACACATTGTGCGGCCGGAAGATCAGCACGCGATCGAAGAACTTGCGGCCGTAATTGATCGCCATCAGCTCGCTGATGATCTTGCCGCCGCCATAGGAGTAGCGCGGATTGGTCGGGTCGGGCACCAGCAGCGGCGCGGTCTCGTCGGTCGGGACGTGCGGCGGCGTCTGGTAGACTTCCGAACTCGATGCCAGGATCAGTTTGCCGATGCCTTCGCTGCGGCAGGCATCGATCACGTTGACCATGCCTTTGACGCCGACGTCGAGCACGAGCTCCGGGGCGCTGTAGAAAAATTCCGTGCCGTTGACGAAAGCGAGGTGATGCACCTCGTCGACGCCACGCACGGCCTGTGTCACCACGGCGGCATCGCGGATATCGCCGCCGATGAATTCGATGTCGCCTTCGACCTCTTTCAGGCGGCGCGGCGCGCCGCGCGAATTGTCATCCAGCACACGCACGGCGTGGCCCTGCTTCAGCAGCGCCTTGACGAGCGCCGAGCCGATAAAACCGCTGCCGCCGGTGACCAATATGGAGCTCACGCCCGCTTGTCCCCCGATTCGGGCTCCACGTCGAGCCAGCAGCCGCCTTTATGGGCGCGGCGGGCGGTGTCGAGCAGCGTTTGAACGCGATAGCCCTCGGCAAATCCGGGCCAGCCGGCGCGGCCTTGAGAGATGGCATCGAGGAAATCGGCCGCAAGGCGGGATACCGGCGCGATCCGGCCATCCTGGGGGAAGGCCCGATCGACGGAGTCGCCGATTTCGACCTTGGCGAACGCCGTCGCCGGCCGCTGCGCCAGCCGGAGTTCGAAGCCGCGCATATAGTCCGATGTCTCATTCGCCAGTGTCAGGCTGCCATCCTCGCCATAGAACTCAAGACGATGGCCGGAACCAAGATAGGACGCGCAGCTTACGGCGAGGCTGGCGGATGCGCCCGAGCATAACGCCATGTTGACGCCGGCGTTGGTTTCCGTGGCCGGTGCGTCGGGCAGGCCCGACAGCCGCGCCGACAGTCCCGAGATCGGGCCGCACAGCCATTCGATATAATGGAAACTGTGGCTGACGAAGTTTCCGAGCACGCCGCCGCCGTCTCCGCCATGCGCCCTCCAGTTGCCGATCCGCATCCGCGTGGTCTGATTCTCGACGTTCCAGTTCACGGCGACGTGACGCAACCGGCCTAGGGCACCCTGTTCCAGCAGCAACTTCGCCTTGCGCCATGCCAGGATCGCGGAAAAATTGAAATCGACCATGGCTGCCCGGCCGCTGCCTTCGGCGGCCCTCAGCATGGCCGCGGCGCGCTGCAGATCGGCGGCCATCGGTTTCTCGGCGAACACCGGCTTGCCCAGTTCGAGCGCACGCAGGGCTATCGCGTGCTGCAGGGCCGGAGGTGTTGCAATGGTGACGGCGTCGACATCCGGATGTTCGACGAGATCGATCCAGCTACCGAAAGACAGTGGAATGTTCGCGGCATGCGCCAGCTCGGCGGTACGCGCCGAATCGGTGCCGGCCAGGGCAATCACCTCGCAGCGCGGGTCCAGCCGGAAAGCCGGAAGATGGACGAGGCGCCCGTAATTGCAGCCGACAATTCCGATCCGTATCACGAGGGCTCCTGCAGTGATTTCTGGATATGGGCACCAGGGCCGTGCCGCCGCGATGCGGCGGCAAAACGATACGGCCAATATTATTTAAGCGCGATGAAGTTCCGCAGCTCCGCCAGCAGCAATGCACCCAAATGCAGTTGAGAATTGAATTCTCCCGACTTGATCATCGCAACCAGTTCAGACGGGGTCGCCAATTCGACGGCAACACCCGGTTCGGGCGTGAAATTGTCGATACGGCGCTCAGTTTGCAGAAAATAGGAATGCAGCCGGTTGCTCAAGCGTCCGGTGCAGGGCGCGGTTGTTCCCAAGGGATAGATGGCGCCCGTGGGATATCCGGTTTCTTCGAGCAGTTCGCGCTGGCAGCCGATCGCTGGATCTTCGCCGGGTTCAGCGAGGCCGGCGGGCAGTTCGAGCGTAAATGCCTCCAGCGCCGGCCGATACTGCCGCACCAGCGGGAAGCGGCCATCCGGCGTCAACGCGACGATGGCGAGATAATCGAGCTGGCCGATCGCATGATAGGTCTGTGCCGGTTGGTTTGGCGCGAATTCAACCTCACGGGTGATGATATCGATCCAGGGCGAGACGGCGGTGGTTTGCCGGGATTTGATCCTCGGCCATGACTGGTTCATGCGGACAGTTCCCGCCGGATTTTCAATGCCACCGTCGCTGACGGGCGGCGAAGAAAGGTGGTCGCAAAGGCGTAGCGATACCAGCGCAGATAGGCCGGCAGCCATTTCAATACGCGGAACCGGCTGGTGCCGTGCTGGCGTTCAAACCAGCGCGCCGGTACCTCGCCGACGCGCCAGCCAAGCCGGTGCGCTTTTACCAGCAGTTCGATGCTGTAGCAGAAACCCTGATCCGACTCGATATCGATCTGTTCGATGACCCTTCGCGAAAACATCCGAAAGCCGCTGGTGGGATCTCTGGTCGGAACGGCTGCGATGTAGTGCAGGGTGAATGCCGCGGTTCGCACCAGCGCAGCCTTCAGCCATGGACAGCCCTGCATGGTGCCGCCGGGCATGAAACGGCTGGCACAGACCACGTCGCAGCCGCCGCGCATCAATGCGGCCATCGAATCGATGATGCCGGCATTGAAGTCGTCGTCGGCCGGATACACCACGACCATGGGAGCCGTGCTGACCGCAAATCCGGCAAGTACCGCGCCATGCGCGCCGCGGCCGAGATTACGGACGAACATGATATCCAGTTTCGCCCAGTCCCCAGGGTTGTTGCGGATGGCGGGCAACGTGTCGTCGTCTTCGCTGTCATAGCAGATCAGCACCCGCGCCGGTGTCCTGATCTCGCGCGCCAAGGCGCCGAGCGTCATGCGGATGTTGGCACCCTCGTTATAGACGGGAATGACAAGGTCGATCTGTGGGGCCATCACATCGGGCTCGCGTTCGCCGATCGGATTTGGGACACATTCGGTTTCCGTCATCGATCGCCGGCCGTCGATCTAGATCGACGGCACCAGGGTGCTGTCGGCGAACTCGGGAGTATTCTGCAGCATTCCCCAGACGTCGATCACCGGTTTGCCCATCAGATCGGCGGTCCGGTAGAAGCCGTGCGGCGTGCAGAGGATGAGGATATCGCTGCGGGCGACGACTTCGTCGAACGGCAGCAGATCGGGATCGGCCGTGACGAAAGGATCGGTAGTCAGAACCTCGCGCGCGTAGCCGTTCAGCACTTTCTTGAACTTGTAGCTCAGCGAAGCCCGGATATCGTCGATCTCCGATTTGAAGGCCATACCCAGCAAGCCGACCGTCATCCTGCCGAGGTCGTAGCGGCGGCGCAGATCGTCGACAATGTGCAGCGGCAGCCCTTCATTGACCAGCATCGCGGCATTGCCGAGGCTGAATTCATTACGGGCGAAAGCCGTCAACTGCATCGTGTCCTTCATCAGGCACGGACCCGCCGCATAGCCGGGACTCGGGATATTCCTGGCGCGGGGATAATTGTGCTTCATCGCCTGCAGGATGCGCTGATAGTCGAGGCCGGCGGACTTTGCGATCAGATAGAACTGGTTGGTGATGGCGAATTCGATGTAGCGATAGGCGTTGCCGAACAATTTGGCGAATTCGGCCTCGATCGGATCCAGCACGACGATTTCCGGAGCGATGATTCGAAACAGCGCGGCGGCTTCTTCCGCGGCCTCCGCGGTCGTGCCGCTGACGATCTGCGGCATCCTGGCCAGTTCATCGACGCCGTGGCCTTGCACGATTCGTTCGGGACAGAAGGCGACCTTGAGACTGCGGCCTTGGCGCGTGAGGTAGGCATTGATCCAGTCGGTGGTGCCCGGATAGAGCGTCGAACGCAGCACCAGCAATTGTCCGTCGCGCAGATGCGGCAGCAGGACGTCGATACAGTCCTGGATGACCTGGCGCTCCGGATTGAGAAATTCATCGACCGGCGTTCCGATCGTGACGATCACCGGCCCCGAGCCGGAAATCTCGCCGGGATTGCTGGTGAAGGTCAGGCGTTTGTCGCGCAGCGCGCCGGTCAGCAGTTGTTCGGCGCCGTATTCGATAAAGGGCAGGCGGCCGCTCTTCAATGCGGCGAGATTGTCGAGGTTCAGGTCGTTGACGTTGACGCTGAGGCCTTTGGCGGCAAACGAAAGCACCAGGGGAATGCCGACATGCCCGGCGCCGCCCACAACGGTGAGATCCGCCGTGCGGGCGCCGGTCCGGCTGGCGATTTTGGGAAGTTCGGCAACTGTCACGGCTTCTCACCATAGGTCAGGACGAATGAACGCAACGGCTTCATCAGGTTCGGTGCAAAGACCACGCGATCGACGGCATTATAAGCCGGTAGCAGCCAGCGCAGCTTCGCCGAAGCCAGGTAGCGATAGCTCAGGTCCGAGATATAATCCGTGTCGGCCTTGAATCCGGCCGCGGTGAAGACCGCGGAAATCCGGTGCGCCAGCACCGGGCGTTCATTCTCGGTTACGCCGACCGGGCTGTAGAGCGGCGAAGAGCGGTCGCGATACAGATACATGAACGGGTTCATACGGTTGGGATCGAACGCGGCGAACGAACCGCCCGGTCTCAACACCCGGAACGCCTCGGCGACGCAGCGCGCGGGATCGGGGAGGTGATGCAACAAGCCGCTGAGCAGGATGCCGTCGAGACTGGCATCGGCAAACGGCAGATGTTCGACATCGCCTTCGATGAAGGTGATACCGGGATATTTGGCCTGACCGAGCGTGATGAGTTTCGGGCTGAGGTCGAGCCCGACCGCATCGAAACCCTGCCGGCGCAACAGATCGGTGAACACGCCGGAACCGCAGCCGAGATCGGCGATCCGCGCGCCGGGCTTCCATTTGGCGAGCCGTGCGCAGGTGCCGATCAGCCGTAAATTGCTCTCGGGCGTAAAAACGTCATAGCTGTCCGCGGCGGCGTGACCGTCGAAGAACGCGATTTCCTTCTGCTTGTCCTGGGTGGATACGATCATTCGGACGCCTAGCACAAGACCTTGGGCCAATCATGCAGCGGGCGTGACCTGACCCCGAGCGCGAGAAAATCCTCGAATGATGTTCTGCCTGCAATTGGCGCAGCGCACGACGATCTTGTTCGAAAAAGCTTAACGCAATGCTACGTTTTCCCGGCCCCGGCGGGCCCGCTGGAGCCGCCAAAGGCGTCCATCAACGCTCTCAAAACCGGGTGCGCTAAAGGCTTGCAATCTCATGCGAAAGTCATAAGCCATGCGACCGGGATCGGCTTGAACTCGGGGTCGTTACCCCGCACTATGGTTCCAACAAGCCATCGTGAGGCCTAACCAAGGACATAGGGAAGAAACACGTGCGAAATGTCATGAAGGTTGCCGCCGCTCTGTCGGCCATGCTGGCGAGCGCGCCGGCGAGCGCCGGCTGGGAGCCGACCAAGCCGGTTGAAATCGTGGTGGCGGCCGGTGCCGGCGGCGCCTCCGACCAGATGGCGCGGATGATGCAGGCCGCGATCCAGAAGAACAATCTGATGAAGCAGCCGATGGTGGTTTCGCTCAAGGGCGGAGCGTCCGGCGCCGAAGCGCTGATGTACATGAAGTCGAGCGACGGCGACGCCAACAAGGTTTTGATAGCGTATTCGCTGATCTACATGCTGCCGCTGTCGGCGAAAATTCCGTTCAACTGGCGCGACCTGACGCCGGTCGCGGTGGTCGCACTCGACCAGTTCGTGCTGTGGGACAATGCCGCCGGGCCGAAGACCGTGAAGGAATTCATCGCGGCTGCGAAAGCTGCCAATCCGCCGTTCAAGATGGGCGGCACCGGATCGAAGCGCGAGGACAACGTCCTCACCGTGTTCGTCGAGCAGAAGACTGGCGCGAAATTCGCCTATCTGCCCTACAAGTCCGGCGGCGAAGCGGCGACGCAACTGGTTGGCAATCACACCGAATCCAACACCAACAATCCGAGCGAAAACCTCGAGGTCTGGCGCGCCGGCCAGGTTCGCGCGCTTTGCGTGTTCGATAAGGAGCGGATTGCCTACAAGACCAAGGTCACCGAGACGCAGTCGTGGAACGATATCCCGACCTGCAAGGAAGAGGGCCTTGACGTCCAGTATCTGATGCTGCGCGCCATGTTCCTGCCCGGCAAGGTCACCGCCGAACAGCAGGCATTCTACGTCGACCTGTTCCAGAAGGTGACGCAGACACCCGAATACAAGGACTACATGGAGAAGCAGGCGCTGAAGCCGATCTTCCTCACTGGCAACGATATGCTGAAGTTTCTCGAGGAAGATGACGCGCTCAATAAGTCGCTGATGACCGAAGCGGGGTTTGTGGCGAAGTGAACACCGCTGTCATGCTCCGCGAAAGCGGGGCGTCCGGTACCCCGGGCTTTCGCGATATCTTCCGGCTATGCGGAATACCGGCTCATCCGCATTTGCGGATGGCGACGGCGAGTTCGGCTCTTGCCTAACGAAACAATCGCCGGGTCAAGACAACGAGACGCGAATGTCCGATTCAGAAATTGAGATTGTCGTCGACGATCCGACCGCGCCGGAGCCTGACTCGCCTGCCGTGGCCGACACGCGCACCGTCGAAATCGTGGTCTCGCTGCTGCTGATCGCGCTGGCGCTGACGCTTGGCTGGGACAACTGGCGCACCGGAATCGCCTGGGATTCGACCGGACCGCAGGCCGGCTATTTTCCGTTTTATCTGTCGCTGATTCTGGCCTGCGCCAGCCTCTACGGGCTTGTCGTCATCCTGCTGGCGCGCCAGGAGGTCTCGGACACTTTCGTCACCCGCGCGCAACTGCGGCGCGTCATGGCGGTGTTCGTGCCGACGTTGCTGTTTTGCCTCGCCACGCAATTCCTCGGGATGTATGTCGCGAGTTTTCTGTTGATCGCCGTCTTCATGCGGATGGTCGGCAAGATCGCGCTGTGGAAGTCGCTGCTCACCGCTTTCCTGTTTACGGCGATCATGTTCGTAACATTCGATATCGCCTTTGACGTCATCATGCCGAAGGGACCGCTCGAAGCGGCCTTCGGCTACTAGCCGCAACCCGGGATAAGCGTTTCATGGAAGCCTTCGGTCTATTGCTGCACGGCTTTGCCGTCCTGATGACGTGGAAGACGCTGGCGCTGATGATGGTGGGCCTCGTGCTCGGCATTTTCGTCGGCGTGCTGCCGGGTCTCGGCGGCCCCAACGGCGTGGCTATCCTGCTGCCGCTGACGTTCACCATGGACCCGACCTCGGCCATCGTGATGCTGTCGAGCATCTACTGGGGCGCGCTGTTCGGTGGCGCCATCACCTCGATCCTGTTCAATATTCCGGGCGAGGCGTGGTCGGTCGCCACTACCTTTGACGGCTATCCGATGGCGCAGCAGGGCAAGGCGGCCGAGGCGCTGACGGCCGCGTTCACTTCGTCGTTCATCGGCTCGTTGGTGGCTGTGCTGCTGATCACCTTCCTGGCGCCGCTGATCTCGTCATTCGCGCTGCAATTCGGGCCGCCGGAATTCTTTGCGGTCTATCTCCTGACCTTCTGTTCGTTCGTAGGGCTGGGGCGCGAGTCGAAACACAAGACCATCATCTCGATGTCGCTGGGACTGTTGCTGGCCGGCGTCGGCATGGACACGGTGTCCGGCCAGTTGCGCATGACTTTCGGTTCCGACGACCTGTTGCGCGGCATCAACTTCCTGGTCGCGGTGATCGGCCTGTTCGGGATCAGCGAGATATTGCTGACGATGGAGGAGCGGCTGGCACTGCGCGGCCACGCGGCCAAGATCAGCCTGCGCGTGGTGCTCAGGGTCTGGAAGGACCTGCCCAAATACTGGGTGACGCTGCTGCGTTCCTCCGTGATCGGCTGCTGGCTCGGCATCACGCCGGGCGGTGCGATCGCGGCCTCGTTCATGGGCTATAATCTCGCCAAGCGATTTTCCAAAGATCCGGAGAGTTTCGGCAAGGGCCGCATCGAGGGCGTATTCGCGCCGGAAACCGCCGCACACGCCTCCGGCACCGCGGCGTTGCTGCCGATGCTGGCGCTGGGCATCCCCGGCTCCGGCACCGCGGCGATCCTGCTCGGCGGTCTGATGGTATGGGGACTCAATCCCGGTCCGTTGCTGTTCGTCGAACACAAGGATTTCGTCTGGGGCCTGATCGCGTCGATGTACCTCGGCAACGTGGTGGGGCTGCTGCTGGTGTTGACGACGGTGCCGGTATTTGCCTCGATCCTGCGGGTGCCGTTCGCGGCCGTAGCGCCAATGATCGTGGTGTCCTGCGCGATCGGCGCCTATGCGATTCAGAACGCGATGTTCGACATCTGGCTGATGCTGGTGTTCGGCGTCGTCGGCTATGTCTTCAAGAAGATCGGCATCCCGCTGGCGCCGTTCACCCTGGCGCTGGTGCTGGGCAGCCGTGCCGAGGACGCGTTTCGGCTGTCGATGATCGGCTCGGGGGGAGACGTGAAGGTGTTCTGGTCGAACTTCCTGGTCGGCTCGATTACCACGCTGGCGATCCTGCTGCTGTTCTGGCCCGTGATCGACATGGCGTTCGGCCGCGTCTTGCGGCTGTGGCGCCCGGCCAAGGTCTGACGGCCGCGATTTTGCCAATGTATTTGAAAGCCTTCTTTAATTATGCGTGGATGAGGCCCGCCCCCGGGATAATTTAGGTTACGAAAAACAAATAAAGGCGTGATAGGTGGTGGATCAACACGCTTCGCGTTTGTCGTTCAATATTGAATAAAATGGATTTCCTGATGACACTTTCTCGAACGCAAGGGTTTCGGCAATGAGGCATCCTTACGAGCAAGGCAGCGACTTTTCAGTACAGGCGGGCGAGATCTATTCGACCTCCGCGCCCTGGATGGCCGGCAGGCCGGGAAATCCTTCCGGGCAGCTGGCGTCCGTAAATGGGGGCAGTACAGGAATATCGACTTCCAGCGGCTCCACCGTCACGGTGACGAGCGGCGGGATTACCATCAATCTTCTTTTCGATGATGCAGCGATGGCTGCGCCGGCGAGTTTCCGCGCCGGCATCATAGAGGCGGCGACTATCCTGGCCGGAACGATTACCGACAAAATCACGGTGAATATTATCATTGACTACAGCGGTACCGGAGGTGGCGCTTCGGCCGGTCCCGATAGCGGCCAATACGAAAGCTACTCAACCGTCAGAGCCGATCTGGTCAATGACGCAACGCCTGGCGACCAGACCTTCAATGCATTGCCCACTGGGACATCGGTTCAGGGGCAAACAAGCGTCGCCGTCTGGAATGCTCAGCTGAAGCTTTGGGGCCTCATCAACCCCAACGACACAACCACCGATGACGGAAGTGCCACTTTTGCCACCGACATCGATCCCGCCCTCCTCGTGGGCGTTGCGCTTCATGAATTGACGCACGCGCTTGGGCGCGTTCCCTTTGGGACGCAGCCCGATGTGTTCGACCTGTTTCGTTTTACGGGCCCCGGTACGCGGCTGTTTTCGGGAAGCTCCACCGCTCCAGCTGCATATTTTTCGGTAGACGGCGGTCTTACCAAACTCGCCGACCTGGGCCAGCATTCGGACCCCAGCGACTTCCTTAATACCGGCGTGCAGGGGCCAAACGATCCCTTCAACGAATATTACACAAGCTCGACGACCCAGGGCCTCACGAAGGCTGATCTGGAGATGCTTGACGCGCTGGGATTCCATACGACCGGGTCAGGCTCGACCCCTCCACCTCCCCCTCCGACTTTGGCCGATCTTTCCGTCACCGGATTAAGTCTGAAGGATACCACCGTCGACTTTACGATAAACGATAGCGGGGCCGCGGCAGCGGCTTCAACTACCGGGTTGTATCTGTCGACCGACAGCACGATCACCACGGCGGATAAGCTGCTCGGAACCTTCTCGTCGCCTGCGGAGCAGGCTGGAGGCGCCAGTAACGAGGTAATTGCGCTGTCATTGCCGAGCAACCTTACCCCTGGCACCTACTATCTTGGCGTCATCGCGGACAGTACCGGCAGCGTGACCGAGAGCAATGAAACCAACAACGCGTCGGGTGCGATTCCCATCATAGTGGGCAATAGCAGCGGCAATTCGTTGACCGGCACGGCGGGTAACGACACGATTTTTGGTCTCGGTGGCAATGACAAGCTGTCGGGCGGCAGCGGAAACGACGTTCTCATAGGCGGTACCGGCAATGACACCCTGATGGGCGGTTCCGGCAATGATCAATTCGTATTCAATGCAACCAATGAAGGTCTAGACCAGATTTACAATTTCCATGCGGGCGACCTTATCGACTTCGCGGCGGCAGGCTTCGGAAACGGCCTGGCTGTCGGGCATGCCAACACCGGAGTGCTAGACCCGTCTCATTTCATCGCCAATGCGACGGGTCCGACCAATTCAGCACAGGAATTTTGGTTCGATACGGCCAATCACACCCTGTATTTCGATTCAAACGGTTCCGCGCCTGGTGGGCAGGTCGCGATTGCGCACCTGCAGAACACCTACGTCATGCACAGCACCGACATCATTCTCGTTTGACGCAGGACACCGGGCTGGGGCGGCGCACGCGATTACACCACCTTGTTTTTCCTCAGGTCGGCAATCTCGGCCGCGGTAAAGCCGAACTCGCCAAGCACCTCGTCGGTCTGCTCGCCGAACTCCGGCGGCGGGGCCGCCATCTTGCTCGGAGTGCGTGACAGCGTGACCGGCTGTCCGACCAGGCGGATGTGGCGGTTCTCGGCGTTGGGCACGTCCTGGGCGATGCCGAGATGTTTGACCTGCTCGTCTTCGAACATCTGGTCGATCGAATAGATCGGGCCGCAGGGCACGCCCGCGGCGTTGAGCTCCTTGACCCAGGCGTCGGTGGATTTCTTCGCCGTCAGCAGGTTGAGCGCCGCGTTGAGCGCATCGCGGTTCTTGGAGCGCGCAGGTGCGGTAGCGTAGTCGGGATTGGTGATGAATTCCGGTGCGCCGAGCGTCTGGGCGCAGCGTTCCCAGATCCGCCCCCCGGTGGTGGCGATGTTGATGTAGCCGTCGGAGGTCTTGAACACGCCGGTCGGAATGCTGGTCGGATGGTTGTTGCCGGCCTGCTTGGCGACGTCCTTTTCCATCAGCCAGCGCGAGGCCTGGAAATCCAGCATGAAGATTTGCGCCTGCAGCAGGGAAGTCTTCACCCACTGACCTTCGCCGGAGACATCGCGTTCCAGCAGCGCAATAAGGATACCCATGGCGCAGAACAGTCCGGCCGTGAGATCGGCAACGGGAATGCCGACGCGCATCGGACCGCCGCCCGGGGCGCCGGTGATCGACATCAGCCCGCCCATGCCTTGGGCGATCTGATCGAAGCCGGGGCGCTTGTGATAGGGGCCATCCTGCCCGAACCCGGAGATGCTGCCATAGACGATGCGCGGGTTGATCTTCCGCACGCTCTCATAGTCGACGCCGAGCCGCGCCTTGACGTCGGGACGGAAATTCTCGACCACGACGTCGGCCTTTTCGACAAGACGCCGGAACACCTCGAGGCCCCTGGGATCCTTCAAATTGAGAGTCATGGCCCGTTTGTTGCGGTGCAAATTCTGGAAGTCGGACCCGCGCCGCGGCCCGCCCAGCTGTTCGGCGCCGGCGTCCTCCAGCAGGGCATCGATCTTGATGACATTGGCACCCCAGTCCGCAAGTTGCCGCACGCAGGTCGGGCCGGCACGGACGCGGGTCAGATCGAGCACGGTGAAGCGGGCGAGGGCGGCTGAGGCACGCGGGAAGGGCATTCAGAAGGCTCCGGTAGATCAAGGGGATCAGGGCTTTGATAGCCTGGCAGCGCCACCATCGCACGGCGAGTCGCACGACGTAAAGTTTGCAAGACTCAAATTGCGTTAACTGCGGTCCGGGAACCGTAATTCTTGTCGATCCAGTCCCTGTAGGCGCCGCTGGTCACCTCGCGCCACCAGTCTTCCTGGTCAAGATACCAGCGCACCGTCTGGCTCAGTCCGCTCTCGAAGTCGACGTCACATCGATGGCCAAGTTCGTCGGCGAGTTTTGTTGCATCGATCGCATAGCGGTGATCGTGACCCGGACGGTCGGTTACATAGCGGATGAGCGAGCGACACGAATGTCCGGCGGCGGCGGCGGGACATGATGGAAAGCGTGCTGCAAGCCGTGGATCGGCGGCGAAGGCGCTGTCGAGGGTGTCGCAGATCCGGCCGACGACGTCGCGGTTATTTCGCTCGTTGCCGCCACCGATATTATAGGTTTCTCCGACGCGGCCTTTTTCGATCACGCTCATCAGCGCTTCGCAATGATCGGACACGTGCAGCCAATCGCGGATATTGGAGCCATCGCCGTAGATCGGCAGCGGCTTTCCTTCCAACGCATGAATGATCATCAGCGGGATCAGTTTTTCGGGGTGCTGATACGGGCCATAATTGTTCGAGCAGTTTGTTATAAGAGCCGGCAGCCCGTAGGTTGCAACGAACGAGCGTACGAGGTGATCGCTTGCGGCCTTGCTTGCCGCGTAGGGTGAATTCGGACGGTACGGCGACGATTCCGAAAAAGCGGGATCGCCCGACGCCAGCGATCCGTAAACCTCATCGGTCGATACGTGAAGAAAGCGGGCACGATCGAGCGCGTCATTCGACCGCCAGCTATCCAGAGCCGCCTTGAGCAGCGAGAACGTGCCGAGCACATTGGTCTGCAGAAATGCTTCGGGGTCCGCGATGGACCGGTCGACATGCGATTCCGCAGCGAGATGGGCAACGCGGGTAAATCGATGCTCTTCGAACAGACGCCGCATCAATGCGGCATCCCTGATGTCTCCCTTTGCGAACAATATGCTTTTATCGGCGATCAGTGACTGAAGACTCCGGACATTGGCGGCATAGGTCATCGCATCCACCACGACGAGCCGGTCGGCCGGATGCGCCATGCGCCACGCATGCACCAGGTTCTGCCCGATAAAACCGGCGCCGCCGGTGATCAGAATGCTTTGCATCGAAGTCGCTGCGTTGCCCGGCAACTGGAGTATTGCCTGAAAGTGACAAACCGTCGCCTATAGGGCATCGCGAAGCCCATTGGTCAACGAGAATTATTGTGCGTAAACTCGCCAAATATGGCTGCAATCGCCTAACCTTCGCAGTCCTATTGCAGCCCTGTTCCACGAAACAGCACATCCCGCATCTGCCTTATCAGGATATCGCGTTCGAACGGGTTTTTCATGCACGGGATCGCATGGACGAGGCCGGGCCAATACCGTTCGCGCAGCGCTTCGACGGCGCAGTGGCGATGGTGGGAAATCCGGCGGCGGGTTAAAAGCTTCGACTGATCGGTCGTCAGCCGGCAATGCCGCTCGACGCGATCGAGCAGCCGCAAGTGATAGGATGCCTCGACATACCTGGTGTGGCGCCTCGAGGGATGGTACGACGCATATCGCGCGCCGGCTCCGCCATCGCGGCCGGTGATGTCGTAACGCGCCAGTACTTCGTCGATATAGACGAAGCGACCCATGCTCTCCAGCCTTAGCCAAAGGTCGATGTCTTCGGTTCGCATCAAGCCTTCGTCGAACAGGCCGGCCGCAAAAGCTGCATCGCGCCGTATCATCGTCGAGGACGTGTGGACCCAGGGGAAACCGGCGATCGTCAGGCTGGCGAACAGGCCTGGCTGCGCGATCGTCTGGATATCGCGAGCCAACGCGTCGCAGCGCGTGACCTCGCGGGCCAGCGGATCAGTTTGCCACCACGGCACCATGGTTTTGAGCAGGAACGATTTCATCGTGGTCACAGAGGAGCTGTCGCGGTCCACCATGCAGTTGTCGCTTGCAACCAGGACCGCGGCCGGGACGGCGTCGAATTCCACCATGAAACGCGCGAGCTTCGAAGGTTCCCAATAGTCGTCGCTGTCGAGAAAGCCGAGGACAGCGCCCCTTGCGGCGCGGATACCGGTGTTGCGCGCGCCCGCCGGACCGCGAGCGCCTTCGTTGACCAGCAGTCTCAGCCGTGGGTCTTCGCGAAGCAGTGGCGCGATGGCAGCCGACGTCTCGTCGGTACTGCCGTCGTCGACGATAATCAGCTCCCAGTCCGGCCGGGTCTGGGCTCGAACCGACTCGATCGCGGCGGGCAACAGCGCGGCCCGATTGTATGTCGGCACAATAACGCTGATGGGCGGCCGATCCATGGTCAGCCTCGGTTGAACGCAAGCAAGCGGGGACCTGGCTGCGGGAGCGCCGGCGCCTCCACCTCAAGCGCGTCGAGAATGTCCGGCAAGCGGCGCTGCCGTGAAAATTCGGCCGCGATCAGCGTGGCCGCCGCCGCTCCCATCTGCTGAAGGCGTTCGGGTCCTTTCCCGATCAGTTCCGCCAGCCCCGCCGCCAACCCTTCGGCGGAGTGCATGTCGACCAACATGCCGGTTTTGCCGCTCTCGATCAGCCGTGTCGTGCTCGACATTGGATGGGCCATGCACGGGCATCCGCTAGCCATCGCCTCCATCAACGCGAGCGGAAATCCCTCCACCAGACTTGGCAGCACAAAGAGGTCGCATGCTCCAAGTATGGTTGACGGCATCGTCGACCAGCCGAGGAACCGGACGCGGTCTTTGGTGCCGAGGTCGCAGGCGAGTTGGGTCAGGGGCTGGCGCTTCCAGCCGTCGCCGACGATTACAAGCTCGACCTGAGGCGTGGGCCGGCCGGCGAGCATGGCGAAAGCCTCTAACAGCACATCGATTCGTTTTTCCGGCGCCAGCCTTCCCACATAGCCGATCAGCAGCGTCGACGACGCGATTGCAAGTTCCGCCCGGGCGTCGCGGCGCTGTTGGGCGGTCGGCGGGGTAAACCCAGGGTGGACCCAGTTGAGGCACGTGCTGATCTTTCGTGCCGGAAACCGGAATTCGTTTATCGCCGACGTCTTGATCTCGTCCGAGACGCAGATCGAGCGATGCAGGAGCAAACCGCTCAATCGACCGTATTGCGTCTTGGACATGCGCCGGCGCCAGGCATTTTCCCAGGGCCGGTGTTCGATCGTGAAAAGCCGGCGCGCCAGGCCGGCCGCGGTTGCCAGATCGACGATTTGAGTTTCGGCAAAACTACCGCGGCAGAAAACGATGTCCGGACGCGGATGGAGCGGTATCACGCGAAGCCATCCGAGCACTCGTTCATGCCATCGGCCCTCGCCCAGCGGGGGAATACACGCGACGATGACGCGCGGATCGCAGATCAAGCCATCGAAGTAATTGATGCTCGGACACAGGATTGTCACCCGATGCCCCAGCGCGGCGCAAGCCTGCGCGACTTCGGCGGTGTGAATATGAAGGCCGCCTGGCTCAGACGAGCCGCCAACGAAAATGATATGTCGCCTCTGCGGCGCATCGCCCGTCATCTGCTCGCCTGGCGCCTGCCCGGTCGCTGGCCAATTTCAACCGGGACAGCGGCATCCTGCAATTTCCCGGCGACAGGCGCTGCGACACGGTCGGAACGATCGATCAGTCCGGCGCACAGCGCAGCGAGTCGCTCGGCGACCAGGGCCGGAGCATAGTCGGCCTCGGCGCGCCGCCGAGCGGCGTCGCCGATAGCGGCTGCAAGGTTCGGGTCAAGCAGCAGCGTGACGCAGGCTCGGGCAAAGCCTTCGGGACTGTCATCCAGCAGGATTTCCGAGCGGGGCACAAACGACAGCCCTTCAGCACCCAGGACGGTGGAAACAACGGGCCGTGAGTTCATCGCGGCTTCAATGATCTTGATCCGGGTGCCTGCGCCGCGACGGATCGGACATAAGGCAATGGAAGTGCGCTGGTAGACCGAGGCGAGATCCGCAACGAACCCGAGACCTTCGACCCCTTCGGCCGGACATTCGCCGGCGACCTCTTGCATGCCTTCGCCGGCGAGCAGAAGCCGCGCCTGCGGGACTTGCTCGCGAACCAGCGGCCAGATTTCGCGCAACAGCCAGACCGCAGCTTCGCGATTCGGTGGATAGGCTGCGGTTCCGACAAAAAGCGTCACTGGGTCTGGCGCCTTGCGCGGAGGAACGAACGACGATGCGGTGTTTGGGATAACCGCTACTGCAGCGTTGCGGCAGACGCCGAGCAGGTTCGACCGGTCGAACTCCGAGGCAACCAGCAGGCATGCTGCCATCTTGCCGATCCGGCGCGAAGCATGGATCGCCAGCGACGCCTCGGCCAGGATAGTCAGCCATCGCCGAGAGCGCGGCATCGTCGCCGCCAGCCGTTCAAGCTTGACGTGTTCGAGGTCGTCAAAATCAACCACGACCGGCGGCAACGGCAGCCGGGTCCTCATCAAGGGCGCTGCTGCACCCAGCCGGTACACAAAAATCAGGTCGGGCTGCAGGTCATAGAGACAGCGGCGCAAGGCGTCCGCCTGCTCGCGCCCGCAGGTCCGCATGGTCGCCGCGGTATGGTAAAAGCCGACGCAGCCCCTGACAGCCCAGATCGCGTCTGCGATCCATTGCAGCGGCCGGCGGCGAACGGTCCCCACCTTGACGAACCTGACGGAACCTTCGATCGGCCAAAACCCTTTCACCCTGTCGATGTGCTGGCGCGTTTCCGCGGGCGACAGTTCGTGCTCCCCCCAGAAAAATATCGCGTCCACCGGGCCAATTCGGGAAAGGGCGTCGAGATGACGACGCAGACGCTGAAACGCGCCGAATACGCATTTTGCCGGATCGGCCGGATAGAATTCCGTGATCAGGAGGATTCGCGGCAGCCGGCGGGCGGTGATATCGGCGGAGCGCGCCGGCGGGCGACTGAGGGGGGCTCGATCGAACCGGCCCCCCAGCACGGCGGCGAAATCGCTCAACCGCCCCGTCGCCAGGGCGCCCCCGAGCGCCGCCATTGCGTAGGACCAGTCGCGCCGTCCAATGGCGCGACCGGCTTGCTGCATCGCCCAGCGGACCGCGTGGCGCCGGGCGCTGCGCTGGACCGGCTCGCGCGCCGGTGGCGAGATGCGTGCGATCGCGGCGTTGCGGCAATGACCGACTTCAAGCGAGGAGGCGATCCCTCGAACCCGCGAATGTGACGCGGAATGATCATGAACGCGGAATTCGGCGAGTGGCAGAGGATCGAACCAGAGTGGGTATTCCGTGGCGATGCGCTGCCACATGTCGTAGTCGAGGCAATAGTCATAGCGATCGTCGAAGCCACCGAGCTTTTCGTAGACGGCCCGCCTGACCACGATCGCGGGGCACTGGATCGCCAGATTGGCGACGACATATTCCAGCCAGTCGTCGAGCAGGCCGGCGTTGGGCCGATCCAGATGTCCCGCTCGAATCGCGGCTCCGTCGTCTGCGATAAAGACATGCTGCGAGAAGCTGGCCCCGACGCCGGGGGCCGCTTCCAGCCCTGCCGCCATGGCGCGGTAGAATTCGGGTCGTACGCGATCGTCCTGATGCAGAATATGCACCAGACGCCCGCGTGAAAGTTGCAGACAGCGGTTCCAGTTGCCGGCAAGGCCGGCCTGGCTGGCGAAACGGTGAATCTCTATCCCGCGTTGCTCGCATTGCTGCCAAAACGCATCGGCATCGCCGCTACGGGTCTGCCCGTTGGCATCGTCGACCAGCGCTATCTGCATGTCACGTGGGGCCAGGCCGGCGCCAAGCGGACCCGCAATGGCTTCGCGCAACCACGCAATATCGGGACGGTGAACCGGAATCATGACCGACCACAGCGGTTGGTGCCCGTCGTGATCGACGGCGGCAATCACGGGTCTGCTCATCGTTGCTTTCGACTATAACTGCCAATCGCGGCAAAACGCACTGGACCAATCTCCTTCACAGCTACAGGCCTGGTTCTCCAAGCTGGCGCGTTGCCGCGATCGAATTGACTTTACCCCATCATTAAACCAGATTTGCCAGATGCTTTCTCGGGTATTTGGCGCTTGCATCGGGCGTTGCGGCGTTTGTCCTTTGTCCAGCAGACTCGCATTTGCGGGTGCTTCAGTCGCTGTCACGCCGTGGCTGATGCAGCCATGAACGGGCCGAAGCCGATGCAGGCGGCGATCTGGGCGGCGCCGGATCCAAGCGCGAGCACGTGGGCGGAACTGCTGTCGGTTTCACCGACAATCATCCACACCTCGTTTTCGACCGGATTTCCGCTTGGCGCGGCCAGCGCACTTGGACCGCTCTTCAGGGATCGTGCTGTACATTTCCTGGTCATGATGTCGTGGTCCTTGGAACAGCCAAGATCAAGCGAGGGGCTGGCCCAGAAAGCCGCGGCCTACCTGATTGATCATCCGTTGCACACGGTGACGTTTCTTTGCAATACCCCGCGCGAAGCGCAATTGTTGCGCGCCAACGGCTGCACGGCCGCGACCATCAACAAAAACTGCCTCACGGACGACACCGTATTCAGGCCGATGCCCAATGCCACACCGGTCTATGATGCCGTCTACAATGCTCGTATGTCCCCGGAAAAGCGCCCAGAACTCGCCCGCGAGGTTGACAGGCTCGCTCTGGTTTATTTCTACAATGCCCTTGATGGGTCGCCCGCCGAGTTCCACGCCATCCATGCACGCTTGCGCGCCTTGATGCCAAGGGCGCACTTCGTCAATCAACTAACCTCCGACGGCTGCGAATGGCTGTTGGGACCCGCGATCAACAAAGTATATGCGCAATCGCGCGTCGGTCTATGCCTCTCTCCGATCGAGGGCGCGATGCGGGCTTCAATCGAGTACCTGTTTGCAGGGCTCTCCATCGTTTCCACGCCAAGTCTCGGCGGCCGCGACTACTTTTTCGACGACGAATTCTGCATCATCGCCGAGCCCGATCCGCGCTCGATCCGCGAGGCGGTCGATGCCCTCATCGCCCGGAATATTCCCCGTGACTATGTGCGTTCCAGGACCCTGGCTCGCGTCGAATTGGACCGTCGCCGCTATATCGATCTTGTGCAGGACCTGATCGACAGGGCCGGTGGAACATTTCAGTTCGAGGGTCGCTTCTGGCAATGCACGCGCGCGCAGACTATCACGCGTTGGCGTTCGATGAAGGAATTCGCCGAGACAGTCGCTACAGCGGTGCGTGACGAAAAACCCCTGTAATTGGCTGGCGAACTTGCCGCTATTTTCAAAACTTGAACCAGCGTCGCCAGCGCTGTTGAATGCGCCACAGTGTTCTCGATCGAAGCGGCGAAGTCAGACGCCAGGACAGCGACTTCTGCATCAGCGCGGTTTTGGCTTCAGCGACTTCTACTCTCCGCTCGGCATCCCGCATACGGACGATGTCATTGACGGAGATTGTGGTCGTCAGCGTGTTGAAAAAAAGTCGGGTGGCCACTGACGTTTCGCCCCAGTCGCGCCACGACGCGGCGTCGCTACGGTGGGCCATGACCGTGTTGCTTCCGTCCGAGCGATGGATATATTCCGCCACCGCCGTTCCGATGCTTGCCCAATCGGTTTGATATTTGGATACGATCACTGCAAACACCCGATAGTCCTCGTGCTTGGACAGCGTCGTATCGGCGTACAGGTCCCGGGTCTGTATTTGAGTCCGATCCAGCAGAAGGCTGTTTGGCGGACAGAAGTTCTTCAGGAAGAAATCGTAGCGGTCCTTGCCTGGGATGAACCGCTTTGCGAACGCGAAGTCGAAGCCGTGCATAGGGGTGCAGTCGACGTGTAACGACGATGCGAACACCCCTGCCGCACCCGTGAACTGAATCCTGTGGAGCAGGTAACCGTAACCGGTGGGATAGACGACGTCATCGAAGTCACAGAACCCGATGTAGCGCGACCGCCCCAGATCGACGCCGGCGTTCCACAACAGCGACCGGTGGTCACCGGTCGGCGGGACAGCCACGTTGGTCACGATCGGGCGCCGGCGTGGCGGCGACCAGTCAAAGGCATCGACACAGCGGTCGACCGCAGCGACGTCCGCATCGACCAAGCCATGCAACATCAGAAGAATCTGGATTGGCTGATGCCGCTGCCCGTACAGCGAAAACAGGCATCGCGACAGCCGCACGATTTGTGCCGGATCGTGAAAGCGCACGACGATATCGATGGTGTTGTCAACCTCGGCCTGCCGGGTAACGCCATGATTGGGAATCGGGGTCGGGCAGATCCAGCGTTCCGATGCGAATCTGAGACCGTGGCTGAAGTCGGCAACCGACAGGTCTGTTTCCGAAGGAATCAATTTCGGAAACGGTTTTGGTTCCCAGCCGCGGGCGGCCAGATCGCTTTCGATTTTGCGCACGAACGCTTCATTGCCCCATTTCTTCGCGAGATAGCGGGCGGCGTCCAGATATACCTGCCTGGTCGCATGATTGGTCCCGGGCCGTGCGCGATGCCAGCTGTGATGGATCAATGCACGCGGAGCGTGCTTCACCGAATAGCCGGCCGCGAGGGCCCGCCACGAGAGGTCGACATCCTCGAAGTACAGAAAAATGTTCTCGTCAAAGCCGCCAATGCTGTCGAATATCCGTGCAGGAACCAGCAGACAACAGCCGCTGGCCCAGGGCGTGTCGAAGGTCAGGGCATCGAAACTTTTCGGCGGTTCTTCCGGGAATTGAGCCGCCTCGATCAGCGCGCGCCCCTCGTTCCGGCGCGCAACCGCGATCATCTCGATGAGCGCGTCCGGATGCAGCTTGCCGTCCGGGTTTAGCGCCAGATAAAACTCCGCGCCGTCCGCGAACGCCTCGCGCATCAACAGATTGTGAGCCTTCCCGAATCCGAGGTTGCCTGTTGAGCGACCCAGCCGCGCGTGCGATCCGAATATCGCCGGATCGATCGGGCTGTCACCGTTATTTTGCAGCCGAATGGAGACCGCGGTCGCGCCTTGCGGATTGGCATTGGCTTCGTTTTCGGCCAGCCGTGCGATCGCCCGCTGCAGCGTGCGGGCGAGGTCGGTAAGCTCGTCGGCTCCGTTATTGAACAGGACGATACCGATCGCGACTGACAATCCCGGAATCGTCGGCGCTTGTGAGGTCGTCCCTGGAACCGGTTGCTTTTGCAACAGCATCGATGCTGCCTCGGTACGTGGCGAAACCGGCAGGTTCATTCCAAGACCCCGAAAAAAGGATGAGGTATCCTATGATATCGCGCCCTACAACAGCTTGCCGTCGCGCAAATTCCTCTGCGGCAAAAGCCCTCGATTGCAAGTCAATTCAACCTTTTACGGGTTTCGCGGACCGCTGGCTAGTACCCGCTGCGGCTGGGTTATGGGTTTAACGCGATCGCATTCGGCGGCGCGGGCGGTCGCGATGCGACGCCAACGGTTTGCATTTTTGTTCGCAAAGATGTCAGGTCTTTTGCGATCGGCTCCGCTCCGGAATTTTGACTTGTAACAATGACCAGCCTAGTCAGTGTCTGTATTCCTACCCACAGGCGGCCGGTAGGCCTTGATCGGCTGTTGACGTCGCTGGCGGCGCAGAGCGGCGCTCCGCCCTTCGATGTCATCGTCGTCGATAACGACAGCACTGGTTCTGGCGAACAGGTTGCCGTGCGCCATCGCGATCGGCTCGCCTTGTCCTATTTGGTGGAACCGGTTCGAGGGCTTGCCCGGGTCCGAAACCGCGCCGTCGCCTTCGCCGCCACGCCCTTCATCGCTTTTATCGACGATGACGAGTGGGCGCCACCGGAGTGGCTCGCGGCGATGCACCACGTCGCAAACGACTTTGCTGCCGACGTCGTCATCGGGGGTGTCGAGCAGATGTTTGACGACGCGGTGCCGGACTACATCAGAACCTGCGGTCTTTTCGACAACCCCCCGCGTCGGAACGGGGCGGCAGTCCCTTGGTACCTGACACGGACCTCGAATGCCCTGATCCGGCGCGAGTCGTTACCGGATTTTTTTGCGCCGTTCTCGACCCGCTTCGATCTGGTGGGCGGGGAGGATCTTGAACTGTTCAGGCGAATGATCGACGACGGAACGCGCGTCGTCGCCGCCGACGTAAATGTCTTCGAGTCTCGACCGTTCACCCGCGCCAATCTTCGGTGGGTGCTCCGGCGCGCGCTGCGCAACGGCGGCACCTTCGGAGCAGTGGAATGGGGCCGGAGCGACCGGCAAACGTCCGCGCGACGGCTGGCACGGTCTGGCGTGGAAGCGATCCGTCATGCCGCCAAGGTCGCCGGATTGTGGAATAAGGACCGTTCATCAACCGGACGGCATATCGTCAGAGCTTGCGAGGAAGTCGGCAAGATACTGCACCTGGCCGGCATCAGGATCGAAGAGTATCGAATCCATCCATG
>NZ_SSMW01000114.1 GCF_004799405.1 Bradyrhizobium sp.
CTGTTTTGGGAAAGTGAGCCGCTGCCGACATTCGCCCACACGCCGCTCCCGACGAGCAACAGTACGATGCCCAGTCCGAGCATTTGTTTCATTTTCGAGCTCCATGTTGGACTCACAAGTCCCCCACAACTGAAGGGTTCCAGGCGCGCCGTGCGATTAGTGAGTGGATGGCGATATCAATCGCAGAGCGGAACCGCCAACGCGCGCGCGAAGGTCAAAACGCGCATTTCGCAAAAGATTATCGGCAGTTCCGCGAAGGGGAGATTTCTTGGTTTTCCACATGTGCGGGAGGGATGGCGAGGTCCGTTCCGGGTCAAAAGCGCCGTTTTGACCCTCTGCCGGTTACTTCCGGTCTACCCTGAACAACGGACATGCCAGACTGGCCCCGTTGGTCCACGCCCCTCTGAGGCCCTATAGTTCGGCCAATCTAAGAAGCAGGCGCGATCCGCGACCTGTTCAAGGTTGCACGCGATACCACTGGCGCTGTAATAGTTCGACGCGCTAAAATGGGTGAAATTGATGGAGCCAAAGGAGGCCCCCATGGAGAATCCAGCCAAGGATACGTTTGATCCCAAAAACTTTCTCGCCAAGGTGGGGGCGGGAAAAACGATACTTCAATTTCACAAGAATCAGCACGTGTTCGAGCAAGGCGACGTCGCCGACACAGTGTTTTACATTCAAAGAGGCAAGGTCAACCTTACGGTCCTGTCCGATCAGGGCAAGGAAGCCGTGGTCGCCATTCTAGAACCCGGCCAGTTCTTCGGTGAAGGCTGCATGAATGGTCATGCGCTCCGCATCGCAACCACGACTGCGATGGAAGATTGCTTGATCACGGCAATCACAAAAGCCGCGATGATCGTCGCGATTCATGACGAGCCGAAATTTTCGGAGCTATTCATGGCGTATCTTCTGACCCGGAACAGCCGGATTGAAGAGGACCTGATCGACCAGCTGTTCAATTCGAGCGAGCGGCGGCTTGCGCGACTACTTTTGCTGCTCGCCAATTTCGGCAAGGAAGGCAGCCCGCAGCCGATCAGTCCGAACATCAGTCAGGAAACTTTGGCGGAGATGATCGGCACCACCCGATCCCGCGTTAGCGCTTTCATGAACAAAGTCCGCAAGCTTGGACTGATCAGCTACAACGGAAACATCGAGGTTCATAGCTCGCTGTTGAGTGCGGTTTTGCACGAAAACCTCAGCTAAAGGAGAATGGTGATTGAGCTGGGGTGCTAGTGCGCCAACCAGATCAATATCGTGCAACCATGATGATTGCGACAACAAGGAGTGCCGCGATCAGCGAAAGAGCGCGATTCAGTTTGTTGGACCGAGGCGTTGCGATTTCGACGTCGAGCGGAGGCATGGGTCTTTATGCTGGCGATCTGAGTTCGGCGTCGAGCCAACCACGCAGGTTAAAGTCTAAGGGATCTTTGGAGATGATCATTTTACGAACATGACTACATTTTTGGCACTCGAATGTGCGGTAATCGAAGCCGGTTGGCCCCGGTTCAACTTGGGAAAGTATCATCCGGGATTGATCGCACATCGGGCAGCGAGGCCGCTCAATAGCGGAAAGCTGGGACGAGGAGATAGGTTGCTGTTCGGCCATAGCGCTTCCGGGTATGAGGCGGGAGCGTTACCGAACTCTCTGTCACCGAAAAAGCCGTGGACGGGTCGGTGATAATCTAGTTTGCGCCCTTCGCGGTGCAGGGCGCTGGTCAATATTGATCGGTTCTCAAAATATTATGCAAAAAAAGGCCCCAGCGGGGGGCTGAGGCCGTCAGATACCTTGGGTGTCCGTCGGCAGATAATTTGAGACTGGTCAGGCGTTTTGCGAAGGGAGGCTCTGGCTCATCAGGGTTAGAGGTTAAGCGGCCTGCAGCTGATGCTGCAAGCGTCGGTTAGCGATAGTAACACGCTTGATGCGTTCACGCTCGGCGAGGATAGTCCCGGCCCTGCCGAAGTAGACGTCGGCCGGGGTTAGATTGTTGATGCCCTCGTGATAGCGGACTTGGTTATAGTGCTCGACGAAGGTTTCGATCTGCCGTTCGAGATCGCCGGGCAGGTAGTAGTTGTTGAGCAGAATGCGGTTCTTGAGGGTCTGATGCCAACGCTCGATCTTTCCCTGAGTTTGGGGATGATACGGTGCTCCACGCACATGCTCCATGCCCTTATCCTCGAGCCACTTGGCCAAATCGCCCGCCACGTAAGATGAGCCATTGTCTGAGAGAAGCCTTGGCCGGTGCACGACAGTGACGTGATCAAGACCCGAGGCCGAGAGCGCCAGCTCGAGCGTGGCAGTAACGTCATCGGCGCACATGGTGGCACACAGCTTCCAGGCCACGATGTAGCGCGAGAAGTCGTCGAGCACGGTCGAGAGATAGTACCAACCCCAGCCGGTGATCTTGAGGTAAGTGAAGTCCGTCTGCCAGAGCTGGTTGATGGCTGTGGTCTTGTCCTTGAACTCGTTCGCCGCCTTGATCACCACATAGGCCGGGCTGGTGATGAGATCATGCGCCTTCAGCAGCCGATAGACCGACGCCTCCGAGACAAAATACCGTTTCTCGTCGGTGAAGCGCACGGCCAGCTCTCGCGGCGACAGTTCTGGTAGCTCGAGCGCCAGGTCGATGATCTGGCGTCGGACATCATCCGGGATCTGGTTCCAAACACGATCTGGTCGGGAACGGCGGTCGCCCAGCGCCTCGGGCCCGCCCTCTCGGTGTCGGTCATACCAGCGGTAGAACGTGGCGCGGGGGATGCCGAGCTTGTCCAATGTGCCCTTGGCCGGCAGATGCGATTGCTCGACCAGCTGGATGATCTCGGCTTTCTCGGATGCAGGATATCTCATGCCTCGTCCTCCCCATCCCCGCTCATGCTTTTTTTAAGCAGGCGGTTCTCCAGGGTGAGATCGGCCACAACCTCCTTCAAGGCGGTGGCCTCACGACGAAGGTCCTTCACCTCGCCGGACGTTGCGGCGCGGGCCGTGTCCCCCGCCAACCGCCGCTTGCCAGCTTCGAGGAACTCCTTCGACCAGCCGTAATACATCGAGGCGGCAATGCCTTCGCGGCGACAAAGCTCCGAGATGTTCTCCTCGCCGCGCAGCCCTTCCAGCACTATGCGGATCTTCTCTTCAGCCGAGTATTGCCGGCGTGTCTGACGCCGAATGTCTTTTAGAACTTGTTCTGCCGGCGCTTTACCCGGCCCGGATTTCTGTTTCATCTTCGCTCCTTGCGGCTACGATGAACCAGAAATCCTCCTCTCGTGAAGGCCCTCAGTTTGTCTCAGGGGTGCTGACGGGGGACACCCGGAAAACGAAAGCCGGCTTTCCGACATCGCACTTGACTGGATGCTTCGCTGGGCCGCCGCTGTGCCCCAGGGCCTGAAATATGATCAAGGAGTTTTGCAGGCGTGGCCCTACCCCGATGGACAACAGCACGATGAGGTCGCAGCCGGCTTTGCCTTCGTCCCGAGATGGACCGGCATCACCTGGGCCGAGGAAAAACGAAAGCTGCCGGGCACCGCTGCGATCATGCACCGTTCGGTCTATCGTCGTTTCGATGAGAGAGCCGTTCAGATCTACGATAGCATGACCCGCTATCGGCCCGAGACACTGGCGATACATGTTGACTTTGAGAGCTACTATGAGCCAGGCGCGGCATTCCCGGCGACATCCCTAGCAACCGCTACAACGGTTGCGGGTGAGCCACCCGACCGAGCGCCGACCGCTTAAGGTACCGGCGATTGTCTGCGGGCCATTCCCTGACGGGTGCAGGGGAGTAAACGCACCATGTCCGCGAACGCCATTGGTTCATGAGTGTCGACTGCCCCGTAAAGCACCCCGATCAAGCCGACCGATCGTCAGCCCGCAATCGCCGCCGACTGTCCGGCCGGCCGTCACCAACGTGACACTTGTCGTAATTTTCAAAAAAAAATAACGCCGTCGCACAACTAGTGCGACGGCGTCTTGGTTTGGTTATAGCATTGAGCTAATTGAACAATCCGGCAGTACCGCTTCGAAAAATAAGGCGCGATGACTCACCCATAATTATTTTTTCGGTTTTCCCGGTTACTTGAGCTTGGAGTATTTTTTTGCGCAACCCGCAATTCCTCCATGCTTTTTCAATTTCGCGACGATATCGTCCCAATCTTCGTGAAGGGCGTAACGTAACGCCAGCGTCATCTTGCTTGCGGCTTTTCCATCGGCTTTGGAAGTTGCCGCAATAATTCTGCGGATCGAATGTTTCAACCGTTCACCGTTTTTCACGCCGCTGATTTTGCACATAAGTTTTGATTCCTTTTTAGCAACTCCACGAGCTTTCATTTCCAGGTAAACTTCTAGAACGGCTGCCATATAGGGGAACCAAGCGTGTCGTTGGGAAGACTTTGCGTCATCAGCTAAGTCCTCCAGTTCTTCGATTAGCCGCTTGAGTCTGTCGATTGTTCGTGTGAGATTATGGCCATCATCTTTTGTCATTTAAGTTTCCTTTTTTGTTTGTAAGCACGGTATTGGCTCAATCTGGAACCTCCACCGAGCGGGGTAACGCGTCGAGCCAAAGCGCCAAATCGTGCTTCAATATCAACGTGCGCCGGCCGCATTTTCGCGCGACCAACCGGCCTGCCTTGATTTCCTCAAAGGTCCGTCCAACGCCTGAAGCGGCAACCGCTTCTTCGATTGAAAACGCAAGTTTTATGGGAAGATCTGAAGTTTTCATTTGCCACCGTGTATCGACGGTGGAGAGATATTCCGATCAGAGCGATCAAGTAAGGTCAGGGTCAACTTGACCGGTCAACTTGAGTTTGACCGAGGCTGATCGATTGATTCAATACAATAGCGGCGCCAGGAGCAGCTAAAGTGCGCAGATCCGTCTTGACCGGCGGATTAGCGAGATAATACTCCTTCTCCGTTACAATTCTCGCTCATATGATATTACGGTTTATACGCCAGAATTGCGGTATCCTCGTCTTCCGAAAATTCCGGCACGCTAAGGTTTGGCTTGATACCCTTAAGGAAGGGACCGGAGATTGGATCGCTCGGAAAACCACGTGGGCGAAGCACCTTTGAAACCTCCACGTATGCCGCAAAAAAGTACCTCAGCTGTTCAACATCCGATGCTTGACGAAGAAGATTTTCTACAAAATGTTTTTTTGATAATTTGAGAGGCTTGGAGCCAATTTTCTGTATCAAAACCAGATAATCGAACGCGGCCGTCGATTTATATTCCCTCCAGCGGGTTTTTATTGTGCTCTCACTGAAGCCTGCCTTATTCTTGTTGATCTCCTTTACGACATGGCGAGCCATCGTACTTAAGCCCCTGCGCAGATCGTTCGGTTTTAGTCTCACAAATCGATACGAAAAGTCTGCAAGACGAGCCACGGACTTCGCCTCTCCCATTCTAATTGCGAGTTGCTCATCAAATTCACGAGTGTTCCAAAGGCTGCGAATGCGACGCCATCCACCTGCCTGGAATATGACGTTCGCTATTTCGGAATATCCCGGCAGCTTCAGCCGTTCAGTGAGACTAGCGCGATCTTCCAATCCTGATAATTTTTCGATGTGCTCCAAAATTTTGATCGCAGCGAATACTCGAGCATGACGCTGGAGCGCCTCGCTGCCTGGCGCGAAAATCGCGACCTGGAATTCGAAAAGTTTGATGGCCCTGACATAAGGCGAATGACTTGCATCCGACTGACATAGGATTTCTGCGGTCTCCTGCAGATTCATATAGCCACCCCGACCAGCAAAGGATTCCTGCGAGTTATGTAAATGGTCGTCGGTCTATCTGTGCGACAATACGCTGATTGTAATTCCGTATACAATCGTAGCAAAAGGCTCGTTCCGGCGAACAAAAACAATTCCTGGGTTCGTCGCGTGAGCGCAGTGTTTCACGCAATGCCGAGCGCTAGACCGATCACCCTAAAACTCGAATTTTGTTAGTGTTTTTGTTGGTATTCGGTCGATTAACACCAGATTAGGTTATTGAATTTACTTGAAAAATCTCCAGCCGTATGGCCGCTGCCGGGCCCACCAATGTTGCAGGGGTTTTGGCTATCCCTGCCCTCTTGGCTTTTTCCTCAACCAACGAAACAGATTCGATGGCGGGCTTCTGGCGAATGAGGGTGACGAGGCTTTTCGGCTGCCCTGCGGAAGGCAACAGGGGGCGCAGAGGAAATTCTGACACGGCCCCAGGGGCGACGCCTTCCGGACGTCGGTGCGCCGACGTAGCCCGACACAACTTACGCGGAGCGCATTATGGTGACGACGTTGGCGGCTCCTTCGACATAGCGAGCCCACGCCTCCATTAGGCGCCGTCTCTTTTTCAATGCGGTCCCGCGCCTGTAGGCTTGCTCTACTTCGTCGCCCACCTTATGGGCCAGTGCCATTTCGGCGATATCGCGCTCGAAGTGCGTTTCATCGCCGGCCCAATCGCGGAAACTGGACCGGCACCCGTGCGTCGTCATCGCCGGGTAAATCGCCTTGAGAGAATGCAAGACGGCATTTTCGCCCAGCGGTTTCGTATGATCCTCGGACCACTGTCCGGCAAAGACAAAGGCATCGGACCCGGCACCCTTCGGAATGACAGCTTTCAAGATCGCAACAGCGGGGTCGCTGAGTGGGACTTCAAAATCCGTTCCTTCAGGATCATCTTCCGTCTTCATTCGCTCGGCCGGTATGGTCCAAAGCTGCTCCGCAAAATCCACTTCGCCCACTCGCATGTAGCGGGCTTCGCTGGTTCGTACGGCAGTTAGGATGATGAATTCGGCAGCTTGGTTCACGGCTGTGTCGGCGGCTTCGTGCTTAGCGTGGAGCGTCCGCACGATGCCAGGCATGTCCTTGTAGGGTGCCGCTCTGTGATGGCGCTTAGACCGCTTGGCCTTCGGCAACAGCGGCCTCAACGTCTTCCACATGGCGGGGTTCTTGCCGGAGCGGAGGCCCTTGGATTCGGCCGCGTCAAGCACGCGCTCGATGCGGCTTCGCGTCTCTCGAGCCGTGCGATTGATCGTCATCCACAGCGGCGACAAGATCGCGAGCACATCGTTTGTTGTGACGTCCCCGAGACGCTTCGATCGGATTGACTTGCATCGCAGCTCGATATCGCGCTTCCAGTCGGCTTCAGCCTTGCGGCTTTTGAGACCCGGAAGAATCGTCTTCAAATAGGCGTCCGCGAAGGAACCGAAGGCTTCATCGGATCCGCGCTCAACGTCCCTTTCCTTCTTTGGGTCCTTGCCGAGCGAGAGGGTCTTGCGCGCGTCCGCCGCCTTGGTGCGTGCGTCTGCCAACGTGATGCCCGCGCGGTTCAGCCCCTTTGCAGCGCCGAGTCCAAGCTCCCTTCGGCGGCCGGTGCCACGCTCGCGATACATGAATACCCATGCGCGTCGTGCGTGCTCACCCGTTTCAATTGCGAGATAGAGGCCGCCGCCGTCGCTGTGGCGTCCAGGCTTTGTGATTGTCTCCACTTTGCGAGCGGAGAGCTTGTGCAATTGACGTCCGGCCATAGCCGCCCCACCAAACCGTCCCACCACAGGCGCCGGATTGCGACGATTTGTGCCGGACCGCCATGGATGACGACGGACTTTATAGCCTTGATAAACTATTGAAACAACATCTCTTTTCTGAATAGCTGCGGACGCCGACGGACGATCGCAGACAGATGACGCGGCTGTGGTGATGCCAGCCGCGCTCTACTTTTATCTGTGGCTATATTTTCCTTGGATCGCTCACTGCCTTTAGCTCTCGGAAAGCCGTCCGCGGCCGCGCCGTGCGCGGTCTGCGCGAGCCGTGAACGCGCCAGGCGACCCGAAGCGTGCGGCTAGGCGACCCGGGGTGTGCGGTTGCGCGAGTTGCGCTGGAAGAACAGCGCCTGGCTGGCGACGGCTGAGACCATCGCGGGCTGGAACGGTTTCGAGATCAGGAACGCCGGCTCGGGACGTTCGCCGGTCAGGAAGCGTTCGGGATAGGCGGTGATGAAAACCACCGGGACTTCAAACGTCTTCAACAGCTCGTTGACGGCGTCGAGACCGGAGCTGCCATCGGCCAGTTGAATGTCCGCCAAAATCAGGCCGGGCTTTTTGTTCTTGGCCAGCGCCACGGCGTCGGAATGGGTGCGCGCGACGCCGATCACGTTGTGACCGAGATTCCTGACGAGGCTTTCGAGATCCATCGCGATGAAGGTCTCGTCCTCGATGATCAGCACGTCGGTGGCGATCTCCGCGGCCATCTCACGACCGGCGGCATCGACGAGCTTGCGGGTCTCGGCGACGCTGATCGCGAGAATGAACGCCACTTCCTCTTCGGAGAAGCCCTCCAGCGACAGCAGCAGGAAGGCCTGGCGCGGCAACGGGGTGATATTGGAAAGCCGGCGCTCCGAGGCCAGCGGCAGGGCCGCAACGTCAGGCGCGTCGTTGAGCGTGACCGAATTCCAGATCTGGGTGAACAGCCGGAAAAGCCCGGCACGCGGCCCATGCTGCTCGTCGAGCAGCGACGGATCCTGCAGCAGCGCCTCCAGCATGGCGCCGACATAGGCGTCGCCAGACGCCTGGTTGCCTGTCAGGGCCCGGGCGTAGCGCCGCAGCAACGGCAGATGTTCGGCAACGAGCTGTGATCGGGACATCCCCACTCCATCCATGTCTGGGTCAAGACACTCATATGGGGTGACCCGGGTTCCCCTGCAGTGCCTGATTACGTCCCAGCCCGATAAAAGTTCCCTTGCTTCCGGAACTTTACCGCCCACCTTGAATTAGACCCCGACACAGATGCTGCAAAGTCTCTAAAACAGGGAATTATTCTTGCAATTAGAGAGACTTAACCCATGGGGAAGCTGGTGCAGGCCATGAAAGACCCGAAATCCCAAGGCAAAGGCGGCTTAAACGCCGAGATTCAGTCGAGAATCGGCCACCAGCTCCGGGCCATGTACGACGATGTCGTGCGGCAGGGGGTGCCGGACCGGTTCGCGGAACTGATCCGGAAGCTCGATTCCCCGCCTGAGGATGCGGCCAGCACGCCTGAGCAAACGGCCAAAAATGACGGGAGGGACTAATGCCCCTCACAGACTCACTTCGTGACGACATCCTGGCATCGGTGCCCAGCCTGCGCGCGTTCGCCATTTCGCTTTCCGGCAATGGCGACCGCGCCGACGACCTGGTCCAGGAAACCCTGTTGCGCGCGCTCGCCAACATCGACTCGTTCCAACCCGGCTCCAACCTGCCGGCTTGGCTGTTCACGATCCTGCGCAACCTGTTCCGCTCCGACTACCGCAAGCGGCGGCGGGAGGTGGAGGACGCCGACGGCAGCTATGCCAAGACTCTCAAAACCCAGCCGGCGCAGACCGCGCATCTAGAGTTTGAGGAATTCCGCGCGGCGCTGGACAAGCTTCCGCAGGACCAGCGCGAAGCCCTGATCCTGGTAGGCGCTTCCGGCTTCTCCTATGAAGACGCCGCGGCGATCTGCGGCTGCGCGGTCGGCACTATCAAGAGCCGCGTCAACCGCGCGCGCTCCAAACTCAGCGCCCTGCTCTATGTCGATGGCGCCGACGATTTCGGTCCCGATCAAACCGTTCGCGCCGTGATCGGCGGCAACGGCTAGGGCTCGTCATTCCGGCGAACGCCGGAATCCATACCCACCGATGTCAGACGTTGGAAAAGCTGGAGTGGCAGCCGGAGCCTGTGGTTACGGGTCCCGGCTCGGAGGGCCGGGACGACGATGGATATGTTTCTACCGCGCCGCCTTCACCGGCGCCGATAATTGTTCGGTCCGGTCCCGCTCCGTCATGTCGACGACGGTCGCCATCGGCGCGGTGAGTTCATAGACATAGCTCACATCGGTAAAATACCGCTTCGACACGCCGCCGAGCGCCTCCGGCGCGACGCGATCGAGCAGGATGAGGCCGAAATCGCTGTCCTCCCGGCGCGTCGCTGTACTGGTGTTGAATTCTTCCCAGCGGAAATGGAAAATCTCGTCGGGCGCTTCGCCGGTCACGTCCCAATGTGCGACGATGTGAGGATGCTTGCCGACCAGCGAAAGTCCCTCGTCGGAATGCGACGCCAGCTCGAAGAACAACAGCGAGAGACTTTGCGCGGCGCGCGCGCTGACCGCGATATCGGGACCGCTGACCGCGATGCGTTCGGAATTCGGTATCGCGCGCGCTTCGAACAGTCCCTTCAATTTAACCCCCTGCCACTGGCTTTCGCTGAGCAGCGAAACCACGTTCGACATCGCATGGATGCGACCGATCAGGAGTTCGCGGGAGATGTCGATGTCGGAACCGTGGCGCAGCGTGCGCGTCACGATCGACTGGATCACCGCGAGAATATTCTTGACCCGGTGATTGAGCTCGTCGATCACCGCGGTCAAGCGGCGCTCGAAGCCGATTCTTACCTCGATTTCACGGCTGAGCCGCAAATTGTTGTAGGCGACGTAGCCGAACAGACCGCAGACGATGCCGGTTAGCGCGAGGCCGAACGCGGCGACGATCGCCGACGTCTGCTCGGCGCGTTTGGTCGAATTGGACTTGGCGTAATAGCCCAGCGACCAGTCGCGGCCGCCGAACATCACCGCGCGCGTTATCGACGGCGCCGGGCCTGACTCCACTGCCGCCCGTGAAGTGACGACCCCCTGATCGTTCGCAACCAGTTCGGTACCGGCGCTGCGCGGGTCTTTCAGCACCACCGAGAACAGCGACAGATCGTCATTGGTCAGCATCAGCGGCGCCAGTTCATAGGAGAACGTCACAAAGCCCGCGAGCGCGGAGTCGCCTTCCTGCAGAACCGGTGTGGCCAGCACGAGGCCGATCGGTCCATCCGGGCGCAACAGTGGAAGCGGATCCGACGCCACCGGCTTTCCACTGGCCATGGCCTGCTCGAACATCGGTCCGAGAATCGGGTGACCGTCAAAGGAACGGCCTGCCAGGCCCATGGTCTCGGCATTGCGCGGCTCAAGGTCCATCAACACGTCGATCGGCCCGCCCAGCGACTTGGTATCCAGCGGTGCGTCATCGAAGTTTCGGATGGTCGAATTCGGAAAACCGTTGCCTGCGAGTTCAGCCTGCGCCGCAGGGAGTTCGTCGGGCTTGAGCCTTGCGATCCAGCCCGCAACGACGAAATCGGTCTTGAAGGCGTAGATCGAGGACCGCAGCGGCTGCAGCATGTTGGCCTTCATCACGGCAGGGGTGCGAAACAGCCCCGATGCGACCCGGGCCAGCAGTTCGCGCTCGGTCAATCGTTCCTGAACCAGGCTGGCATGAACGTCGATCGCGCGCGCCAGGGCGATCCGGTCGACCGTCAGTTCCTGATCGTAGACGCGATAGGCCGCAAGACCGGAGAGCGAAACCCCGATCAGCGCGATCAAGCCGATGATGAAGCCCAGCCGAACCACTCGCTTACTCGAAAATGAGGAATCGGCGAAGAAATACCTGCCGTTCGCCGGCGCGGCAACGAACCGCAACGGAATGAGGGCCTTCGGTAAGCGATAATGGAGAAGCAATCATCGATACGCAACTGAGGGGCAGGCGACAAGGACTGATACGGCTGCCAGGGTATCGTGTTGTGCCGGGTCCCTGACAAGCCCGAAGGATGCTAATCACGCCAGGTGAATTTTGTTCCGGCCCAATTGCGAAAATCTTGATGCTCTGCGCGCTCGCCGGTTCGGCGTGCCACAAGGGTTAACGCAGCCTTTCAGCTCGCCCTCACCTGCGTTGTCGCGCCGAGACCGCCTTTGGCCTCGATAAAGCTGACAATGCGGTCGAGGCCCTCGCCCTTCCTGAGATTGGTCATGATAAAGGGACGTGCGCCCCGCATCCGCCGGGCGTCGGTGTCCATCTTCTCCAGCGAGGCGCCGACATGCGGCGCAAGGTCGATCTTGTTGATGACCAGCAGATCCGACCGGGTGATGCCGGGGCCCCCTTTGGAGGGGATCTTGTCGCCTGCCGCCACGTCGATGACATAGATCGTGAGGTCGGCCAGTTCCGGCGAGAAGGTAGCGGCAAGATTGTCGCCGCCGGATTCGATCAGCACCAGGTCGAGACCGGGAAATTTCGCGCGCATGTCGGCGACCGCGGCCAGATTCATCGAGGCGTCCTCGCGGATCGCGGTATGCGGGCAGCCGCCGGTCTCGACACCGGCGATGCGGTCCGGGGTCAGCGAGCCCGAGCGCACCAGGAATTCCGCGTCCCATTTGGTGTAGATGTCGTTGGTGATCGCGGCGATGTCGTAGCGCTCCCGCATCGCCTTGCAGAGCAAATCCATCAACGCGGTTTTTCCTGATCCGACGGGACCACCGATGCCGATCCGAAGCGGGCCGTGGGAGTTCATGTTGATTACCTTCTCCAGTGCCGTCCCTGCGAAAGCAGGGACCCATAACCACAGATATTCATTGTGACAGAAGGTCGCTGATGCCAGCGCCACACGCAAGGACACGGCGTATGGGTCCCCGCTTTCGCGGGGACGACTCGTCGATAGCTGTTGCGGCTGATCCGCTCATGACCTGAACAGCCTCGTATACTGCGTCTCGTGCCGCATGCCGGCGAGGTCGGCGCGGAACGTCGCGCTGCCGAGATCGTCGAGCGTTGCGGCCAAGGCGCGATGTCCGGTAGCGGCGACGATCGGCTCCAGCATCGCCAGCACGCGCTGGCTCTCGGTCTGTCCCAGCGGAACGAGCCGCGCGCCTGCGGATATCCAGTTCGACGTCACCGCGTGAAGGAATGCGTGCATGGTGGATGCGAGCGGGATCGCATGTGCGGCGCTGACGAGGCCGACCGCGACGGGATAGACGATCGCGTCTTCGCAGCTTGCGATCATTGGATCGAGCCCGTCGCGATTCCAGGCGGAGCGCGCGATGTCGATGAAGGCGCGTCCCTGCGACGAGGTTTCGAGCTGGCGTTCGCGCGAAGGCACGAAGGCCGCCGCCAGCTCCGCGATGTCCCGCAGCGCCGCGCCATCGCGGGATGACGCGGCGCGGTGCGCATGCGCCAGAAACACGCCGTCGCAAAATCCCGGCCCATCCGCGAGCATCGCGGAGAGCCAGTCCCGCAGGCTCGCCGCATCGACGATATCGCCGGCTTCCACCGCCCATTCGATGCCGCTGGAATAGGAAAACGCGCCGACCGGAAACGACGGCGACAGCCAGGTCATCAAACGATAAAGTGCTGACGCCTCGCTCTCCGCCATCGCGTCCCGATCTTCGGGCGGTGGTGGCTTACTTGTGGTCATGAGCATGGGAATGGCCGTGATGATGGTCGTGCTCGCCATGCTCGTCATGGTGATGATGATCGCCGTGATCGTGCGACGAATGATCGTGCGCCGCATGGGCGTGACCGCCGCCGGCATAGGCGCCGCCTTCGGGATCGAACGGAGCTTCGATCTCGATGACGCGCGCGCCCAGCCCCTTCACCATCGCCTCGATGACGTGATCGCGCCGGATGCGCAGGCCCTTGGCCATGATCTGCGTCGGCAGGTGGCGGTTGCCGAGATGCCAGGCCACCCGGACCAGATGATGCGGATCGGCGCCGCGAATTTCCAGCAGCGGCTCGGGTGCGGCGACCACCTCGACCAGCCTGCCGTCCTCGAGCACCAGCGCGTCGCCACCGCGCAAGGCGACCGCGTTTTCGAGATCGAGCAGGAATTCAAGCCCGCGCGTGCCGGTCATCGCCATCCGCCGCCGGTGCCGATCGTCGAAATCGAGCACCACCGTATCGGCCGGCAGCTCCGTCCAGCGATGCGCGCCCCGGACCTGCGTCGCGCGGATCATGAAAGGACGACATGGATCATGGATCGGTCTTTCGTTTTTCTTGCCTAGCGAACCTCGACCTTGGCCGGCGTGATGATTTCGATCTTGGTCGGCGCACTCATGCATTCCTTCACTACCTTGCGCCACGGTTTCATGTGCTCATTGCCGCCGTGTGCCATCAGGTCTTCCATCGTCTCCCACTGTTCGACGAACACAAAGCGCGCCGGATCGGTCGTGCTTTCGTGCAGGTCGTACAGGACACACCCCTTCTCCTTGCGGGTAATTCCGATGCAGGTCTTGGCCGCGGCAATCAGTTCGGCGCGCGTTTCAGGCTTCACGGTCAGCGTGGCAACGACATAGATCACGAAATCCTCCCGGTGCTTGTTTTGGCTTTGAATGCGGGGAGCGAGCTTAGAACATGAAATAGCGCTGCGCCATGGGCAGCACCTCGGCCGGCGCGCAGGTCAGGAGTTCGCCGTCCGCCCTCACCTCATAGGTTTCGGGATCGACCTCGATCTTGGGCGTGGCGCCGTTGTGGATCATGCTCTTCTTGGAGATGCCGCCGCGGGTGTTTTCGACCGCGTAAAGCTTCTTGCCGATGCCGAGCTTCCTCGCCAGCCCCGACGACACCGCGGCCTTGGAGGAAAACACCACCGAGGAGGCCGTCAGCGACTTGCCGTAGGCGGCAAACATCGGCTGGTAGTGCACCGGCTGCGGCGTGGGAATGGACGCGTTGGGATCGCCCATCGGGGCCGCGACGATCGAGCCGCCCTTGATGATGCAATCCGGCTTGACGCCGAAGAACGCCGGCGACCACAGCACCAGATCGGCGAGCTTGCCTTTTTCCACCGAGCCGATCAGCTTCGAGACGCCGTGGGCGATGGCGGGATTGATGGTGTATTTCGCAATGTAGCGCTTGACGCGGAAATTGTCGTTGTTGCCCTTGTCCTGCGGCAGCGAGCCGCGTTGTTTCTTCATCTTGTCGGCGGTCTGCCAGGTCCGGATGATGACTTCGCCGAGCCGGCCCATGGCCTGCGAATCCGACGACATCATCGACAGCGCGCCGAGATCGTGCAGGATATCTTCCGCCGCGATGGTCTCTTTTCGGATGCGGCTTTCGGCAAACGCCAGATCCTCGGCGATCGAGGGATCGAGATGGTGGCACACCATCAGCATGTCCAGATGTTCGTCGATGGTGTTGCGGGTGAAGGGCCGCGTCGGATTGGTCGAGGACGGCAGCACGTTCTTCAGGCCGGCGATCTTGATGATGTCGGGCGCATGGCCGCCGCCGGCGCCTTCGGTATGGAAGGCATGGATCGTGCGGCCCTTGAAGGCCTTCACCGTATCCTCGACAAAGCCCGACTCGTTCAGCGTGTCGGAATGGATCATCACCTGGATGTCGTGATCATCAGCCACGCTCAGGCAATTGTCGATCGCGGCAGGCGTGGTGCCCCAGTCCTCGTGCAGCTTGAGCGCACAGGCGCCGGCGTTGATCATCTCGACCAGGGAGGCCGGACGCGAGGCGTTGCCCTTGCCGGAAATGCCGAGATTGACCGGGAATGCGTCGAACGACTGGATCATCCGACCCATGTGCCAGGGGCCGGGCGTGCAGGTGGTGGCAAAGGTGCCGTGCGACGGGCCGGTGCCGCCCCCCAGCATCGAGGTGACGCCCGACATCAGCGCGTGCTCGATCTGCTGCGGGCAGATGAAATGGATGTGGCTGTCGAACCCGCCCGCGGTGAGGATCTTGCCCTCGCCCGCGATCACGTCGGTGCCGGGGCCGATCACGATGGTGACGCCGGGCTGGATGTCCGGATTGCCCGCCTTGCCGATGGCGCTGATGTAGCCTTCCTTGATGGCGACGTCGGCCTTGACGACCCCCCAGTGATCGACGATCAGCGCGTTGGTGATGACGGTGTCGGCCGCACCCTGCCTGTTGGTGACCTGGGATTGCCCCATGCCGTCGCGGATCACCTTGCCGCCGCCGAACTTCACTTCCTCGCCATAGACCGTGAAATCCTTCTCGACCTCGATGATCAAATCGGTATCGGCCAGCCGCACCCGGTCCCCCGTGGTGGGCCCGAACATGTCGGCATAGACGAAACGCTTGATTTTCACGGACATGATGTAACCCCCGCCGCTTCGGACATGTTCACAGCTTTCCCATCACGTCGCCGCGAAAACCATAGACGACGCGCTTTCCCGCCAGCGCCACCAGCTGCACGTCGCGGGTCTGGCCCGGCTCGAACCGCACCGCGGTGCCGGCGGCAATATCGAGCCGCATACCGCGAGCCTTCTTGCGGTCGAACTTCAGCGCCGGGTTGGTCTCGAAGAAATGGTAGTGCGAGCCGACCTGAATCGGACGATCGCCTGAATTGGCGACGGTCAGCGTGACCGTCTTGCGGCCGGCATTGAGCTCGATGTCGCCGTCCTTGATGAAAAGTTCACCGGGAATCATGAAGCTACCTCAACGAATGGGGTCATGGACGGTGACAAGCTTGGTACCGTCCGGAAACGTGGCCTCGACCTGGATGTCGTGAATCATCTCGGCGATCCCATCCATGCACTGGGCCCGGCTGATGACCTGCGCGCCGGTCTGCATCAGCTCGGCGACGGTGCGGCCGTCGCGGGCGCCTTCGACGATGAAATCGGAAATGATCGCGATCGCTTCGGGATGGTTGAGCTTGACGCCGCGCTCCAGCCGGCGTCGCGCCACCATGGCCGCCATCGAGATCAATAGCTTGTCCTTTTCGCGGGGAGACAGGTTCATGCGCGCACTCTAAATAACGTTGAACAACCTAATTCAGCCACAGCCGCGGCAACGCCGAACCACTGGCGCGGCCGAGCACCGCCATCATGTCGGCGCGAAGCCTGGCCGCATCTTGGGCACAGAAGCGCGCCATTGCAAACCCATTCCAGGCGGAGATGCCGACCTCGCCGCCGAACGATTCGGAAATTTCGCGAATCCGCTCCACCAGCGCCTCGTCGCCCGGCGCGATCAATGCGGTGCCGACAGCCACGCCGCTCTTTGCAATCGCCGGCCGGTCAAGCTTTTCGCCGATGTCGTCGGCGAGGCGGACGGTTTCGGCAAATACCAGCCGGCCGCCGCGCCGCAATCGCCAGCGGTCGACGAATTCGCCATGCAGCATGCGCTCGCCCATCGCCACACGCCCGAATACCACGATCTCGCACAGCAAGAGCGAAGCATTCTCCGCCACCTCGATATCGATACGGCGCGACACCCGCGCCCGGTCGAACAGGATGGTCTCCTGCGGCAGCCAGGCCAGGTGCGAACCGTCAGCGGCCTTCAAGGAAATATTGAGTTCGGCGGCCGGTCCCTGTGCCCGGTAGATTTTCTCCGCCGCGGCCGTCGTTACCGCGAGCCGGGAGCCGGCGCCGGTTGAAATGTCGATATCGAAACGGTCGCCGCCGGCGACGCCCCCCGCGGTGTTGACGAACACCGCCGAAAGGCCCTCGGCCTCGGGTGACGGAAAGCGGACCCGCAGCGAACCCGATTCATGCAGATGGCGGCGGCGGGTGACGCCTTCGACCTGGTGCACGTCGAAGGTCACCGAGCCGCGGGCGCGGTTGGCTGCGAAAATCGCCGAGGCCGCTGTGGTGCTGTCGGTCAGCATGTGCCCGAAATCTTCCTAAAAAGGGCGCGCGACCGGCACGGATCGCGTCATAAAGTATCTAGAGCGCCATCTGGCGGCTGATTTCGGCAGGGTCCAGATTGCTGCGATCGCAGGCATACTTCACCGCACCCCGGTCCATGACCGCGAAATTGTCGCCGAGCTCGCAGGCAAAGTCGAGATATTGTTCGACCAACACGATCGCCATGGTGCCGAGGCTGCGCAGATATGAAATCGCCCGGCCGATATCCTTGATGATCGAGGGCTGGATGCCCTCGGTCGGCTCGTCGAGCAGCAACAGTTTCGGCCGCATCACCAGCGCGCGGCCGATCGCGAGCTGCTGTTGCTGGCCGCCCGAGAGATCGCCGCCGCGGCGGCCGAGCATCGATTGCAGCACGGGAAACAGCGAGAACACGTCGTCGGGGATGTTGCGGTCGTCGCGCTTGAGCGGCCCAAAGCCGGTCTTGAGGTTTTCCTCCACCGTCAGCAGCGGAAAGATCTCGCGGCCCTGCGGCACGAAGCCGATGCCGCGCCGCGCGCGCTCGTAGGGCCTGAGCCCCGAGATTTCGGTGCCGTCGAAGGTGATCGAGCCTGAGGCGATCGGGTATTGGCCGACCGTCGCCCGCAGCAGGCTGGTCTTGCCGACACCGTTGCGTCCCAACACGCACATCACCTTGCCCGGCTCGGCCTTGATCGAGACGCCGCGCAGCGCCTGCGCCGCGCCGTAATAGAGGTTGATGTTGTCGACGTTGAGCATCGCCCTATCTTCCCAGATACACTTCGATCACCCGCTCGTTCGACGAGACCTGATCGATGGTCCCTTCGGCCAGCACCGAGCCTTCGTGCAGGCAGGTCACCTTGACGCCGAGCTCCCGGACAAAGGTCATGTCGTGCTCGACGACCATGATGGTTTTGTCCTTGTTGATTTCCTTCAGCAGCTCGGCGGTTTGATGGGTCTCGACGTCGGTCATGCCGGCCACCGGCTCGTCGACCAGCAGCAATTTCGGATCCTGCGCCAGCAACATGCCGATCTCGAGCCATTGCTTCTGGCCGTGCGACAGGCTTCCCGCCAGCCGATTGCGTGAATCCTTCAGGCGAATGGTCTCCAGCACCCGGTCGATGCGCTCGGATTCCGGTTTGGTTTCCCGCCAGAACAGCGTGCCTTTGACCCGATGATCGACATTGAGCGCCAGCAGCAGATTGTCCTCAATGGTCTGGCTTTCGAACACCGTCGGCTTCTGGAATTTGCGGCCGATCCCAAGCTCGGCGATCCGGGTCTCGTCGAGCCGGGTCAGGTCGGTGACGCCGTCGAACAGCACCTCGCCCTCATCCGGCTTGGTCTTGCCGGTGATGATGTCCATCATCGTGGTCTTGCCGGCGCCGTTGGGGCCGATGATGGCGCGCATCTCGCCGGTCGCGAGCGTCAGCGACAGATTGTTGATGGCGTGAAAACCGTCGAACGAGACGTGCACGCCGTCGAGATAGAGCATTGCGGAGGTTGCGCGGGTGTCCATGACGTTCATGCGCCTACTCCGCCGGGTTCGGTTCGCTGATGCCGTCTTCGCGCGCCGCGCTCTCGGCATTCTCCGAAAGACGCTTGGCTTTCCACGGCTCCCACCAGGCGTTGAAGGTGCCGACGATCCCCCGTGGCAACAACAGCGTCACGAGGATGAACATCGCGCCCAGCATGAACAGCCAGTACGGCGCCAGCGGCCCCGATGTGAAGTAGGTTTTGGCGTAGTTGACGACGACCGCGCCGAGCGCCGCGCCGATCAGCGTGCCGCGTCCGCCGACGGCGACCCAGATCACCGCCTCGATGGAATTACCGGGGGCAAATTCGCCGGGATTGATGATGCCGACCTGCGGCACATAAAGCGCGCCGGCAACGCCGGCCATGCAGGCCGACAACGTGAACACGAACAGCTTGTAGGATTCGACGCGGTAGCCGAGAAATCGCGTGCGGGATTCGGCGTCGCGAATCGCGATCAGCACCTTGCCGAGTTTCGAGGTCACCACCGCGCGGCAGATCAGGAAACCGACGATCAGCGCCAGGCAGCTCAGCATGAACAGGGCGGCGCGGGTGCCGTCGGCCTGCACATTGAAGCCGAGAATATCCTTGAAATCGGTCAGGCCGTTGTTGCCGCCGAAGCCGAAATCGTTGCGGAAGAACCCAAGCAACAGCGCATAAGTCATCGCCTGGGTGATGATCGAGAGATAGACGCCGGTGACGCGGGAGCGAAACGCCAGCCAGCCGAAGCAAAACGCCAGCAGGCCGGGGACCAGGATCACCATCAGGGCTGCGAACCAGAACATGTCGGAGCCGTTCCAGTACCATGGCAGCTTCGGATAATTCAGGAACACCATGAAATCCGGCAACACCGGATTGCCGTAGACGCCGCGGCTGCCGATCTGGCGCATCAGGTACATGCCCATCGCATAGCCGCCGAGCGCGAAGAACGCGCCATGGCCGAGCGAAAGAATGCCGCAATAACCCCAGATCAGATCGATCGCCAGCGCCAGAATGGCGTAGCAGACGTACTTTCCGAACAGCGCCACCAGATAGGTCGGCACCTGGAACAGCGAGCCCGCCGGCAGCAGCAGGTTCGACAGCGGGATCAGGACGCCGGCCGCCGCGACGACGATCAGAAACACCGTCGCGCTGCGATCCAGCGAGCGTGTGAGCACATGCGGCATCATGCTTCCACCGCTCGCCCCTTGAGCGCGAACAGGCCACGGGGGCGCTTCTGGATGAACAGGATGATGAGCACCAGAATGGCGATCTTGCCGAGCACCGCACCGGCGACCGGTTCGAGGAATTTGTTGGCGATGCCGAGCGTGAACGCACCGACCAGCGTGCCCCAGAGGTTTCCGACGCCGCCGAACACCACCACCATGAAGGAGTCGATGATATAGCTCTGGCCGAGATTTGGACTGACGTTGTCGATCTGCGACAGCGCCACGCCGGCAATTCCGGCGATGCCGGAGCCGAGGCCAAAGGTCAGCGCATCGACGCGCGAGGTCGCGATCCCCATCGAGGCTGCCATTCTGCGATTTTGCGTCACCGCGCGCATCTCCAGCCCGAGACTGGTATAGCGCAGCATCGCCAGCAGGATGGCGAATACCGCCAGCGTAAAGCACAGAATCCACAGCCGGTTGTAGGTGATCGTGATCTGACCGATCTCGAACGCCCCGCTCATCCAGGAGGGATTGGCGACCTCCTGGTTGGTGGGACCGAACATGGTGCGTACGGCCTGCTGCAAAACCAGCGAAAGGCCCCAGGTCGCCAGCAACGTTTCCAGCGGGCGGCCGTAAAGAAAGCGAATGATGCTGCGCTCGATCAGGATGCCGATCGCGCCGGCCACGATAAAGGCGGATGGCACGGCAATGATAAGCGCATAGTCGAACAGCCCGGGGAAATTGCTGCGGATGGTTTGCTGCACCACGAAGGTGACATAGGCCCCGATCATGACCATCTCGCCATGGGCCATGTTGATGACCCCCATCACCCCGAAGGTGATGGCGAGACCGATGGCGGCGAGCAGCAACACCGATCCCAGCGACAGGCCGTACCAGGCGTTCTGCACGTTGGACCAGAGCGCGAGGTTGCTCTGAATCGCCGCCGTCGCACCGGCCGCGGCCTTGGCGATCGCGGGCGGCTGGTCGCCGGTCAACCCGGTCAGCAGCGCCAGCGCTTCCTGATCGCCACGCGCCTTGATGGTGGCGATGGCTTCGAGCTTTTCGGCATCGGTGGCATCTTGCTTGAACAGCAGGATCGCGGCGCGCGCTTCGGTGAAGGCAAGCTTCGCGCTCTTGCTGGTCTCCTTCTGCAAGGCGCTGTCGATCGCCGGCAGCATGGTTTCATCGTGGGTCTTGAAAACCGATTGCGCGGCCTGGACCCGCTTGGCGGGATCGGGCGACTGCAGCGTAAGGCTGCCGAGCGCGGCCTCGACATGGCGCCGCAATTTATTGTTGAGGCGCACGGCGGCGGCGCTGTCCGGAAGGCTGGCGACGGCAGCGCCGGTCAGGGCGTCGATGATCTTGCCGTCGGTTTGCGTGACATAGATTTTCTTGGAATCGGCATCGGCCATCAGCCGGCCGTCCTGCAGCGCGCTGACGATGGTGAAAGCGAGCGGATTGGCGCTGGTCGCCAGCGTATCGACGGCTTCCTCGGTATCGGAGAACTCGTCGTTGGCGAACTTGCCGACCGCGTCCTCGAACGGCCCCGCCAGAGCGGGCAGCACGGTCGCTAGAATGAGCAGGACGGCAAATGGGAGCGCGCGCAAGTTTCTAAGAGCTTTGGCTGACACTGGACGACCCCGGCAGGAGCAGAAAGAAGGCGGCGGATATCGCCGCCTTCCCTGTTTTGTGCAGATTCAGTTTTGGACGGATTCAGCAACCAATCAGGAGCCTTGACCGCCGCACTTGTTGGTCTTGGTGTTGTAGTTGCCGCACTTCTTGCCGACCCAATCACCGATCAGGTCCTTGGAATCCGGCAGCTCTTTCGACCATGCGTCGCCGGCAACCAGGCCCGGCGTCTTCCAGACTACGTCGAACTGGCCGTTGCCTTTGATTTCGCCAATGAACACCGGCTTGGTGATGTGATGGTTCGGAAGCAACTCCGACACACCACCGGTCAGGTTCGGCGTCTTGGTGCCGGGAAGCGCGTCGATCACCTTGTCAGCATCGACCGACTTGGCCTTCTCGACCGCCTTCACCCACATGTTGAAGCCGATATAGGTGGCTTCCATCGGGTCGTTGGTGGTGCGCTTCGGGTTCTTGGTGTAGGCCTGCCAATCCTTGATGAACTTCTCGTTGGCCGGGGTCTTGATCGACTCGAAGTAGTTCCAGGCCGCGAGATGGCCCAGCAGCGGCTTGGTGTCGATGCCGGCGAGTTCTTCTTCACCCACCGAGAACGCCACCACCGGAATATCGGTCGCCTTGATGCCCTGGTTGCCGAGTTCCTTGTAGAACGGAACGTTGGCGTCGCCGTTGATGGTCGAAACAACGGCGGTCTTCTTGCCGGCCGAGCCGAACTTCTTGATATCGGCCACGATCGTCTGCCAGTCGCTATGACCAAACGGGGTGTAGTTGATCATGATGTCGTCCTGCGCGACGCCTTTCGACTTCAGATAGGCTTCCAGGATCTTGTTGGTGGTGCGCGGATAAACGTAGTCGGTGCCGGCCAGCACCCAGCGCTTCACCTTTTCTTCCTTCATCAGGTAGTCGACGGCCGGGATCGCCTGCTGGTTCGGCGCCGCCCCGGTGTAGAACACGTTGCGCTCGCTCTCTTCACCCTCGTACTGCACGGGGTAGAACAGGATCGAGTTCAGTTCCTTGAACACCGGCAGCACGGATTTGCGCGACACCGAGGTCCAGCAGCCGAACACGACCGAGACCTTGTCCTTGGTGATCAACTCACGGGCCTTTTCCGCGAATAGCGGCCAGTTCGACGCGGGGTCGACGACAACGGCCTCGAGCTTCTTGCCGAGAACGCCGCCCTTCTTGTTCTGCTCATCGATCATGAACAGGACGGTGTCCTTCAGCGTGGTTTCGCTGATGGCCATGGTGCCGGAAAGCGAGTGAAGAACGCCAACCTTGATGGTGTCGTCCGCCGCTTTTGCGGATGTAAACGAGGCCAGGCCGAGAACCAGCCCGGCGGTCGCCGCCAGCCAGCGGCGGCGGCTCAGAGGCGTCGCTATATCGTGAGTCAATTGAGTAAGCATGAGGTATCATCTCCCTGACGCAGGCGTTAAACGCTGCGAAACGGCCCCACGGCCGCCTGCGTTAACGGAATCGCAAGAACCATGCCACGGCGCGGGATTGCGATAACCGGATGGCATCGTTGAAGAATTTGAGGTTTCGCAACACCGCGACGCGTCCCATGCCTAATTTTTAGACTAAAAAAATGGATTCTTCCTCGGCAAACTGTGTGTTTTTTAAGCAAATAAGGCCGGATGTCTAAATTTCCGGCATCGGGCTTTTTGCACTGCAGCGCTCGGCAGCGTTTTAGACCCGCATCGACGGGCCCGGTACAGGCTACTCTTAACCGCAGCTTGCGATCGACCTTGAAAGCGCCGCGTTCGTGTTCCATATGGATAGGACGACCCAGGGAATCACCGGGTCACTGCGAGCCGCGTGTTCTGAGCCCGTCCAACGGTTTCTGGCTTGCCCCTTCAGCTAACCAAAACCGACGCCCCAAACACGCGGGTGTCTCTGACACCCCTCGCGCGCTCCTGGCTGAAACCGCCGGGCGCCTCCCTTTTATAATGGAAAGAACCCATCTTTTGACCTCCTTTCAGGATTTCGGCCTCGCCGATCCGATCTCGCGTGCGCTCAAAGAAGAGAATTATCACACGCCCACACCCATCCAGGCTCAAACCATTCCCCTTGCACTCGCCGGCCGTGACGTCGTCGGCATCGCCCAGACCGGCACCGGCAAGACCGCAGCCTTTGCACTTCCGATCCTGCATCGCATTCTGGAGCACCGCATCAAGCCGCAGCCCAAGGCCTGCCGCGTGCTGGTGCTCAGCCCGACGCGGGAATTGTCGGGGCAGATCCTCGACAGCTTCAACGCCTATGGCCGCCACATGCGCCTCACCTCAGCACTGGCGATCGGCGGCGTGCCGATGGGCCGCCAGGTCCGCTCGATCATGCAGGGTGTCGAAGTCATGGTGGCCACGCCCGGCCGCCTGCTCGATCTCGTGCAGAGCAACGGGCTCAAGCTTGGCCAGGTCGAGTTTCTGGTACTCGACGAGGCCGACCGCATGCTCGACATGGGCTTCATCAACGACATCCGGAAGATCGTCTCCAAGCTGCCGGTCAAGCGGCAGACGCTGTTCTTTTCGGCGACGATGCCAAATGACATCGCCGAACTCGCCGAGCAGATGTTGCGCGATCCGGCCCGCGTCGCCGTGACGCCGGTCGCCTCGACGGTCGAACGCATCACCCAGCGCATCATCCAGGTCGATCATTCGGCCAAGCCGGCGGTGCTGGCGCAACTGATGAAGCAGGAGCAGGTCAGCCGCGCGCTGATCTTTACCCGGACCAAGCACGGCGCCGACAAGGTGGTGAAGGGCCTGGCACGGGCCGGCATCACCGCTGACGCCATTCATGGCAACAAGTCGCAGAACCACCGCGAGCGGGTGCTTGCAGCATTCCGTTCCGGCGAGATCCGCACCCTGGTCGCCACCGACATTGCCGCCCGCGGCATCGACGTCGACGGCATCAGCCATGTGGTGAATTTCGATCTTCCCAACGTGCCCGAGACCTATGTCCATCGGATTGGCCGCACCGCGCGCGCCGGCGCCGACGGCGTCGCGATCTCGCTCTGCGCGGGCGAGGAAATAGCGTTTCTGCGCGACATCGAAAAACTGATCCGCATCGCGCTGCCCCGGGAAGACCGCCGCACCCCGGGCCATCGCGACAATGGGCCCGCGCCTTCGCAACATCGGGGCGCGCGATCCGGGCCTCGCGGGCATATCGCCAGGGGCAATGAAGCCGCGCCGGCATCGAAAGGTCCTCGCCGTCACCGCCGTCCTGGTGGTAATAATGGCGCTCCGCAAACCAACCGGCAGGAGCCGTTGCGTCCGTCGCCGCAAGGTGGCGGCAAGGCTGAAGGGATGCAGGGAGTGGCCTTCTTGCATCGCGAAAGCCGCCCCAATACCCGACCCAACCGTAGCCATCGACCACGCTAATCGCCGATCGATCTGGAGATAAACATGGCTAAAGAAGAGCTGATCCAGTTCGAAGGACTGGTCACCGAAATCCTCCCCGATGCACGTTACCGCGTGCAGCTCGACGCCGGACACGAGATCGTCGCCTACACCGCCGGCAAGATGAAAAAGAACCGCATCAAGACGCTGGCGGGCGACCGGGTGACGATCGAGATGTCGCCCTACGACCTCGAGAAAGGCCGGCTCATCTTCCGTCACAAGGACGAGCGTCCGGGTGGCGGCGGAGGCCCGCGTGGTGCACCGCCGCGCGGCCAATTCCGCCGTCGGTAGATGCCGACGCAGGCTGCCTTGAAATCGCGCACCACGGACGACGTCGGTGCGGGGTGACGGTTTTGCGACTCCGAACCCGGCCCGATCAAAAAATCGTGCACCTCAGGATTGTTTTGGGGGCTGGCATCGCATAATATGGACTAATCGATTTTCGGCCGGACGACATTAGCTATCCACCGGTACAGCCGGTTTAGACGCTGACGACCCTTCCAAAAATTCGATCTCACCAGCCCATCGAAAGTGGGCTTCTACTATACCTATCTTGAGAAGGGACTACCCCCGTGAGCATGGGAACCGTGAAGTGGTTTAACGCGACCAAGGGCTTTGGCTTCATTCAACCGGATGATGGTGGCAACGACGTGTTCGTGCACATCAGCGCCGTAGAGCGCGCCGGACTTGGAACACTGCGTGAAGGCCAGAAGATCAGCTACGAGATCGTGGCGGATCGTCGCTCTGGCAAGTCATCGGCCGACAATCTGCGCGCCGCCGGCTAAGCGTCTCGCCGGTCCGGTTGCGAAAGCCCGGGTCTTGCGAAATTTTAGCCGCATCAAATAAGAAAGGCCGTGCTGTCAGCGCGGCCTTTTGTTGTTTTGCGGCCAACGCCCGTTCGCTAAGCGGGAAGCGCCCGCCAGCGGATTCAATTCGTCGTGCAGGCCGTGGCGGGACTGTAATAGACGCAGGTCGACTGACGCGGCCGGGTATAGGCGACGTCGCTCAGCGTGACGCCGGCTTTCGCCATCACGTAGCCGACGGCGGGCGTGTAGAGGTAGCTGACTTCGCTGAAGATCAGATAGGTTCCGGCGATGGCAAGCGCCGACGGGATCGTGACGGTGGTGCCTACCGCGCGCGCCGTTCCCCCCTGATACGCCTGGCTCCATTGCACCGTCGCTCTCAGCGTCGTCGGATTGACGTACAATTCGGAGATCGCCGCGTTGGTCGGCGTCGAGGAGTACGGCGTCAGGATCGCGGTGCTTGCCGCGAAGAAATTGGTCAGATCGGAAGAGGCGACAGACGTCGATTGCGAGGCCAAATCGGACAGCGTTCGCGCCACCAGCGTCACCTTGCGGTCGACCGCAACCCCGGAGGAAAACTCGACTGTTCCAAAGAACATCACCAGCATGATCGGAACGATCATGGCGAATTCGGTCGCCGCGATGCCGTTCTGGTCCCTGAACAGTTCGGCGGCGGAAAGCCGCATGCCGCGCCATATTCTCGATATCGATTTCATCGCCCTGTCCTAGTAAGGCTCATTGCGAAACGCCGCCGTCGCCGCCAGCAGCCGCTTGTTACCCGACATGTTCGAAATGTTGTAGCCGAGCCCGGTGACGAACAGCGGCCATTGATAGAACAATCTCACCACCACGATGTCGCCGGGACCGCCGGGGTTGTACTGCATGTTGTTGACGAAATTGCCGCTGCCGTCGATCTGGCTGTTGATGGTCACGTTGGCGAACGCCGGGTAGCTCTCGACGTCGACGTAAACATTGCTGCAGGTGAACAGCGCCGGGATCTGGCTGCAGACATAGGCCTGAAACTGGGCCTGGGTGTAGGCCGCGGTCTGCGCCTGCCCGGTCAGGATCATGCGCGCGGAATTCTGCGTGATGGTCTCGAGCACCTGGCTCGCGAAGAACATGATCGCCGTCTCGATGATCGCAAACAGCAGCGCGAAAAACACCGGCGCGACCAGGGCGAATTCAACCGCAGCCGAACCGCGCCGGTTGCGGCGAAATCGAGCCAGGATATTTCCGGCGGGAGCCGTTGGAACAGCGGGCGATGGCATCCAAGCTTCCTTCAGGCGGCGGCAATGATCCGCATCAGGAGGATTACTCGAAAGCAATTGTCGAAGTGTTTCCTCAAATCCGGACAGAGTGACCCGCAGCGTTAACCCGGTGTTAGCCATTTCCAGGGCTGCGTCCTGTCCGAACGGCAGGATCGATTCGGCGCGCCGCCGCAAGCGTGGCGGGGTTGCGCGGCAGTCGACGGGACGCGCTTAATTGGTCGGCTTGCCGCCCGCGATGGCCTGACCGCTGAGAGCGGTGGCCTGATCAATCGTCGATTTGAAGTAGCCTTCGCCGTCGCCGAGCGTCACCCGCCGCTGGCAAGCCGGCATGCAGCTGTATGTTTCGCGCTCGACGCCGCGATAGATCGTGACGAGCTGATCGGTGGGGCCTTCGACCTGAATCACGCGGTCCACCAGCACCTCCCCGGCGCGGTCCATCGCAATGAAATTGGTGGCGCCATAGCCTTTGCCGGTGACGACGACGACGCCCCCGGTTTGCAGCGAAACGTCTGCAATCAGGGGGTTTCCGACCACGATGGTGACGACGCGGGCGGGCAGTTTGACGAGCTTTGCCTGATCGACGTTGACCGAGACGGCCTCACCCGCGGGGTCCGGCGCGGCCAGCACAGCCAGCGGCCATAAAACCATTCCGACCGCCAGCGACCGGATTCCGAAAGGCGCGCGCACGCGCATACGCAGGGAACTGAACGACATACTTTACCCCGGGGCGTTGACAAGCCGGCTAAAGCGATACGCAGCGGAACCGGCGCCCGACAGGGCAAATCTGACTTCAATTAGTGAATGAACTGCAAACAAGACCGATAAACAGCGGCCCGTCCGGCGTACTAGTGCCGGAACGGATAGACCAATTGTCCGCCGATCTCGGACGGGAACGCCTGATCATCGACGCCGTAGTCGTCGGGAAGCTGGTTTGCCGGCATCCGGAAGGTTCCGAACAGGATATCCCAGACCGGAAATGTCCCGGCGAAATTGGTGTTGCCGCCCGTTTCGAGCGAGGTGTGATGCCAGCGGTGGAATATCGGCGTCGCCAGCACGTATTTGAACGGGCCGAGGGTCCAGTTCAGGTTGGCGTGGACGAACGCCGAGTGGAATGTATTGAAGGGCCCGACCCAGAGCATCACGTTCGGGGAGATGCCAGCCATCAGCAGGATGACGTCGACGCCGATGGTCCCCAGCAACAGGTTCACCGGGTGGAACCGCGCCGCCGAAATCCAGTCCAGATCCTCAGACGAATGATGAATGGCGTGATACTTCCAGAATCCGCCGCCGTGAAACATCCGGTGCAGCCAGTACTGCGCGAAATCCGACAGCACCAGGAACAATATCGCCTGGAGCCAGAGCGGCAGCGTGGCCAGCGGCCCGTGGCCGTTGTCATAAAACGCGATCAGTTCGTCGGCGTCGTGTATCTTGAAGACGAAGCCGGCGCCGACCACGAGCAGCCCGATCCGCAACACGCGGCCCAATAACGGGACAAAGAACCAGTAGCAGATGTCGGTGATGAGCTCGCGCTTGCGCCACCACGGCGTCCCGGGATTGCAGGCCCAGAAATGGGTGAGCACGGAGAACACCAAAGCCAGCCCGATCGTGATCGGCACCACCTTGGCGATCGTCTGGCCAAGCAACTCGATGACTTCCAGGGGCAAATTGGACATAACCACCTCATGAGACCGGGGATCTCAGAGGTACCCGCTCATGCTTAAGGAGCGATGAATCGGGCGCGGCCGATACTGCGCGCGATCCCCCTGCTAGAAGCCATCAAAGCCAGCATCGCATTGTATGAAAGGCCTTAATTCCAAATTTACTCTGCTGAAGAACAGCCGGTTCCGGTGGATTTTACACAATCGAATTAACTGCGCTGCAATTCTCCGACCGTAGGGTGGCGCCATGGTCACGGTGCTGAGAACGCCGGCAAGACCAAACGTTAGTTCGACAGCCACGTGTCACATGGAGTTACCGAAATGAAGAACCTGATTGCGCGTTTCGTGAAGAATGAGTCCGGCGCCACCGCCATTGAATACGGCCTGATTGCGGCCGGCATTTCGCTGGCGATTATTGCTGTGGTCAACGGCCTCGGCACCAACCTGAACACCAAGTTCACCTCGATCAACAACTCGCTGAAGTAAGCGACTGTTTCGGGCAACCATCAAAGGCCCCGGTCAGCCGGGGCCTTTTTTGTTCTGGCCGGGATGTGACGGCGTAACCATGCGTAAACCCGGCTCCGGCGTGGCAACAAAAGTGGCTGCCACGGCAGTCGGCCCGGACAAGGCGTCCGTAACCACGGTCTGTCTCGCGCTGGCACTGGCGCTGGTTTTCCTGGCCTTTCGGATCGCAAGCCTCTGGTGATCGGGGCGGGCCGTTGTCCGATTGTTCACTTCTGGCCGCTAGACTCGGGGACAATGTCCCGACCTCGCGTCAGCCCCACAGGCTGTACAGATCCATGATCCTCGACATCGCCCGCCTTATGCTGTTTCCGGCCCTGATGGCGTTCGCGGCGGCGAGCGACCTCTTCACCATGACCATTTCAAACCGGGTGTCGCTGGCGCTGGCGGCAGGCTTCCTGGTCCTCGCGCTCATGAGCGGCATGGCCCCCTACGATATCCTCTCCCATGTCGGCGCCGGCGCCATCGTGCTGGTGGTGGCCTTTGGCTGCTTTGCCATGGGCTGGGTCGGCGGCGGCGACGCCAAGGTCGCAGCGGCGGCCGCGCTCTGGTTCGGCTTCGGCTATTTGCTGAACTATCTGCTCTATGCCTCCTTGTTCGGCGGCGCCTTGACGCTGTTGCTGCTCCAGTTCCGCGAATGGCCGCTGCCCTATCCGTTCGCCAGCCAAGCCTGGCTTCTCAAGCTGCATGCCAAGGAGAGCGGAATTCCCTACGGCATCGCACTCGCGATCGGCGCCTTGATGATCTACCCGGAGACGGAATGGATCAGGGCGGTCGATCTGGCGCACTTCGCCCTCCACTGATCCGGTAAACTCCTCATTAAGTTGATTTAGATACGCCTCATTAACCATGCTTTGACGAATAGCTGGTCAACTCCCGTTACGGCGGCGGAAGCGTCGCAGCGTAATGTGGAAAGTGAAGCGTATGAATACCGCACGCATTGTCGTCCTGACCATCGCTGTCGGTGCCGGCGGCATTGCCGCATATCTTGCGAGTGGGTCCGACAACAAGCCTCTCCCTGCCGAACCGGTCGTGCAGCTGCAGACCGTGGACGTTCTCATTGCCAAGTCCGACATCGGCCTCGGCCAGACGGTCAATGCCGACGACATGCAGTGGCAGACTTGGCCGGCTTCGACCGCAAGCAGCACATTTATCCGCCGTAGCGACCGCCCCGATGCGACCGCCCAGATTGCCGGCTCGATCGCCCGCGCCCCCTTTATCGCGGGCGAGCCGATCCGTGAGGCGAAGCTGGTCAAGGCCAATGGATCGGGCTTCATGGCCGCGATCCTGCCCACCGGCATGCGCGCCATCTCGACCGAAATCTCGCCGGAAACCGGCGCCGGCGGCTTCATCCTGCCCAACGACCGGGTCGACGTCATTCTTTCGAGACGCGAGAAGAACCAGGATCGCCCCAACGCGCCCGACGTCGTCATTTCGGAAATCATCCTGTCGAACGTTCGCGTGCTCGCGATCGATCAGGCTCCGAAGGAAAAGGACGGCCAGAACACCGTCGTCGGCAAGACCGTGACGCTTGAACTGAAGCCCGAGCAGGCAGAGACGCTGGCCCGTGCGCGCCAGGGCGGCACGCTGGCGCTGGCGCTGCGCTCGATCGCCGATCTCAATGCGCCCGACACCAAGACCGACGATCGTGCCGCCAAGCGTGGTGACAGCATCAATGTGGTTCGCTTCGGCGTCTCAAGCGCGACGACGACACAGAAGTGACCGAAAGGACGTCCGATATGAAATGCAGCGGAAATCAGCGGTTAATGCGGGCCTTCATCGTCCGCGCCCTGTCGTTTTCGGCTGTCGCAGCGCTGACGCTCAACCCGGCCCTGACCCCGGTGATCGCAAGCGACTATCGCAGCCCCGCGCCGGTCGTCGCGGACGGGCAGATGAATGCGCGTTTTCTGTCGCTGGGTATCGGAAAATCCATCGTGATCGACCTGCCGCGCGACATCAAGGACGTGCTGGTCGCCGATCCGAAGATCGCCAACGCCGTGGTGCGTTCGGCGCAGCGCGCCTACATCATTGGCGCCGCGGTCGGTCAGACCAACATCGTGTTCTTCGATTCCGCGGGCCAGCAGATCGCGGCCTACGATATCGCGGTCAAACGGGACCTTAACGGCGTACGCGCCGCATTGAAGCAAACGATGCCGAATGCCGACATCCAGATCGACGGCCTCGGCGACAGCATAATCCTGTCCGGTTCGGCGGCGTCGCCGATCGAAGCTCAGCAGGCCGGCGAACTCGCGGCCCGGCTGGCGGGCGGCCCGGACAAGGTCGTCAACTCGATCGTGATCCGGGGCCGCGATCAGGTGATGCTGAAAGTCACGGTCGCCGAAGTCGCGCGCAATATCGTCAAGCAGCTGGGCATCGATCTGTCCGGCAGCATGAACTACGGCACCGCGGTCGTGAACTTCAACAACAGCAATCCTTTCACGGTAAGCGGCGCGCCCCTGGTCGGAAGCAACGCCATTACCGCGGCATTCGGCTCAACCCCCTCGGTCTCGGCCACGATCCGCGCGATGGAAAGCTCGGGCGTGATACGAACGCTGGCCGAACCGAACCTGACCGCGATTTCGGGTGAGTCGGCGACGTTCATCGCCGGCGGCGAGTTTCCGATTCCGACCGGCGTGACGTGCCAAACCACGGCCGCGGGCTCGGTCGGTCAATGCGCGCCCTCGATCGCCTACAAGAAGTTCGGCATCTCGCTCAACTTCACCCCGGTCGTGCTGAGCGAAGGCAAGATCAGCCTGCGGGTGATGACCGAAGTATCCGAGGTCTCCAACGACAATTCGATCAACATCAGCGGGCTTTCGGTTCCCTCGATCAAGACCCGTCGCGCAGAAACCACTCTGGAAATTCCGTCGGGCGGAGCGATGGCGATGGCCGGCTTGATCCAGCAACAGACCAAGCAGGCGGTCAACGGGCTGCCGGGTCTCGCGCAATTGCCTGTTCTCGGACCGCTGTTCCGCAGCCGCGACTTCGTCAACAGCCAGACCGAACTGATGGTGATCGTGACGCCATACGTGGTTCGGGCGGTCGCGCAAAAGGATCTGTCGCGCCCGGATGACGGGTTCGTCAATGCATCGGATCCCCAGGCCGACCTGATCGGCAGCATCAATCGCATCTACGGCGTTCCGGGTCGCGTCGAACCGGCCCAGAATTATCGCGGCACCTACGGCTTTATCACCGACTGAGGCGGGACGAGGACGAAACCGATGACAAGCAAAACACCCGTCGACCGCAAACGCGCCTTCCACACGGCAGGAGCCCTTGTCGGTCTTGCCGTCGTGCTGGGCGCCTGCACCCACACCAATAACTCCACCACGACGTCGAGCTTTCCCGACGATTATCGCCTGCGTCATCCGATCGCGATTCAGGAAGCCGACCAATCGGTCGTCATCTTCGTCGGTCATGCGCGAGGCGGCCTTTCCGCGTCCCAGCGCGCCGACGTGATGGGGCTTGCGCAAACCTGGCGTCATGAGGGAACCGGCGCGATCATCGCCGACCTGCCGGTCGGTACCCCCAACGCGCTGGCGGCCGCGGATGCGCTGCGGGAAATCCGGTCGCTGCTGACGGCGGCCGGGGTGCCGCCGCGCGGAATCGTGGTGCGTCAATATCATCCGGAAAACCCGCGCCAACTGGCGACGATCAGGTTGAACTATCCGAAGATTTCCGCTGTGGCCGGGCCCTGCGGGCTGTGGCCGGACGATCTCGGGCCCTCGGTCAAGAACAAGGTCTACTTCGAAAATACCGACTACTACAATTTCGGATGCGCCTATCAGCGCAACATCGCAGCGATGGTCGACAATCCATCGGACCTGGTGCAGCCGCAGTCTGAAACCGCCGCCTACACCACGCGGCGTAGCGAAGCCTTCGAGAAATACCGCAAGGGCAGCACGACCGCGACCCTCTATCCGGAAGCCGACAAGGCCAAACTCAGCGACACAGGCAAATGATCAACTACGCGCGCCAAGATTCCGAAGCACAGCCGGAGGTCACCCCCCCGCCCGCGGACGATCACATCGCCCCGGCGCCGCGAGTATCCGTGCAAGCCTTTTGCGAGACGGTGGAAACCGCGGCCGCCGTGCAGGCGGCGGGCGAAGATCGCCGTCTCGGCAAGGCCCATCTCAAGATTCAGATGGGCGGCATGGCGGCCGCCAGCGAAGCCTACCGCTCCGCGCCGACACCGAACGTGATCATCCTGGAAACCGAAGCCCGCAGCGACATCCTGGCGGGCCTCGATCAACTTGCGACGGTATGCGACCCGGGAACCCGTGTCGTCGTGATCGGCCGGGTCAACGATGTCACGCTTTATCGCGAACTGGTGCGCCGCGGCGTCAGCGACTATGTGATTGCGCCGGTCAACGCGCTGGACGTGGTGCGCTCGATTTGCGGCCTGTTCTCGGCGCCGGAGGCCAAGGCCGTCGGCCGCATCATCGCGGTCGTCGGCGCCAAGGGCGGCGTCGGCGCATCGACTGTCGCGCATAACGTCGCCTGGGCGATCGCGCGCGATCTGGCGCTGGATTCCGTCGTCGCCGACCTCGACCTTGCATTCGGCACCGCCGGCCTCG
>NZ_SSMW01000115.1 GCF_004799405.1 Bradyrhizobium sp.
AACAAGCCATGCCGGTAACAGTCACCACAGGTCCACCGGATCATCCCGGCATTCCCGCACACGAGTGGTTTTAACGAGTTCCTTCGGGCTCTCCCCGGTGATCGGGTTTTGTTGTCACCGTCATCGGCAGAGTTGCCTCTGCTGACTTGACGCCGGCGTCGAGGCGTCAGGACCACACGACTTCATCGTCCGCAAAGTCGGCGCTCTCGTCTTAAGCACCGCTTGCGTCCACCGCATCCCGCCCCGCGTCCGTGACGATCGCGAGCGCCCCTTGAGGGGGCGGGACGAGATAGATATGAACTGATTTGGCTATTCTGAAAATCAGAATATTTTTTCGATAGGGGGCTGGACAAACCGGTGATTTGCTAGGCGGGTGGCGTCGCCTCGTAAATTTCAAATGTCGTCCCTGCGAACGCAGGAACCCATACGCCGTGTTGCCTATCGTGAAAGATGCTGTTCGACGGCTTTAGCACAACCCCACTCCCTGGGGTTATGGGTCCCTGCGTTCGCAGGGACGACGTCAGTAAAATTGATGGAAATGATGGATCGGTCCGTGGCCATGGCCGACGCCGAGAGCATCGGCGGCGGCAATCGCCGCGCTGATCCAGAGCTTGGCGTTGCGCACGGCGGTCTCGATGTCGTCGCCCTTCGCAAGCCCCGCTGCGATGGCGGATGACAGCGAGCAGCCGGTGCCGTGGGTATTTTCGGTCGCGATGCGCGGCGCCGCCAGCGCGACGGTGCCGTTGCCGCTGAAGAGATAGTCGGTGCTCTCGGCGCCCTGCCCGTGCCCGCCCTTGATCAGCACGGCTCGACAGCCCATCGACAACAGCCGCTGCCCCTGACGCGCGATCGCAGTTTCGCTTGACGCCAACGGTTCGTCCAGCAAGGCGGCGGCTTCCGGCAGGTTCGGCGTGATCAGCCAGGCGCGCGGGATGAGCTTGGTTCGCAACGCTTCGACGGCTTCAGTCGCCAGCAGCCGATCGCCCGAGCTCGCCACCATCACCGGATCGAGCACGATATGGTGCGGCGACCACCGCGCAAGTCCTGCAGCGATCGCGTCGATGGTGGCCAGTTGCGCCACCATTCCAATCTTGACGGCCTTGACGTCGAGATCGCTGAAAACCGCGTCGATCTGCGCGGTCACGAACTCGGCCGGCACCGCATGGATTCCGGTCACGCCGCGGGTGTTCTGCGCGGTCAGGGCCGTTATCACCGACGCGCCGTAGACTCCGAACGCCGCAAACGTTTTCAGGTCCGCCTGGATGCCGGCGCCGCCGGACGAATCCGAGCCGGCAATGGTGAGCGCGATGGGCTTCGTCATCACCTGGCTCTCAACCTTGTTCCTGATCTGGCTTGCAGCAATTTCAGCGATCCGGTGTTGGTCATATCCTGTCCTAGCGCGGCGGGGTATTGCCAGCAAGTTCGCTTGGCACGACGCCCGGTTTTTTGCTCCGGAGCCGCTTCCGTTCCGATGCAATCGGAACGGCGCTATAGATTCCGGTTTGACGCGTTTTCTTTACGCGGACCGGTATCCACTTCGCTCGAAAACGCTATATTGAGCCTCATTCGGCGCCCTTCGGAGACGACAGCGATGGTTCCCTTCTTCGTCCAGTTCAAATGCAAGCTCGGCCAGTCCTATGCGGTAGCCAACGCGCTCGCCGAGGCCGAGATCGCTTCCGAGATCTATTCCACCGCTGGAGACTACGATCTGCTGGTCAAGTTCTACGTCGACAACGACACCGACATCGGCCATTTCGTCAACGAAAAGGTGCAGGTCATTCCCGGCATCCAGGACACCCATACCATCATCACCTTCAAGGCGTTCGGCACCGGCTAGCGGCCGACAAGTCGGGGCCCTTGGAAAGCACTGTTTCAGCGGGCGGTTGGCGTTCTCGTTCGGACATAGGCCGTCCGATTTACCGCAAAGCACACCGCAACGAAAATCTCGCCAATGCTCTCGATGTTGGGTCCGGAGTGGTGGCAGCTCGGAGAAATCGCTTCGTATTAGGGTTGGATATACGCATCGCGTTATTTTGCTGATTTTTGCACTGTCGATTGTCCGAGTGATATTTGCGACGATGCTCGGGTTGACCTACGACGAAACCTACATCGCAGTGATGTCTCATCATCTCAGCATGGGGTATGTCGACCATCCGTCTATGGCGATGGCATTGAGTGCACTCTCGCAATTTTTGGCGGGAGATGACGGAAATCTGGCGCTAAGGCTGCCAGCGATTGCGCTGTTCGGTGGCACCACCTGGCTGGTTTACCGGATCGGAGCATTCCTGTTCGACGAGCAGTCGGGCTTCTACGCTTGCTGACGATGTCGCTGGCCCCGCTGTTCAGCTTTTATTTCGGCCTCACAGCCTCAACCGACGCTCCGATGTTGTTTGCCCTTGCGGCCGCAACGCTTTGTCTGTCGCATGCGCTGTTCGATGAACCGCATTCGAAGCCGGTTTTCTGGATCGCGGGAGGTTTTTTCTCCGGCCTCGCAATATTGTCGAAATACAACGCGCTAGTAGCGCTATTGGGTTTTGCCGTGTTTCTCTTCACGTCAAAGCGGCACCGTAAACTCCTTTTAACTCCAATGCCGTATCTGGCGGCCGCGATTGCAGTGCTGGTTTTCGCGCCTGTGATAATCTGGAACGCCCAACACGACTGGTTATCGTTCAGATTTCAGGGGGCGAGGACCTGGTCGTTCGGCTTTACGCCATTCGCCGTGGTCAAGTATCTCGCCGTTCAATTTCTGTTTCTATTCCCGATTCCATGGTTGGCAACGATCCGGGCAATGTTGCGGGCATTCAGGCTTGGACCGGCCAGCGAGCGCACCTGGTTTCTTGTCTGTCCCGGGGTTCTGCCGATCATATTTTTTACATTGCTGCGCATTTTCCCCAGCGTCCACAAGGGATATCACTGGGTCGCGCCTGGCTATCTCTTGCTTTGCCCGCTGGCCGGCGCGCTGGTCGCCGAGTTGATGAAACATCAGCCGCGAACGTCCCTCCACTTGTGGTCCGCCGTCGCATTGAACGCCATTCTATTCTTCGTTGTCGCGATCGACGTACGGACATTTTGGGGGTGGGATCTGGTGCCCTCGCTTGCTGGATACGACCCGCTGATTTCAGACACCGTCGACTGGACCGACCTTGCGCCGACTTTTGCACGGACGGACTCGGCGGCCGGCAACCGAAGCTTATGACGATCTCAAAGATTACTTTAAGAACGTCCAAATTCTCGATCCTGTAATCATTACCAAATTTGGAAAACCGATTTCAACGTTGACAATGTTGCGCGGGCGGGACTTCAACGGGACGTACCCGTGGCCATACCGATCCGAGACCGGCGCTTTGACCGGTTCGTCATCGGGGGATCAAGACTGAGGCCGGTCGCCGTAAGCTCGTCCAAGAGTGTGACGGGCAAAGTGGCGATCGGGCACAGTCCGGCTAGCGCAGCAGCTTGCAGGCCCGTTCGCCATAGAGGCTGCCGCCGATCGGGGCGAGCCATCAACTCATGGATTGGTGACCACCACTTTGCCTTTGGCGCGTCCGCTTTCGACATAGTCCAAAGCTTCGGCAATCTTCGCGAATGGATACGTTCTGTCGACGATGACCTTCAGTTTTTCCTGCTCGATGAGTTCGGCAAGCAGAGCAAGCTCGCTGCCGCTCGGATGCATGAAGAGATAGCGATAGCCGATGCCTGCGCGCCGGGCCCGGGATCGGATACGGTAGCTGATCAGCCAAAACAGCGCCGAAAGAGCCCGACGGCCGCCTAAATCCCTGATCGCCGTCTGCGGTTCTGGAAGCGCGGCGACTGAAACGATCCTGGTTCCAGGCTTCATGATTTCGAACATTTGTTCCAGGGTCTTGCCGCCAATCAGGTCAAATCCCGCATCAAATCGGCCTTCCACGCTGGATATATCCTGGAGCGTATAATCGATCACCTCATCACAGCCGAGCGAGCGCACCAGCGCTTCACCTCTCTTCGAAGCTGTTGTCGTCACATGTGCGCCCAGCCATTTGGCGATCTGAATTGCAAAGGTACCGACCCCTCCGGCGCCGCCTGAAATGAACACTTTCTGCCCCGGTTTGACCTGGAGTTCTTCCCTTAATGCCTGCAGAGCCGTCAGCCCCGCGAGCGGTACGGCGGCGGCAGCCGTGAAATCCAGATTCCGAGGCATGTGCGCCGCATCATCCTGATCGACGCAGGCTTGCTCGGCGAATGCGCCGGCGCGATCCTTTGCTACCCGGGCAAACACACGGTCACCGACGCGAAACCGCGTGACGTCGCTGCCAACGGCAATAACCTCGCCTGCCAGTTCGTTGCCGAGCACAAACGGAAGCCTAGGCCGCAGGATTGCGCGCAGCTTCCCCTGCCGGAACTTGAAATCCACCGGGTTCAGACCCGCAGCCCGTACCTCGACGAGAATATCCCGTGGCCTCGGCGCAGGTGCCGGGACATCCGATAGCAGCGAGCCTTCAGGACCGCCGTAATGCTTGAGAACGTATGCGCGCATGAACCTCCTCGCTCAGGAAGCGAGTATCGCCAAAGCACCGACCGAACGCGAACTAAAAACGCAGGACATGGCGGCGTAGCTGCGGAATGGCGAGCCTGGTTATCTCCGGTAACCGCCAGATGGGTAACCGCCGCGTCCACCAAACCCGCTTCCGAGACCGATGCCGATACCGATGCCTTCTATAACGGCGCCTGGCGGAACTGATCCCGGCGGCGGACCGGGCGGACCGCGCTCGACGACGTCTTCGTCGGTCGGCGGTTTGCGCTTGGGCGAGGATTTATCGACCCGTTTGGTCGGCGGTGGCGTTTCCACCTTTTTCTTGAAAGGCGGCGTCGGCGGCGTGGTGCATGGACATGTCGGCGCTAGCGCAACATTGGTCGGCGGCGGGACTGCAGGGCTTGTCAGCGTAGGCGGTGGTGTCGCGTTGTTTACAGCCAGGGCGCTGGCTTCGAGCGAACGGTTGCGGACGCGCTCCTGCATCGTGCGCGCAGTGGCGGCCAGATCGCTATTCGCATAGTTCGCAATGAACGCCTCGAACGATGCCGCGGTATTGATCGCGACGGCGGTATTCCATGCCAGCATCTCGCGCCGGCGTTCAAGTAGAGAACGTATACGCAGGTTATACGGCGGCTGGGGGAACAACGCGACAAAGGCCTCGTAGCCAGCGAGCGAGTCATCAGCGATAACGAGATCATACGCTGCCTTCGGCTCCTTGCCCTGCAAATCCCTGCGCCAGTCATCCGCACCCCGCGTTAGCGTTGCAGGCTTGGGCGCCATCGCTCCCGGCTGATCGGTGCCGGCCGCAAAGAATTTGAACTCGGTCGTCAGCGACGAGCTTTCCCAGGGAGTTTGTCGTCCATCGGTCGCCTGGTTTACCGCGACGCGGATCCTTTTGAAGGCTTCCTCGATTGACAAATTTGGTTCCTTTGCGACCGAGAGTACCGCGGTCGTGTATGGGCTGTCGTCGCCGCTACCGTCCTCCGCCTCGGAGCCCGGCGAGGTCGAATAGGAAATGAACGATCCGGTTGCACCAGCCTTGGTATCGACGATCGCCAGTCCACGCCCGGCGGTCTGGTTTAGCGCCGGGAACGGATTGTTGCGGCAGGCATCGAGCATGATGATGCGCATCCGGGTCGGCAACGCCCCTAACGTGTTCATGAGGTCGTTGAGCCGAACCGCTTGCAGCGGAATATCCCCTTCGCGTTTAGGATCGATATCGACCGGCACCAGATAATTCTCGCCGTCGATCTGCAAGCCGTGGCCGGCATAGAACACCAGCGCTATTGTGTCGGGCCCGCTCGCGGCCACCTTGGCGGCGAAGTCGCTGAAGGCACGACGCATGTCATCCTGCGACAGATCAGGCGCCGCGGTCACGTCGAAGCCGGCGCTACCAAGCAACTCCGCCATTCGCTTGGCGTCGTGCTCGGCGTTGGGTAGCGCCATCACGGCGCGGTAGGCCGACTGACCGACGACAAGCGCGACGCGGTTTTCCGCGGCTGCGGCGTGAGAGGCCGAAATCTGGGGAAACAGCCACAGTCCGAACACAAGCAATAGATCGCGAAAAACAGGACGGCGCATGATGTCACCTCCATGGCAATGTTCGCCAAATGCTCGCGGATGATGGCGGCTTTTTTACGCTACCGCCAATGCTGAGTACGACGATCAGGGCTTGTCGTCGCGCTTCGCCGCCTTTTTGGGCGGCGGCGGCCCGTCCACCGGCGGCAGCGACTTGAGATATTCGGCGATCGCCGCGCGGTCCTGGGGGCTTAACTGCGAGGTGTTCCTGATCACGCGCACCATTGATCCCCCTGCGCTATCGTTATCGGGCGTTTGCCCGGTTTCGAGGAAATAGGCGATGTCCTTTTCGCTCCAGTCACCAAGTCCTTTTTGGGTGATGTTCGGCACCCAGCCCTCGCCTTCCGGATCGGGACCACCCGCGAAACGCTGCGCTGCGATGATGCCGCCGAGGAAATTGCGCGGGCTGTGACATTCGGCGCAATGACCGAGGCTGTTGACCAGATACGCCCCGCGATTCCACGCAAGCGAGCGCGCCGCATCCGGCATGAACGGCTTGCCGTCCATGAACAGCCATTTCCAGATGCCGATATCGCGGCGGATGTTGAATGGAAACGGCACGTCGTGGCCGCGCACCTTGCCGGAAACCGGCGGCAGCGTTTTCAGGTGGGCGAAGAGGTCGCGGACATCCTCGAGCTTGGCGTGCTGATAGGACGTATAGGGAAAGGCCGGAAAGTAATGATATCCGGCCGGTGAAATCCCCCGGGTCACGGCATTGACGAAATCGGCCTCGGTCCAGCGCCCGATGCCGTCGGCCGCATCCGGCGAGATATTCGGAGCATAGAAGGTGCCGAACGGCGACGGTATCGCAAGGCCGCCGCCGAGCCTCAGGCGATCGGGCTGATTGGGCACCGCGTGGCAGGAGGAACATCCTCCGGCGTTGAATGTTGTCAGCCCGTTCGCAAGGTTCGGCGTATAGGCCGGCCCGGTCACGCCCAGCCCGGCCGGGGGAGCCGACAGCCACCAGAAAACGCCAAAACCGGCGGCGCCGACGGCAATGACGGCAATGACAAAGCGTCGCAGCATTCACCGACCTGTCGTTACAGCGGCTTTATGGCTATGATAGGCATTATTTCAGCCGTTGCCGGGTTGAAATTTTGCAGCGTTTCGGCCGGGTTCGGGAATAAATCCGAAATCTCATTGTTTTGAAACCGACACCATCATCTGGCGTCCACAGGGAGAGAACCATGTCAAAGACCATGCTTGCTACGCTCGCGCTGGGAGCGACCATTGCCTTCGCCGGACCCGCCTTCGCCGAAAAGATGAAGGCAACCCTCGACGGCAAGTCCGAAGTGCCCGCCACCACCAGCGCCGGCACCGGCACTGCCGACATCAACTACGACGCAGCCACCAAGAAACTGAGCTGGAAGCTGACCTATTCGGGGCTCTCGGGACCTGCGACCGCCGCCCATTTCCACGGACCCGCCGCAGCCGGCGCCAACGCCGGCGTCAAGGTTCCGATCGCCAATGCGGGCACCAGCCCGGTGGAAGGCAGTGCGACGCTGACCGACGAACAGGCCGCCGACCTGCTGGCCGGCAAGTACTACGTCAACGTCCACACCGCGGCCAACCCGGGTGGCGAAATCCGCGGTCAGGTGACGAAGTAAGCCTTTCGACCCGGACCCACAGGCCGGATTAATACAGAGAGGGCCGGACGCCACGGGCGTCCGGCCCTTTCTTCGGTTTGACCGGGTGCGATGACCTCCGCGCTCACCATGTCCATTCCCGCCTCTTGTTTTCTCACGATTAATTTATCGATTTGTCAAACCGGCGCAAAGGTTTGACACTTCCTGTTCGTGCTTTGGTTTCCGCGATTAGTGTATCGACACCCCTGCGGGCCATCCGCTCTTGGTTGGCGGCGACGGTGTAACGCTCCACCTCATTGAGGCTCTTATGGCCGGAGATCGCGGCAATGACATTGGCGCTGCATCCGGCTTCCGCCAGACGCCTACAGGAAGCCCGTGGGCTGAGGTTCCGCGCCACTCGGAACCAATTGGTGAAGCCCGGAGGCGTGAACGGCCTACCAAACGCCGTTGTCAGGAAAGTAAGGTTTTCGGACGGCGTAGCGTCAAGGACGGTCTGTAAGTCGGGATGGATCGTGGATCGCGAGCGTGGTTCCTGTCTTTTGCTGCTTCACATCGATGCAACCGTTGCGAACGTGCTGCCGACCCATCCGCACCACATCCCCCGCCGTTGCGCGGTATTGACTAGAAGCGCCAGCGCCAATCGCTCCCGAGTCCCCACGGGATGCCGCACTTCGAAGGCTGCGATGTCGTTCTCATTCCAAGTGCGGAAGCCGTCCGTTTTTCCCGATAAGTTCTTGATACCTGCGGTCGGGTCGGCGCTCAGCTGGACCCGCAGCGGACATTTTGTGCGAGTAAGCAGCTGTCAGGCACGTCAAATAAGTGACAATCAATCAGGCTACGCCTTGAGGTTGTTGGGCTGGGAACGGTTCGTCATCTGCTAAACGCCAGGTGCCGTCTGGAGCGACGAAGTCCAGCAACCCGCCGGTTGCTATAATCCATCGGACGAACTCGATGGGTCCGCACAGCGCCAAAAAGAAGTCGTACTTCGAACGTGCATCGTTGGCCATTACTATCTGATAGTGAAGGCGCAGGAAATGAAATCGATACCGGTTATAGGTTGCGGGCCGCAGCATCCGACGAAGCGGAAATTTGCGTATGTGGGGCTTGCTGCGAGACCATTCACGGTCAATTCGTCTTAATTCGACGGGATGAAATTTGTAGAAGCTAATGCAGTCCTCGATCGAATGAATCTCCCACCAGGCAATCGCGGCTTCGGCAGCCACTACGGCGATGGCGCCACGTCTTTGGCCGGCCTTTTGGTGCAGAACAACCTTTGGGATCGTTGCGCCAACAGTCAGCACGCAAACAGACGTTCCGACCGACGCGAAATCGGGATCGAGGCCGAGCGCTCTCGAGACGACGTCTACGGCAAGCATTGCGCCGAGACTGTGGCCCACGATGATGATTTCCTCGGCAGTCCTGCCGCGCGCGTGCTCTATCAACAGATTGGCGAATTGATCGAGCCGCTCTTCAAGATCGGGGCGGCTTCCGCGAATATAGTCATGGGTGAAGCTCCAAAGGTCCAGCAGGCTCAGTATCCTCAAACGCTCCCCGACCAGCCTCAAAAGACCGACGAACATCAAAATGCCGAGCGGAAACTCCACGACAACTGCACGGAAACCTGCGAGGCCGGACCAGGCAGCCAATTTGCAACCGATGAATCCAGCGCAACCCGCAAGCACCGCGGACAGGAGCATCGGGTATAGGTAATAAAAGCCGTAACGCCAGTTTGCGGCAAAGTATCGCTGCGATGCGCCGCTGACGATGAAATCGAAATAGTGCATCGACCCCTTTAGAATGCGTGTAAAGAAAGGCCGCGAAAGATCTTTCCGCACGAGGTCGTCCCAGAGCATGACATCGAATACAGTATCTACCTCCCAGTGAGAAGTGCTCGAACTTATCCGCCAACGGGCGCATGAGGTTGCACCGGGTGTTTCGAGCTCGCCGAGTTCGGTTGCAACATCCCAAGTGCGAGTGAAGATTTTGAGCTGGCCCGAGAAACGACGATATTGCGCGGCCGCGTCGATAGGATCATATCCTCCGAGATAAAACACGTGTCGTGACCTGATCATTCAGCATATCCCCCAGGTCGTCGGGCCCATCCGCGGAAATGTTGCCTGGTATGGCCGGCAACAAGATTCCGGCACGATTAATAAAGCCCCGGAATCAATCGGCACGTTCGTTTGCGATAGATGTCGTATTGAGCGCCGAATTGCTCGCACAGCAAGTTTTCTTCCGAACGGATGCGCAGAAGCAGCGGCGGCAACGTGAGGCCTACAAGCAACACTCCGACGCCCGACCGAAAAGCCAGCGCCCATCCCAGTGCATTGATCACGAAGCCCAGATAGCTCGGGTGGCGGATAACACCGTAGATTCCGCTCGTTTCCAGCGTATGTCCTGGCTGAACGGCGACGAATCCACTGAACCGGCGCCCGAGCACGAAGACTGGCCAGTAACGCAACACGCCGCCGGCAACGAACAGCGCGACGCCGAACCAGCGGACGGTATCGCCATCAAGCACGAAGATCTCCCGCCGGTCGGTATAGGCCGGCACGTAGGCAGCCAGCAGCCCCAGGATCGCGAAGGGTATCAGGAGCCATCGATCGGCGCGATCCGCACGATCGCCATTGCTCATGTTGTCGGGACTTATGGCTCCCGCACCACACATCGCAACGAGGGCGATGGAAAGTGCGATCCGGGCCGGATTGGAGAAGAAGGCAGTAAAGCCGCTCCAACCCAGCACAGCCAGTCCGAAATTGAAGAGCATTCCGATCGCAATGAAAGGTATGCCCTTGTGGGTCCGCGTCATACCTGCCTCATAGAGGTCGACAAACGCTTCAAACTCTGGTGGGCGGTGACGCCGCCATTGAGGCATCAAACTGCTTTCGCGGATCCGAAGTCGGTTCAGGGCCCAGACGGCGTGGTCGCGGAGACCATGCGGTTCATTTTACCGGTGATCGGGTTGGGGCTCAAGCTTGGTACCACCTTTATCGCAGCGCGCACCTCTGATGGAAGGCCAAGCTCGTTGAGCTTTCTCATCACGACGGATTCGGCGACTTGTTGATCCAATGAGGTCCCCGGCAGGAGTTCAAGCCCTATTTCGATACGATCGGGTGCGACCTGCACCGCCTGCCATTCCCGGACCTCGTGAAGGTATTCGATAGCCGTCTTGAACAAAATGTAAGTAAGCATCTGTTCCCCGACCCACAGGACCTCCTCGGACCTGCCCTCGATGCGCTCGATCCTGGGCATCAGGCTTCCGCAAGTGCAAGGCTGAGTCGCCAACGTCACGACATCGTCGATCTCGTAGCGAATGATTGGCTGGATGACGTTGACTAGATTGGTGACGAGAATTTTTGCGCCGGCCCGGCCAGCGGGAACCGGCCGATAATTCTCGTCGACCACCTCAAGTATGGATAAGTCGGCGTTGATATGCGCCCCACCATCGGTCGGGCAACCGTCGGCCAGAAACAAGCATTCGCCGACACCATAGTGATTGTACAACGGCGCGCCAAACGCCTGGCTGATCCGTTGCCGCGCGCGCTCGGTGAGCTCCTCACCGAAGCTGCTAAGTTGACGCAGACGCGGCGCGAGCCGCAGCCGGTGCGATTGACCTGCCAGCCAGTCCAGGATGCTTGGATAGGCCACGATAACGTTCGGCCGAAGGGCATTCAGGCGCCCGATGAGGTCGGCCTGCGTCGGCGACAGCCGGGTCATGTCGACGAAACCACCGACGAGGTCCGGCAAAAATGTGAAGGCGTGACCGGATGCGGAAAATCCGACCATCGAGATAACTGCGAGCTTTGTTGGCCGCAAAAGGCGGAGCAAACCTTTCGCCCCGCTCGGAATGCCCCGTGCATCAGCGCGGGTCGCGGTCGCCGCGAACAGAACCTCGAGGCAAGTGCGATCCTGCAC
>NZ_SSMW01000116.1 GCF_004799405.1 Bradyrhizobium sp.
GGTTCATGGCCTGGCTGCGCGCCGCCGACACCGAGGTGAAGCGTGACATGGAAATCTCACGCGACGAGGTGCGCGTGATGACCGTGCACGGCGCCAAGGGGCTGGAAGCCCCCGTGGTTATCATGGCCGACACCACGACGTCGCCGTCGGACACCCAGCGCCTCCGCCTGATCCTTTTGCCGCAGGGAAACGGCGGCAAGGCCGTGGTCTGGGCCGGACGCAAGGCCGACGATCCGCCTGCCGTGGCCACGGCGCGCAACGCCATGCTGGACGAGACCGAGCACGAATATCGCCGCCTGCTCTATGTTGCGATGACACGCGCGGCGGACCGGTTGATCGTCGCCGGCTGCATGCCCGGCAACCGGAACAGCATCCGCGAGAATTCCTGGTACGATTTGATCAAGCGAGGCCTGGCGAATTCAGGGCTGGCTTTGCAGGAAATTCCGGCCGGCGACGGCGTAGTGAAAAGCTACAGGCGGGTGGAAGACGCAACGCCCAAGACCGACATCGCCCTCGACGCCCCCGCAAGCGTCCACCCATCGCTGCCGGAATGGCTGCACACCCCGGCCAAGCCTGAGCAAATCATCGATCGCCGGCTGCGCCCATCCGATCCCGGCATCGATGAGGGCAAAGCGTTCCGCGGCGGCGAATCGATCGCACTCCGGGCCCGCGCGCTACAGCGTGGCGTGCTGGTGCATCGGCTGCTGCAATCGCTGCCCGATCTCGCGCTCGAACGCCGCCGCGATCTCACCTTGCAATATCTCGCCCGCAATGCCGAGGGCTGGACCAACCGCGACCGCGACGCGCTGGCGAACGAGGTATTGGCCGTGATCGCCGATAGCCGGTTCGGTGCCTTATTTGCCCCCGGCAGCCGGGCCGAGGTTTCGATTGTCGGACGGCTGCAGCGGCCGGGACGGCTCGCCGCCCTGGTCTCTGGGCAAATCGACCGGCTGGCGGTGACGCCGGAGCAGGTCCTGATCGTCGATTACAAGACCAATCACGCGCCGCCGCGCAATCTCGCCGAAGTGCCGGTTGCCTACGTCCGCCAGCTCGCGCTCTACCGGGCGGTGCTGACGAAGCTCTATCCCCAACTGCCGGTCCGCGCCGCATTGCTATGGAGCGAAACCCCCGAATTGATGGAGATTTCGGCCCCCGCGCTGGACGCGCAACTGGCAACCCTTATCCGGGGGAACGACCAAGCTTGACCCGGCAACATCGCGTTCATAGGTTGGTTCTATGATCCCCGCGCGATTCTCGGTCGCGCCTTCCTTCAAACCCGAACGAGGTATTCCGATGGCCGTTGGCAAGGTTTCTGACGCCGATTTCGAAGCCGAAGTGCTCAAGGCGACCGGCCCGGTCGTGGTCGATTTCTGGGCCGAATGGTGCGGCCCCTGCCGCATGATCGCGCCCGCGCTCGACGAGATTTCCGGCGCGATGGGCGACAAGGTCAAGATCGTGAAACTGAACGTCGACGAGAGCCCGAAGACGGCCTCGAAATACGGCGTGATGTCGATCCCGACGCTGATGATCTTCAAGGGCGGCGAAATGGCCTCGCGCCAGGTCGGCGCCGCGCCGAAGCAAAAGCTGCAGCAGTGGATCACGGCTGCGGTCTGATCGCGCCTGTTATTCCATTCGTGTCGACGGCCGGTGACCATGTCGCCGGCCGCTTGTTTTGCGAGCTACCGCGCGAGTTGTGCCTATCCCGGCGGGGTGCCGTTGGCTGACAGCACGTGACCGGCCAGATACAGCGATCCCGTGATCAGGATGCGCGGCGGCACCTCATAGGCAAGCCGCGCCAGCGAGCCCAATGCGGCCTCGACGCTGACAGACGTTTCCACCCGCATCCCAAGCTGACGCACGACGTTCGCCAGATCATCCGGCGGCATCGCGTTGTCACGATCTGGGATTTGCACGGCGATGATATGGCGCGTCAGTCCTGCAAAGTTGGCGAGAAACGCGCCCGCGTCCTTGTTGCCCATCATGCCAACGATGACCACCAGCGGACGCGAGACCCGCTCTTCGAGATCGCCCAAGGCAGCGGCGGCGACCCGCCCGCCATCGGCATTGTGTCCGCCGTCGAGCCATAGTTCGCAGCCTGACGGGGCCTGATCCACCAGCGTGCCGGAGGCCAGGCGCTGCATCCGCGCCGGCCATTCGGCACTGACGATGCCGGCCTCGAACGCCGCATTGCCGATCGAAAACATTTTCTGGGCGCGCAGCGTCGCAATCGCGAGACCGGCATTGTCGAACTGATGCCGCCCGAACAGTTTTGGCGCCGCCAGATCCATCAGGCCGCGGTCGTCCTGATAGACCAGCCGTCCGCGTTCGACATTGACGTGCCATTGTTGTCCGGCCGCGTGCAGCGGCGCGCGCATGTGGCGAGCCTGCGCTTCAATGGCGGCCAGCGCTTCGGGGGCTTGTTCGGCGCAAATCACCGGCACATCGCGCTTGATGATGGCGGCCTTCTCAAGGGCGATCGCCGTCAGCGTGTCGCCGAGAAATTCGGTGTGATCGATGCCGATGGGCGCGATCACGCTCGCCAGCGGCGCGGCGATCGCGTTGGTGGCGTCGAGCCGGCCGCCGAGACCGACCTCCAGCAGCAGCACGTCGGCCGGATGCTGGGCGAACAGGCAAAACGCCGCCGCGGTTTCAATCTCGAAAATGGTGACCGGCGCGCCCGCATTGGCGCGCTCGCAATGCTCCAGCGTGGTGCGCAATTCATCGTCGCCGACAAGGGCGCCGCCGCCGGCCCGGCCGATCCGAAAGCATTCGTTGACCCGCACCAGATAGGGCGAGGTATAAACATGGACCCGAAGCCCCGCGGCTTCCAGGATCGCGCGCAAATAGGCGATCGTCGAACCTTTGCCGTTGGTGCCGGCGACGTGGATCACTGGCGGCAATTTGCGTTCGGGATGGTCGAGCCGCTCCAGCAGCCGATGCATCCGCTCAAGACCGAGATCGATGCGCCGGGGATGCAGGGCGGACAGCCGCGCGATCAGTTCGCCGAGCGGCGGCGCTGGCTTGGCCGCAGGCGCGTTCACGCGTGAGGGGGCGCTGGCGCCATATCCGCAGCCGGTACGGTCGGGGCCGGAATGGCGATCGGCGCTGCAGGCTTCGGCGCGGGTTCCCGCGCAGGCGATTTCGTCAGCAACCGGCACAGGCGCGCCAGCGTCGGGCGCAGATCGTGGCGATGCACCACCATGTCGATCATGCCGTGGTCTCGCAAATACTCCGCGCGCTGGAATCCGTCCGGTAATTTCTCGCGGATGGTCTGTTCGATCACGCGCGCGCCGGCAAACCCGATCAGCGCACCGGGCTCCGCAATCTGGACGTCGCCGAGCATGGCGTAGGAAGCCGTCACGCCGCCAGTGGTCGGATTGGTCAGCACCACGAGGTAGGGCAGTTTCGCCTCGCGCAGCATCTGCACGCCGACGGTGGTGCGAGGCAACTGCATCAGCGACAGAACGCCTTCCTGCATGCGGGCGCCACCGGACGCTGCGAATACGATGAACGGAGATTTCTTTTCGACCGCAAGCTCAAGGCCGCGCACGATGGCTTCGCCGGCCGCCATGCCGAGCGAACCGCCCATGAAATCGAAATCCTGCACCGCGACCACGACGGCGGCGCCCTCAAGCTTGCCGTAGCCGATCTTGATGGCGTCGTTCAGCCCGGTCTTGGCGCGGGCATCCTTGATGCGGTCGGAATATTTGCGTTCGTCGCGGAATTTCAGCGGATCGGCGGTCACTTCGGGCAGCGCCACGTCGAACCAGGTCTCGTTGTCGAAGATCGATTTCAGCCGCGCCATCGCGCTCATGCGCATGTGGTAGTTCGAGCCGGGAATCACGAACTGGTT
>NZ_SSMW01000117.1 GCF_004799405.1 Bradyrhizobium sp.
CCGGCGAGGATATTGCTGACGGCGTTGAGATAGGCGCCGCGATGGTGGGTGACGACGCCCTTGGGATTGCCGGTCGTTCCCGAGGTGTAACTGAGCGCAATGGCGTCCCATTCGTCCTGCGGCCGCCGTGCGGCAAAGCTTTCATCGCCTTGCGACAGTGTGTCCTCGTATTCGATCGCCCCAATCCGTTTGCCGCCGGAAAAAGCCGCATCGTCGACGTCGATGACGAATGGCTTTGGTCCCGTCATCAAGGTAAGCGCCTCCGAGATCACGCCGGAGAATTCCGGATCGACCAGGATGATACTGGCGCCGCCATGGTCGAGCTGAAAGGCGATGGAAGCGGCATCGAGCCGGATGTTGAGCGCGTTGAGCACGGCGCCCGCCATCGGCACCGCGAAATGCACCTCGTTCATCGCTGGGATGTTCGGCAGCATCGCCGCGACCGTATCGCCGTACCCGATACCCCGGCCTGCAAGATACGACGAAAAGCGCCGGCAGCGCGCATAAGTCTGCGACCACGTGAAGACGCGGCCCTCATAGATGGTACTGACATGATCGGGATAGACGGCGGCCGAGCGCGCCAGGAAACTCAGCGGCGTCAAGGCAACGAAATTGGCGGGCGTTTTGTCCAACCCGACACTGTATTGGTCCTGCACTGCGCTCATCGGCTTTGTTCCATTCTGTCGGCTTCGTCCTACAGGAACCCGATCGAGATCCACGGGAATATCGCCACCACGATCAGGCCCACCAGCAGCGCCAGCAGATAGCCCCAGATCGGCCTGATACCCTCGGCGGGATCGACGCGTCCGATGGCGCAGGCGGCATAATAGCCTACTCCGAACGGCGGCGCGAACAATCCGATGCCCATGGCCAGGATGATGATCATCGCATAATGGACCTCATGAACGCCGACCGCACGCGCGATCGGAAACAATAGCGGCCCGAACAGCACGATCGCCGGGATGCCCTCGAGCACGCTGCCCAGAATGGTGAACGCCACGATCGAGACCGCGATGAAGGTCGCCGAGCCGCCGGGCAGGCCGGTCATCGCGGCGGCAAGCGCCCGTGAAAACCCGGATTGGGTCAGGCCCCAGGCCATGCCGGTCGCGGTGCCGATGATCAGCAGGATCGCGCCGGAGAGGCACGCCGTCTCGATCAGCATCGGCATCAGCCGCCGCCAGTCGAACTGGCGATAGACCAGCAGCCCGATGACGAAGCCATAGACGATCCCGATGGTCGAGACTTCGGTCGCGGTCGCGATCCCCTCGACCACGGCGGCGCGGATCACGAAGGGCAGCGCCAGCGCGGGCAGGGCAACGACAAAGGATCTGGCGATCTCGCCACCCCCGGCTTTTGTGACGTGACTGAGGTCCTCGCTGCGATAGCGCCACCACACCAGCGCCGACAGTGTGATCGCCAGCACCACGCCGGGCAGGAGCCCGCCGGTAAACAGCGCCGAGATCGAAACGCCGGTCACCGAGCCTATGGTAATGAGCACGAGGCTCGGCGGAATGGTCTCGGTCTGCGCACCGGTGGCGGCGAGCAAGGCGACGAGGTCGCCGGGCTTGGCGCCGCGTTGCTTCATTTCCGGAAACAGCACCGGCGCCACCGCGGCCATGTCGGCGGCTTTCGAGCCCGAGATGCCCGACACCAGATACATCGCGCCGACCAGCACGTAGTGCAGGCCGCCGCGGACATGGCCGAGCAGGCTTGACAGGAACGCCACCATGGCGCGCGCCATGCCGGTCATCTCGATCAGCAGCCCCAGGAACACGAATAGCGGCACCGCGAGCAGGATCAGGTGGCTCATGCCCTCGTCCATGCGGCCGACCAGCACCATCAGCGGCGTATGAGTGGTCAGCGCCAGATAGCCGAAAATCGCCAGCCCAAATCCAAACGCAATCGGCACGCCGGCGAACACGCAGAAACCGGCGACGCCGACAAAGAAGATGACCAGATTGATATTGCCGAGCGGACGCAGCCACGGCTGCGCCAGCCAGAAAACCGCAATCACCGCGGCCACGGAGAGCACTGCGCCCAGCAGGACCTTGATGTCGCTGACCCGTGCCAGCCGCAAAAAAGCGAACAGCGCCATCAGGCAGATGCCGGCGGGCAGCGCCGCCGCGCGCCAGATATTGGGTATCTGCAACGCCGGCGTGGTGATGAAGCTTTCTTCGTAGGCGTAGTCGCAGGATGGTCCGACAACCAGCAGCAGGAACGCCAGCGCGGCACAGGTTCCGACCACCTCGAGATAGGCGCGCATTGCGGGCCTCGCGCCGGCTACAAGGGCGGTCATGCGCATATGCTCGGAGCGGCGGAACGCAACGGCGGCGCCCAGCATGGCCAGCCACAGGAACAGGATCGACGCCAGTTCGTCCGACCAGATCAGCGGCTGGCGCAGGCCGTAACGCGCCACTACGCCGGCAAACAGGATGACGATCTCGGCGACCACCAGCAATGCCGCCGGAATTTCGACCAGCATTCCCAACAGCGATTCAAGCGATGCCGCGCGCGAGCGGCGGCGAGGGGAGATCTGCTCGCCGCCTGCGATTTGAGACACCTCGGCGTGAGCCATAACGATCCTTCAAGGCCCCTTTCCGCAATCCTTCGCGGACGTTCCGCTACGACAGCTTGCCGACGGACTTCTCCAGCAAAGCCCAAGCCTCGTCGCCGTATTTGCCCTTCCATTCTGAATAGAACCCGGCCGACCGAAGCTTCTCGCGAAACGGCGCGACATCGGGTTGATTGAACACAAGCCCTTTGCTCGCAAGTTCATCGCGCAAGGTCGCATTCAGTTTTGCGACGTCCACACGCTCGTTCAAGGCGGCCGCGTTGATGTTGCTGGCGACGATGGCGCGGATATCTTCCGGCACCTTCTCCCAGGCGCGACGATTGGCGAGGAACCAGAATCCGTCCCACATGTGATTGGTCAGCGAGCAATATTTCTGCACTTCATAGAGTTTGGCAGTAGAGATAATCGCCAGTGGATTCTCCTGGCCCTCGACGATCTTGGTCTGCAGCGCCGAATAGACTTCGCTGAAATTGATCGAGGCAGGCGAAGCGTCGAAGGCCTTGAACATCGAGGTCCACAGCGGCGAGACCGGCACCCGGATCTTGAAGCCCTTGAAATCGTCGGGTCCGTTGATCGGCTTGGTCGACGACGTGGTCTGGCGAAAGCCGTTGTCCCAGATCTTGTCCATCACCACGAGATTGGCCTTGGTGATTTCGCCGCGGACATAGGCACCGAGATCGCCATCCATGGCTTTCCACACCGTATCGTAATCCGGAAACGCAAAGCCAATGCCGTTGATGGAGGCGGCGGGAACCAGGGTAGCGAGGATCAATCCGGACAGCGTGAAAAATTCGATGCCGCCGGAGCGGATCTGGCTCAGCATGTCGGTGTCGGAGCCAAGCTGGTTGTTCGGGAAAATCTGCAGATCGAAGCGGCCCTTGGTCTCGGCCTTGATCGCTGCCGCCATCTCCTTGGCGCGCGTGTTCAGCGGATGCGAGTCCGCCAGATTGTTGGCATATTTGTAGCTGAATTCAGCCGTTTGCGCGCGCGCGACAAACGGCGCGGCGATGCCACCCAAAACCGCCGACGCGGCGGACGCCTTCAGCAAGGTGCGTCGTGAAAAGCTCATCTGGTTTTCTCCCTGATTGTTCTTGTGCGTTTATCATAGGGACCCGGCAGGGCCCGGTCATGCGTCGTCTTTGAATGGCTTATTGCCTGCTTTCGAGGGAAATACCAAGCCTCGCCGACCGGCTTTTGTGCCACCGGGATTCCGTGCTTGGTTGCGAGTCACAGTTGCGGTTCCTGGCCGGCCGACAAGACCGGCATTAACGATTGAGGGGAGGCCATCATGACCGATCACGGCGTGGCCATCGTCACCGGCGGCGCTTCCGGCATTGGGCTGGCGATCGCAAGAGCCCTGCTCGGCGATGGCTGGAAGCTCATTATTGCCGATCTCGCGCAAGGTCCGCTCGATGCCGCGCACGCCGAACTGGAACGGCTGCGCCCAAACGCCACCAAATCCGTCATCATGGATGTCGCCGACGAGGCCAGCGTGATAGCCGGCCTTGAGGGTTGCGAGGATGGTTTTGGCCCGGTCCGGGGCCTGGTCAACTCAGCCGGGATCGGCCGCGACACGCCGTTCTTCGAGACCAGCGTCGAGGTGTTCCGGAAGGTGCTCGATATCAACCTGGTCGGAACCTTCATTGTGGCCCGCGAAGCCGGCAAGCTGATGCGAACCCATGGCCGGGGCGCGATCGTCAATATCGCGTCGATTTCCGGTCAGCGCGGCAATCTGGGCCGCTCGGCCTATGGCGCATCCAAGGGCGGCGTCATCACGTTGACCCAGGTGATGGCGTGCGAGCTGGCGCCCGAGAATATCCGGGTCAATGCCATCGCACCTGGGCCGGTCGAAACGCCGCTGGTCTAGGCCATGCAGACCGAAGCGAACCGCGCCGCCTGGCTTCGGGCGGTGCCGCAGCGCCGCTACGCCCGCGCCAGACGAAATTTGCGGGCGCCGCGCTATTCCTGCTCGACGACAGCAACGCGAGCTTCGTCACCGGCCATATCCTCAACGTCGATGGCGGCTTTGCCGCAGCCGGGTACCTGCCGGATCGGGTGTAGCCGCGCTGTCTAATATTTCGCGCGATGGCGACGAATTTAGATACAAGTCTTTGTAACTAATATGGATTTTTATATTCCATAATATACCTTATGCGAATCCGATCTTAACCTGTTACCGTCAGGACCGGAGCCTAGCGACCCCTGAACTTCGGCTTGCGGCGTTCCAAAAACGCCGCGACGCCCTCCTTGTGATCCTCGGTCAGGCTCGCCAGCGCGAACTGGTCGACATCCATATGGCTGGTGAGATCGTCGAGCGCATGCGTGAGCCGATTGACAGTGAGCTTGGTCATCGCCACCGACAATGGCGGTTGGACCGCGACTTTCGCGGCCAGCGCCATCGCCGCATCAAGGGACTTGCCGGGATCAGCCACCTCCTCCACCAAACCCCATTGGTAGGCCTCGGCGGCGGAGATGCGCTGGTCGGCTACGATCACCGCCTGCTTGGTGCGGGCCGGACCAATCAGATGCAGCATGCGCGGAATGCTTTGCCAGCTCATGTTCATGCCGAGCCCGATTTCAGGTACCCGCAGATGGGCGTCGCGGGCCATCACGCGAAAGTCGAGCGCGACTGCCAGTGCCACGCCGCCGCCGATGCAAAAGCCCTCGATGGCGCCGATGGTGACCTGCTCCATCTCCTGCCAGGCGCCGGTAAGCCGCGGCCCGAGTTTCAGGTGCCGGCGCAACGACCCGATATCCATGGTCCGGCGCGAGCGGCCTTCGGGATCCTTGAGGTCGAAGCCGGCGCTGAACGCCTTGGGCCCGCCCGTAAGCACGACGACGGAGGTGTCGGCATCATCCTCGAAAGACCGCGCGATATCGGTCAGTTGGCGCAGCGCTTCCGGCGACAGCGCGTTGACACCGTCGCCGCGGTCGAACCGAACCACGGCGATGCGACCCTCAGGCCCCTGGCCTTTTTCCACTGTGACAAATTTCGCCAACCCTGCACTCCCTGCCCGCTATTTTCCTTTGAAATGCTAGCAGACTCCATCGCTCGACATAGACCGAATATTGCGTCTATCCTCGTCCCCATGACCGGCCACGACCACGATCACCACCATCACCACGATCACGACCATTCGGAGTTATCCGAGACCGAATTGCGCGTGCGCGCACTCGAGACCATCCTGACCGAAAAAGGCTACGTCGATCCGTTAGCGCTCGGCCTGTTGATCGAAACCTACGAGACCAAGGTTGGGCCGCGCAACGGCGCCCGCGTCGTGGCGCGGGCCTGGACCGACCCGGCCTATCGCGCCCGTCTGCTCAAGGACGCCACGCCTGCCATCGCCGAACTTGGTTATGCCGGACGCCAGGGCGAGCACATCGTGGCACTTGAGAACACCCCTGCTCTTCACAACATGGTCGTGTGCACGCTGTGCTCCTGTTATCCCTGGCCGGTGCTCGGGTTGCCGCCGGTCTGGTACAAATCCGCGCCCTATCGTTCCAAGGCGGTGAAGGATCCGCGCGGCGTCCTCAAGGATTTCGGTTTTGAATTGCCCGCGGAGACCAATATTCGCGTGTGGGATTCAACCGCGGAGATTCGCTACCTCGTGCTGCCGATGCGGCCTGCCGGCACCGACGGCTGGAGCGAGCAACGCCTTGAGGCTCTTGTCACCCGCGACAGCATGATCGGCACCGGATTACCCAAGCAGCCGCACGAGGTCGCCTGATGGAGGGCGCGCACGACATGGGTGGCGTGGCGTGGTCCGGGCCCGTTGTGCCCGAACCGGACGAGCCGACGTTTCACGCCGAATGGGAACGGCGCGCATTCGCGATCACGATGGCGATGGGAATGCCCGGCGGCTGGAACATCGACATGTCGCGTTTCGCCCGTGAAGACCGTCCTCGCGAGGATTATCTTGCCAAGAGCTACTACCAGATCTGGCTTGTGGGTCTGGAGCGCCTAATACTGGAACGCGGCCTGGTCGCGCCCGACGAGATCGCCGCCGGAAAATCGCTGCATCCCCCAAAACCAGTGGCAAAAACGCTGACGCCGGAAGGCGTCGCCGGCATGCTGCATCGGGGCGGGCCGACCGAACGCGAGGCCACGACCGCTGCCCGTTTCGCCGCCGGCGATCGCGTCCGCGCCAAGATAATCCATCCGCCGACCCATACGCGGTTGCCGCGCTATGTGCGCGGTCATGCCGGGATCATCGAACGCGTGCTGGGCTGTCATGTCTTTCCCGACAGCAACGCCACCGGCGCGGGTGAAAATCCGCAATGGCTTTACACCGTGACCTTCGATGGCGTCGAACTGTGGGGCAAAGAGTCCGATCCGAACCTCACGGTGTCCGTCGACGCCTGGGAGCCCTATCTGGAGCGAACCTGATCCGTCTCAACCCACAGGCAGCGCGAGAAGCGGCCAGCGCGGTCCCCGGCGTTCCGCGCGATGCCGAGGGACCGGTGTTTCGCGAACCCTGGGAAGCCCAGGCCTTTGCGATGGCGCTCGCGCTGCATGCACGCGGCCTGTTCACCTGGAACGAATGGGCCGCAGCCCTCGCCGATGAAATCAAGCGCGCGCAAGCCGCCGGCGACGCCGACACCGGCGAAACCTATTACCGGCATTGGCTGGCAACCCTGGAACGCCTGATCGCCGCCAAAGGCGTCACGACATCGGAGACTCTCAACCGTTATCGCGATGCCTGGGACCACGCCGCCGACCGCACGCCGCATGGTTCGCCGATCGAACTGAAGGCGGAGGATTTCGCCGTTCCGTGACCTTCCGGAACGCACGACGGTTACCAGGTGAGGATGGCGCGCAAATGGGGGTCCGGTGTGATCTTTCTCACTCTCGGCGCCACCCAATGATGCCATAGATAGTTATCGGCGACTTGATCGTCTGCTATGGTCGGGGTCGTTCCCGCAGGAATAATCGAGGTTTCCGCGATGAAGCGTATGTTTGCCGCGATGATTGGCCTCGTCGGCTCTACCGGATTGGCCGTGGCGCAGGCGCCGGTCGCAGTCGTCGAAGACGTGCAGGGCAACGTTACCGGCGTCGAGTTCATGGACTATGTCGCGCCCGGAAAAGTCATCAAGCTCGGGCCGGCCGGCGTGGTCGTGCTCGGCTACATGAAATCCTGCTGGCGCGAAACGATTACGGGGGTGGGAACCGTCATCGTCGGCGCGGAAGCGAGCATGGTCCATCTCGGCGAGGTCACGGCCGGCAAGGTGCAATGCGATTCAAGCCATTCGCAGCTGGTCGAGCCGGAAGTCAGCGAAAGCGCCGCGACGGTAGTGCGCAGCATGAGCGACAAGACCTCGAACTCGCCGCGGTTCACGCTTTATGGTCTTTCTCCGGTCGTCGAGACCACCGGTCGCGGCAAGCTGGTCATTGAAAGGCTCGATGTGAAGGGCGAGCGGTACGATGTGGACCTCACCACGGCTTCCCTCCTGCGCGGCAAGTTCTACGACTTTGCCAAGTCCCGGACGACGCTGAAGCCGGGTGGCATCTATGCGGTCAGTCTGGGCTCACGAAGGGCTGTTTTCCTTGTCGATCGCGGGGCCGAACCCGGCCCGGCTCCGATTATCGGCCGCCTGGTGCGCCTGTAATAGTCGGGCGAAACCCAGGCACCGCCATGGGCAACGTCATCAGACGAGACGCTGTCGCGATCGCTCTCGCAGCCTTGGCGTGTGGCCTCCTTGCCACCCTTCCCCCGTTCAACCTCGTCCATGGCTGGTCAATCGACGTTCTGACCGCGTTGCGCTGGGAAGTGTTCGGTGTGCGCCGCGATCCCGCCTCGACGCCGGTCGCGGTGATCGCGATCGACGAGGAGACCTACGAAACGCCGCCCTTCAAGGGATCGCCAACCAACACCTGGACCACGGAAGTTGGCCGGGTTCTGAATGCGGTGATCGACGGCGGAGCCAAGGTCGTGGGCTTCGATATCGTGTTTCCGACCTCGATCGAGCAATCCGAAATGCCGTTTGGCGATGATTTGCTGGGAGCGCGAATGCACGGCTTCGACCGGCCCTTTCTGCGATCTCTGGCGACGGGCGCTGTCGCCGGCAAGGTGGTACTGGGCGAGGTTCTCGGCAGCAGCCAGCCTTCGCCCGGTCAGCGGATCGCGGTCGGTCAGCAGAAGAATATACGGGCGCTCAATACCTATCTGGACCCGGACGAAGTCGTGCGGCGAATGCCGCTGATGTTCGGGGACGACGGAAAGAAAGTGCCGTCGATGGCGCTCGAACTGGCGTCGCGTGCACTCAACGTCCAACCGGTGCTGGACGAAAATGGACGCGTAACCCTCGCCGGATATCCTATTCCAAGCGCGGTACCAAATACCATGACTCTGAATTTCGAGGGCGGCGCCAACGACGTTCAGACGTTCTCGTTCGCCGATCTGCACGCCTGCGTCGAGCGCAAAGATACCGATTTTTTCCATCGCGAGTTCTCCGGCAAGATCGTCATCTTCGGTACTCTTCTCGATTCGGAAGATCGAAGAACCACATCCAAGCGCCTGGCGACCGGGCTCGACGGATCGCGAGCACCGCGCTGCGCGCTGCCGCTGCCGCCGGTGGTCGCCGGGAAATTCAAGCGCAGTACGATTGCCGGCGTTTATATTCATGCAACCGCCGTCCACAATCTGATGGCCCGGGACGCGATTGTCGAACCAGGCCGTCTCCCGGTGGCGATCATCGCCATCGCTTTTGCCGCGCTGGCCGCGCTCGCGGCCCGCATGCTGGCGCCAGGCGCCGCCGTCGTTGCCTATCTGGGCATGGTCGCGGTCTGGACCTGCTGCGCAACGCTTGCCTTTTCGCGGTCGCTGGCATTGCCGCTCAGCGAACCCTTTGTCGCCGGGCTGGCTTCGATGGCCGTGATCGTTGCCTACCGTCTGATGGTCACCGATCGAGGGGAGCGACTGCTGCGCAGGAGCTTTGCGCTTTATCTCGCGCCCCTGGTGATCGACAAGATGCTGGCATCCAAAAAGCTGCCGGAGCTGGGCGGCGAAACCCGCGACGTCACCGTGTTCTTTTCGGACCTGGCGGGCTTTTCCTCGATCTCCGAGAAAATGACGCCGGCGGAACTGGTGACGTTCATGAACGAATATCTTTCCGCCATGACCGACATCATCGAAAGCCAAGGCGGTTATATCGACAAATATATCGGCGACTCGATCGTGGCGGTGTTCGGCGCGCCGGCCGACGACAGCGACCACGCAAGCAACGCGGCGCGTGCCGCACTCGGTTGTCGTGCGCGTCTCGACGAACTCAACCGGGACTCCGTGGCTTTTCAGGGCCACAAGGTCGCGCACCGGATGGGCCTCAACTCCGGCACGGCATTGGTCGGCAACATCGGATCGCGGCGCCGCTTCAACTATTCGGTGATGAGCGACGCGGTGAACGTCGCGTCCCGCCTTGAAGGCGCCAACAAGTTCTACGGCACCACGATCGCCGCCTCGGAAACGACGGTCGCGCTTACCGGCACGAGCTTCACATGGCGGGAACTCGACGCCATCCGGGTCCAGGGACGCTCTACCCCGGTCAAGATCTATGAACTGATGGCCGAAGCAGGACTCGGGACACCGCAGCAGGTCGCTTCCGCAGCGACCTATGCCGAGGGTCTTGCGCATTGGCGAAACCGCGAATTCGACCGCGCCGCAAAATGCTTCGAGCGTGCCGCCGACGTCGACCGGCCATCGGCACTATTTCTCAGCCGCGCGAACGCCTTTGCGGGCCACCCGCCGGGCCCGGATTGGGAACCGGTCAATACGCTGGATGCTAAATAGGCGTCGGACCGATCGGTGGAAACAGCAAGCGGTTCATCTGCTTTCGCTGGGATCGACGCACGTCTTGCGGCATACCGGGGTCGGATATTCTCACGCTCAGGTGCATCATGACCCCTTCCCGCGACATCTCAGGTCTGCTCGAGATCATGGCGGCGTTGCGAACGCCCGGCAGCGGGTGCCCGTGGGACCTCGAACAGAACTTTGCCAGCATCGCCCCCTATACCATCGAGGAAGCCTATGAAATCGCCGACGCCATCGCGCGCGGTGATCTGGACGATCTCTGCGACGAACTGGGCGATCTCCTGCTCCAGGTGGTGTTTCATGCCCGCATGGCGGAGGAACAGAATGCGTTCGCATTCGGCGATGTGGTCGAGGCCATCACCACCAAGATGATCCGGCGGCATCCGCACGTCTTTGCCGACAAGGATGGACGGTTGACCCCCTCGCACGTCAAGAGCGCGTGGGATCGCATCAAGGCCGAGGAGAAAGCCGAACGCGCGGCGCGGCAACCTCGGCAAGAACCGGCGCCCAAATCATTGTTGTCCGGCGTCAAGGCAGGACAACCTGCATTGACGCGCGCGATGGAATTGCAACGCAAGGCTTCCAGCGTCGGCTTCGACTGGAACGATCCGCGCGCGGTGCTGCACAAGATTCGTGAAGAAGCCGACGAGATCGAGGCAGCGCTCGATCGCAACGACGCCGACGAACTCGCCGAAGAAACCGGCGATCTGCTGTTTGCGCTGGTCAATCTGGCGCGTCATGTCGGCGCCGATCCTGACTCGGCGCTGCGCCGAACCAACACCAAGTTCGAACGCCGATTCGGCTACATTGAACGCGCCTTGGCGGCGCAAGGACGCACACTGCAGGACGCTTCGCTGGCCGAGATGGACGCGCTATGGAACCAGGCCAAGGGTAAAGAAGGGCTCGCCGCACCAACGGCAAAATAGATGCGCGGCGATCGCAGCGGACGGCAACGATACCGCTGCATTTATGCAACACAGATGAAGAAAAACAAAATCGTTGCAGTGACACTCCTACGCATCGCTTGACCGACTGGATGTAATGACCGTCTCTTGGTCGATGTTTCCCTAGTCGACCGGGGCTGAAATTGTTCAAACGGATCATCAGTTTCTTGGCTGCGCTGTTCGTTTCCGCGCCAGCCGATGCCAAACAAAGCCTCGACAATCCCATTGATGTCACGGACATCGAAGCCAGAATCGGACGGGCGCAGGAAATTATCGAGAAACTCGATCGGCAGATCGACTACGGCGGCGTAACCCGGGACAAGACCGACTCAAACAAGATGGCCTGGTCCAATTGGAGAAACTTCTCCAATTTTCGCAACTTCCAGAATTTCCGGAACTTCCAGAATTTTCGTAACTTCCAGAATTTCCACAACTTCGCCAACGCGCCGCACTATCAGGCGCCGCCTGTCCAGCATCAGCAGCCCAGCGTTCAGGCGCCGCAGTATCATCCAGCGCCGCCGCAACCGGCGATAACGCATCAGGCGCCGCCGCTGCCGCCCTCGGGAACGCATCAGGCACCTGTTCTGCCGGGCGTTCAACATCCGCAGCCTGGACTGCCACCGACGGTAACGCATCAATCGCCCCCTGTACCCGGGACGCAGCACTTGCCACCGGGGCTGCCGCCGACGGCTACGCATCAGCCACCTGCTCTACCCGGCGTCCAGCATCCGCAGCCTGGGCTTCCACTGGCGACACATCAGCCGCCGAATATCCCTGGACATCCAATACCGGGCCTTCCGCCTTCCATCGGCCTCCGGCCTCGCCCCGGCCTGCCGGGATCGCAGTTCGCCCGGTTGCACCACCACCCCTACTTCGGTCGGCTGCCGTATTCCGGCGCAATCTATCCGGGCTATTATTATTCTTCGGTGGACTTCGATCTCGAACTGGCGCTCGTACCGCTTGATCCCGATGCGCCGCCGGATGATCTGCCTCCCGACGCCGGCATGATGCAGGCGTTGCCCCCTGACGACGACGCTCCGCCGCCAGGACCGGTTGTTGGTGGAGACAATCCGCAAGTCATGGCCGCCCGGCCGGATCAAACCTTGCCACCGGTCAACGATCTGGATACGGCGCCCTCCAATCCAAACCCGGCCCAACCGCCCGCGCAAGCTACCCCTGACACTCCCGCGGAGACTGCGACACCGCCGGCTACCGATCCCGCACTGGCTTCGACCCCGCCGACCACGGCACCGCCAACGCCGGACCAGGCGCGGATCGCCGCTGCGCTCGAACGCGCGGTGGCGGCCTACCAGGCCCGCAATTACGACGACGCCATTGCCGGATTCAGTGAAGTCATCGGCGCAGACCCGAGCTCCGCGCTTGCCTTCGCCGGCCGCGCCAATTCCAACTACGCGAAGAAAAACTACAATTCCGCCGTGACCGATTACGACACGGCGCTGACGCTGGATCCCAGCGCTATCATGCTTTATCAAAACCGCGGCGTTGCAAAACAGAAAGCCGGCGATCTCGATGGGGCGATCGCAGACTTCGACAAGGTGCTGGCCGATAGTCCGCTTGCGGTGCCGACCCTGCTGGCCCGAGGCTCCGCATTCGCTGCCAAAGGAAATCGCGAGCGCGCTCTGGCCGACTTCTCGGCCGCGCTTTCAGCCGCCCCGAAAAATCCAGCCGCCCACGAGGCCAGGGCCGAATTTCTTCTGCATGGTGGCGATACCGATGGGGCGATGGCGGATTTCAACCAGGCGGTGGCGCTGTCGCCAAAATATGCCACTGCCTATCGCGGCCGCGCCCTCGCCGCGCTGGCAAAACACGACCTTGACCCCGCGCTCGCCGACGCCGAACGATCGCTGCAGCTGCGCGCGTCCGACGCTGCCAACCTCGCCACGCGCGGGCGAATCCTCGAAGCGCTCAACCGAAAAGACGCCGCGATTGCGGACTTTCGGTCGGCTCTCGCCATCGACAAGGGCAATGTTGACGCCAGCGACGGCCTAAAGCGCCTGAGCGATGCGCATTGACCGGCTTTCAAGCGTAGGGCGCAGAATACCCATGGCACCTGATTGTTCGATATCCCCTGCTTCCGACCGGAATGAAGCGCGCCGGCGCCTTGCGGCTCGTCTGCGGGCGATTGGCTGGCAGCTGTTCGCCGTCGGCTGCCTGTTTCATTTGTCGATCGGCCAGTGCGCAGCGGCCAGCCAACGCGACTGGGACAGCTGCACCAGCCAGGACCGCGACAAAAACATCGCGGCCTGCACACGCATTATCGAAGACGCCGGCACCTCGCTTAGCGATCGGTTCGACGCTTATCTTTGGCGTGGCGGCGACTACGTCGCGCAAAACTCGTTTGATTCCGCGGTGATCGATTACAGCAACGCGATCAAGCTCAATCCGCGGAATATCACCGCTTTGGGCGGGAGGGCCATTGCCAATTTTCGAAAGGGCGATCGCGACCAGGCGATCATCGACTACAGCCTCGCCAGGCGGCTGGATCCGGGCCAGCTCGACACCATGACCGCAAACAGCGATGATTTGAAGCAAATCGCAGCTCTCGCCGCCAGATCGCCGCCTCCAGAATCCCAACTGGATGGGATTTACGATAGTCTGGTGCCAAAAGTTCTGACCTGCGGACCGGGTACACGACTGGAAGGCTCCGTCTGTGTCGCTATCCCCGTCACCTGTCCCACCGGTCAACGGCTCTCGGGAGGCAGTTGCGCGCCAATTACCTGCGGCTCTGGCGAAACGCTAGTCGGAAACGAATGCACCTCCAATTCTAAATACATTGCGCTGGCGATCGGACAGACCGACCATCTGGCCTATGGATCATCCTGGAACCAGGAGACGATGGAGATCGCCACCGATGATGCTTTGTTACGGTGCCGAAATCAGTTGCCGCGCGGCAAATGCAAGATCGTCCTCTCGGGGGCCGACGCCTGCATCGGGATTTACTGGACACCGACGGGAACCGGATGGGGTGCCGCGAAACGCGACACCAGGGATGAAGCCAAGGAGGCGGCTCTCGCCAATTGCAAGGATGCAAATCCAAAGCGCAAATGTGTCTTCGCCGGCTCCTGGTGCGTGGTTAAATGAAACCGTCTCCCGATCTGGCGGGATCCCCGGAATTTGATTCCGCTGCCTGAAGGACCGGATCAAATGCCCAGTACAGGCCGCCCCGATCAAAAGCCTCGTTTGTATTTGCTTGGCGCGGGCGTCTCGTTTCCCGAACATCTCACGCTGCGGACGCTCGACATTCTCGCAGCATGCAACCGCATCTGTAGCAATCTGCCGCAATCGGATCTTGATCTGCTACCCAGCAATCTCCGCAGCAAATGCCGGAGCCTGTGGTCCATCTACCAGGAGAACCGCAACCGCACCGAGAACTACATGGACGTTTCGCAAGCCGTCCTTCAGGCCGCGGACACCGAACCGCCGGTCGCCTGGCTGACGCCCGGACATCCCCTGATTTTCGACAGCGTCTCGCAGAACCTCCTGAAGTCCGGACGGGCACGCGGTTGGAATGTTGAGGTCGAACCCGCGATCTCCTGCGTCGATACCATATTGGCGGAGGTCGGCTACGATCCGGCCAACGGCCTGTTGATCTACGAGGCTTATGCGCTGGTGATGCAGCGGCTTCCGATCATCCCCTCGTCGGCAACGCTATTGCTGCAACCTTCGGCCTTCGGCTCGGACCTGACGCATTACCAGTCGCAATGGGCTCCCGACCTGTCGCCGCTTCGCGACTATCTCCTGCGTTACTTCAATTCCGCTCACCCTTGCGCCTTCGTCCGGTCGCATTCACTGCGGGGCGCGGCGCCGCAGATTTGCTGGAAACCGCTCGGTGAACTCGCATCGGCATCCGCGCAGGATACCGCTGGATCAACCCTGTTTGTACCGTCGGCGCAATCGGCCGGCTCCGCCGGGCAGCAGCAGGGCGCACCATGAGAACCGGGGGGCACGATAGCCGCCACACCGGTCATGAGGGCGTCACTTCGCTGGTGATCCTGCAGCCAACCCCGTTTTGCAACATCAACTGCTCCTATTGCTATCTTCCGCAGCGAAGCGATCGGACGACGCTGACTATCGACCAACTCCAGCGCGTCTTTGAAAAGCTCGTCACCTTTCCGACGATCTCGAAGCGCACAACCGTGGTCTGGCACGCCGGCGAACCGCTTGTCCTTGGCGCACAATATTACGATGCCGCGTTCGCGCGGATACGCGAATGTTGCCCGCCCGACCTGCAGATCGACCATGCCTTTCAAACCAACGGAATGCTTGTCGACGACGAGTGGTGCGATCTTTTCCGGCGATGGAAGGTCGGCGTCGGCGTCAGCATCGATGGACCGAAACATATCAACGACGCCTATCGCAAAACGCGATCGGGCAAGGGTACATTCGACAAGACGGTTGCGGGTATCCAACGCCTGAAGCAAAACAACATCCCGTTTTACGTCATATCGGTGCTGACGCGAGCGGCACTTGAAGACCCCGACGGGTTGTTTGCCCTTTACCACGAACTCGGTATCCGCGACGTCGGATTCAATATCGAGGAACAGGAAGGAATTCATACCGCGACGACGGTCGATTCCGATCTTCCGCCTCGCAGTGTCCAGGACTTCCTGAGGCGCTTTAACGAGCTGATGCGCGAGCACGATTTTCACATCGTCGTGCGCGAGATCGAGGAGACGATGGCGTCCATCCGTCACTTCGACAAGCGGGGCCCGGTCAACAACCTGGTCATTCCATTCGGGATCATCACCATCGACGTGCGCGGCGATGTCTACACGTTTTCACCGGAGATCGCCGGTTATTCGTCCAAAGACTTCGAAACATTCGCGATCGGAAATATCTTCGCCGACTCCTTTGCAGAAATCGAGACCTCGAAAGTTCTCAAGGCGATGACCGCTCAGATAGCAAGCGGCGTCGAGCTCTGCCGCACCAGCTGTAAATATTTTTCGGTGTGCGGCGGGGGCGCGCCTTCCAACAAGGTGTTCGAGAACGGCACTTTTGCCTCGACATCGACAACCCATTGCGAACTGACCAAGAAACGTGTCACCGATTATTTGCTTGAGACGATCGAGGCGATGGCCTGATCGCTTCGAATGAAATGAGATCAAACCGCGTGCGGCACCGCGTCGAAGCGGTTGACGACGATGTCGCGCTTGGTTTCATCGACCCGCACCGTCATCGCAAAGCGGCCGTTGTGAAATTCCTTGTTGAGAATTTCCGAATTGCGGTGCAGCCAGCTGATGCCGGCGCCGTCGGCCGCGTCGATCGACAGGTCCAGCGTCATGCGGGTTGCCGCCAGCCGGTCCTCGATCGCGGAAAGCAGCGCGCCGATCCCCTCGCCGGTTTCGGCGGACACCAGGAAACACGACCGCTCCGGCGGACGCCGCGCCGCGATATTTTGCAGGTTCTCGCGCTCTTCGGGTGGGAAGCGATCGATCTTGTTCCAGACTTCGAGAACGCGCTGGCCGGCATCCGGATCGATGCCAAGCTGGCGCAGCACGGCATCGACGTCGCGCTGCTGCGCATTCGTGTCTTCATGCGAGATATCGCGGACGTGGAGAATGATGTCGGCCTGCAGCACTTCCTCCAGTGTCGCGCGAAATGCCGCGACCAGTTGGGTCGGAAGGTTTGAGATAAATCCGACGGTGTCCGACAGCATCGCCTTGCCGCCGTGCGGCAATGTCAGCGCTCGCAAAGTCGGATCGAGTGTCGCAAACAGCATGTCGGCGGCCTGCACGTCGGCACGGGTCAGACGGTTGAACAGCGTCGACTTGCCGGCGTTGGTGTAGCCAACCAGCGCCACGACGCGATACGGCACCCGCTGCCGGCCGGCGCGATGCAGCCGCCGGGTCGCCTGAACCTTCTTGATCTCGTTCTCGAGGCGGGAAATGCGCTCGCCGATCAGGCGGCGATCCGCTTCGATTTGCGTTTCGCCGGGACCGCCCATGAACCCGAAGCCGCCGCGCTGGCGCTCAAGATGGGTCCATGATCGCACCAGGCGGCTACGTTGATAGTTCAGATGCGCAAGCTCGACCTGCAGCGAGCCTTCCCGGGTCTTGGCGCGGCGGCCGAAGATTTCCAGGATCAACCCGGTGCGATCCAGAACCTTTGTGTTCCAGGCTTTCTCCAGATTGCGCTGCTGGATCGGAGAAAGCGCGCAATCCATCACTACCAATTCGATCTCGTGACCGGTGATGAGGCCGACGATTTCCTCGACCTTGCCCTTGCCGAGAAACGTCGCGGGCCTGATCTGGCCGATCGGCGCGATCAGCGCTTCCGCAATCGTAAGATCGATGGCGCGCGCCAGGCCAACGGCTTCCTCGAGCCGCGCCTGCGAACCGCGCATGGCATGATCATCCGCCTGCGCGTCGGGAGCGCCGCGGCGCATGCGCAAGTACGGGCCGATGACGATCACCCGCCCGGTGGCTGTGCCTCCCGCCGACCGCGGACGGTCGGCGCCCCCTTCAAGATTTCGGGGTTCCAATCAGATCACTTTCAAGCCGGAGCATCCTCACCGCCTTCGAACAACTGGATCGGAGCGCCGGGCATAATGGTCGAGATCGCGTGCTTGTAGACAAGCTGCGAATGACCGTCGCGCCGCAGCAGCAGGCAGAAATTGTCGAACCAGGTGACAATCCCCTGCAGTTTCACCCCATTGACCAGAAAGATCGTCAGTGGCGTCTTGGTTTTGCGAACGTGATTAAGGAAGGTATCTTGTAGATTTTGTGCGCGGTCTGCCGCCATTGTTTTTATCCCGCAGTCTTGTTTGCTTCTTTTTATTGACCCAGCGCGGCTCTCTTGAAGGAGCGTCACCCCGGTTGCCGGCTTCCCTGAGATCCCCCTCCGGGGGCGCGGCGGCATGATTAGAGGGCAGGCTTGGTTTTTAGGCAAGCCAGTTCCGGCATCAGCCGCGCCAAACACCGAGGCAATTCCTCGAAAAGATCAGGAAAAGCGACGAAATTCTCAAGCAATTGCATGGAATGAATGCGTCGGCCGACATTCAGCCGACGCCGAGGGCCTTGAGCTTGCGATGCAGCGCCGAGCGCTCCATGCCGACGAATTCCGCTGTGCGAGAGATGTTGCCGGAAAAACGGCTGATCTGGGCGATCAGGTAGTCGCGTTCGAACACCTCCCTCGCCTCGCGCAGCGGCAGCCCCATGATATGTTCGCCGTTGTTGCTGGTCGGCATCGCCGGCACCATCGAGCCGACATCCTGCGGCAGCATATCGGCGGTGATAATGACTTCCGGGCCGCCGCCGGCCAGGATCATGACGCGCTCGACATTGTTGCGAAGCTGCCGGACATTTCCGGGCCAGACGTGCGACTGCAGGACCGCCATTGCATCCTGGCCGATCTGGCGTTTCGGCAACCCGGTCGCAACCGATATCTGGTCCATGAAATATTCGATCAGTTCGGGGATATCCTCACGGCGCTCCGACAGCGGCGGCACGCGGATCGGCACCACCGACAACCGATGATACAGATCCTCGCGGAATCGCCCCTCCGCGATCTCCTCTTCCAGATTGCGCGCCGTCGAGGAAATGATGCGGACGTCGACATTGACCTTGGTGGTGCCGCCCGACCGCTGGAACGTCTGATCGACCAGCACCCGCAGGATCTTGTTCTGGGTTTCACGCGGCATATCGCCGATTTCATCGATGAACAGGGTGCCACCATGCGCTTCCTCCAGCGCACCCGCCTTGCGTTGCTGCTCGCCGTTGGACTGTTCGACGCCGAACAGTTCGATTTCCATGCGCTCCGGGGTGATCGCCGCGGCATTGATGACCACGAACGGACCATCGGCGCGGCTTGACGCGCTGTGCAGCGTCCGCGCCGCCAGTTCCTTGCCCGCACCGGAGGGACCGACGATCAGGATGCGGCTATTGGCCTTGGCGGCCCGCTCAATGGTCTGGCGCAACTGGTTCATGCAGGCGGAGCGGCCGGTCAAAATGCTGGCCGCGGGCGCCAGTTGCTTGAGTTCCTTCACTTCGCGCTTCAGCCGTGACGTCTCCAGCGCGCGCGTCGCCACCAGAATGAGCCGGTCGGACTTGAAGGGTTTTTCGATAAAGTCGTAGGCGCCGCGCTTGATCGCGGCGACCGCCGTTTCGATATTGCCGTGGCCGGAGATCATCACGACCGGTACATCGGCGTGGTCCCGCTTCACCTGCTCAAGCAGTTGCAACCCATCAAGCTTGCTGCCCTGCAGCCAGATGTCGAGAAACACCAGATGCGGGCGGCGATTGGCGATTTCGGCCAACGCCGAATCGCTGTCACGCGCGGTTCGCGTCGTGAAGCCCTCGTCATCGAGAATGCCCGCAACCAGGTCGCGAATGTCGGCTTCGTCATCGACAATCAGAATGTCATTTGCCATGGGGTTACGCCTGTCTTGTCAACTGCCTGTTGCGGCTTCGATTTTTGCGTCATCATTGGTCGCGTCTGCGGGCTCGACGGTTTCGGGCTCCGCTGCTTTTGTTTCCGCTACCGGCTCCTTCGCCTCGACCTTCGGTGCGTGGCCCGATATCGCGAACCGCAACCGCATCCAGGCGCCTCGCGCGCCCGGCCGGATATCGGCTGCGTCGTTCAGTTCGATCCGGCCGCCATGGTCTTCAAGAACGCGGCCGACGATCGCAAGGCCAAGCCCGGTGCCCTTTTCGCGCGTCGTTACATAGGGTTCAAGCAGACGCGCCCGGCTCACCTTCGGCAGGCCGACACCGTTGTCGATAATGTCGATCACGATGTCGTCGTTCTCGCGTGCGGCGACGACGTCGATACGGCCTTTGCCCAACTCCTCCGCCGGAACGGCTTCGATGGCTTCGGTCGCGTTCTTGATGATGTTGGTCAGCGCCTGCGAGATCAGTCGGCGGTCGAATTGCGCCCGCAGCGGTTCTTCCTTGATTTCGGCTTCGATATCAATTTCGGGATGTCCGACCCGCATCAGGAACACAGCCTGCCGCACGGTATCGGCGACGTCCTCGCCCTCCATCACGGGCTTCGGCATCCGCGCAAAACGTGAGAATTCATCGACCATCCGCCTGATGTCGTCGACCTGGCGAACGATGGTGTCGGTGCATTGCTCGAAGATAGCCTTGTCTTCGGTGATCGCCTTGCCGAACTTGCGGCGAATGCGTTCGGCCGAAAGCTGGATCGGCGTCAACGGATTCTTGATTTCATGGGCGATGCGGCGGGCCACGTCACCCCACGCCGAAGTCCGCTGCGCGGAAACAAGCTCGGTAATGTCGTCAAGCGTGATGATGTAGCTGTCGCGCGACTGACTGGTCTGCTCGGCGCTGACGCGAACCGAAAGATTACGTTCGTGGCCGTCGCGGCTGATGGTGATCTGGCCCTGAACCAGCCGTTGGGTACCTTCCCGCGCGGCCTTCATCATGTCATCGAGTTCGGGCAGTACGTCGGAGAGCGGGTGATCCAGCGTTTCCGATTCCGCGTGACCGATGAGCTTTTCGGCGGAGCGGTTGAGAATGCCGACGCTGCCGGACGCATCGACGCCGATGATGCCGGCGCTCGCCGACGACAGAACTGCCTCGATGAACCGGCGGCGGCTGTCGATCAGTTCGCTTGCATTGACAAGATCGTCGCGCTGGGTGCGCAACTCCTGCGTCATCTTGTTGAAGGTTTCGCCGAGTTGCGCGAGATCGCCTTCCGACCCATGGACCGGCACCTGGACATGCAGGTCGCCGGTCGAGACGATATTGGCCGCGCTCATCAGCCGTCGTATCGGTACCACCAGCCAATTGGCGAAGTTAAGTCCGATCAGGACGGAGGCCATCAGGATGGTCAGCGCGATCACTGCGAACATCAGCGCAAAATTCACCTGAATGCTGAACCGGCGCGATTCCAGTTGGCCATATTCGGCGACGCTGGCCTGGGTTTGCGCGAGCTGCGCAACCACATGAGGATCGAGCAGCCGCGCCACATAGAGGAAGGTGTCGTTGAATGCACGCAGCCGGATCACCGCTGCGACGTAATTTTCAGGAAATATCGAGATCCGGGGCTCGGTCTCGTTAACGCTGCTCAGGAATTCCGGCTCCGGGAGCACGAATCTCAGTTGAACGCTGGTGGGCGCCGTCTCCAGGATATTGCGATCCTTGTCGATGAGCATCGCGGCCGGCAGGTTGCGCGCCGCAGCACTTGCCGACAGCAGTTCGCGAAACGTGCCGCGATCCTGGTCGAACAAGGGACGGGCATGAGCGAGATCGTTGGCCATTCCCAGAATGTCGCCATTGATAAGCTGCGCGTGCTCGTTGGTATAGGCCTGAGCGATGCTCAGCGAGTTCTGAATCACCTCGCGCATCGGGCCCGAAAACAGCCGGTCGAGGCCGCGGTCGATGGTTACGTTGGCGACGATCGCCACCAGCACCGCGGGCAACACAGCGATGACGGAAAACAGGCTGACGATCTGGATGTGCAGCCTCGCCGCCGCCCTGCCCCGGCGCCGGGCCTGCATGACCTGCCAGACTTCGCTGACGATGATGCCGACCAGCAGCAGGATGGTCGCAGCATTGATCAAAATGAATGAAACGACGACCGTGCCGGTCGGTTCGATCGGGGTCAGGCCTGTAAGCACCACAAAGGTGAGGAAGGCCGACAGCAAGGCGAGGCCGACCGCAAACGGCGCCAGCAGCCTCCGCAGGGACCCCCCCTTGGATTCGGCGAACGACGGATCGAACGTTGGGGCCGAGGTGTCTGCGCTGGTCATTCCGGCAAAGGTGAGCTGATGGCCTTAGGTCCGCCGGCAGCGGACTGATGCATTCATATCACATTGTTGCCGAATTACGACAATTCCACGGCGTGTCTGCCGCCTAAATGCGCACTCTCCCGCGGCTTTTTGGCCCTTGGGCAGCGAATCCCTAGTTGCCGCTGCGATAAACCTGAATATCGAGGTCCCGGATTTTCTTTCGCAGGGTATTGCGGTTGAGACCGAGCAGGTCGGCGGCGCGGATCTGGTTGCCCCGGGTTGCCGCCAATGCCGCCGTCAGCAACGGCACTTCGATCTCCTTGAGGATCCGGTGATAGAGGCCTGGCGGCGGCACGCCGTTGGGGAAGCCTGAAAAATGCGACGACAGGTAGGCTTCGACCGCCCCGCCGAGATTGTCGACGCCGTGGTGGACGCTGCCGCCCGAGGTTACCGCCGGAGGCGCCAGTTCGCCGTCGATCACCGAGCCGGTGATTACGTCCTGCGGGTAAAGGGCCGCCAGCCGGCGCGCGAGATTTTCAAGCTCGCGCACATTGCCGGGCCAGCGGTGCTGTTTCATGCGTTCCAGCGCCAGCGCATCGAGCTTCTTCGGCGGCAATCCATCCTTCTCGGCCAGCGCGAAAAAATGCCGAATCAAATCCGGCAGATCCTCGATCCGCTCGCGCAGCGGCGGCAGACGCAACGGCACGACGTTGAGGCGGAAGAACAGGTCTTCGCGGAACAGGCCCTGCTGAATCAGGATGCGCAGATCCTTGTTGCTGGCAGCGACGATACGCACGTCGGTCTTGATCGGGGTGCGGCCGCCGACGGTGGTGTATTCACCCTGCTGCAGCACGCGCAGCAGGCGGGTCTGCGCTTCCATCGGCATGTCGCCGATTTCGTCGAGAAACAGCGTCCCTCCCTCGGCCTGCTCGAACCGGCCTGAGGCACGGGTGTTGGCGCCGGTGAATGCGCCGCGTTCATGGCCGAACAGTTCCGACTCGATCAGATCGCGCGGGATTGCCGCCATGTTGACGGCGACGAAGGGACCGTTGCGCCGCTTGCCGTAGTCATGCAGCGCGCGTGCGACAAGTTCCTTGCCGGTGCCGGACTCGCCCGAGATCATCACCGTCAGGTCGGTTTGCATCAGCCGCGCCAGCACCCGGTAGATTTCCTGCATCGCAGGCGAGCGGCCGACCAGCGGAATCGAGTCGAATTCAGCTTCGTCCGCGTGATTGACCGCCCGCTCCTTCGGTTCGGCCAGCGCGCGGCCGACAATGGCGATCAACTCCTTCAGGTCGAACGGTTTTGGCAGGTACTCATAGGCGCCGCGTTCGGAGGCACGGATCGCCGTCATGAAGGTGTTCTGCGCGCTCATCACGATGACGGGAAGATTCGGCCGCATTTTCTTGATGCGCGGCAATAGGTCGAACGCATTCTCGTCGGGCATCACCACGTCGGTGATGACGAGGTCCCCCTCGCCCTGGCTGACCCAACGCCACAAGGTCGCCGCGTTTCCGGTCAGGCGCACCTCGTATCCGGCGCGCGAGAGAGCCTGATTCAGAACAGTGCGGATCGCCGTGTCATCGTCGGCGACAAGTATACTACCTGCGGGCATTGTTGTTCCTCATCTTGTGTTCTGTGAGGCATGCGACGGCGTACCCGAAACGTCGTCGCGATTGCTTTGATCGAAATGCTTGGCGGCGTTGAACATCGGCAGCAGCACGCGGAAAATGGTTTTCCGCGGCTGGGATTCGCATTCGATGATGCCGCCATGGTCGCCGACGATCTTGGCCACCAGCGCAAGACCAAGTCCGCTGCCGGTCGGTTTGGTCGTGACGAAGGGATCGAACAGGTTCGGAAGCAGGTCTTCCGGCACACCCGGACCGTTGTCCTTGACGCAGAACTCGAGCGGCAAGGATACCCGCGATTTCTTCCCCGGCACCGACAGCCGGACGCCCGGACGGAATGCGGTGGTAAGCTGGATTTCGCCGTCGCTGCCAAGGTCGGCGACGGCTTCGGCGGCGTTCTTCACCAGATTGAGGAACACCTGGATCAACTGGTCCTGATTGGCAAGCACCGGCGGCAACGACGGATCGTACTCTTCGACGAAGCGGATATTGCGGGCAAAGCCCGATTGCGCCAGCCGCTTGACGTGATCGAGCACCGAATGAATGTTGACCGGACCGCGCGCCACCGGCCGGTCATCGCCGAACACTTCCATGCGGTCGACCAGCGTGACGATGCGGTCCGCCTCGTCGCAGATCAGCCGTGTCAGCATGCGGTCTTCCGACGAGGCTGCCTGCTCGAGCAGTTGCGCCGCGCCGCGGATGCCGGAAAGCGGGTTCTTGATTTCGTGCGCCAGCATCGCGGCCAGCGCGATCACGGAGCGCGCCGCGCTCCGGTGCGTCAATTGCCGGTCCATCTTGTCGGCGATGGTGCGTTCCTGCAGCATCACCACGATATGGCCGGGCCGTTCAGTGAGCGGCGCGACATGAAGATCCACCTGGCGATCGCCGCCGATCCGCGGCGTTCCCAGATCGACCTTGTATTCATTGACCGGCGAGCCGGTCGAACGCACTTGGTCGATCAACGCCAGCAACGGGCTGCCGAAAGGTACCAGTTCCTTCAATGACTGGCGCTGCAGGAATTGCGTCGAAATCTCGAAAAACGACTCCGCGGCCATGTTCGCATCGACGATCCGGCCGTCGGGTGCGACCAGCAGCACCGGATTGGGAAGTGCGTTGAGGATGGCCTCGCCGTCGGAAGGCACGGCGCGGAGATGTCCTGCGACTGAAGTCATGCGGCAGCGCTCCATGCAAAGTCGTCGAACGCATCTTCCAGCGACCGATGCACGCCGTGCGGATCCTCCGACGTCAGAACCTTTTGCCGCCAGGTCTTGAGCGTCAGCACCGGCGCGCAGCTATATTGTGCCGCGACCTCGAGCGCCCAGCCGAGATGCTTGCGCGCATGGCGAAGGCCGATACGCAATCCGTAGTGACCGCAGACTTCATCATAGAGCGTGCGGATATAGCCGAGTTGTTCTGCCAGCGACGGCGCGGCTTCGACGATGCCGGTTTCGATGCGGCGCCCGATCTGGCCGGGCAGCCATGGCTGGCCCTGCGCGCCGCGTCCCACCATGACCGCGTCGGCGCCCGACATCCGCAGCGCGGCCACGGCTTTCTCGAATGACGTGATATCGCCGTTGACCACCAGTGGAATATCAATCGCATCCTTGACGGCACGCACCGCGCCCCAGTCGGCATCGCCCTTGTAGAACTGGCAACGCGTGCGGCCATGCACCGAAATCAATTGCACGCCGGCGGCTTCCGCGCGGCGCGCCAGTTCCGGCGCGTTGCGGGAGTGATCGTCCCAACCGAGCCGCATCTTCAGCGTCACCGGCACTTTCACGGCCGCGACCGTCGCCTCGATCAATTTCAAGGCGTGATCGAGATCGCGCATCAATGCCGAACCGGATTGACCGCCCGTCACGTGGCGCGCCGGACAGCCCATGTTGATATCGATAATTTCGGCGCCGGATGCCTCGGCAATCCGCGCACCTTCCGCCATCCATCGCACTTCACAGCCCGCGAGCTGCACGACATGCGGGCCTATTCCGGTCGCTTCGCAGCGCAGCCGTGACATCGGGCGGCCGTTGACGAGATCATCGCTGGCGGTCATCTCGGAAACCACCAGCCCGGCGCCGAGGGCTGCCGACAGACGCCGAAAGGGGGCATCGGTGACACCCGACATCGGCGCGAGAAAGACCCGGTTGGCGACCCCAATATCGCCTATTTTCAAAGGCTTAGGTCGAGAGGATTCCGAGCCTGTCACGGACTTCTCATGTTTCTGGCAGACGCCTCATCGCGGCTGCCGGGTCCTATTCTGAGCACAAATCTTGTGCAGTCAAGCTGCATGCCTACAGTTTAGACAGTTCTGGCAATCTTGCAAGTGCAGTGCAACAAATTATCCTTTTCCCACAGCTATTGGGAATCGTTCTGTTTTTAACCTGTCGTCATGATATGGGCAGTGCGCGAGCAAACCAGCGCTTCCCCCTGAATCATCAGCAATTTTAGCCTCATGCCCAAACCAGAACGGACTGCAGCCATCCTTGTCGCAGCCGGACGCGGGCTTAGGGCCGGCTCGGGCGGGCCGAAGCAATATCGTTCGATCGGGGGGCAGACCGTGATCTTCCGGGCGATGGAGCCGTTTTGCCGTCATCCACAGATCTTTGCGGTGCAGCCGGTCCTCAATCCCGACGACACCAACATGTTCAACGATGCCGTCAGCAGTTTGCGCCACGCGCCGCCCGCAACTGGCGGGGCGACCCGCCAGGATTCCGTGCGCGCCGGACTCGAAGCGCTCGCCAGCCAAAAGCCTGACATCGTCCTGATTCATGACGCGGCGCGGCCATTCGTCACGGCGGCGCTGATCTCGCGCGCGATCGAGGCCGCAGCCCGTACCGGCGCCGCCGTGCCTGCGATTGCCGTCACCGATACCATCAAGCTGATCGGAGAGACTGGCAACGTCGAGGCCACGCCCGAGCGCGCGCGGCTGCGAATAGCGCAGACACCGCAGGCCTTCCGGTTCGACGTCATTCTCGACGCCCATCGCCGCGCCGCGCGCGAGCGCCGCAGCGACTTCACCGACGACGCGGCGCTGGCGGAATGGGCGGGATTGACGGTAGCGACCTTTGAAGGCGATCCTGCCAACATGAAGTTGACGACCCCGGAAGATTTCGTTCGCGAAGAGGCCCGTCTCGGCGCGGCGCTGGGCGATGTCAGGACCGGAAGCGGCTACGACGTCCATGCCTTTGGCGACGGCGATCATGTGATGATCTGCGGCGTTCGCGTGCCGCACACCAGAGGTTTTCTCGCGCATTCCGACGGCGACGTCGGCCTCCATGCGCTGGTCGATGCCATCCTCGGCGCGCTGGCGGATGGCGATATCGGTTCGCATTTTCCGCCCAGCGATCCCAAGTGGAAGGGAGCGGCATCGGATCTGTTCCTGAAATACGCCGTCGATCGCGTCACCGCGCGCGGCGGACGCATCGCACATCTCGACGTGACCTTGATTTGCGAACGTCCGAAGATCGGCCCGCACCGCGACGCCATGCGGGCGCGGATCGCCGAAATTACTGGCCTTGCGCTGTCGCGCGTGGCGGTCAAGGCAACCACCAGCGAGCGGCTCGGATTTACGGGCCGCGAGGAAGGCATCGCGGCGACCGCGACCGCCACCATCCGCCTGCCCTGGGGTGACAAAGGCTGCGGCGACAAAGGCTGGAGCGACTGACATGAGCGGCAGCGACGCCCGCGCCCTCTCCCGCTCGCTGCTCGATCTGTGCCGGATGCGCAAGCTAACCATCGCGACCGCGGAATCCTGTACCGGGGGCCTGGCTGCCGGCGCGCTGACCGATATTCCCGGCTCCTCCGATGTGATCGACCGCGGCTTCGTGACCTATTCCGATGACGCCAAGCGCGCGATGCTTGGCGTCAAGGCTTCCACGCTCCAGACCTTCGGCGCGGTCAGCAAGGAAACCGCCACCGCGATGGCGATCGGCGCGCTGGAGAAAGCCGGTGTCGATCTGGCGGTCTCCATTACCGGCATCGCCGGACCCGGAGGTGCTACGCCCGGCAAGCCGGTCGGCCTCGTGCATTTTGCCGTCGCGGCCCGCGACGGCCGGATTTTGCACCGCGAATGCCGCTTCGGCGCGATCGGCCGCAGCGCCGTGCGCCAGCGTTCCGTCGTTGAGGCGCTGCGCATGCTCATGGAACTGGCGCGCGGCCCGCAGGCGCCCGCCAAGCCGCGCCGCGAGGCCGCCAGCCGGTTGCGTCCGCGCGTGGCGCGAACCCCCCGCCGCAGCCCGGTCAAGCGAAGGCGGCCGCCAAGGTCGTGAGGCAATACCAGTCGTCACCTCAGGGATGATGCTCTATTTGAGGCACCATCTTTTCCATAAACCGCATCGGCGCGCTTTTCGAACGCGGCGGCAAATCGCTGAAACGCGGCGTCGAACATCGTTCCCATCAGCATCGCCAGCATCCGACTCTTGAACTCGTAGGCGAGAAAAAGCCCGACGTCGCAGGCGCCGTCCGATTTCGGCTCGAACGACCAGCGGTTCTCCAGGTTGCTGAACGGTCCCTGCAGGTACTCGACCAAAATCTTCAGGTTGGGACGGTCCAGCGTCACCCGGCTGGTGAAGGCTTCGCGCACCAGCTTGAATGCCACCGTCATGTCGGCGATCACGATTTCGGTGCCGTCGGGCTTGGGCGTGCGCTGGCGTATCTTCAGCGAACTGCACAGCGGTACGAACTCGGGATAGCGCTCGACATCGGCGACCAGGTCGAACATCTGCTGCGCGGTGTGAAGAACCCGGCGCTTGCTGGAGAATTTCGGCATCTGAGGCTCTAGCGCGACAACGCGGCGCGCGCCGCCCGCAGCCTGGCAAAATCATCGCCGGCGTGATGCGACGAGCGCGTCAGCGGGCTCGCCGACACCATCAGGAAGCCCTTGGTGTAGGCGACCTTTTCGTAGCCCGAAAATTCGTCCGGCGGCACATAGCGCATCACAGCGTGATGCTTGCGGGTCGGCTGCAGGTACTGGCCGATGGTCAGGAAATCCACATCCGCCGAGCGCAGGTCGTCCATCACCTGCAGCACTTCGTGTCGCTCTTCGCCGAGGCCGACCATGATGCCGGACTTGGTGAAAATGGCGGGATCGATTTCCTTGACCCGCTGCAGCAACCGGACCGAATGGAAGTAGCGCGCGCCCGGGCGGACGTTGAGATAATGCGACGGCACCGTTTCCAGGTTGTGGTTGAAGACATCGGGCCTGGCCGCCACCACCAGTTCCAGCGCGCCGTCTTTGCGCAGGAAATCCGGCGTCAGGATCTCGATGGTCGTTGCCGGGCAGCGCGCGCGGATGGCGCGAATGGTTTGCGCGAAATGTTCCGCTCCGCCGTCGGCGAGATCGTCGCGATCGACCGAGGTAATCACGATATGGCTGAGCCCGAGCTTGAAGGTGGCTTCGGCGACGTGCTCCGGCTCGCTGGCATCGAGCGCTCCGGGCATCCCGGTCTTGACGTTGCAGAAGGCGCAGGCGCGGGTGCAGGTATCGCCCATGATCATGAAGGTGGCGTGCTTGTTGTCCCAGCACTCGCCGATGTTCGGGCAGCCCGCCTCCTCGCATACCGTGACCAGGCCGTTTTCCTTGACGATCTTGCGGGTGTCGGCATAGCCGCGCGAATTCGGCGCGCGCACCCTGATCCAGTCCGGCTTCGGCGGCGACAGCGCGTCCGGCCGGTTCACCTTTTCGGGGTGACGCGGGCGCAGCGGCGTGGCTGAAACGGTATCGACGACGACGACCATGGAGAATCCGTGTCTGAGAGGCTCTAGCTAATCCGGTGGACCGAAAACCGCAACCGCTCGCCTTGCTTCGCACCACGCTTTAGCATGCCGGCTGGAATGGCTCAAAACCGCACACCGGACGCGCCAAGGCTCGGCAAGCCGCTGAAACGCGCCTTGTTTGGCCGCAGCGTTCATGCAGTAGCCCCCGACCTGATCGGCGCGACGCTGCTGGTAAACGGCGTCGGCGGCATCATCGTCGAACTCGAGGCCTATCATCACACCGATCCGGCCGCGCATTCGTTCAATGGGCCGACGCCACGGAACATGGTGATGTTTGGACCGCCCGGCTTCAGCTACGTCTATCGCTCCTATGGCATCCACTGGTGCGTCAACTTCGTCTGCGAAAAGGAAGGCTCCGCCAGCGCAGTGCTGATCCGCGCCTTGCAGCCGACCCATGGAATTGCCGCGATGCGCCGGCGGCGCGGACTGCACGACGAGCGCTCACTGTGCTCGGGTCCGGGCAAACTGTGCGAAGCGCTCGGGATCACCATCAAACAGAGCGCACTGCCGCTCGACGTGCCGCCGTTCGCGCTGCATGCGCGGACCGGCAAGATTGAGGTCATCACAGGCGTTCGGATCGGGATTACCAAGGCCGTGGATTTTCCCTGGCGATATGGGCTGAAGGGATCGAAATTCCTGAGCAAGCCGTTTCCGGATTAGCGCGGATTGCGTCATCGCTTGGCGCATTGTCGTCCTGCCTCTCAACGTCGTTCCTGCGAGCGCAGGAACCCATACGCCGCGGCCTCTCGGTTCAATCATCGGCCGCTCTGGAATACTGGATCGCCCGCTTTCGCGGGCGATGACGAGAAGATACATTTCTCCATTCCCGCGGCGCGATGCGTCCGGGTTATGCCTATTGGTTTCGCCCAAAGAGGGCGTGGGGAATGCCGGGCGCCCAATGCACCCGCAGCCCGGCAGGGCAGAAAAACAAGCCTTGCCGGTAACAGTCACCACAGGTCCACCGGATCATCCCGGCATTCCCGCACGCGAATGGTTTTAACGAGTTCCTTCGGGCTCTCCCCGGTGATCGGGCTTTCTTGTCACCGTCGCCAGCGAAGTTGCCTCCACTGACTTGACGCCGGCGTCGAGGCGTCAGGACCACACGACTTCATCGTCCGCATCAGCGCCGTTCGTCAAAAGCGCCATCCGCGTCCATCGCATCCCGCCCCGCGTCCGTGACGATCGCGAGCGCCCCTTTGGGGGACGAGACGAGATAGATATGAACTGATTTGGTTGTTCTGCAAATCAGAATCTTTTTGCAAGGGCGCTTGACAGTTAGAACAACGCGCCCTTGCTGATTTGCCCGTCGGGTTACCAGGCAGAGCGTTCGATGCCCTGAACCTAGTCCCGCATGAAACGGGCTAGCTGCTGTTTTGTGCCCGGACGACGTGACCGCCCGGTCCGACCCTGACGCCTTGTTTCAAGTGCCCGTAGAAACGTTCCGAGAGTCCGGCAATTCCGAGATCTTCGACGGTCCGGAATCCCTTGCTGCGCAGCAACTCGGTGAGTTCAACCGGATCGAACAGGCTGAGCCATGGCTCGCCCCGCGCCGCCGCGCTTTCCGCAATGGCCATGATGACGGCGCGGCGATCGGCCGGGTAGTTTTCGAACGGCTCGGCGTAGTCGAACACGACTTCCGATTCCGGCACGCCGGCGATGAAATCCAGCGTCGAGGCGACCGCCTCGCGCGTCAGATACATCGCAACACCGAGCCACTGGAAGAATGCAGGGCGATCGGGCAGGAAACCGGCCGCCATCAATCCCTCGGCGAGACTCTGCCGCTCGAAATCGACCGGAGCGAAAGTCAGCGACGATGGGATCGCAAGCCCGGCCTGCGCCAGGCTCTCCCGCTTCCACGCCTGCGTGGCCGGGTAATCGACCTCGAACACGCGAACACCGCGGCCGGCATACGGGTTGCGCAGCGAGAACGTATCTAGGCCCGCACCCAGCACCACAATCTGGCGCACCCCGCGTGCGACGCAGGCCGCAAGCGTATCCTCGGAAAACCGGCTGCGCGCGGCGATGAACAGACGCATCGGCCGCAGCGACGGATCGGCGGCTATGGCATCGCGCGTCGCCCGGGCTTCGTCGTCGAGAATTTCCTGGGCGAATGGATCGCTGAAGATCGTGCCACCGTCCTCGGTTTGATGAATGGCGCGATAGGCGGCCGCGCCGCGCGCGGTTCGACTGGGCTGGCCCGTTTGCATGGATTTCCCTCAGACCGGGCGATGGCAGACGGCTTCGACCCGGTTGCCATCGGGGTCGCGCAAGAATGCCGCATAATAAGAGGCGTGGTAGCTGCGCAAGCCGGGCGGGCCCTCGTCCGTGCCGCCGTTGGCGACACGGGCGGCCCAGAACTCATCGACCTCGGTGCGCCATTTCGCCTTGAAGCACCAGTGGCGGCCGAAGGCTTCCTCGGGCTTTGCACCCTTGCGGATCGCGATGTAGGTGCGCTCCGGATGATCCGGTCGCGCCCGTTCGCCGTAGCCGAGCCAGTCGTCGCGGCGTCCGACCTTGACGACGCCGAGCGCCTTCATGAGCGCATCGTAGAAAGGCTCGGCGGCGGCGATGTCCGAAACGGTGATGGTGACATGGTCCAGCATCGGTCATCCCCTACGCTGCGTTCTTCAGCCGCTCCAGCGCCTCGAGGATCTTGGCTTTCCGCGCCACGGCGGCCTCGCGCTTTTCCTTTTCCTCCTCGACGATTTCTTCCGGCGCATTGGCGACGAATTTCTCGTTGCCGAGCTTGGCGTCGACGCGCTTGATATCGGCGTCGGCCTTGGCAATTTCCTTGTCGAGCCGGGCCTTCTCGGCGGAAAGGTCGATCACACCTTTCAGCGGCAATGCCGCGACCTCGCCGCGCACCAGCAGCTGCACCGCGCCTTCCGGCGCGGATGCGGCAAATGAGATGTCTCCGAGCCGCGCCATACGCCTGATCACGTCGTTCCAGCGTTGCGCGCGCTCCCTGGTTTCAGCGGAGGCACCTGCCAGCACCAGCGGCGTCAGCGTTGCCGGCGGGATGTTCATTTCCGCACGCACCGAGCGGATCGCGGTGACGAGATCGACCACCCAGCCGATTTCCGCTTCGGCGGCGGAATCGCTGAAATCGGCAGTATCCAGCGCAGAAAGAACCGGCGGCAGCAGCGCATCGTTGGGCGATGCGGTTGCCATCAGCGCCAGTTGCTCCGGCGTCAATGGATCGGCTTTGCGTGACCACGGCGCCAGCGCCAGGAGGCCATCGCGCTTTGACGTCACCGCCCAGAGTTCTTCGGTAATGAAGGGCATGAACGGATGCAGCAATTTAAGAATCTCGTCACGAGCCCACGCCACCATGGCGCGGGTCTCGGTCTTGGGCGCGCCGTCCTCGCCCATCAGCACGGGTTTTGCGAGTTCGAGATACCAGTCGCAATAGACGTTCCAGACGAAGCGATAGATTGCGTTCGCGGCGTCGTTGAAGCGATAGGCTTCGATCGCCTCGGTGACCTCGCGGGTGGCGCGCGACGTCTCATGCGCGATCCAGCGGTTCAGCGTCTCTTTCGCCCTCGCCGGATCGAACTCCGGCGGCATCGCGCAACCGTTCATCTCGGCAAAGCGGCAGGCGTTCCACAGCTTGGTCGCGAAATTGCGATTGGTTTCGACGAGTTGGGACGAGAGCTTGATATCGTGACTGTGCGCGGCCCCGCGCGCCAGCGCAAAACGCAGCGCGTCGGCGCCGTAGTCGTCGATGACGCCGAGGGGATCGATGACGTTGCCTTTCGACTTCGACATCTTGGCGCCCTTCTCGTCGCGAACCAGGCGGTGAATGTAGACGATAGAAAATGGCGCCTCCTTCATGAAATGAAGACCCATCATCATCATCCGCGCCACCCAGAAGAAGATGATATCCCATCCGGTGACGAGCACGTCAGTCGGATAGTAACGCTTCACATCGGTGTCGTCGTCGGGCCAGCCCAGCGTCGAGAACGGCCACAGCGCCGAGGAGAACCAGGTGTCGAGCACGTCTTCGTCGCGCTTGATAAAGTCGGCGCGTTTTGCCGGATCGAGCGCCATCTCGCGCCCCTGTTCCTGCGTGATGACTTCCTGCTCGGCGTAATAGCCAAGCGCGTTGCCGACGGCTTCCTCTTCGGTTTCGGCGACGAACACCTTGCCGTCGGGCCCGTACCACGCCGGAATCTGATGACCCCACCAGAGCTGGCGCGAGATGCACCAGGGCTGGATGTTCTCCATCCACTCGAAGTAGGTTTTCTCCCAGTTCTTCGGCACAAACGCTGTCGCGCCGCTACGCACCGCCGAGATCGCCGGCTGCGCCAGGGTTTTGGCGTCGACGTACCACTGGTCGGTCAGATAGGGTTCGATGACCGCGCCGGAACGATCGCCATGCGGCACCGCATGCGTGTTGGGCTCGATCCTTTCCACGAAGCCGAAATCTTCCAGCCGCGCCACGATCCGCTTGCGCGCGGCGAACCGTTCGACGCGGTCGAATTCTTCCACGAGCTGCGCCGAGCCTTCCGGCAATCCGCGCAAATAATCCTCGTTGCCGGCAAGCGCCAGACATCCCTCCTGATCGAGCACGCTGATCTGCGGCAGATTGTGCCGCCGGCCGATCTCGAAATCGTTGAAGTCATGCGCCGGCGTCACCTTCACCGCGCCCGAGCCCTTCTCGGGATCGGAATATTCGTCAGCGACGATCGGGATTTTGCGTCCCACCAGCGGCAGGATCACGTGCTTGCCGACCAATGCTGCATAACGCTCGTCGTCCGGATGCACCGCGACCGCGGTATCGCCCAGCATCGTCTCCGGCCGCGTGGTCGCAACCACGATGAAGGTCGAGGAATCTTCGGGATTGAAGGTCTTGCCTTCGAGCGGATAGCGCAGATACCACAGGCTGCCCTTGACCTCGACCTGCTGCACTTCGAGATCGGAGATCGCCGTCAGCAGCTTCGGATCCCAGTTCACCAGCCGCTTGTCCTTGTAGATCAAGCCGTCGCGGTGCAGTGCGACGAACACCTTGATGAGCGCGCGCGACAGGCCTTCGTCCATGGTGAAGCGTTCGCGCGACCAGTCGCAGGACGCGCCGAGCCGCTTCAACTGATTGACGATGACGCCGCCGCTCTCGGCCTTCCATTGCCAGACCCGCTCGAGGAATTTGGCGCGGCCGATCTGGCGGCGGTGCTCTTGCCGCTCCGTCAATTGCCGCTCCACCACCATCTGGGTCGCGATCCCGGCGTGATCGGTGCCCGGCTGCCACAGCACGTCGCGGCCGCGCATCCGCTCGAACCGGCACAGGATGTCCTGCAGGGTGTTATTGAGCGCGTGCCCCATGTGCAACGAGCCCGTCACGTTCGGTGGCGGGATCACGATGGTGAAGGGCTTGGCATCGCGGCGTTCGGGGCGTCCGGCCCTGAACGCGCCGGCATCCTCCCAGAGGCGGGACATCCGGGTTTCGATATCGGCGGGCTGGTAGTTTTTCTCGATCATTTCAATCAACCGGGGATGTGAGGGGCTAGAAAGCCGCACACGCGCGCCAAGTCAACATGACACTCCCTCCCTTCACGCGCCCTTGCGCGTGGTGGGGAGGAGTTGGGGGTGGGGGGTGGGGGTGGCGCGGCATTCATCGAAGGCGTGGGTCCTTGCCGATAGACCCCCCGCCCCCAACCCCTCCCCGCCGCTGCGCGGAGGGAGGGGAGAAGAGTGGCCTAGCGTCCGCGCGAAACCCGCTCGATTTCGGCCTTGACGATGCGTTCCACCAGACCGGGCAGATTATCGTCGAGCCAGGATTTGAGCATCGGCCGCAGCATTTCCTTGACCAGGTCTTCCAGCGTCCGCGCGTTGTTGCTGAGCACGGTATTGGCCAGCGTATTGAACGCCGATTCGACCGCCGACACGGTCGAGCGCGACAGGATCTGCTGCGGCGGGGGCGGCGCGCTTTCAAAGAACGGCGGCGGTTCGGGCTGGCGATGAGGCGGCTTGGTGGCGGCCGTTTCGGTGAATTCGAGATCGTCCTCGGGCTCGATCCGGTGGAACGCAGGCTGCTCCCGCTGCGGTGGCAGCGGATCCGGCAACGCCATCTCGTCGGTGAGTTCGAACACCTCGCCGTCCGGAAGCGGCGGCCGTATCTCGGCTCCGGAAGTTGCTTCATCGAGCCCGGCCAGCATCGCGTCGATGTCGTCCTGGCTGTTGGCCGCGGCCGGCGCAGCGGGGGTCGGCGCGAGTTCGACAGGCGGCGGCGCCGCTTTGGCCGCAGCCGCTTTCGCCGCGGGAATGGCCGACGGCGGAATGTCTTTCATCACGGGCGCCCTGGCGGGCGGCGCGGCTTCGGATTTCTCAGGCCTTGCCTGAGCGGCCAGGCTCGCGGGCTTGGTTTCCGAAGGCGTGGCTTCTGAAGGCTTGGCCTCATCGTCAGCGATGATGCGCCGGATCGACGCCAGAATCTCCTCCATCGAGGGTTCCTGGACCTTTGCGGGCTGCGTCATCTCCGACTCCACATCATCAACGCCCTCGCATGCGTTTTACACCAGCCAAGGCTATACCGGCGAAGGCTACACCCGCCAAGATTACACCAGCCAAGGCGGGATGTGCCGGTTCCGGATATTCGGGCCGGGATTTTCATCGCACAAGCCTGACTTGTCCCCAGATCACGCGCCGCCGGACGCATCGCACAAGACGCTGCCCCTGCTCGGGCACCGAAGCGTTGCGGTCCAAAGATGGGTGCAACAATGCCAGACACGGCGCGAATCGCTCTGCTGCCTCCGGCAAAGGTACGTCATGGCAATAATTGATTGCAAGCAACGCGGAAGCAAACGGCGACGGCCGATATCAGCGGCCGTCGGGCGTGCGAATGCCGAACCAGCTATCGCGCACCTGCTGATAGTGCACGCTCGGGTCGTAGAGGGTGGTCGGGAGATTGAGCACTTGCGGCGACAACCGTCCGATCGCGTTCAGCACCGCATACGACGCGACCACGCGATCGTGCTGCGCGGTGACCAGCGCGACCCGGGCGTTGACCAGCGCCTGCTGGGCATTGAGCACGTCGAGCGTGGTGCGCTGTCCGGCCTTGGCCTCTTCGCGCACGCCGTTGAGCGCGATCTCGGATGCCGTCACCTGCGATTGCGCCGATGCCACCTGGGCCCTGCCCGCCACCAGCTGGCCCCATGCGGTCACGGTGTTGGCGCGGGTCTGGTCGCGGGTCGTTTCGAGATTGAGGCGCTGCTGCGCCAGCGTTTCCTTCGATTGGCGGATCAGCGAGTATTCGGCGCCGCCCTGATACACCGGAACCGAGAGCTGCGCGACCGCCGAGGCGCCGAACGACCGGTAGATCGTCATCGCGGTTTCATAGGACTGCGCCACCGAGGCCTGGAACGTCACCGTCGGCAACAGCGCGCCCTCGTTGACCTTGACCTGGAGATAGTTGACGTCGATGCCGAACATCGCCGCCGTCACGTTCGGATTTTCCAGCAGGCTGAGATCGACCGCGGACGGCAGGGTTGGCGGCAGAAAGCGGTCCACCGGCGAGCCCGGGGCCAATTGTTCCGGTTCGTTGCCGATGATGCGGCGGAAATTCGATCGCGTCGTGTTCAGGTTGGATTCGGCGGTCAATTGCTGGGTCTTGCCGGCGGCCAGTTGCGCTTCGGACTGCGCCACGTCGGTGCGCGTCACCTCGCCGACATTGAAGCGATCCTTGGTCTGTTTCAGCGTCTGCTCGAGAACGCGGGTGTTGCTGCGCTGGACCTCGACGATCGCGGAGTCGCGCAGATAGTCCATATAGATGGTGGCAGCCGACAGCAGAACCGTCTGTTCAAGCACGCGCAACGCTTCGCGCGCGCCGGAAACCTGGCTCTCCGCGGCGCGGGTTCTGTTGGCGGTCTGCTGGCCGTTGAACAGCGTCTGGGTGACGGTGGCGCCGACGGTGCGCGGCGGATCGAAGCCGTGCACGATGGTTCGCACGATGGTGGTGGGACTGCCGCCCGCCGTGGTCAAGGTGTCGGTATATTGCTCGCCGGCGGTGCCGGTGACGGTGACGCGCGGCCGATAGCCCGACAGCGCCTGCGGCACGTTTTCGTCGGTGACGCGCACCGAGGCGCGCTGGGCGTTGAGCTGAGGGTTGTTCTGATAGGCGCGCACCAGCGCAGCCTCAATCGTATCGGCGAGCGCCGGAATCGAGCCCGCACAGGCCATCAGAAGGACCACAGCAGCTGCCCCGGTAACCGCCCTCACCCCACGCATACTTGGAATTCCATCCATGTTATCAACCGGTTCGCGCGCCTTTGCACCGGCTTATCGTCTTGTTCCGAGTCATGTGCCCGTCACAGCATATTCTCCGCGGCAGCACGACGGAACCCCTGCAGCCCGATCTCTGTGGAAACTCTTGACGTGAAGCGTCCGGGCCACACTTTTGATTTTCAAGCGAATTATGGAGCCGTTTGCGCTAGAAAACGAACGCGGGGAGGCGCTCAAGTCCGGGCAAAACCGGCGCGGTGGCGTCAAAAAGCGCCCGATACCCGAAATCGTCGTGCGAGTGCGTCACCACCGTCGCCCGCTGCGGCTGGGTCGTGGCGTAAACACCGACCAGCCGGCCGCCGTCCCTAAGCTGCTGGTAGAGCCGGTCCGGGGTGACCTCGGTCGCGCCGTTGAGGACGATCACGTCGTAGGGGGCGTTGGCTGGATCCCCGTCGGCTGCCGCCGCAGCCTTGACGGTCACGTTGCCAAGCCCAAGCCGGCCGAGAACATCCGTTGCCTTGGCCGCCAGCGACGGCTCGCTTTCCGTCGCCGTCACCTGCCCGGCCAGCCTGGCAACCACGGCCGCCAGATAGCCGGTGGCGCAACCCACCACCAGAACATGGTCGGTGCTGTTGATTTCGGCCGCCTGCAGCAGCTTTGCCGACACCGCGGGCTTGATCAGAAAGCGTTTGGCGCCGGCCCCTTCGCTGACGTCGAGGTCGAGGTCCAGATAGGCCAAAGCGCGCTGAGCTTGCGGCACGAATGCCTCGCGCGGCACCTCGAGCATGGCATTGATGATGTTGATATCGGTGACGTCGCTGGGGCGCACCTGACCATCCACCATTTTCCGGCGCGCGGTCGAGAAACCGGACATTGACGAACCCCGGAATGGAGCGGCGTTGCCGCGTGTGGAAGCCAAGACGGGGTCATCTTTGGTACAAGGTTCGCCAAAACGCAACATGGCGCGCGCTACGGTGATGGGTTGGCCGAAACCGCCCCGCCGCCAGCCCCGCGACACTGCCAGTGGTTGCGGAGCGCGATCTATTCGATGGTGACGGCGAGGCGTCCAATCAGCCGCGCAACCTCGTCCAACTGGCCGGAATCATGTTGCGCGACGGCTTGCGCCAGCCGGACGAGGCATTCGTCGTCACTCATGGTCGGGATATGGCAGGGAACGATCGACGGGGTCTGCCTGACGAGATCGGTCTCGATATCTTGCATCGAATCACCCTCAGCGGAATCCCGGCAGAACCGAAGATCATGGGGGAATAAGTCATTTTAGCGATTGGTGCCGGGCACGGTTCCGTGAACCCGATCAGCCGGCGAGCCGCCTGCCCCGCCATTTCGGCGCGCTAACAAAGGCCGACAAGCCATTGCCATCCGCAGAGTTTTCGATCGAGGCCGGCGGCACGCCTGAGCGGCCATTTCCCGCTTTGCAAGCCTGGGAGGCTTTGTTATACGCTGCCCATTCGGCGAACCTCGTTCATACCCTTGTTCAAAACCCTTGGGTTTCGCCCTATTCCTCGGTAGCTCAGCGGTAGAGCATTCGACTGTTAATCGAATGGTCGCTGGTTCGAATCCAGCCCGGGGAGCCAATTAAATCAATGACTTAAGTCGATAATCACGTAACTTTTTTGCTTGGAAACCGGGCCCAGGGCTACAGTCAGGGCTACAACGTGCAAGAGAGGGCCATCCGGCGCGTTTTGAGAGCGGCGGGCGGACCCTAGCGGCCGGCGATATTGCTACAACCTAAAGATTGCTTGGCGCTAAGCATCGCCAGACCGAAAGGATTTCGCAATGCCGATCACCGTCTCTTAAGATTTGGCTCAGGCGGATACCAATGAGCGAAACTATATCCGAAGTATGTTTGAACGGTTTTGCTGGACCCGCCTCGGTGGGAGCGTTTTTCGGTACGATCTCAAAGACGATAGCGGGCAGGAGGATTGGCTAAACGATGTCGTGCCAGCCTTGATGATATTTAGGTCCTATTGTTTGGCCAGAAATATCAAAGTGACATTCTTTACGCTGGACACTAACAGCGTCACCCGGCTCGACACGAGTGATCCCGGCGCCATAGTCGGCACAGAAATAGAAACCGGGGCAAAGAAGCGATTTTGCCCTCCCACAAACAATCAATCCTCAGAATCGAGAATACGGCGGGCAATTACTGGGGCTGTCGATATTTTCGTTACGAAAGATGACTCTGACGAAACGTAAATTTCAAACTGAGACACTACCCGGTCGTCGCTTGCAGGACGATAGGAGCTTTCCGTGAGCGGGACGGAGAAAGATGACGATGAGGACGTCGAGTACGGCAAGGAATACGTCCAAACTGCCGACGCCGCCCTCGAAGAAGCCCGCAAGTTGCTCGCCCCCTTGGGCGATAGCGATATCTGGCCGGGTTGGGAGGACTGCGTTCCGACTGTGCTTCGGAGAACGGTTTGGACTCCGCAGTTTCAACTAGGGAAGGTCCTACATCAACACAGGCAAGTTCAGGCCACCGTCGAGTTTACGTGGGGGAAGGCACGCCTGCTATCCGAGCTGAGAGACAACTATGGCCTGTTGCCGTCATCTAAATACTCAAGCCAGTGGTACGGTGTCTATCGGGTGTTCGTTCCGGGCACCGCTATCGGCCGGTTTTGCGGAACAGATCCAACCGGCACGGTCTATATCGGGCGGGCGGGTAGTCAACGAGGCTGGTCAATTCTTCGGACCCGGCTAATGCAGCTTTCAAAGCGGGAGCATCACGCCACGCAAGGTTGGGACCATCACAGCGCGCGGCCGCAAAAATATCCATGGTCTTCCCTCGCAGTGGATTGGGCCTTCATCGAGCACTGGCAAGATCACAAGGGAGAAAAGGTTATAGGCGCGAAGCGTGCCGAGAGCTTCTTGTTAGAATCCTACCATGACAGGTTCGGCGAATATCCGCCATTAAATGAGGAGGGGTGAGAGCGTCGTCTTGCCTCTGTCAGCTGCCAGTCAAGTGGGCCTGCGTCTGCGGCATGCCATTCCGCAAGCGGGCCGCGCAAGACGTCACAGCTAACGCTGTGAAAAGCAGTGCATCACTTGAGGAGCGCAGTAAGTGCAGAGTCGCTCTCCAGACGCCGAATAAGCTTTTGCGCCTGCGCATCATTTCCCCTTAGAACTTCCGCTATTACGACATTAGCTTGATTTATTACTAACTGCTTCCGGGTTGGCACTCTGGAGACGACGGACGTTATTTCCGCTGCTGACATTTTCCTGTTGACGTCTCCGTCGGCGATATCGCGATAAGCAGCCTCCACAGCATTGATTTTAGAATCGTCTACCCAGATCGCAGCATCCCTCACAGCGGCGGTGACCTTTTTGTTTATTTCCGAAGGTTCCCAATCGGGCGTTCCCACGCGCGAAAACATATCTCCGACGAGCCACCCCAGTTTGGCTTGGAACGTATCGGTTAATTGAAGAACCTTGGATTCTATGCACTTTGTGAAATGGAATTCGGATTTGATCGAAATCGAGAGATTCAAAAAAGCGGCGCAGTCAGCAGGCAAGGCGGTGCCGACGGAGTCCAAGTAGAAGTATCCGGGTTCGTTGTTATTGAATAGCCGGTGAAGAAATTCCGAAACCTTGTTACGCGCTTTGGCGCTCAACACCGGAAGCTCAGCTTTGACTTCCGCCACATTCTGCTGCGCTATATATCTTTCGATTACCAGATCGAGGGTGCGCACTGGCGCGATTGCGATATAGGGAGCCTTGCAAGACTTAGACGGGCCCCGTGGCACCAAGTCGCAACTTTGCGTCAGGACCATGAAGAAAAGATTTTTCGGATGTTGATAGAAATGCGGATGAACTTCCTTCAATACATCGTCTAGCGCAGCCGTCCTTCTAAGAACGTCTCCCTGCATCAGTTCACTTACAGAGTATTTTTCGCGCTCGTACGTGAAATGCATGGGCCAATACGGTCGTCGCCTTCAATTTTTCTCTGCGTAAGTATTGCTTCTGATGGTTTTACCCTGAAGGCGTCCGTTCAAGTCGCGTATCGCCAGCTTGCGATTAACTGCGCCCGGCTCAACGGAAATTTCAACCTCCTTGACGCCGTGGTTCATTGTCAGACGGCCGGATATGAGAACGACGTCCTGACTCAGTTTTCCAATCGTGTCCGAACTCTTGATCACGCGCGGTGCATCATGTTGCGTTGTCCAATTGCTGATTGAACCGGACGTCGAAGAACGACGGTTTCCTCTCGTCATTTTATTCCCCCCCATAAAGATTAGTTACTAAGCGCCTTGCTAATTCGAAATTCGCGGCCATCCGCGCAAAATTATTTTGCCCACGCAAAATCTGGACTGCCTGCTCGACGTTGGGAATCGGATGGTGGAAATTGAATTTAATCGAAACGGTACCCGCATCGAACTGGCGCGTGATGGTGGTTATCACCGACTCATCTGCTTTCTTGAAAGCGGAAGCTACCACAGTCGAAGCGGCGTTCCAACCCTCAGGCATGATATCCGAAACATCTTGTCGAGAACGCGTGAAATTTTCGAGCTGGTCCGGCGACGGATCGGCATCGCGGTACTCAAAGTTATGTCCTATTCCGCTTATCGGCGTGTGACGCAGATGTTCTAGCATTGCTGCAGCAGCGTCTTCGAGAACATCCAAGCGATCGGCCGTTTGCTGGCTTGGCGTCATGATCAGCGTGTCAGGGCGCACTACATAGCTAAATTCCGGAAGAACGTATCTCGGGAAATCAAATACCAATCCTGTTCCCGCCGGAACATAGACCTGTATCGGCTCCGGCTGACCAGCAGGCCGGTTTAGGCCGTGACGTAGGACCCATTCTGGAGTTAGAATCGCGGGATTCCAAGCGCCGGCAACGACGAGAGAAGTCTCTGCGGGGACAAGCTGCATTTGATCTCGGGCGGTCGATTTATCTGGAACGCCGACTCGGTTTGCTACTCAGCGTAACAACCAAAGCATTGGCGTCCTAAGCATTCCTTAACTGGTTGCTACCAGTCTTAATAGGCATTGGATGCTGTGCCACATCAAGCCGGTTATCGCAACATGGTTGATACGCATTACCCCCAACCGCGAAGTCGGCTGGTATCGCGGTGACCGCCCCGTCTTCCGGATGTTTTAAGCTGGGCGTAGTCTCGCGCATTTTCAACCCCGTCGTATTCCCAGGATCGGTTTCGCGCCGTGCAGTGCCAGCTCATGCCGACATGGGCATGCATCAGCGGCCCGCGATCCTACCATTCCAGGGCCTGCTGTTCTGACTTCGGCTGGTAGGCCGCCGCGTTTTTCAGGGTGACGAGCTTCTTGCCCCTCGGTGGCTGGATCGGATCGTCGAAGAGGCGCGACCAAGGCATCCCCGAAAACCTATCATCCGCGCGAAAGATCAGGCAATGCCCGCTGCCGGTGAGGGGCCAGGATCAGCGAGCTACGCGCCGCTGGCATCAATATCATCAGCATAGGGCACAGGAAGGACAGCGATGCGGAGCTTTTGAGATGTAAGCCATCACCCACGAGAAGGCAGAACGTCCCCGAGGCAAGGCATGTAGCTTCATTTAGGGAGTTGTTTGGGATCACATATAGCGGCGACAGTGCCGGCAACGCCAGGCCCGATGCTCAAGTTTGA